>NZ_JBHYGW010000004.1:85170-300952 GCF_042738015.1 Lentzea sp. NPDC059081
GCCGGCCCTTGCCCCCCCCCGCCGTCAGGTCCAGCGGGGGTGCTGGCCGGTGATGCCCCAGATCAGCTGCTCGATCGGGTCGGGGTCGGTCGTCCGCATGTCGACGACCGACCAGACGCGCAGGAACCCGGGCAGGTCGGGGTCCTCCCTGGTGCCGTCGAGGATCACCGGGATGACCCGGCGGCCCTTGTTCCGCGCGGACCAGTCGTTGATGAGCTCCATCTCGGCCTCGTGCCAGGGCCCGGGACCGGACGGGCCGATGAGCACGGCGGCGGACCGGCTCATCTCGATGCCCCTCGCCATCTCCCGCTGCCACCGGGAACCCGGCTGGATGTCGCGGATGTCGAGCCACGGCAGGATGCCGCGTGCTTCCAGCTCGGTGACGATCCGCAGGACCTGCGGCTTGTCCAGCACGTTGTGGCACAGGAAGACGTCGAAGTCGCGGGCCTCCCGCTTGCCCCGCAGCGTGGTGACCGCCACGTCGTGGTCGCGCTGGGCGTTGGCGTTGGAGTTCATCTCCGCGACGGCCGGTCCGACGTCGCCGACCACGTCCGGGCCGTCGGTCAGCGTGATGACGAAGTCGTCGCACTGCGGGCAGGTCATCTTCGTCTTGCCGCGGCCGATCCTGCCGAGCACCAGGTCCTCGGGGATCGTGTAGCGGCACAGCCCGCACCGGCGCACCCGGCGCGTCATCACCTCGCCGGCCCGCGACTCCAGGTGCTCGACGGCGTAGGCCTCGAACTGCTTGCGCACCAGCGGTCCCACGTGCTCGTCGTAGAACAGGGCGAGCTCGCCCTTGCCCTCCTCGACCTCGCGGATCGCGATGCCGCACATCAGGCCCGCGTCGGCCTTGTAGGTGGCGGAGTTGTGCCACATCTCGTGCTTCTCGAAGAACCGGGAGTGCGACAGCCGCACCGCGAGCGTCGAGTAGATCGAGTACAGGTGGCCGTCGAACGTGAACACGACGTCCTGGCCGGGTAACCGCGGCGCGTCAGGGCGTTCCCTGGTGAACTGCGACGGGAAGATCAGGTCCACCTCGCGGTCGGTGACCTCCTTCAACGCGATCTCCCGGCGCAGCAGCTCCTGCACGACGGCGTTGAGCAGGATCCGCTCCTGCTGCGGGTCGGTCAGCCGCTCGTCCTGGGGGATGCGGAAGTTCCCCTCCAGCGCGTCGTCCTCCTTGACGAACCCCAGCCCGTCGGGCTCGTCCTTGGCCGCCTGCACCAACGACGACGCGTAGGCGTCCAGCAGCTCCGGGCGCAGCAGCACGTAGTCGCCGTACGACATGCGCCGCACCACGCCGACGCTCTCCAGCTGGCCGATGCACGCGCTGAACCGGTCCGCCAGCTCGTCGAGGGCGGGCGCGTCCGGCTGCGTGCGGCGGAAGCTGCGCATCAGGTCGTCGACCGTGGACAGGATGCGGCCCTGCTGCTTCTCCTCGACGACGAAGTCCTTGATCGCCTCGAACAGCTCGTTCGAGCTGACCACCGGCAGCGCGTCCCAGTCGATGCCGTCGCGGACGGCGCGCACCAGGTCGTCGACTCCCCACCCCTCCTTGGCGCTCGTCTCGACGTAGCCGTCGAACCCGAGGGCCTGCACCGTCTCCTCGATCCGCTCCCTGCTCACGGCCGCCGTGCCGCGGTCGGCCCGCGCGGCGACGAGCAGCACGCGCATCGGGAGGGCGGCGGACCCGTCGAGCCGCCGCGCCTGCGCCAGCGCCCTGCTCCAGTACTGCACCCCGGCGAACGGGTCGGTCTCGCTGCGCGCGTCGAACACCACGAGCGCCACGGCCACCTCGTTGAGGTGCAGCTGGTGGACCATCCGGTAGCCGGGCTGGCCCGCGAGGTCCCAGAGCAGCGTCTCCCGCGTCCGCACCTCGCCGGACGGCTGGGTGGCGTAGGACTTCTCGAACGTCCACACGTTGCGGCCGTGCGTCGAGTCGGTCGGGGCGAACGGCTGCCCGCTCAGCACCAGGCCGAGTCCCGACTTGCCGACCCCGGTGTCGCCGACGAGCACGACCTTCGCGTTGGCGTAGCGCCGCGCGGTGCCGGCGGGGCCGATGCCGTTCAGCACCCGGTGGTCGAGTCGGACGACGTCGACACCGGTGCCGTCCTTGATCGCGAGCAGCGGCTCGGCGGGGTGGAACGCGAGGCCGCCGCGGCGTTCGACGACCTCCCGTTCCAGCGTGGCGACGCACTGCCAGTCGCCGCACCGCCAGATCCGGACGGTGTTGTCGGTCGACATCGACGCGAGGAAGTCGCCCTCCGGTGAGAACCGGGCGCAGACGATCGGCGCGGTGTGCTCCTGCAGCAGCGCGATCGCTTTGCCGGAGGGGAGGTCGTGGATGCGGATGCCAGCGTCACCGGGGAACGAGACGACGGCGAGCGCGTGCGTCCTGTCGACGAACGTCTCCACGGTGTCCCCGGCCAGGTACGCGGCCCAGACCGTGGTCAGGTCGGCGGCACCGGCCAGCCGCACCTCCCGCCGGTGCACCGCGAGGACGTGGCGGCCGTCGCGGGTCCACCGGGGCTTGGGCACGTAGAGGTTCGGGTGCTGGGGGAACTCCCTGAGCCGGGAGACCTCCTGCGTCCGGCCGGAACCGGCGTCGACGATCCTCAGCTCGACCGCGTCGATGACCGCGAGCGCGCTCCCGTCCGGCGACCAGCTGAGCCGGCCGCGCCGCGCCGAGCGCAGGTGCCGTTCCTCCCGGCCGTCGAACCCGATCAGCACGAGGTCGTGGGTGTCGGATTGACCGGTCTCGCCGGGCGCCTCCTTGCGGCGCAGCACCGCCGCCAGTGGCAGCGACGGGTGCCAGGCCACGTCGGAGACGCGCGGGTGGGACGTGACGGCACGGGCGTTGCCGGTGATGTCCCAGAACGTCATCGTGCCGGCGGAGATCGTGGTGAGCAGCCGTCCGTCGGAGGACCAGGTGACCTGCCCGATCGGCTTGTCGCCCAGGTCCCGCGCCCGGTGGACGAACTCGATCCCCGTCGACGGGCGGTCGTCCTCGTCCTCGGTGCCGCCGGGCGCGATGCTCTCCCTCAGCAGCGTCAGGTTGGTGGTGTAGAAGACGACGGCGTCCTGGTCGGGTGTGACGGGCAGGTACGCCACGTACCGGCCGGGACCGCGCAGCCTGCCCAGGCCCTCGACCAGCCGGTCCAGGGTCCGCACCAGCGCGCGCCGCCGTGCGGGGGCCAGGTCGGCGGCCAGCCTGGTGAGCATCGCCTGGACCGGCGGGCGTCCCCACAACGGCCGGTGCGACAGCAGTGCGAACAACAGCTCGTCGTCGGGCTCGGTCAGGACACCGAGCAGGAACGACGCGATCTGGTAGTCGCTCAGGGGGCCCGAGCGCTGCGGGTGTCCCCACACCCGCGGGACCCGGCGGTTGAGCGCGGTGAGGTCGGTGTGGAACTCGGCCTCGGAGATCCACTCGCGACCGCGGTTGAACATGCCCAGGGCCGCCACGGCGAGCGCCTCCGGCTCCACGCCCACCCGCTGCGCGCGGAGGTCGTTCAGCCGTTCCAGGAGCGCGCTCGTGCTCAGCTCGGCGGAGGTCTCCGGGACGGACGGGTCGGTCAGGTGGCGCGCCATGAGGAACAGCAGCAGCGGCTGCCGCGCCAGCGACTCGTGGGCGAGCAGGGTCTCCGCCCGCAGCGGCCGGCGCGGGGTGTCCGCCGTCGCCTGGTTCCACTGGCCCGTCCAGGCACGGGTCTGCGCCTCGTCGAACGGTTCCAGCCGCAGCACCGGGACGCCGTCCGGGATGAGCACCCTGCCCACCGACGACGTCCGCGAGGTGACCACGACGGCCACCGGGCGGTCCCGCGCGGCCTCGGTCCGCTGGAACCGCACGACCTCGGACAGGTAGTTGATGTTCGGCTGGGCGGCGAGCAGCTCGTCCAGGCCGTCGAGCAGGACGAGGGTCTCGTGCCCGGCGAGGTCGGCCCAGCTGACGCGGTCGCTGGTGAGGTAGCGCAGGGCGTTCTCGACCTGGCCGGCGACGGGCGCGTCCGGGTCGGCCTGCCCCAGCGGCACCCGGACGACGGCGAGGTCGCCGGTGGGCGGCACCGCGGCGAGCGTCCTGGTGGTGGCCGACTTGCCCGCGCCGGCGTCGCCGATCACCAGGATCGGCGCCCTGGTGGCCTGAGGGCTGCTCAGGTGGCCGGCGAGAGCGAGGGCGAGGTCGCGCCGCACCGGGGTCTCCGCCGCCCACCAGGTGGCGTCGGTCAGCCGTGCCGACGGACCGGCCTCCGCGGGGCGGAAGCTCGGGCTGACGTAGAGCCGGTCGATGCCGGGCAGGTGCGGCTCGCCCGCCAGCGGCTGGTGCAGCACCGCCAGGTTGGCGCTGTTCAAGCGGTCCAGTGGGGTGTCGCCGGACGGCCGGGTCCACGTCGACGACAACCAGTCCTGGGCACCGGTGCCGTCGTCGTCCGACCACACCGCGAACTCCGGCAGGTCGCTCGCGAGCGCCGCGAACGCCGTCGTGTACTCGACCGTCGTCGTGCGGGTGAACTCGTGCTCCAGCAGGGCTTCCGTCCGGTTGAACGGGTTCGCCCGGTGCAGTGCGCGGTGGACCCGTTCCGCGCGGTCGGCCGCCCACCGCGCGACGTCGGCGAGGTGGGCCTCGAACGCGCGGGTGGCGGACGGCAGCGGCATGTCGTCGGAGTAGAGGTAGGAGACGAACGAGTGGTCCTCCTGGTGCCAGTCGCGCGCGGCGGGGGCGCGCAGCTCCGGCTCGCGCGAGAGGACCGCGTTGACCCGGTTGAAGAACGTCAGCGCGACCGTCGCCGTGTGCACCGCGGAGACGAGGTCCACCCTGGACCGGCCGCGGGGTGCCGATCCCAGCTCCACGACCGCGCGCTTCCGCAGCGCCGCGACGTCGCCGGGCACCTGCCCACCGCCGGCCACCCAGCCGAAGACCCCGTGCATCGACCGCGACGGCTCGGTGCCGGTGAGGACGCCGCCGAGGTGCCGGTCCACCCGCTGCAGCCGTTCTGAGTCGCCCTGGCCGAGAACGAGCAAAGCGCCCCGGAGTGTCGTCGCGGCTGCGGCAGGCGGCATCAGCTCATGCTAGAGACCTCGTCCGTGTCCGAACGACCCTTCGCCTACGGCGTCACCCGGTCGTCGTGCATCGGTTCCTGCCGCGCGACGAGCACAGGACAGGACGCGTGGTGCAGCGCCGCCCGCGTGATCAACCCGACCCCGTCGTGCTGTCCGCCGCGACCCACCACGACGAGGTCGGAGTCCAGGGAGGCCAGCGCCTCGTGCGGGTGCCGCGACTCCACGACGACCTCCGGCGTCAGCTCCGGCGCCGTGGTGCGCAGGAACAGCACCGCGCGCCGGACGGCCGCCTCGTCACGCGGCACCGCGCCGCCGCGCCGGTCCGGCGGGTGCACGTGCAGCAGGCGCAAAGACGCCCGGCGGGTGCGGCACAGCTCGACCGCGCGCCGCAGCACGACCGGGTCCTCGCAGCCGCCGACGGCCGCGGTGACCCAGCCGTACTCGCCGCGGACGGCCGGGGGCCGCCCGCGCACCACCACGACCCCGCACCGGGCGCGCCGCAGCACCGGGAGGACGAGGGAGCCCAGCCCCAGCGCCCCGCGGTGCTGTTCTCCCCTGCACCCCAGGACCAGGGTCGCGCTGGAGTCCGACGCCCTCACCAGCGCGGCCACCGGGTCGTCCCCGCTCGGCCGGAAGTGGGCCGTGAGCATCGGGAGCCGTTCCAGGACCTTCTGGACCGTGGTGTCGCCGGGGTCCGCCAGGAACACCTGGAGGTCCGTCCGCAGCGACCACGCGTGCCGCGCCGCCCATTCGAACGCGTGGTACGCCGACTCGGACGTGTCGACACCGACCGTCACGGAACGACTGAAATCGGGGGACCAGAAGGAGAACCTCCTGGGTTCCACCGCCGTGGTTGTCCTCATTACCGCCTCCTGCGCCGCCTCCACCTCACCGCGCGTGCCCCGGAGGTCACAGGGCCGGAAGTCACGAAGGCGGCAGGAACTTGTGCGGCCGGACGGGCTCGCCGGGACGGACCAGCGCGGACGCCTACCCGATCGGCCCATCTCGGCTGATCATCACCCGTTCGCCAACGCGCCGGTCGCCCGCTGTCCGCACGCCGGTAGCCTCTTGCCCGTGCCTGCCAAGCTCGAGGGCAAGGTCGCGACCGCCCCGCCCCGCCCCAACGCCATCCGCCCTGCTTCCGTGGCCGCTCTCGCCGCGGTGGCCGACGTGCACCTGACCAGGCCAGCACATGCCGACGTCCAGGTGACGGGGGTGACGCTGCGTGCCCAGCACGTGGTCCCCGGTGACCT
This sequence comes from Lentzea sp. NPDC059081, assembly GCF_042738015.1. Lineage (NCBI taxonomy): Bacteria > Bacillati > Actinomycetota > Actinomycetes > Pseudonocardiales > Pseudonocardiaceae > Lentzea > Lentzea sp. NPDC059081. The sequence goes on from NZ_JBHYGW010000004.1 coordinate 91,482, forward strand.
CTACGCCGCGCTGCCCGGCGCCCGCGCGCACGGTGCCGACTTCGCCGAGACGGCGCTCGCCAACGGTGCCGTCGCCGTGCTCACGGACGAGGCCGGTGCGGCCCGGGAGGCGCTCAAGGACGTGCCCGTGCTGATCCACCCGCGCCCGCGCGAGGTCGTCGGCCTGCTCGCCTCGCACGTCTACGGCCGCCCGTCGACCAAGATCCGGCTGTGGGGCGTCACCGGCACGTCCGGCAAGACCACCACCACGTACATGATCGAGTCCGTCCTGCGCGCCGCCGGCCGCAGCACCGGCCTGATCGGCACGGTCGGCACCCGCATCGGCGACGAGCAGCTGGAGAGCTCGCACACCACGCCGGAGGCGCCCGACCTGCAGGCGCTGTTCGCGGTGATGGCCGAGCGCGGCGTCACCGACGTGGCGATGGAGGTGTCGAGCCACGCGCTCGAACTGGGCCGCGTCGCCGCCACCGAGTTCGAGATCGGCGCGTTCACGAACCTCAGCCAGGACCACCTCGACTTCCACGCGTCGATGGAGGAGTACTTCGAGGTGAAGGCGCAGCTGTTCGACGGCCGCGCGCGCAAGGAGGTCGTCTGCGTCGACGGCGAGTGGGGTCCGCGGCTGGTCAAGGGCGCCACGATCACCGTCGCCACGACCAAGGCCGCCGACTGGACCGCGGGCGAGGTCGAGGTGAGCGCGACCGGGGAGCAGACGTTCACCGCGCACGGCCCCGGCGTCGGCATCGAGGTCCACCTGCCGCTCGCGGGCAGCTTCAACGTCGCGAACGCGCTGCTGGCCATCGCCTGCCTGCACGCCGAGGGCGTCCCGGCCGCCGCGATCACCGAGGGCCTGCGCGCGGTCCAGGTGCCCGGCCGCATGCAGCGCGTCGACGAGGGGCAGGACTTCACCGCCGTCGTCGACTACTCGCACAAGCCCGCCGCCGTCGCGCTCGCGCTGGACGCCGTGCGCGCGAAGACCGACGGCCGGGTGATCGTCGTGCTGGGCTGCGGAGGCGACCGCGACCGCGCCAAGCGCCCGCTGATGGGCGAGGCCGCGGCGGACCGGTCCGAGGTGTTGATCATCACCGATGACAACCCGAGGAGCGAAGACGCGTCCTCTATTCGGGCCGCCATGCTCGAGGGGGCCCTCGCCGCCGGGAACAGGGGCGAGGTGCTCGAGATCGGCGACCGGAAGCTCGCGATCGACAAGGCCGTCGAGCTCGCGCGTCCGGGCGACGTCGTCGTCGTCGCGGGCAAGGGACACGAGACGGGACAGGAGATCGCCGGAGTGGTCCACCCGTTCTCGGACGTCGAGACGCTGACCGCGGCGATCAGAAAGGCTCACCGTTGATCGCACTCACGCTCGCCGAGATCGCGAAGGTCGTCGGCGGACGGTTGCACGCAACCGACGGCTCGCCGGTGGTGACGGGCACCATCGAGTTCGACACCCGCAAGGTCACCGACGGCGGCCTCTTCCTGGCACTGCCCGGTGAGCGCGTGGACGGCCACGACTTCGCCGCCCAGGCCGTCGCGTCCGGTGCCGCCGGGGTGCTCGCGGGCCGCGAGGTCGACGCCCCGGCGGTGATCGCGCCGCCGGTGGAGACCAGGCACGGCAACGCCTACGTGCTCGCCGGCGACAAGTTCGGTGAAGGCGCCGCGGTGCTGGAGGCGCTGGCCAAGCTGGCCCGGTACGTCACGGACCGGCTCGCCGGCCTCACCACGATCGGCATCACCGGGTCGGCGGGCAAGACGTCGACGAAGGACCTGATCGCCCAGGTCCTGCGGCCGGTCGGCGAGGTCGTCGCGCCGCCGGAGTCGTTCAACAACGAGCTCGGCCACCCGTGGACCGCGCTGCGCTCGACCGAGGACACCCGCTTCCTCGTGCTGGAGCTGTCCGCGCGGGGCATCGGCCACATCGCGCACCTCTGCGAGATCGCGCCGCCGAAGTTCGGTGCCGTGCTCAACGTCGGCACCGCGCACCTCGGCGAGTTCGGTTCCCGCGAGGGGATCGCGCAGGGCAAGGGCGAGCTGGTCGAGTCGTTGCCGGAGGACGGCGTCGCCATCCTCAACGCCGACGACCCGCTGGTCGCGGGCATGGCGAGCCGCACCAAGGCCAAGGTCGTCCTGGTCGGCGAGAACCCGAGCGCCGACGTCCGCGCCGCGGACATCGAGCTCGACGAGCAGGCCCGCGCGAGCTTCACGCTGAAGACCGCGCGGGGCGACGCACGGGTCCAGCTCGCGCTGAACGGCTCGCACCACGTGAGCAACGCGCTGGTCGCCGCCGCCATCGCCCTCGAACTGGGCGCCACGCCCGACGAGGTCGCCCAGCGGCTCGGCAGCGCGCAGCGGGTGTCCGCGCACCGCATGGTCATCACCGACCGGGCGGACGGCGTGACGGTCGTCGACGACGCCTACAACGCGAACCCCGACTCGGTGCGAGCGGCGCTCAAGGCGCTCGCGACGATCTCGCGCGCCACCACGCCCGCCCGCCGCAGCTGGGCCGTCCTCGGCCCGATGGCGGAGATGGGCGACGACGCGGTGCGCGCGCACGACGAGATCGGGCGGCTGGTGGTGCGCCTGGACATCAGCAAGCTGGTCGTCGTCGGTGACGCGGCCCGCGCGATGCACCAGGGTGCGCACCTGGAAGGATCTTGGGGAGAGGAATCGGTCCTGGTGCCGGACGCGGACGCGGCGACGAAGCTGCTCCTGGGGGAAGTCCGGCCCGGTGACGTCGTGCTGGTCAAGGCATCCAACGCCTACCGCCTGTGGCGCATCGCCGAGGCCCTGCTGGAGGCAGGAACCAAGTGAAGAGCATCCTGATCGCGGCAGCGATCGCACTAGCGGTGTCGATCCTGCTGACGCCGTACCTGATCAAGATCTTCTCGCGCCAGGGCTTCGGTCAGGAGATCCGCGAGGACGGTCCGCAGCACCACAAGACCAAGCGCGGCACGCCGACCATGGGTGGTCTCGCCATCCTGGTCGCGATGTGGGCCGGGTACCTCGGCACGCACCTGGTGAACTCGATGTCGGCCTCGGCGTCCGGGCAGACCCCGACGGCGTCCGGCCTGCTCGTGCTGATGCTGACCACGTCCCTCGGCCTGGTCGGCTTCCTCGACGACTTCATCAAGATCCGCAAGGCGCGCAACCTGGGCCTGAACAAGACCGCGAAGCTGGTCGGCCAGTTCATCGCGACGATCACGTTCGCGATCCTGGTGATGCAGTTCCCGAACAAGGACGGCCTGACGCCCGCGTCGGTCAACCTGTCGTTCGTCCGCGACATCACCGTGGTCTCGTTCGGCGTCGTCGGCTTCGTCGTCTTCTGCTACGGCATGGTCGCCGCGTGGTCGAACGCCGTGAACCTGACCGACGGTCTCGACGGTCTCGCCGGCGGTTCGTCGGCGATGGTGTTCGGCACGTACGTGGTGATCTCGTTCTGGCAGTTCCGCTGGAGCTGCTCCAGCTACTCGGTCGCCGGCTGCTACGACGTGCGCGACCCGCTGGACCTCGCGGTGATCGCCGCCGCGGCGATGGCGGGCTGCATCGGCTTCCTCTGGTGGAACGCCGCTCCCGCGAAGATCTTCATGGGTGACACCGGGTCGCTCGCGCTCGGCGGTCTCGTCGCCGGTCTCGCGATCGCCACCCGCACCGAGCTGCTGATGATCGTCATCGGTGGCCTGTTCGTGGTCGAGGCCCTGTCGGTGGCGTTGCAGGTCGCGGTCTTCCGCACCTCACGACGGCGCCTGTTCCGCATGGCACCGTTCCACCACCACTTCGAGCTCGCCGGGTGGGCGGAGACCACGGTCATCATCCGGTTCTGGTTGATGGGCGGCATCTGCTGCATGTTCGGGCTCGGGGTCTTCTACAGCGAGTGGCTGACAGGCGGGTTCTAGCTATGACGAAGCTGGCCGGTTCACGGGTACTGGTCGCCGGTGCTGGAGTGACCGGCCGGTCCGCCGCCGAGGCGTTGCTCGCCGCGGGGGCGGAGGTCGTGGTGACGGACTCGTCGCCGGAGCGGCTCGCGGCGCTGGAGACGCTGCTCGAGGGCGTCGAGCTGGTGCCGGGGCTGACCGAACCGCCGGCCGGCACGTCCCTGGTCGTCACGAGCCCCGGCTGGCAGCCGTCGAGCCCGCTGCTCGCGGCCGCGTCGTCGGCGGGCATCGAGGTGATCGGCGAGGTCGAGCTGGCCTGGCGGATGGCGGCGGAGCTGGCCGACCCGCCGGTGTGGCTCGCGGTGACGGGCACCAACGGCAAGACCACGACGGTCGGCATGCTGGAGTCGATCCTGCACGCGGCCGGTGCGGACGCCGTGGCCTGCGGGAACGTCGGGCTGCCGGTCGTGGACGCGCTGCTGGCCGGACGCCGGGTGCTCGCCGTGGAGCTGTCGAGCTTCCAGCTGCACTGGGCGCCGTCGGTGACACCGCAGGCGGGCGCACTGCTCAACCTCGCGGAGGACCACCTCGACTGGCACGGCGGCATGGACGCCTACGCGCAGGCCAAGGCGCGGATCCTCACCGGTGAGGTGGCGATCGGCTGGCTCGACGACGACCTGGTCGCCGACCTGCTGGAGGCCTCGCCCGCGCGGGACCAGGTCGGGTTCACGCTGCACGAGCCGCAGGACGGCCAGCTGGGTGTGCGCGACGGCTGGCTCGTCGACCGGGCGTTCGCCGACGACGAGCCGTTGGTCGAGGTCGCGAAGATCCGTCCGGCGGGCCCTCCCGGCATCGCGGACGCGTTGGCCGCCACGGCTCTCGCCCGCGCCTACGGCGTTCCGTCGGAAGCGGTGCGCGAGGGCTTGGAGGCGTTCGAACCGGCGGCGCATCGAGCTGTGCTCGTGACCGTGGACGGCGACGACGTCCGGTACGTCAACGACTCGAAGGCGACGAACCCGCACGCCGCGGTGGCGTCGCTGCGCGCGTACGACAGCGTCGTCTGGATCGCGGGCGGACTGTTGAAGGGCGCGTCCGTCGAGGACATGGTGCGGACCGAGGCCCACCGGCTGAGGGGTGCCGTGCTCATCGGCGCCGACCGCGCGGTCATCGCCGAGGCACTGGCGAAGCACGCGCCGGACGTGCCGGTGCGCGTCGTCGACTCGGCCGGCGACGACCCGATGGACGTTGTCGTCCGTGCTGCCCGTGAGCTCGCGCAGCCCGGCGACACGGTGCTGCTCGCGCCTGCCGCCGCGTCGATGGACATGTTCACCGACTACGCCCATCGCGGGCAGGCGTTCGCGGACGCCGTCACGAGGCTGACGGGTGATCGGTAGGGTTCAGGGCGCGACACGCCCCAGGAATCCCCGTTCGAGCGCTTGACACAGGAGACGATGATCTGGTGACCGTCGTCGCCGACAAGCCGAGGAGCAAGCGGAAGGTTCGTCCCGCGGGCCGCATCGCGTCGTTGCGCAGCGGTATGACCTCGTGGCTGAGCCGCCCGCTCGCCGACTTCCACCTCCTGCTCGCGATCTTCGGCATGCTCACCGTGCTGGGCCTGGTGATGGTGCTGTCGGCGTCGGCGCCGGGACAGGTCGCGTCGGGCGTGTCCGCGTACAGCGTGTTCCAGCGCCAGCTGATCTACGTCTGCATCGGCGCGGTGCTGTTCTGGATCATGCTCCGCTTCCCGTTGCGCAAGCTCCGGCACGCGTCGACGGCCGCGATGGGCATCGGCGTCGTGCTGCTGATGCTCGTGCTGACGCCGCTCGGCGACGTGCGCGGCGGCGCGCGGTCGTGGTTCACGCTCGGGCCGATCTCGTTCCAGCCGATCGAGGCGGTGAAGCTTGCGCTGGCGTTGTGGGGCGCGCACGTCCTGGTCACCAAGCGCGCGCTGCTGTCGCAGTACCGGCACCTGCTGGTGCCCGTCGTGCCGGTCGCGATGCTGGTGTTCGCGCTGGTCATGCTGCAGCCCGACCTCGGCGGCACGATCACGCTCGGCGTGGTGCTGATCAGCCTGCTGTGGTTCGTCGGCGCGCCGATGCGGTTGTTCGGCGTGATCGCCGGCGGCGCGGTGGCCGGTGCGGTCGTGCTCGCGATCGGTGCCGCGTACCGGCTCAAACGCGTGACGTCGTTCCTCGACCCGAACGCCGACCCGCTGGGCGCGGGTCTGCAGGCCAGGCAGGCGATGTTCGCGCTCGCCGAGGGCGGCTGGTTCGGCAAGGGCCTCGCGCGGGGCAGCTCGCAGTGGCGGTACCTGCCCAACGTCGAGTCGGACTTCATCTTCGCGGTCATCGGCGAGGAGCTCGGGTTCATCGGCTGCGCGCTGGTGCTGGTGCTGTTCGGCATGCTCGCGTGGGTCGGCCTGCGGGTGGCCGCGCGCAACACCGACCCGTGGATCCGGATCGTGGCCGCGACGCTGACCGTGTGGCTGGTCGCGCAGGCCGCGATCAACATCGGCTACGTCGTGCGGCTGCTGCCCGTCACGGGCATCACGCTGCCGATGATCTCCTCCGGCGGCACGTCGATCGTCACGACGATGGTGGTGTTCGGCATCCTCGCGAACTGCGCGCGGCACGAGCCGGACGCCGTGTCGGCGCTGCGCTCGCTCGGTCCCGGCCGGGTCGGCGGGCTGCTCAAGCTGCCCGCGCCCGAGGCGTACCGGCCGCCGCCCAAGCGCAAGCCGGTCCGCCCGACCTCGCCGCCCCGCGCACCGGGACGGCGCACGCAGCAACTTCCGGTGGTCGACGAACGTCGTATGGCAGGGCGGTCCGCTCCGCCCAGCGAGTACCGTCGCCGCGAAACGCGCCGGGTGAACCAGAACCGTTCCGAGCCTGGCCGGTCGACCCGCGGTCGCGGGCGATGACAACCGACTCGATTTGTTGAGCTGATAAACCGGAGGCAAGTCTTGACCGGGCACCCTGCCCCCAGTGGTCCGTGCGTCGTGGTCGCAGGTGGTGGCACCGCCGGCCACATCGAGCCGGCACTGGCGCTGGCCGACGCGGTCATGCGGCTGCGACCGGACGCGCGCGTCGTCGCGCTCGGCACCGAGCGCGGCCTGGAGAACAAGATCGTTCCGGCTCGTGGCTACCCGCTGGAGCTGATCCCGCCGGTGCCGATGCCGCGCAAGCCGACGCTGGACCTGCTGAAGCTGCCGCTGAACGTGCGCGGCGCCGTGAAGCAGACCCGTGAGGTGCTGGAGCGCGTCGGCGCGGACGTCGTCGTCGGCTTCGGCGGCTACGTGGCGCTGCCCGCGTACCTGGCCGCGCGTGGCCGCGTGCCGATCGTGGTGCACGAGGCGAACGCGAAGGCCGGTCTCGCGAACAAGGTCGGCGCCAAGTTCGCCGAGCACGTCGCGGCGGCCGTGCCGGACTCGGGCCTCACCGACGCGCAGATCATCGGCATCCCGCTGCGCCAGTCGATCACCACGCTGAACCGCGCGGCGCTGCGCGACGAGGCCCGCCGGTTCTTCGGCCTCGACCCGCACGCCCCGACGCTGCTGGTGTTCGGCGGCTCGCAGGGCGCGCGGTCGATCAACGAAGCCGTGGCGCCCGTCGCGGCGGAGTTCGCCCGTGCCGGCGTGGGTGTGCTGCACGCCTACGGTCCGAAGAACACCGTTGCGGTGCAACAGGTTCCGGGTCGTCCGCCGTACGTGCCGGTGCCGTACCTGGAGCGCATGGACCTCGCCTACGCGGCCGCGGACGCCGTGCTGTGCCGTTCGGGCGCGATGACGGTGGCCGAGGTGTCGGCCGTCGGTCTGCCCGCGGTGTTCGTGCCGCTGCCCATCGGCAACGGCGAGCAGGCGCTGAACGCCGGTCCGGTCGTCTCGGCCGGCGGCGGCCTGCTGGTGCCGGACGAGGAGCTGACGCCGGAGAAGGTCGCGTCGCTCGTCGTGCCGCTGGTGGCCGACCGCAACCGGCTGGCGCAGATGTCCGCGGCGACGCTCGGCACCGGCCGGCGCGAGGCGGACGAGATCCTGGCCCGCACAGTCCTGGATGTGATCAAGAAGTGAGCCTCGAACGCGTTCACCTCGTCGGCATCGGTGGTGCCGGCATGAGCGGCATCGCCCGGATCCTGCTGGCGCGCGGCGTGCAGGTGTCCGGCTCGGACGCCAAGGACTCGCGGACCGTGCTGGCACTGCGCGCCCAGGGCGCGCGGATCGCCGTCGGTCACGACGCCTCGAACCTGGACCAGCTCGTCGGCGGTCCGACCGAGGTCGTGGTGTCGACCGCGATCAAGGACACGAACCCGGAGTACGCGGCGGCTCGTGAGCGCGGCATCACGGTGCTGCGCCGCGCGGAGGCGTTGGCTGCTCTCATGGACGACCACCGCGTCGTGTGTGTGGCGGGAACGCACGGCAAGACGTCGACCACGTCGATGCTGACCGTCGCGTTGCAGCACTGTCGCGTGGACCCGTCGTTCGCGATCGGCGGTGACCTGAACGAGTCCGGCGCCAACGCCCACCAGGGCACCGGCGGCGTGTTCGTGGCGGAGGCGGACGAGTCCGACGGCTCGTTCCTGTTCTTCGCGCCGTCTGTCGCCGTCGTGACGAACGTCGAGGCGGACCACCTCGACCACCACGGCACCGTCGAGGCGTACACGGCCGTGTTCGACTCGTTCCTGGACCGGATCGTCGACGGCGGCGTGCTGGTGTCCTGTGTGGACGATCCCGGCGCCGCGCGGCTGATCGCCGAGGCTCGTGCGCGTGGGATCCGTGTGCGCGAGTACGGACGCACCGGCGCCGACGCGCGCTTGGTCGACTACAAGCCGTTGGAGTCCGGTGGCTTGGCGTCGGTTGAGATCGACGGCGTGGCGGTGGACGTGCGCGTGGCCGTGCCGGGTGAGCACATGGCGTTGAACGCCATCGCCGCTCTGCTGGCGGGTCTGGAGCTGGGCGCCGACCAGGCGGGCATGCTCGAGGGCCTGGCCGCGTTCGGTGGCGTGCGGCGGCGGTTCGAGTTCAAGGGCCGTGCCGGTGGCGTGTCGGTCTACGACGACTACGCGCACCACCCGACCGAGGTCGACGCACAGCTCCGTGCGGCTCGTCCGGTCGCGGGCGCCGGTCGCGTCGTCGTGGTGTTCCAGCCGCACTTGTACTCACGCACCCGTACGTTCGCCACGGAGTTCGCCGCCGCGTTGTCGCTGGCGGACGAGGTCGTCGTGCTGGACGTGTACGGCGCGCGCGAGGAGCCGGAGCCCGGCGTGACCGGCGGCCTGATCGCCGAGCAGGTCACGGCGTCCGTGCACTACGAGCCGTCGTTCGACCGCGTGCCGGCCCTGGTCGCGGGCCTGGTCCGCGACGGCGACCTGGTGGTCACCATGGGCGCCGGCGACGTGACGATGCTCGGCCCCGAGATCGTCAGCGCGCTGGCGAGCGACGAGCAGGCATGAGCGCCCCGGTTCGCGGCAGGTCCACGCGAGTTCGCACCGCGAACCGGAGACCGAAGAGCGCTGAGCACCGGGCGCGGCGCAGGGTGATCCTGCGCCGCCGCCTGGTGGCTCTCCTGACGTTGTTGTCCGTGGTGGGCTTGACCTACTGCGTGTTCTTCACACCGTTGCTGGGCGTGAGCCAGGTGGACGTCCGTGGCTCCGTGGCCCTGACCGAGGACGAGGTGCGCAAGGCGGCGGCCATCACCCCGGGCTCCCCGTTGGTGCGCTTGGACTTGGACGGCATCCACGACCGTGTGGCCGCATTGCCGCGTGTGTCCGCCGTGGAAGTAGAACGCCAACTACCGAACACGGTCCGACTGCTCATCACCGAACGCGTCCCGGTCGGCTCCGTGAAGCTGCCCGATGGCTTCCACCTGGTCGACTCGACGGGCAAGGACTACGCGATCCTGCCGACCCCGGCACCGGGCGTGCCCGAGCTGGTGCTGGCAGCCCCGTCGTCCGCGGACCCGGCCACCCAGGCCGTGGTGGGCGTGGTGAACGAGCTGCCGGAGAAGCTGCGCCCGGACGTGGTCTCGGTGGCGGCGACGTCCGGCGCCGACGTACGCCTGACGCTGACCGGCGACCGCGTGGTGAAGTGGGGCAGCTCGGACAACACGTCGCGCAAGGCGGCGGTGCTGCTCGTGCTGCTGACGCGAGAGGGGACGACGTACGACGTGTCGTCGCCGGACCTGGCCACGGTGTCGTAGCTCAGCCGAGGGTCAGGTGGAAGCCCTGGGTCATGGCTTCCTCCTGCGTCTTCCAGATCACCCCTCGGTTCGAGTTGCCTATTGTCCTGGCTGACGATCTCGACCTGGGCGCCGTCGCGGATGTCGCCGTAACCACCGGACCCGCAACGGCCAGCAGTCCACGAGCCCGCGCTCGTGGCTGTGCCGGCGTCGCGGGCGCGGGCGGCGGTTGTTCCAGCGGGAGAGGTTCCACGGGAGTTCTTCGAAACGATCTGGACGTCAGGGGCGTGGCGTCGGCGGGCGCGACGGCGTCGGGTAGCGGCGCGGGCGCCTGGTCCAGGAGCGGGGGTTCGGCCGGGAGCACATGGGATTCCTCCTCGGGGTCCGTCAGCCGTTCGGCCTCAGTCGCGCCATCGCGGCTCGCACCAGCAGGCTGCCCAGCCTGCTGGTCACGAGCTCCAAGACGATCGCTTCGACGACGAGCGAGCGCACGGACGCGGGTGCGGGTGCCAAGACGGGCCTCCTGGTTGATGAACGACTGCCGTGTTCATCGGGCTGCGTCGCGTGGCATTAGCCGCCTTGATCGTTGTCACCCGAAGGAAGTACTCAAGTCGGTCCGCGGCCTGCGGTTTCGTCCACAAAGGACGGATGTGGTGTGTCCTTCGTCGCGGAGGGGATCTGCGTGGTCTGGCGGGGTGGGGACGGCGTTCTTCTCGTCTCACTTGGTCGCTCTGCGGAGACCGCGGGGTGTCACGGGGACGGTTGGCGACTGCCTGATGTGGCCAATGAGATGTGGCGCCGCTCCGGCTTGGCTACCGTGGTGCGGTGCCGGCCGCCGGCGGTGCTGTTCGGCCCCGAAAATGTGTGGTCGTGACGAAGGTACGGGGGAGACGATCTCCGATATCGGCGTCCGACTAGGCTTGTGGTGCGCCGTGCTCGGCACCGTGCGTACTGCTTGACGGCACGACCGGGGAGTAGTAGCGCACAGTGTTGGGACCCTACGGCGTGGCTGCTGGACCGACGCACCGCCGGTGCTTACCGTCCAGCAGGAACATACGGGGTTGACATAACTCTGGACCTCGACGAGAGGTTGAGAGCTTCAATCCGGGTGCATCCCCACCCAGCACCACAGCGCGGACCACGATCAGGAAGGCGGATCCGATGACGCCCCCGCACAACTACCTCGCGGTGATCAAGGTCGTCGGCATCGGTGGTGGCGGCGTCAACGCCGTCAACCGCATGATCGAGGTCGGGCTCAAGGGTGTCGAGTTCATCGCGGTGAACACCGACGCGCAGGCCCTGCTGATGTCTGATGCCGACGTCAAGCTCGACATCGGCCGCGAGCTCACGCGCGGTCTCGGTGCCGGTGCGAACCCGGAGGTCGGCCACAAGGCCGCGGAAGACCACCGCGAGGAGATCGAGGAGGTCCTCAAGGGGGCCGACATGGTCTTCGTGACCGCCGGCGAGGGCGGCGGCACGGGCACCGGCGGCGCGCCGGTGGTGGCCTCGATCGCCCGCAAGCTCGGCGCGCTCACCATCGGCGTCGTGACGCGCCCGTTCTCGTTCGAGGGCAAGCGCCGCGCCAAGCAGGCCGAGGACGGCATCCAGGCCCTGCGCAACGAGTGCGACACGCTCATCGTCATTCCGAACGACCGGCTCCTGCAGCTGGGCGACATCGGTGTCAGCCTCATGGACGCCTTCCGCTCCGCGGACGAGGTGCTGCTGTCCGGTGTCCAGGGCATCACCGACCTGATCACGACCCCCGGTCTGATCAACCTGGACTTCGCCGACGTCAAGTCGGTCATGTCCGGCGCGGGCTCGGCGTTGATGGGCATCGGCTCGGCCCGAGGCGAGGGACGCGCGGTCCAAGCCGCGCAGAAGGCCATCAACTCGCCACTGCTCGAGGCGTCGATGGAGGGTGCGCACGGCGTGCTGCTGTCGATCGCCGGCGGCTCCGACCTGGGGCTCTTCGAGATCAACGAGTCCGCGTCGCTGGTGCAGGAAGCTGCCCACCCCGACGCGAACATCATCTTCGGTACGGTCATCGACGACTCGCTCGGGGACGAGGTCCGGGTCACGGTGATCGCGGCCGGGTTCGACGGCGGGGGACCCACGCACAAGAAGCTGGAGCCGACGGCGTTGTCGTCGCCGCAGCGGACAGCTTCCGGGCCGATCGCGACGGCTACTGCCGCGCCGGTTCCCCAGCCTGTGGTGCAGGCGCCGGTGGTGCAGGCTCCGCCGCCTCCGCCGGTGCCGCAGCCCGAGGTTCGGCAGGCTCCGCCCACGGCTGTGCCGCCTCAGCCTTCTCCGGTTCAGGGGAACGGGTACTCGTCGGTTCCTCGGTCGTTGTCGCAGAACGGGTCGTTGCCTTCTCGTCCTGTGCCGGTCACGGATGATCCGGATGATGAGGTGGATGTTCCTCCGTTCATGCGGCGGTGAGGTGCGGGCCCTTGGGTCCTGTTCGTCTCGGTGATCTTGTCGGACCCCCTGAGTACAGTCGGGTTGATCAGGGGGTCCACATTTCGGGGGGACGCCTGCGTCAGCTTGCTCCTTTTGTGGGGCGCGGCTGTTGCGTGGGTCGTCCCCCTGTTTCGTTGGCGGGCGTCCTGTTTGTTGTTCGTACGTGGTCTGGTTGCTTTGGGTTCGTTCCTGGTGCGTGCGTTGTTTGGGGGCGCTGCCCCCAAGCCCCCGACACTCCCAAAGGAGCCCCTCCAGCGCCGCTCGCAGGCTGATGGCACGCCTGTTTGTGTTGGGCGGCTTGCTGTTGGGTGGGTGGTTCCGGTGCGGTGGTGGCTCCCCCGTCCAGCGATCCAGAGCGAGCCACACCCGAGGGGTCAGGTCAAGTCGACGAAAAGCGTGTCGACTTGACCTGACCCCTCGGGCGCGGCGAGTGCTAGGAGCGCTAGACGGGGGAGCCACCACCGCGACCTCGCTTTGTCAGGACTGCTCGCCTTCGGCCTCGCTGTGCTCGGCTTCGCCGTCGCTGGGCGCTCGCCTTCGGCTTCGCGGGGCTCGCCCTCGTGCGGTGGGGCTGCGAACTAGGGTGTGGGGGTGCGCATTCGTCGTGTTGTCACCACCCGCGCCGGTGGCGTGTCCAAGGCGCCCTACGCCTCCTTCAACCTCGGCGATCACGTCGGGGACGACGTGGAGGCCGTGGAGGCCAACCGGGGGCGTCTTGCCGAAGGGATCGGGCTCACGCCTGATCGTTTGGTGTGGATGGAGCAGGTTCACGGGCGGACTGTGGCCACGGTGGACGGGCCGCAGGCCGAGGCGCTTGAGGCCACTGATGCTGTTGTGACGAAACGGGCTGGTCTCGGGCTTGTGGTGTTGACGGCCGACTGCGTGCCGGTGTTGCTCGGGGATGCCGAGGCCGGCGTGGTCGGGGCTGTGCACGCTGGGCGTGTCGGCGCGCGTGTCGGGGTTGTGGTCGAGGCGCTCAAAGCGATGATGGCGTTGGGGGCCGAGCTTGAGCGGATCGAGGTTCTGCTGGGGCCGTCCGTGTGCGGTGAGTGCTACGAGGTGCCCGCTGACATGCAGAGGGACGTGGAGAAGCACCTGCCCGGGAGCGCGTCCAAGTCGCGGAAGGGGACGCCTGCGCTGGACCTGCGGGCCGGGTTGTGGAACCAGCTGGCGAGCGCGGGGGTCGGGAAGATCGGTGTGGATCCTCGGTGCACGTTCGAGGAGAAGGACCTGTTCAGCCACCGGCGGGAGGCGCCCACGGGGCGGCTCGCCTCGGTCGTTTGGGTCGAGCCGTGAGTCGCGTCGACGAGTTGCGGGAGAACCTCGCCGAGGTCGAGGAGCGCATCGCCAAGGCGTGTGAGGCGGCGGGGCGTGCGCGGTCCGAGGTGATGTTGCTCGCGGTGACGAAAACCTGGCCCGCGAGCGATGTGGAGATCCTCCATTCGCTCGGGTTGCGGAATTTCGCGGAAAACCGCGACCAGGAAGCCGGCGCGAAGGTCGGCCAGTTGAGACATCTCGAAGAAGCGCGCTGGCACATGGTCGGGCGGTTGCAGCGGAACAAAGCGAAGTCCGTCGTCGAATGGGCCGACCAGGTCGACTCGGTCGACAGCGTGCGGCTGGCCGAGGCGCTGGCGAGGGCCGCGCACGCCCGTGGGACGACGTTGGACGTGTTGCTCCAGGTCAGCATCGACGGCGATACGTCGCGTGGTGGGTGTGCTGTCGCCGAGGTGCCGGAACTGGCTGGCGCGATCACTCGTTCGGGTGATCTTATTCTTCGAGGTGCGATGACTGTCGCACCGCTCACGATGAAGCCCGCGCAGGCGTTTGAGGCGTTGGCTTCGGTGGTATCAGGCCTACGTGATGATCATCCCACTGCCACAGCTGTGTCTGCGGGAATGAGCAACGACCTGGAAGATGCCATATCGCACGGATCCACCTGTGTGCGTGTCGGAACGGCGTTGCTCGGCAGTCGGCGACTAACCTCGCCATAGGTTGTCGGGAACCTCGGGACCGTCCGCACCGTCCCTAAGAGTGGGGAACCGCCGAGGAGGGGCTGGAATGAGCGCTTTGCACAAGCTGAAGGCCTACTTCGGGATGGTCCCCGCCGAGTACGCAGACGACCCCGGCTACGAGGACGACCGCGGCCGCTACGGCGACTACCGGTCCGAGTACGCAGCCGAGGCCGACGACTACGACCCCTACCCGCGGCGCAACCGCGTGTTCACGCCGGGCCGGTCGGAGCCGCACGGTTCCGGGTACCGGGCCGACCTCGACGAGTCGGACGACTACGAGCCGGAGTCGCGGCGCCCGGGTGGCGGCAGCCCCTCGAGCACGCGGCGCTGGGCGGCCGACGCACCCGTGCACGGTGCGCTGGCGGTCGAACCGCAGCGCGAGCCCGTGAGCAGGCTGCGCCCGGTCGCCGAGCCGGCTGGCAACCCGTTGGCACGCATCACCACGCTGCACCCGCGCAACTACAGCGAGGCGCGCAAGATCGGGGAGCACTACCGGGACGGCACCCCGGTGATCCTGAACCTGACCGACATGGACGACGCGGACGCCAAGCGGCTCGTCGACTTCTCGGCCGGTCTCGTGTTCGCTCTGCGAGGCGACATGGACAAGATCACCAACAGGGTGTTCCTTCTCTCACCGCCCAACGTTGACGTGACGGCGGAGGACAGGCGGAAGCTGGCCGAGGGCGGGTTCGGGAACCACGGTTAGAGTTGACCCGTGGACCCGATCCGTCTCGTCATCTTCTACGTCCTCTTCGCGTTCTCCCTGTTCCTGACCGCGCGTGTCGTGGTCGAGCTGGTGCGGACGTTCGCGAGGGAGTGGCGCCCGGCCGGCGGCGTTGCCGTGACGCTCGAAACTGTCTACACGGTCACCGATCCTCCGGTGTTACTGCTCCGTCGGGTGATCCCGACTGTGCGGATCGGGGGCGTCGGGCTGGACCTATCGATTATTGTGCTGTGGCTGGTCGTTATCATTCTGATGCGATTCGCAGATCCCAGGCCATGACGGGGAAGCCGGGGATGACCGCAGCCCAGGAGTGCGAGAGGTGATCCGATGCCGTTGACCCCCGCTGACGTGCACAACGTCGCGTTCAGCAAGCCGCCGATTGGCAAGCGGGGCTACAACGAGGACGAGGTGGACGCGTTCCTCGACCTGGTTGAGGGCGAGCTGGCCCGCTTGATCGAGGAGAACAACGACCTCCGTCAGCAGGTCGAGCAGCTCGACCAGCAGCTCGAGACGTCGCGTGCCGACCTCGACGACGCGCGGGCCAAGGCCGCCGCCAGCCCCATGACGAGCCGCATGCCGGTCGAGGAGCCGCCGCGCCGCCTGGCGCCGGTCCCGCCGCCCACGGTGATGGAGCAGACGTCCCCCGGTGGCGGTGGTGACCACCACGTGCAGGCCGCGAAGGTCCTGGGTCTCGCCCAGGAGATGGCGGACCGGCTGACCGGTGAGGCCAAGGCCGAGGCGGACGGCATGCTGTCCGAGGCGCGCACCAAGTCGGAGCAGCTGCTGTCCGAGGCCCGTGCCAAGGCCGACACGATGGTCAACGAGGCGCGCACGCGTGCCGAGACCATGCTGAACGACGCGCGCACGCGTTCCGAGACGCTCGAGCGGCAGGCCCGTGAGAAGGCCACCGCGCTCGACCGCGACGCGCAGCGCAAGCACGCCGAGGTGATGGGCAACATCACCCAGGAGAAGAACACGCTCGAGAAGCAGATCGACAAGCTGCAGACGTTCGAGCGCGAGTACCGCACGCGACTGAAGACGATGCTCGAGTCGTCCCTGCGCGACCTCCAGGACCGCGGCCCCGCCGCTCCGTCCGAGGGCCGCTCCCAGGGCTACTCCTTCGGTGCACGCGCCGAAGCGGGCTGAACTACTGTTCGCTAGGTGCTCTTCGTAGTTCTGCTTCTGGTGCTGGCAGCCCTCGGGCTGCTCGTTCCCGCGTTGACCACGTCCGACACGGTCTGGGCGTGGTCGTCAGTGGGCGCGAGCGTGCTCGCCGCCCTGGTCCTCGCGTGGGACTGGTGGCGACGGCGTCCGGGGGACCCCGTTGCCGACGCGCAGAGTGTAGATCAACAAGCTCGAGATGATGATCATCGGGTGGTGGAGCCGGCGGAAGCCGACACGCCGTCCGCTGACGAGGAACCACCGGAAGAGGACACCGACGCGGCGGACCTGCTCGTCGTGGCCGATCTGGTGGACGAGGTCCGGGTGCTGGACGAACGGCCCCGGTACCACCTGAGCTCGTGTTCCTGGCTAGCCGGGAGGCCCACGCTGGGCCTCCCGGTGCAGGAAGCGCGACAGCTCCAGTTCACGCCATGCGCCCTGTGCTGGCCCGACGCCACGCTGGTCTCGCGCCATCGCGCGCAGCAGCGGGAGTCTTCCTCGTGACCCGCCGGCGCCGGTAACCGATCTTCGCGTGAGGCCCTACCGGCCCTCTGCGACGCGCTTCTCCTGATCAGCGCCACCGTCGGGCCTGATGGCCCGTCGGTCCCTTCAGCATGCCCTCTTCCCGCACTGGACTAAGTGGGACACTGTCCCATATTGTTAACGGGACAGTGTCCCACTTGGTTCGGGGAGAAGAACATGCCTATGACGTACGTGCTGGTCCACGGCGCGTGGCACAGCGGTCAGTGCTGGGCGCGTGTCGTGCCGTTGCTGGGGGCGAGCGGCAGGAGGGTGTTCACGCCGACGCTGACCGGTGCCGGGGAGACGAGGCACCTGTTGAGCCGGAACACAGGACTCGGCACGCATGTCGCCGACGTCGTGCGCCTGCTGGTCGAGGAGGACCTGAGCGATGTCGTCCTCGTCGGGCACAGTTACGCGGGCATGGTGATCTCCGGAGTGGCCAACGAGGTGCCCGAGCGGATCGCGCGGCTCGTCTACCTCGACGCCATGGTGCCCACGCACGGGGAGAGCGCGCTCGACGCCATGCCCGTCTCTCGGGGCATGATCGGTGACGACTGGCGGGTGCCGCCGCCGCCCGCGCCGTTCGGGTTGTTCGGCGTCACCGACCCCGCGGACATCGCCTGGTTGCACACGATGCTCGCCGACCAGGCCGTGCACTGCCTGGACGAGCCGGTCGCGATGGACAACCCGGCTCTCGCCGCGATCCCGCGCACGCACATCCACTGCACGGTGAAGCCCGAGGGCGTCGAACCCCGCCCGGTGCCCGCCGAGCCGAACGGGGAACCCGCCGACGTGCGCGAGCTGGCGGCGGGTCACGACTGCATGATCACCGCGCCCGCTGAGCTGGCCGAGATGCTGCTCGGCATCGGCGACCTGGTGAGGGAGCACGTTCCTGTCGGTGCCGGTCGATAGAATGCGGTCATGAGCAACGCTCCCGGTGTGGCGGGCCAGCCGCCGCAGCGCGCCGACGCGCGGCGCAACGCCGGGAGCGTGCTCGAAGCCGCGGCCGAGGTGTTCGTGACGTCCGGCGTGGACGCGCCGATCCGCGAGATCGCCGGCCGCGCCGGGGTCGGGACCGCGACCATCTACCGCCACTACCCGACGCGGGCTGACTTGATCGTGGCCGTCTACCGGTCGCAGGTGCAGTCGCTGTCGGCGGCGGGGCCCGCGCTGCTCGCCGCGGAACCGAGCCCGCACGAGGCGCTGACGAAGTGGGTCGACCAGTTCGTCGACTTCGTCGTCACCAAGCAGGGCATGGCGTTGGTGCTGCAGTCCTCCGAGGCGTGCTACGACCCGCTGCACGACTACTTCGTCGAGCACCTCGTGCCGGTGTGCACGCGGTTGCTGGAGGCCGCGGCGGAGGCCGGTGAGATCGTCGCCGGCCAGGACGCCCATGAGCTCATGCGCGGCGTCGGGAGCATCTGCGCCGGCGCCACGGACAAGGAGATCCGCTACGACGTGCGGCACCTCGTGCGGCTGCTGATCAACGGGCTGCGAAGTGGATCGTCGCCCGGAGCTCGTTGACCTGCCGGTTGCCGC
Organism: Lentzea sp. NPDC059081; assembly: GCF_042738015.1. NCBI lineage: Bacteria > Bacillati > Actinomycetota > Actinomycetes > Pseudonocardiales > Pseudonocardiaceae > Lentzea > Lentzea sp. NPDC059081. The sequence continues at coordinate 109,936 of NZ_JBHYGW010000004.1, forward strand.
AGCGGTGCACGACGGAGGCGTCGAACGCGGTGACGGCGCCCTGGCCGTCCAGGTCGAGCCGGTCGACGGTGAAGTCCGCGGTGGTGTCGCGGCAGCCGAGGTTGCGGTTGACGACCAGGACCTTCTGGTCGGTGTGGGTGCCCGGCGTGATCGGGTTCCCGTCGTGGCGCTCGAGCTCGACCACGTAGGTCTGCGTCTGGTTGGTGGCGCGCACGGTGACGGCGTTGCCGGTCAGGCTCACCTGGATCTGCGCCGGTGGTGCCGTCCAGTCGCCGCTCGTGGCCGTGATCGGGAACGCCTGGGCCGCGGCCTCGAAGACGAACCTCGACGGCTCGTCGGCAGTGGCGACGCCCGCACCCGCCAGAGAAAGAGCGCAGGTCAAAGCCAGGACACGCATGTTGTTTCCCCCCGAAAGAGCGGCTCGGGCCAGTCTGGAGGAGAGGACGAACCCCTGGCAAGGGCCGATCAGAGGACGATCGGGCGGGCGCCGTGCGCGGTGACGAGACCGGGCAACCGTGCGCGGCTCGTCACGACGACGCGGCACCGCGGTGTGCCGGGGAGCAGGGGGACGACCTGGGCGGTGTCGGCGGCGTTGTCGAGCACGATGAGCATCCGCCGGTCCGCCAGCAACGTGCGGTAGAGCGCCGTCTGCGCGTGCGGCTCCGGCGGGATGCCGTCGGGTGCGGTGCCCAGGGCGGTGATGAGCTCCCGCACGACAGCGGCCGGGTCGCGTCCGCTCAGGTCCGCGAACAGCAGACCGTCCGGGTAGTCGGCGGCGTGCTCGTGCGCCCAGTGCAGGGCCAGGCCGGTCTTGCCGGTGGCCGCGGGACCGGTGATCGTGACGATGGGGCCGTCGAGGTCGAGGGCTGCGAGCTCCCGTTCGCGACCGATGATCTCCTTCGGTGGCGCGGGGAAGAAGCGTGGGTTCCACTGTGGACGGTCGAGGGAGGCCGCCAGGTCGCGCAGCGCGGGACCGGGGTCGAGGCCCAGGCCGTCGGCCAGGCGGTGGCGCAGTCTCGCGTAGTGGGCCAGGGCGTCGGACCGGCGGCCGGCTCCGGCCAACGCGCGCATCAGCTGGCCCGCCAGCCGTTCGTCCAGCGGGCGTCCGGTCGTGCGGGCAGTCAGTTCCGGGAGCAACGACTCGTGTTCGCCCGCGGCGAGGCGTGCGTCGACATGGTCGAGTTCGGCGGCAGCCACCTCGCCGGCGAGCGTGTCGCGCAGGCTGGTGAACCACTCGCCGTGCAGGCCCTCGAACGGTTCGCCGCGCACCAGCGCGAGGGCTTCGTCTGGATGTCCCTGCCCGAGGAGAGCGCGGAAGCGGTGCAGGTCGACGGTCTGCGGGTCTGCTTCGAGCACGTAACCGCCGGAGCGGCGCACGATCGGCGTGCCGTCCAACGCCGTGCGCAGGCGGGACAGGTAGCTGTAGAGCGCGGCCTTGGCCTGCCGCGGTGGGGGGCCGTCCCAGACGCGCGTGAGCAGCTTGTCGATGCCGACGACCTGGTTGACGTCCACGAGCAGCACGGCCAGGACGCTCAGCCGGCGCGCGTGCCCCACCTCCACGACGGCGGTGCCGCGCCGGACCTCCGGCTTGCCCAGGAGGTGGAAGGAGTAGGTCACCGGTCCAGGAACAACAGCATGATCAGCAACGCGAGCAGCACCAGGTCCACGACGACACCCGTCGGCTTCGAGTCGTACCGCAGCCGGGTGACCGTGGCGCCGACCATCAGCAGCCCCAGCCCGACGGTGGCGGCGTGCGCCACCCACTCCCACGTGACCAGGCCGACGACCAGCCCCGCCGCGCCCGCCCACTCCAGCGCGCCGATCGTCCGCCACAGCGCCGGGTTCATCCGGAAGTGGTCACGTGCCTCGAGTGACGCCTTCGCCCCGAGCAGCTTGCCGGCACCTGTCGCGACGAACAGCACGGCCAGCACGATCGACAGGGCGATGGTCAACGTCATCGGGCGAGCATACGGTTCGTTCGCTTCCGGATGGACGTTCGTCGGTGGCCGGGTCGCGTGAGGACGGTGGCCGCGGCGTTCCGGCTCGTGGGTTCCGCTGTGCCGCAACGGGTTCCGTGCGCTGAGGTCAGGCGCGTCGCCGGTTCGTCGCCATGAAGATCCGCCGGACCACCCGCACCCACCACGACCACCGCTCGGTGACCACCGGCGGATGCCCCGCGGCACCGGCGCACGCGTCGAAGAGGTCCTCGATGCACGCGTCGTGCAGCCAGCGGACCACCAGCGCCCACCGCAGGCGCTTGGCCAACGGGAAGTCGCCGACCAGTTCGTGCCGCAGCACGGTGCCGGACGCGGACAGGGTGTGGAAGCCGTCGCCGTCGCGGAACGCGAAGGTGATCGACGTGCCGGGGGTGTGGGCGGTGCAGTGGTAGCGGATCGGGCCGTGGCCGCCGTCCGCGCCCACGCCGAGCGGGCGGTCGAACTCCTGCCTGCCCCAGGCGGGTGGCCAGAGCTCGGGCATGCGGTCCACGAACGGGCCCGCGGGCTCGCCCAGGTCGCGGGTGTGGATGTTCCTGATCATCAGGATCCCCTTCCATACGCTGGCGTATGTTCCTGGACCGTACGGTAGCGTATGGAAACGTGGTGCGGAGGACGAGAGACGACTGGACTGAGACAGCGCTGAGAGCCCTGGCCGAAGGAGGGCTCCAGGCCGTCGCGATCGAGCCGCTCGCCGCGAGCGCCGGTGCCACCAAAGGCAGCGTCTACCACCACTTCCCGAACCGGGAGGCGTTGCTCAAGGCGACGGTCGAGCGCTGGGAGCGGGAGCACACCGAGAAGGTCATCGAGCTGGTCGAGGCGGAGCAGACGCCGCGGGACAAGCTGAGGACCCTCTTCGGGACGGTGCTCGACCGCACGCGCAAGGGGTCGGTGGAGATGGCGTTGCAGGCGGTCGCGGACAACGAGGTGGTCGCGCCGGTTCTGCGGCGTGTCACCGAGAAACGGCTGGGATACCTGACCGAGCTGTTCGTGCAGCTCGGGTTCGACCGCGACCGGGCCGGCAAGCGGGCGTTGATCGCGTTCAGCCTCTACCTGGGGCAGGCGCAGATGCAGGCGACGCTGCCCGGCCTCGTCGAACCGGTGCTCGACGAGGCCGTGCAGGTGCTAACGGGTCACGCCGCCGTCGCCCACAACGCGTAGGCGATCACGTCCGCGTTGCGGTCGAGCGCCGTGGCGTTGATGTTCGACGTCGTGTCGCAGGACGCGTGGTAGCAGCGGTCGAAGGCCTGACCGGCCGTGCCGCCCCACTTCTGCGCCTGCGCCGAGGTCTTGGTCTCCTCGGCACCGGTGAAGGTGCCGCCGACCGGGATGCCGGACCGGGCGAACGCCGCGTGGTCGGACCGGCCGCCCACGCTGGTCAGCTCGGTCTGCACGCTGATCGACGTGAAGCCCGCCTGCAGGCGCTGTTGCAGGGCCAGCGAGCCGGAGGGCTGGCCGGAGGCGCTGTAGACGAAGTAGCCGGCGTTCGGCGAGCCGGTCATGTCGAAGTTCAGGTACGCCTTGATCTTCGACTTGTCGGTGCTGGACAGGGAGTTCACGTAGTAGGTCGAGCCGACGAGACCGCGTTCCTCCGCGCCCCACCAGCCGAAGCGCACGTGCTTGGTGGGCTGGAAACCGGTGGCCTTCATCTGCAGGGCCACCTCCAGGATCGACGCGGAGCCGGAGCCGTTGTCGTTGATGCCGGGGCCCGCCGTGACGCTGTCGAGGTGGCCGCCCAGCATGACGACGTTGTTCGCGTCGCCGCCGGGGTAGTCGGCGATCAGGTTGTAGCCGGTGGCGCCGCCGTTGGTGAACGACTGCACGCGCGTCGTGAAGCCGGCCGCGTCGAGCTTGCCCTTCACCCAGTTCACCGAGGCCAGGTACCCCGGACGTCCGTGAGCGCGGTTGCCGCCGTTGGCGGTCGCGATCGACTGGAACTGGGAGAGGTGGGACTGGACGTTCGCAACCGAGATGTTCGGTGCCGCCAGGGCCGCCGGAGCGGCCGCGTGCGCCGTGGTTGTTCCGGCCACCGTCAAGGCGGCCGCCAGCGCGATCAGGATCCTCATGGTTCAACTCCGTGCAGGGTTGGGATTGAGCCACTGATCAACGTGCTCCACTGTGCGTCCGGCCCACCAGGGGCGAACGTCGGGAGTTGTTAACGCGTCTGATTCGTCCAGATCGGTGGTGATCAACCAGAATGGTCCAGGTGGGTGACGTCACGGTCGTACTGGGCATCGGCGCTGCCGTACTGCTGATCTCCGTGATCGCGGTGCGGGTGTCGACCCGGCTCGGGCTGCCCTCGTTGTTGCTGTACCTCGGGATCGGCGTGCTGCTCGGCGAGTCCGTGGCCGGCATCAAGTTCGACGACGCCGGCCTCACGCAGTCGCTGGGCATCGCCGCTCTCGTGCTGATCCTGACCGAGGGCGGGCTCACGACCCGTTGGCACGCCGTCAAGACGTCGCTGTGGTTAGGCGTCGCACTGTCCACAGTGGCCGTTGTGGTCAGCGTCGCCGTGACGGGGACGGCGCTGCACTTCCTGCTCGGCCTCGACTGGCGGATGGCGTTGCTGTGGGGCGCGGTGCTGTCGTCGACGGACGCGGCCGCGGTCTTCAGCGTCCTGCGGTCGCTGGGTGTCGGCGCGCGGCTCACCGGCGCGCTCGAGCTGGAGTCGGGTCTCAACGACGCACCGGTCTACATCGCGGTCGTGCTGCTGGCCTCGTCCGACCAGATCTCCTGGACGGCGCCCCTTCTCGTGGTCTACGAACTGGCCGCAGGCGCGCTCATCGGTGTCGTGCTGGGCGTGTTCGGCGGTGCGGGGCTGAGACGCGCGGCCTTGCCCGCCACCGGTCTCTACCCGCTCGCGACCGTCGCGGTGTGCGTGATCGCTTACACCGCGGGCGATCTCGCGCACGCGTCCGGGTTCCTCGCCACCTACGTCGCCGCGCTCGTCCTCGGCAACGCCCGGCTGCCGCACCGCGCCGACACGCTCTCGTTCGCCGAAGGCCTCGGCTGGCTCGCGCAGATCGGGCTGTTCGTGCTGCTCGGCCTCTACGCCTCGCCGATGCGGTTGCTGGACGTGCTGGTCCCCGCGCTGATCGCGGGTGTGGTGCTGACGTTCGTGGCCCGGCCGCTGTCGGTGGTGTTGTCCTCGTTGCCGTTCAAGGTGCCCTGGCGCGAACAGGCGTTCCTCTCCTGGTCCGGCCTGCGCGGCGCGGTGCCGATCGTGTTCGCGCTGATCCCGTTGATCCAGGGCGTCGAAGGCGCGCGTGAGCTGGTCGACGTCGTGTTCGTGCTGGTCATCGTGCTGACCGTGGTGCAGGGGACGACGCTGCCGTTCCTCGCGCGGCGCCTCGGGCTGGTGCGCGCGGGGGAGCCGCAGGAGGTCCAGGTCGACTCCTCGCCGTTGGACGAGCTGGGCGCCGAGCTGCTGCAGGTGCACATCCAGCGCGGGTCGAAGCTGCACGGCGTCTACATGTCCGAGCTGAGGCTGCCGAGCGGCGCCACGGTGAGCCTCGTGGTGCGCGGCGGGAAGAGTTTCACGCCACAGCCGACGACCAGGCTGCAGACCGACGACCAGTTGCTCATCGTCACCACCGAGGAGGCGCGCGAGGCCGCTGAGCGGCGCGTTCGTGCCGTGGACCGGGCCGGTCGCTACGCACGGTGGAAGGGCGAGACGGGCGATTGAGTCGGTTCCCGATGCTTCTCAGCATGTGATCGGGTGTCGACGGGCGCCGCGGGCTCCGCTAACGTCGTCGGCAGGTCATGAGAGCCAGCGTCAAGCCCAAGCTTGCTGGCCGGCAACCCTCCAACCGCGGTGGGGTGCCCTTGGTGAGGACCTGGTCCGGCGCGCGGGGCGCCGGTCAAGCGCGGGCCTTCGCTCAACGGGGCCCCTGGCCTCGGAGGCAGCTCGATGACGCTCGCGATCACCCCCAGCACCACCACGGCGGTTCCGGCTGTCGTCGGCGCTGACCTGAGGGTTCCCCTCGTCACCGGAGAGCGCGTCACGTACGCCAACCTCGACCACGCGGCGAGCGCGCCGTGCCTGCAGGAGGTGCGCGACGCCGTCGACGAGCTGCTGCCCTGGTACGCCAGCGTGCACCGCGGCGCCGGGTTCGCCTCGCAGGTCTCGACCCGCGTCTACGAGCAGGCGCGCGACCGCATCCGCAAGTTCGTCGGCGCCCGCTCGTCCGACACCGTCGTCTTCACCCGCAACACCACGGACTCGCTGAACCTGTTGGCGCGCAGCGTTCCCCGCAACACCGCCGTTGTGCTGTTCGACAGCGAGCACCACGCCGCGCTGCTGCCGTGGCGCGGTCCGCACGTGCAGCGCATTCCCGCCCCTTCGTCGTCCGGCGCGGCCCTCGCGGCGCTGGACCGGGCGTTGGCCGCCGCCCCGGTCGGCCCTCGGCTCGTGATCGTCACCGGGGCGTCCAACGTCACGGGGGAGCTGTGGCCCGTCGCGGAGCTCGCGAAGGTCGCCCGCCGGCACGGCGCCCGCGTCGCGCTCGACGCCGCGCAGCTCGCCCCGCACCGCCCGATCGACGCCCGTGAGCTCGACGTCGACTACATCGCGTTCTCCGGACACAAGATCTACGCGCCGTTCGGCGCCGGTGTGCTCGTGGGCCGCGCCGACTGGCTGCAGCAGGCCCAGCCGTACCTGGTGGGCGGCGGCGCGACGTCGAAGGTCACCGACCACGGCGACCGGCTCGGCGTGGCGTGGTCCGCCGTGCCCGAACGGCACGAGGCCGGCAGCCCGAACGTCGTGGGCGTGCACGCGCTGGCCGCGGCCTGCGAGATCCTGTCGCGGCACTGGGAGCAGACCGTCGCGCACGAGCAGGAGCTGCTCGCGCGTCTGCGTGAAGGCCTGCGCACGATCCCCGGCTTCCGCGAGCTCAGGATCCTGTCCGACGCGGACAAGGTCGGCGTCGTGAGCTTCACGGTCTCCGGCTTCGACGCGGGCTTCCTCGCGGCGGCGCTCTCGGCCGAGTACGGCATCGGTGTGCGCGACGGCGCGTTCTGCGCGCACGTCATCGTGGGCCGTCTGGTCAAGCAGGTCGGGTCGCACGAAGAACGTGCCGTGCGCGCGTCGATCGGCCTCGGCACGACGGTGGAGCACGTCGACCGTTTGGTCGCGGCGCTGCGCACTCTCGTCACCGAGGGTCCGAAGTGGACGTACGCGCAGCGCGACGGCCGCTGGGTCGCCGAGGACGACGGCCGAACCCTGCCGCCGTTTCTCGCGTAGTCCCTGGAGTGGACAATGACCTGGTGACGGACGAGCCCAAGGCCGACGAGAAGGTCTCCGCGGAGGCCGCCGGGAAAGACGGCGGGAAGGCCGCGGAGAAACCGGCGGAGACGCTGGTCAGCGAGCCGGAGAAGCCCGTCTTCGAGGTCGTGACACCCGTCGTGGAGGACAAGGCCGAGGCGCCGGCCCCCGCGAAGGCGGAGGACGACGACGTCGTCGAGGGCTTCTCGTTCACCGGTTCGCTGCCGGAACCGCGGACGAGGTTCCTCGCGGTCCTGGCCGCCGGCGTGCTGGCGCTGGACGTGCTCACCAAGGTCTCGGCCGTGGCGTTCCTCGAGGGCGCCGACCCGATCAAGATCTTCGGCGGCGCACTCTACCTGACGTTCGTCCGCAACCCCGGTGCCGCCTTCGGGCTGGCCGAGGGCTGGACGTGGATCCTCGCGCTGATCGCGTTCGGCGTCGCCGGGTTCATCGTCTGGATCTCGCGCAACCTCCGCTCGCAGGGCTGGGCGGCCGGGCTCGGCCTGGTGCTGGGCGGTGCCGTCGGCAACCTCGCGGACCGCCTGTTCCGCGAGCCGGGACCGATGCGCGGCCACGTCGTCGACTTCCTGTCGCTCTTCGACCCGTACGGCGGCGTGTGGCCGGTGTTCAACATCGCCGACATGGCGATCGTCGGCGGTGGCGCGACGATCATCGTGCTCGCGCTCATGCAGCACGACTACGACGGGACGATCACCAAGGACGAAGAGTCTCCCGTCGCCGTCGAGCAGGACGGGCTCGCGAAGCCCGACTAGCGCGGCTGGTAAATTCGTGGTTCTGCCCGGTGTGGTCGCTGGTGAAGAACGCCCAGCTCAGGCGCACGAGAGGCGAACCACAGCCAGAAGAAGGTCGAGGCCCCGCGTGAGCGGATACCGAACGCTGCCGATTCCCGACGGTCTGGACGGCATGCGCGTCGACGCCGGCCTCGCGAAGCTGCTCGGCCTGTCCCGCACCGCCGTCGCGGCCATCGCCGACGCCGACGACGTGCTGGTCGACGGCCGGGTCGTCGGCAAGTCCGACCGCCTCACGGCCGGGTCGATGCTCGAGATCACGCTGCCGGCGCCGCCGCAGCCGATCACCGTCCAGGCGATCCCCGTCGAGGGCCTGAAGATCATCCACGAGGACGACGACATCATCGTCGTCGACAAGCCGGTCGGCGTCGCCGTGCACCCGTCGCCCGGCTGGACCGGGCCGACCGTCGTGGGCGGGCTCGCCGCAGCCGGGCACCGCGTCGCCACGTCCGGCGCCGCCGAGCGCCAGGGCGTCGTGCACCGGCTCGACGTCGGCACGACGGGCGTGATGGTGGTGGCCAAGTCCGAGTCCGCGTACTCCGCGCTGAAGCACGCCTTCAAGGAGCGGACCGTCGACAAGGTCTACCACGCGATCGTGCAGGGCCACCCGGACCCGATCAAGGGCACCATCGACGCGCCGATCGACCGCCACCCGAAGCACGACTACAAGTTCGCGGTGATGAACTCCGGCAAGCCGTCGATCACGCACTACGAGGTGATCGAGGCGTTCCGCGCGGCGTCGTTCGTCGAGGTGCACCTGGAGACCGGCCGCACGCACCAGATCCGCGTGCACTTCTCCGCGCTGCACCACCCGTGCGTCGGCGACCTGACCTACGGCGCCGACCCGACGCTGGCCAAGCGCCTCGGCGTCACGCGGCAGTGGCTGCACGCGCGGCAGCTCGGGTTCCACCACCCCGCCGACGGGCAGTGGGTCACGTTCACCTCGGACTACCCGGACGACCTGGCGCAGGCGTTGGAGAAGCTCCGCGAGGAAGGCTGATTTACTTCAGGTAAATCATCGCTTGACGACGTTGCACTTGATGTTAATCGGTGCGCTCAATAGCGTTGCCGGCATGAACCTGATCGTTCTCGCAGCCTCCGGACGGACCGGTCTCGCTCTGGCCAGGAAGGCCCTGGAGCGCGGCCACACCGTCACCGCCATCGCCCGCGACCCCGAGCGGATCGACCTCGACCACGAGAACCTCCGCAAGGTCGCGGGCGACGTGAGCGACCCGGCGAGCATCGCCGCGGTCGTCGGCCCGGACTCCGTCGTCCTGTCCGGCCTGGGCACCGACGTCCCGGGCGTCCTGTCCGCCGGCGCCAAGGCGGTCCTCGCGGCCGAGCCGCGGCGCGTCATCTGGCTCGGCGCCTACGGCACGGGCCCGTCCGCCGAAGCCGCCGGCGAGGGCGCCGCCGTGCTGGAGAAGTTCTTCGGCGACCGGATCCCGGACAAGGTCGCCGCCGACACCGCCGTGCTCGCCGCCGGGGGCACCGTCTTCCACGCCGGGGTGCTGACCGACGAACCCGAGAGCGCGACCAGGCGCACGGCCGGCCTGGACGAGGCGCCGCCGTTCGACCTCTCGGCGAAGGTCAGCCGCGACACCGTGGCGGCCGCGATGCTGGACGAGGCGGAAAACCCGCGCTTCGCCGGCGCCGTGGCCCTACCGCTGTCGTAAGACGTCGGTGAGGGTTGCTCGCACCTGGTCGCGCAGCCAGGCGTGCGCGAGGTCCGAGTCGTAGCGCTGGTGCCAGTTGCAGTTGACCGGGGCCTCCGGCGACTCGGCGGGCAACGGCCGGGTGACCAGCCCGAACGCCTCGATCAACGGCCGGCACAGCACCGTCGTGGTGGTGACCAGGACGTCGCTCGCGGCCGCGATCTGCAGGGCGGAGTGCACCGTCGCCACCGTCGCGATCACCCTGCGGCGCAGGCCCTGCGAGGCCAGCAGGTCGTCGATCGGCGCGGTGAGCCGGCCACGCCGGGACACCAGCACGTGCGACTGCGAGGCGTAAGCGGGCAGGTCGAGGTGGCCGGCGCACGGGTGGCCGGGCCGCATGACCACGGCGATCGGGTCGGTGCCGAGGGTCTCCGAGCGGAACTCCGGGAGGTCCGGGGCGCCGCCGCCGAGCTCCAGGTCGATCCGGTGCCGCAGGTCGTCGGTGTCGGAGGACTGCTCCGCCAGCACCCGCAACCGCACACCGGGCGCCTGCTCCGCGATCTTCCCGACCAGCACCGGCACCAGCGACGACGCGAGGGCGTCGTGGCACTGGATCGTGAACGTGCGGTCCAGCGTGGCGAGGTCCAGCTCCCGGCTCGGCGAGAGCACGGCGTTGGCCTCCCGCACCAGCCGGCGCACCTCCTCGGCGATCCCCAGCGCGTACGGCGTCGGCGTCATCGAATGGCCCGTCCGCACCAGGATGTCGTCGCCCGTCACCTTCCTGATCCGTCCCAGCGTCCTGCTGACCGCGGGGGACGACAGGTGCAGCCGCTCGGCCGCACCCATCACGCTGCCCTCCTCGAGGAGGGCGTCCAGCACCGTCAGCAGGTTCAGATCCGCTTGCATGACTGACAATCTTGGAGGACCCCATGCTCAGCGCCACCACCGCCGCCGTCCGCCGCGCCGGAGCCCGGTTGCTCAAGCGCTACTCGACCGAGTCGCGCACCTCCGGCCTCGCCGGCGTGCTGGCCGGCGTCCGCGCCAACGACGAGGCCGTCGTCGACCTGCTCGAGCCGGCGCTCGCCGAGATCAACCCGGCCGCGAGCTGGCTCAACGACGAGCACGGCTCCGGCCCGCTCGCGGAGGGCGAGTGGTGGCTGATCGACCCCGTCGGCGGCAACCTGAACGCGATCCACGGCATGACCGACTGGAACATCGGCGTGAGCCTGGTCCGCGACGGCCGCCCGGTGCTCGCCGTCGTGTACTTCCCGCTGTTCGACGAGATGTTCACGGCCACCGAGGGCGGAGGCGCGTTCCTCAACGGCGTGCGGCTGACCGTCTCGGACAAGACCTCGCTCGACGGCGCGCTCGTCGGCACCGGCCAGGCCCAGCCCGGTCAGGGGCCGGAGATGGCGGACCGGGTGGGCGCGTCCTTCAGCGCCATGTCCAAGGAGGCCCTCTACGTGCGGATCTCGGTGCCCGTAACGCACCAGCTCGCCCAGGTCGCCGCCGGGCGCATGGACGCGCACTGGCAGTTCGACAACGTGCGCGCGCACGCGTCGGGTGTGCTGCTCGTGCAGGAGGCGGGCGGTGTCGTCACCGACCTCGACGGCAAGCCGTGGACGATCGACAGCGCCGAGTACGTCGCCGCGGCGCCGGGGGTGCACGGCGCGGCACTGGACGTGCTCAGTCGTCGATAGTCCAGACGAGGGTGTTCAGGTCGACCTCGGGCCGCACGCTCCAGCGGACCTGGATGACCTGGGTCTCGTCCGGCAGCACGAACACCGTGTGACCGCCCGCGGTCTCGCCGGGCTGCACGCCGAGCTTGTGCGCGGGCCGCGAGGACAGCGAGACCGGCGCCTTCGTGACGGTCTCGCCGGTCTTGGTCACCAGGACGAGGTACATGTCCGGCAGCGAGGTGTACGAGACCTGCGAGGCGTTCGTCACCTCGGTGTGCACGACGACGGCCCGTTCGCCGTCCGCGAGCTTGTAGCCGGCCGCGGTGAACAGGAAGTCGGCCGGGTCGACCACCTCGACCAGCTGGATCTGCAGGTGCGCGCCCTCCAGGCTGTCGGCCTCCAGCGAGGAGCCGATCTTGCCGGTGCGCGAGACGGGTTTGGGCTGCGGCTGGTCGGCGCGCACCCACCCGGCCGACTGCGGCGGGCCCCACGTGGCCTGTTGCGGCTGGGCCTGGGGCTGGGCGGGGAACGGCTGGCTGACCGGCCCCTGCGGCCCGTACTGCTGCTGGACCTGGTGCGGACCGCTCTGGTGCACGGCGTACGGGCCGGACTGGGGCGGGCCGAAGTAGTTGCCGTAGGCGGCGGCGTTCGCGAGGGCCCGGCGCACGCCGTTCGGGTCGCACTCCACGCCGACGAGCACGGGCAGGCCGCTGCCGGACAGCGTGATGAGGCGCATGGCGGCTTCGCGCGGATCCATGCCCAGCCGCTGCGCGAGCTCGTGCACGGCTGCACGGCCCGACTCGGCCAGGACGGCGAGCAGGCGAGCGTCTACGGGATCGGGGGCCACCACGAAATGAAACGCTACCCGGCGGGACCGGCCGCCGTGTCACCGCCCGCCTGATCGTGATCACACCGCGCGCACCGGCCGGTTTCGCGACTCGCCCGTCCCGCACGCGACCACCGCCCCGCGCGGCCTGTAGGGTTGGCGGGCGCCAGGACGTGAGAGTCCCTTGTTCGCGCAGAAACGCTTGCTACACAAGGGGGTTGCCCGTGGTGGACTCGTTTGTGCACCTGCACGTGCACACCGAGTACTCGATGCTCGACGGAGCCGCCAAGGTGGCGCCGCTGTTCGAGGAGGCCGGGCGTCTCGGCATGACGGCCGTCGGCATGAGCGACCACGGCAACATGTACGGGTCCGACGAGTTCTACCAAACGGCGACGAAGACCGGCATCAAGCCGATCATCGGCATCGAGGCCTACCTCGCGCCGCACAACCGACTGCACAAGAAGCCGGTCTTCTGGGGCGACCCCGGCCAGCGCGGCGACGACATCTCCGGTGCGGGCGCCTACACGCACATGACGATGTGGGCGCGCAACGCGGACGGCCTGCGGAACCTCTTCCGGCTGCACACCGAGGCCAGCAAGACGGGCTACTACTACAAGCCCCGCATGGACCGCGAGCTCGTCGCGCAGCACGCCGACGGCATCATCGCGACCACCGGCTGCCCGTCCGGCGAGGTGCAGACCCGGCTGCGGCTCGGCCAGGTCGACGAGGCGGTCAAGGCCGCGGCCGACTACCAGGACATCTTCGGCAAGGAGAACTTCTTCCTGGAGCTGATGGACCACGGCCTCGACATCGAGACCAGGGTCCGCGAGGGCCTGCTGGAGATCAGCCGCAAGCTCGGCATCCCGCCGCTCGCGACCAACGACAGCCACTACGTCACCAAGGACCAGGCGGACACGCACTCCGCGTTGCTCTGCGTCCAGTCCGGCAAGATGCTGACGGACCCCAACCGGTTCAAGTTCGACGGCGACGGCTACTACCTGAAGTCGTCCGAGGAGATGCGGCAGATCTGGAAGGACCTGCCGGAGGCGTGCGACAACACGCTGCTCGTCGCGTCGATGGTCGAGTCGTACGAGGACATCTGGTCGATCAAGGACCGGATCCCGAACTTCGAGGTCCCCGAGGGCGAGGACCAGGCGTCCTGGTTCCGCAAGGAGATCCGGCGCGGCCTGGAGTGGCGGTTCCGCGACTCCGAGGTGCCGCAGGAGTACATCGAGCGCTGCGACTACGAGGCCCAGGTCATCATCGACAAGGGCTTCCCGGCGTACTTCCTCATCGTCGCCGACCTCATCAACTACGCCCGCAGCGTCGGCATCCGCGTCGGCCCCGGCCGTGGCTCCGCGGCAGGTGCCGCCGTGTCGTGGGCGATGGGCATCACGAACATCGACCCGATCCCGCACGGTCTGCTGTTCGAGCGGTTCCTGAACCCCGAGCGCACCGCCATGCCCGACATCGACATCGACTTCGACGACCGCCGTCGCGGCGAGATGATCCGGTACGCGAGCGAGAAGTACGGCGCCGATAAGGTCGCCCAGGTCATCACCTTCGGCACCATCAAGACCAAGGCCGCGCTGAAGGACTCGGCGCGCGTCCACCACGGTCAGCCGGGCTTCGCGATCGCCGACAAGATCTCCAAGGCGCTGCCGCCGCCGATCATGGCGAAGGACATCCCGCTCAACGGCATCGTCAACAAGAGCCACCCGCGCTACAACGAGGCGGCCGAGGTCCGCTCGCTGCTGGAAACCGACGTGCAGGTGAAGGAGATCTTCGACACCGCGCTCGGTCTCGAGGGCCTGATCCGCAACGCCGGCGTGCACGCGTGCGCGGTCATCATGTCGAAGGACCCGCTGTCCGACTCGATCCCGCTCTGGTACCGCGACGACGGCTCGTTCATCACCGGCTGGGACTACCCGTCGTGCGAGAACATCGGCCTGCTCAAGATGGACTTCCTCGGGCTGCGCAACCTGACGGTCATGGGCGACGCCATCGAGAACATCGAGATGAACCGGGGCAAGGACGCCGTCCCGGACTTCGACAAGCTCCCGATGGACGACCCGGAGACCTACGCGCTGCTCGGCCGCGGTGACACGCTGGGCGTGTTCCAGCTGGACGGCGGCCCCATGCGCGACCTGCTGCGCCGCATGCAGCCGACGTCGTTCGAGGACATCGTCGCGGTCGGCGCGCTGTACCGCCCCGGTCCGATGGGTGTGAACGCGCACAACGACTACGCGGACCGCAAGAACCTCCGCCAGGAGGTCAAGCCGATCCACCCGCAGCTCGCCGAACCGCTCAAGGAGATCCTCGGCGAGACGCACGGCCTGATCGTCTACCAAGAGCAGATCATGTTCATCGCCCAGGAGGTCGCCGGCTACTCCATGGGCCGCGCGGACGTGCTCCGCAAGGCGATGGGCAAGAAGAAGGCCGAGGTCCTGGCCAAGGAGTTCGAGGGCTTCCAGGCCGGTATGCGGGCCGACCAGCGCGGGTTCTCCGACGAGGCGATCCAGGCGCTGTGGGACACGATCCTCCCGTTCGCCGGCTACGCGTTCAACAAGTCGCACGCCGCCGCGTACGGCCTGATCTCGTACTGGACGGCGTACCTCAAGGCGAACTTCCGCGCCGAGTACATGGCCGCCCTGCTCACCTCCGTCGGTGACAACAAGGACAAGTCGGCGGTCTACCTCGCGGAGTGCCGCCGGCTGGGCATCAAGGTCCTCCCGCCGGACGTCAACGAGTCGGCGCTGCGGTTCTCCGCGGTCGGCACGGACATCCGCTTCGGCCTGGGCGCGATCCGCAACGTCGGCGCGAACGTCGTCGAGTCGATCATCAAGTCCCGCAAGGAGAAGGGCGCCTACACGTCCTTCACGGACTTCATGGACAAGTCCGAGCTCGTCGCCTGCAACAAGCGCGTGATCGAGTCGCTGATCAAGGCGGGCGGGTTCGACTCGTTCGGCAACACCCGCCTGTCGCTGATCCAGGTGCACGAGGACGCGGTCGACGCCGTCGTGCCGATCAAGCGCAAGGAGGCGGAGGGCCAGTTCGACCTGTTCGGCGGCGACAGCGCCGACGACCAGGACGACAGCACGTCCCCGCTGGCGCACCTCAAGTTCGGCACGGACGAGTACCCGCGCAAGCAGATGCTGAGCCTCGAGAAGGAGATGCTCGGCCTCTACGTCTCCTCGCACCCGCTCGACGGTGCCGAGCGGATCCTGCGCAAGTTCGCGCCGCGCCCGATCGCCGTCGTGCTCGACGACCCGCCCAAGGAGGGCGAGCTGATCGTCTCGGGCATGATCTCGTCGATCGAGCGCCGGGTGAACAAGAACGGCCTGCCGTGGGCGATCACGGTGATCGAGGACCTCGACGCGTCCATCGAGGTGCTGTTCTTCCCGAAGTCCTACGAGGTGCTGCGCGACGACCTGGAGCTCGACTCCGCGGTGTGCGTGAAGGGCAGGGTGAACTGGCGCGAGGACAAGATGGCGATCTTCGGCGACGGCGTCGTCCCGCTCGACATCAGCGACGCGGAGGCGAACCCGGGAGCCGACCCGCCGCTCGTCCTCGGGCTGCACACCAAGACGCTGACGCCCGAGCTGATCGAAGAGCTGAAGATCGTGTTCAAGTCGCACGAGGGACAGGTCGCCGTGCACCTGGAGGTGCAGAAGCGCGACCGGTCGAAGGAGATGCTGGTGGTGGAGAACTACCGCGTCCAGCCGACGCCGTCCCTCTTCGGCGACCTGAAGACGATCCGGGGCGTCACGATCCAGCGTTAGCGGATTCTCAGGAAAACGACCGGATTCGTGGTGGTTGTCGGCTGTCGGCCGACAATCACGAGCACCGCTCGAGAATTTGTGGCGAGCGCCGAGTAAACGGGGTTAACTGGGTTGGGTGACGACACTCACCCAGTTGCCCGACGACTACGTCCAGAACCCGCACGAAGTGCACGACATGCTGCGTGCCGAGGGGCCCGTGCAGGAAGTCCGCATGCCGCGCGGGCTCAAGGTCTGGCTCGTGACTCGGTACGACGAGGCGAAGATCGCCCTCACCGACCCGAGGGTCAGCAAGAACGTCGTTGAGGGCGGTCGCCTCATGCAGGTGCACTCGACCGACCCGGCCGCGGGCCGCGTGCTCGACGACTCGCTGGCCGAGCACATGCTCAACATGGACCCGCCGCACCACACCCGGCTGCGCAAGCTCGTGACCAAGGCCTTCACCGCCCGCCGCGTCGAGAAGATGCGGCCCAGGGTGGAGGAGATCTCGGCCGAGCTGATCGCGAGGCTGAACGACGGCGACGTGGTCGACCTGCTGGAGGTCTTCGCGTTCCCGCTGCCGATCACCGTCATCTGCGAGCTGCTCGGCATCCCGATCGACAACCGCGACGAGTTCCGCGAGTGGTCCAACCAGCTGCTCACCTTCGGCACGACCGAGGAGGTGCAGGCGGCCGGCGCGGCGATGGCGGGCTTCCTGTACCAGCACGTCACGAAGGTGCAGGCGGCCGAGCCCGACGACACCTTCTTCTCCGCCCTCGTGCACGCCACCGACTCCGGTGACTCGCTGAGCACCGAAGAGCTCGTGTCGATGGCGTTCCTGCTGCTCGTGGCCGGCCACGAGACGACCGTGAACCTCATCGGCAACGCCGTGTTCGCGTTGCTGAACAACCCGGAGCAGCTGCAGATCCTCAAGGACAAGCCCGAGCTGATCCCCGCGAGCACGGAGGAGTTCCTGCGGCTGGAGGGGCCGATCAACGTCGCGACCTTCCGCTACACCAAGGAACCCCTCGAGCTGGGCGACGTCACGGTGCCCGCCGACGAGATCCTGATGGTGTCGCTGGTGGCGGCCAACCGCGACCCCGAGCGCTACGAGAACCCCGACCAGCTCGACGTGACGCGGTCCGCGCAGGGGCACGTCGCGTTCGGCCACGGCATCCACTTCTGCCTGGGCGCCCCGCTGGCCCGGCTGGAGTTCGACGTGGCGCTCACGCAGCTGCTGGCGCGGTTCCCGAACCTGACGCTCGCCGCCGAGCCGGAGACGTTGGCGTGGCGGGACAGCACGTTGATCCGCGGCCTGCACACCCTGCCGGTACGCCTGGCCTAATGTTCAGCGGGTGGACGACCTGCTGAAGCTCGACCAGGCGCACGTCTGGCACCCGTACGGACCGATGCCGGGCACTCAGGAGCCGTTGCTCGTCACCGAGGCTTCCGGTGTCCGGCTCACCCTCGCGGACGGACGCGAGCTGGTCGACGGCATGTCGTCGTGGTGGGCCGCGATCCACGGCTACCGGCACCCGGTGCTGGACGCGGCCGTCACCGAGCAGCTCGGCCGGATGAGCCACGTGATGTTCGGCGGGCTCACGCACGAGCCCGCCATCCGGCTCGCGGCGAAGCTCGTCGAGATCACGCCCGCGGAGCTGCAGCACGTCTTCCTGTGCGACTCCGGCTCGGTCTCGGTCGAGGTCGCCGTGAAGATGTGCCTGCAGTACTGGCGTTCCCGCAACCGTCCGGAGAAGCGCCGCCTGTTGACGTGGCGCGGCGGCTACCACGGGGACACGTTCACCCCGATGTCCGTGTGCGATCCCGAGGGCGGGATGCATTCGTTGTGGCGTGGAATCCTGCCGGAGCAGGTCTTCGCCGACGAACCCCCGGCCGAGATGGACACCGCGTACGTCCAGCACCTCGCCGACCTGGTCGAGGAGCACGCGCACGAGCTCGCGGCGATCATCGTCGAACCCGTGGTGCAGGGCGCGGGTGGCATGCGGTTCCACGACCCGCGCTACCTGCACGTGTTGCGAGAGCTGGCGTACACACACGACGTGCTCTTGGTGTTCGACGAGATCGCCACGGGCTTCGGGCGCACGGGCGAGCTGTTCGCCGCCGACCACGCGAACGTCAGCCCGGACGTGATGTGCGTCGGCAAGTCGCTGACCGGCGGGTACATGACCATGGCCGCCACGCTGTGCACGCCGCGGGTCGCGGACGGGATCAGCCAGGGCGAGGTGCCGGTGCTCGCGCACGGCCCGACGTTCATGGGCAACCCGCTCGCGTCGGCGGTGTCGCTGGCGTCGATCGAGCTGCTGCTGTCGCAGGACTGGAAGCGCGAGGTAGCCCGCATCTCGGCCGGGCTTGCTGCCGGACTCGCACCCGCACGCGCGTTGCCCGGCGTCCGGGACGTGCGCGTGTTGGGCGCTATCGGCGTGGTGCAACTGCACGAACCCGTGGACATGGCACGGGCCACACGCGCTGCCGTGGACGCCGGGGTGTGGCTGCGGCCGTTCCGCGACCTGATCTACACGATGCCGCCGTTCATCAGCACGGACGACGACATCGCGACGATCTGTCAGGGCGTGATCGCGGCCGCGAGCTGAGTGTCGGTCGGCTCGACCAGGAAGTCGCCGTTCGGCAGCACGACGACGGGGATGTTCTTGCGGCCCGCGATCTCGACCGCCCGGTCGCGCGCCGCGTCGTCGTGCTCGACGTCGACGTAGGTGAACGGCACGTCGTTGCGGGTCAGCCAGGCCTTGGCCCGGCGGCAGTCACCACACCATTCGGCACCGTACATCACGATCGGTTGCTCAGCCATGTGGTCACGGTAGGTGAAGTTCTAAGGTGAGACCCTGTGAGCGTGCTGGTGATCACCGGAACCGGGACAGAGGTCGGCAAGACCGCCGTCACCGCGGGCATCGCGGCGCTGGCCAGGACAGAGGGCAGACGGGTCGCGGTGCTCAAGCCCGCCCAGACCGGCCTGCTGCCCGGCGAGCCGGGCGACGTGGCGGAGGTGGCGCGGCTGGCGGGCGACGTGACGACCCGTGAGCTGGCCAGATATCCCGACCCGCTGGCGCCGGCCACCGCGGCCAGACGCGCGGGCATGCCCGCCGTGCACCCGAAGGACGTCGCGGCCGAGGTCACCGCGCTCGACGAGACCCACGACCTGGTGCTGGTCGAGGGCGCCGGCGGGCTGCTGGTGCGGTTCGACGAGGGCGGCTCGACGCTGGCGGACATCGCGTGGGCGGTGAACGCGCCGGTCCTGATCGTGGCCCAGGCGGGGCTCGGCACGTTGAACACGACCGCGCTGACCGCCGAGGCGTTGCAGCGGCGCGGCATCGAGTCGATCGGTGTCGTGGTCGGCAGCTGGCCGCTGCACCCCGATCTCGCGTCGCTGACGAACCTGGCCGACCTGCCGGAGGCGGCGGGCGCGCCCCTGCTCGGCGCGTTGCCCCAGGGGGTGACGAAGCTCGGTCCGACCGACTTCCTGGCCGTCGCCAGGAGATCGTTCTCACCCTGGTTCGGGGGCGCGTTCGACCCGGAGACGTTCGCCGCTCAATTCGCGGTCCAGTGACCTACGTCGCTGCACGATGAAGGATTCAGTGCGGCATAGTGCACGCCAGGCCACCGGAGGAGGAGAGACCGTGACCGCAGCGCCGGAACAGATCGACGTGCTCGACGAAGCTCGTGAGCAGGTGCTCGAACGAGGCGTCGGGCTCACCGAGGCTCAGGTGCTGAAGGTGCTGGAGCTCCCGGAAGACCGGATCGGCGACCTGCTGGCCCTGGCCCACGAGGTCCGCGAGCGCTGGTGCGGCCCGGAGGTCGAGGTCGAGGGCATCGTGTCGCTCAAGACCGGCGGCTGCCCGGAGGACTGCCACTTCTGCTCGCAGTCCGGCCAGTTCCCCTCGCCCGTGCGTTCGGCGTGGCTGGACATCCCCGGCCTCGTCCGCGCGGCCCGGCAGACCCGCGACACCGGCGCGACCGAGTTCTGCATCGTCGCGGCCGTGCGCGGCCCGGACAAGCGGCTGCTGTCGCAGGTGCGCGACGGCATCAAGGCCATCCGCGAGGACGGCAACGACATCCAGATCGCCTGCTCGCTCGGCATGCTCACGCAGGAGCAGGTCGACGAGCTCGTGGCGATGGGCGTGCACCGCTACAACCACAACCTCGAGACGGCCCGCTCGCACTTCCCGAACGTCGTCACCACGCACTCCTGGGAGGAGCGCTGGGACACGTTGAGGATGATCCGCGACGCCGGCATGGAGGTCTGCTGCGGCGGCATCATCGGCATGGGCGAGTCGTTGCAGCAGCGCGCGGAGTTCGCCGTGCAGCTCGCGGAGCTGGAGCCCGACGAAGTGCCGCTGAACTTCCTCATCCCGAACCCCGGCACGCCGTACGAGAACTACCCGGTCGTCGAGGGCGCCGAGGCGTTGCGCACGGTCGGCGCGTTCCGGCTGGCCCTGCCGCGCACGATCCTGCGGTTCGCCGGTGGCCGCGAGCTGACGTTCGGTGACCTGGGCGCGAAGCAGGGCATGCTCGGCGGCATCAACGCGATCATCGTCGGCAACTACCTCACGAACCTCGGCCGCCCGGCGCAGCAGGACCTCGACATGCTCGACGAGCTGTCGATGCCCATCAAGGCGCTGAGCCAGACCCTGTGATGACGTACTGCTCCTTCTGCGGCAAAGAGGAAGCCGGTGGCGACCACGAGGTCTGCCGCCGGCGCCTGTCGGTGATCGACCCGCCGCGGTACTGCCCGGAGTGCGCGCGCCGGATGGTCGTCCAGGTGACGCCGGACGGCTGGACGGCGCGCTGCAGCCGCCACGGTGAGACTGCTTCGGCCCGGAACTGAGGCTCGGTAGTAACCTCTCGCGAATGGACGAGAACGCCGCGCCGGTGCGCATCGAACCCGTGCCGGAGCCGTACGTCTACCACTACGTCCGGCCTCGGCCGAAGGTCGTGGTGAAGCGGGATCTGCTGCCCGCGCTGGGTGTTCTGCTGACGACGTTCGCGTTCGGGCTGCCCGCCGCGTACGTGTGGTCGTGGCTCGCCCCGGCCCAGCTCAAGATCGTCTCGCCTCAGGACGGCAAGTTCTACCCGATCGGGGTGGAGAGCTACCACCGGCTCGACGCGCTGATGGTGTTCGTGGTCATCGGCCTCGGCGCGGGCGCCGTCACCGGCATGGCGGTGTGGCTGCTGCGCTCGCGGCGCGGGCCCGTGGTGATGCTGGCGATGACCGCGGGATCGTTCGCGGCGGCGTGGTTCGCGCAGTGGCTCGGCGGGTCGCTCGCCGCGGGGAAGTACCCGATGCCGGCGGAGATCAAGCCGAACGACACGCTGCTCGTCGCGCCGTCGCTGGAGACGTGGTGGGGAATCCTGGCGTGGCCGCTGGCCGCCGCGCTGGCCTACGGCTGCTGCACGGCGTGGAACGGCCTCGACGACCTGGGGCGGCGCCTCGGCTGAGTGGTCAGCCGGGGCACCGCCCTCGCGGGACCTACCCCACTCGGTAGGCGAAGTCCGGCATGTCGGTCACGAACATCTGCCCCGGCGCGTGCGTGATCGCGAACGGCGGCTTCGACCTCATCAGCACCGCCTGCGGGGTCACCCCGCACGCCCAGAACACCGGCACGTCACCGGGTTCGTGCTCGACGGCGTCCCCGAAGTCCGGCGTCTCGACGTCGTCGACGCCGAGCATCCTCGGGTCGCCCGCGCCGACCGGTGCGCCGTGCACCGACGGCATGAGCGCCGTGACCTTGTGCGCGATGTCCACGAGGGACTCCGGGATCCACCGCATCGACACGACCATCGGCCCGTGCAGCCGTCCCGCCGGCCGGCACTGGATGTCCGTGACGAACATGGAGACGTTCTTGCCCTGCTCCACGTGCCGCAGCGGCACACCGGCGTTGGTGAGCGCCGTCTCGAACGTGAAGCTGCAGCCGATCAGGAACGTCACCAGGCCGTCGCGCCAGAACTCGGTCGCGTTCTCCGGTTCGGCCGTCAGCTCGCCGTGCTCCCAGACCCGGTAGCGGGGCGCGTGGGTCCGCACGTCCGCGTCCTGCTTGAGCGCGCTGACCGTCTCGCCGGCGTCCAGCACGTCGAGCACCGGGCACGGCTTGGGGTTGCGGTGGGTGAAGAGCAGGAAGTCGTAGGCCCAGTCCTTCGGGACGGCGATCAGGTTCGCCTGGGCCTGGCCCGGCGCTCGGCCCGCTGTCGTCATTCGAGCTCCTTGTTGACCGTCTCCGGCAGCCAGAAGAGCGCGATGACCGCGATCCCGTAGGCAGCCGCCCCGAACAGCATCGCACCGCCGATGCCCAGCCGGTCGGCCATGAACCCGACGAGACCGGGGAACACCGCGCCGAACGCGCGCCCGAAGTTGTAGGTGAAGCCCTGCCCGGTTCCCCTGAGCCGGGTGGGGTAGAGCTCGGACAGGTAGCTGCCGAACCCGCTGAAGATCGCGGACATGCAGAACCCGAGCGGGAAGCCGAGGAACATGACCAACGTGTTGGCGCCGTTGGGGATCTGCGTGTAGGCGACGATCAGCAGCGCGCTGGCGATCGCGAACACCGTGAAGGTCTTCTTGCGCCCCAGGTAGTCCGTGAGGTAGCCGCCGCTGACGTACCCGGTGAACGCGCCGGTGATGAGGAACGCGAGGTACCCGCCGGTGCCGATGATGGTGAGGCCGCGCCCGGTCTGCAGGAACGACGGCAGCCACGTCGCGAGGGTGTAGTACCCGCCCTGGACACCGGTCGCGAGCAGCGCGGCGAACAGCGTGGTCTTGAGGATGCCCGGTGCGAAGATCTTGGGGAACGTGCCGCGTTCCTTGGGCTGCGCCTTGGTTTCCGGTGCGTCGTCGACGTTGCGGCGCACGTAGAAGATGAGGATCGCCGGCAGCGCGCCCGTCCAGAACATGATGCGCCAGCTGATCGCCGGGTCCGCCAGGCTCGCCACCAGCGTGTTGACGACGACCGCGAGTCCCCAGCCGACCGCCCACGCGCTCTGGATGAACGCCACCGTGCGCCCGCGGTACTTCGGCTTGCAGTACTCGGCCACGAGGATCGCCCCGGCCGCCCACTCGCCACCGAAGCCGAGCCCCTGCAACGCGCGGAAGACGAGCAACGTCTCGTAGCTCGTCGCGAACCCGCACAGCACGGTGAAGAACGCGTAGGCAGCGACCGTGATGATCAGCGTCCTCGACCGCCCGAACCGGTCGGCCATGACACCCGCCACCGCGCCGCCGATGGCGCTCATCAGCAGCGTGCTGGTGCCCAGCAGGCCCGCTTCCGCCTTGGTGAGGCCGAAGTAGCCGGTGATCGCGACCAGGCTCAGCGGCAGGACCCAGTAGTCGTAGGAGTCCAGCCCGTAGCCGCCGAACGCGCCGATGAACGCGCGCCGGCCCTTCTGGCCGAGACTGCGGAACCAGGCGAAACGGCCTGTCTCCTCGGTCGTGGTCGTGCTCATGGGACACCTCGCAGCGTGGTGGAGGAGTGTTGGGGTGTGACGGAGACCTCAGAGTAAGGATTGTTCAACAATCCCACAAGGCCACAATTCAACGATCCAACGATTGGAGCTGCGGGCTCGGCTGTTCGGGCAGGAGGGGAAGGCGCTGGCGGGTGGGCGGCAGGCGGCGCGAAGGGGCGCGGGCAGGTGGGGACGGGCGTGCGGGGCTGGGGCGAACCCATGGGAGGTCTGTAGGCGGCGCGCGGGGCGAACCGCGGGAGGGCTGCGGAAGGTGCGCCGGAGGAGCGGCGAGCGGCCGCAGCCAGGTGAAGGCAATGCGAGAAACGGGTCACCGCGGGAGAGGTGGCGGCAGGCCGGGGTCGTGTCTCGTGGCCGGCCGGTGGGACTCGGCGTTCAGGCCGGCCGGCTTCACACCGCGGGTGCGTCGCCTCGGCCGCCCCGCGCACTCCGCGCCTCGGCCCACTCCGCGCCTCGGCCGTCCCGCGCCTCGACCGGCCGCCGACCGCCCTCGTCCGCGCGCCGCCACCCAGGGCGGAGCGCTAGTTCGGGCTCGGCACGTGCCCGAACTCCGTCAACGGCACCGGCACCGCCTTCAACGCGCTCAAGATCCCGGTCTCCCGGTGCAACATCCGCCGGACGAGCCGCAACCGCCGCGCCGGCGACCGTTCCTCCAGCAACCGCTGCCGGTCCTCGACCGGCAACAGGCAGTCGGCCGCCAGCAGGTACGACAGGTCCCCCAGCGACACGTCGTCCGCGGGAGGCGACCAGTCCTCCCGGTGCCAGGCCGCGCCGCAGTACCGCTCGTGCGCCGCCCGCGCCCCGCGTTCCAGCAGCGGCACGACCTCCTGGGCCGCGACGGGCACCTCGACGTCGGACACGTACTCGACCTGCGCCAGCAGGTACGGCGCGGTCGTCGCGTCCACGTCCAGCAGGCGGAACCGGCGCACGCCGCGCGTCACGATGTCGAAGCGGCCCTCCGGCAGCGGGCGGGCGTCCAGCAGGTCGGCGGAGCAGCCGATGTCCTGCAGGGAGTGGACGTTGTCGGCGCCGACCTCCCAGCCCTCCTTGATGCAGACCACGCCGAACGTGCGGCCGAACAGCGAGCCGGTCATCAGGTCGACCACGAGCTGGCGGTAGCGCGGTTCGAAGATGTGCAACGGCAAAGACGCGCCGGGCAGCAGCACGGTGCCCAGCGGGAACAAAGGAAGCGTCTCTGCCACGCGTGCAACGTTACGGGGTGCCACCTCCGCCTGCTGGACGGCCGGATCCCGGCGGTCTCAGCACGGCGAACGGATCGGTCACCTTGATTCCCTTGGCGCTGAACCGGAACAACGCGGCCGGGCGGCCTCCCGACGGGCCCGGGGGAGCGGTCCCACCTGTGGGTTCCAGCAACAACCGGCGCGACAGGACGCGCTGGAGGTTCGTCGCGGACACCCGGTAGCCCAGTGCCGCGGAGTAGTGGTCGCGCAGCAGCGAGATGGTGAACTCCGGTGGCGCCAAAGCGAAGCCGAGGTTCGTGTAGGACAGCTTCGAGCCGAGCCTGTGCCGTGCTCGATCGACGATCGAGGCGTGGTCGAAGGCCATCGGAGGCAGCTTTTCGACGCAGTGCCACGACGTGTCCGAAGGGACCTCCGGATCCACGTCCGAAGGGACCAGTCCGAGGAACGCCGTCGCCACCACGCGGGGTGCCGGAACGCGGTCCGGGGCGCTGAAGACCGCCAGCTGTTCGACGTGTGACAACTGTCGCACGTCGACTTTCTCCGCCAGCTGACGGCGGATGGAGGTCTCCACGTCCTCGTCCACCCGCAGGCCGCCGCCCGGCAGCGACCAGCGGTGAGCATGTGGCTCCCGTGCGCGCTCCCACAGCATGACCTGGAGTGACGCACCTCTCACTCGCAGCACAGCTGCTAGAACTTCATGTCCCACGCCCGCCACCCGGCTGATACTATCGGCGACGTTTTCGACCACTAGGCGAAAACCCCGGATCGAGGAGGCAGTGATGGTCGCTACCGCAGCCGTGGAGCGAACCGCGTCGGGTGTGTACGGCGGAGTCGAGCCGAACGCCGCGTGGCGGGACGAGGTGTTGCGCCTCGCGGAGGAGCGGGACGCCGTCATCCTGGCGCACAACTACCAGCTGCCCGAGATCCAGGACATCGCCCACCACACCGGCGACTCCCTGGCGCTCAGCCGGATCGCCGCGCAGTCCGACGCGCAGACCATCATCTTCTGCGGCGTGCACTTCATGGCCGAGACCGCGAAGATCCTGGCCCCGGAGAAGACGGTGCTGATCCCGGACGAGCGGGCGGGCTGCTCGCTCGCCGACTCGATCACGGGCGCACAGCTGCGCGAGTGGAAGGCGCAGCACCCCGGTGCCGTGGTGGTGTCCTACGTGAACACGACCGCCGAGGTGAAGGCCGAGACGGACATCTGCTGCACGTCGTCGAACGCCGTCGACGTGGTGCGCTCGATCCCCGCCGACCGCGAGGTGCTGTTCTGCCCCGACCAGTTCCTGGGCGCGCACGTCAAGCGCGAGACGGGCCGCGAGAACCTGCACATCTGGGCGGGCGAGTGCCACGTGCACGCCGGCATCAACGGTCCCGAACTGGCCGAGCGCGCCGCCGCGAACCCGGACGCCGACCTGTTCATCCACCCCGAGTGCGGGTGCGCGACCAGCGCGCTCTACCTCAGCGGCGAGGGCATCGTCCCGGCGGAGAAGGTCAAGATCCTCTCGACCGGCGACATGATCACCGCCGCCCGCAGCACGAACGCGCGCAAGGTGCTCGTCGCGACCGAGGTCGGCATGCTGCACCAGCTGCGCAAGGCCGCCCCGGAGATCGACTTCCGCGCCGTCAACGACCGCGCGTCCTGCACCTACATGAAGATGATCACGCCGGCCGCGCTGCTGCGGTGCGTGCGCGAGGGTCTGGACGAGGTGCACGTCGACCTGGAGACCGCCAAGCGCGCCCAGGGCGCCGTGCAGCGCATGATCGAGATCGGCCAGCCCGGCGGCGGTGAGTGATGGCCGCGCGCTGGGAGGCGCGAGCCGACCTGATCGTGGTCGGCACGGGCGTGGCGGGTCTCACCGCCGCGCTGCGGGCTCGTGAGCTGGGACTCCGGGTCCTGGTCGTCACGAAGGCCGCGGGCGACGACGGCAACACGCGCTGGGCGCAGGGCGGCGTCGCGGTCGTCATGGAGGACCAGCACGACCCCGGTGACACGGTCGGCAAGCACGTCGAGGACACGCTGACGGCGGGCGCGGGCCTCTGCGACCCGGCCGCGGTCACCACGATCATCGGCGACGGCCCGCAGGCCGTGGCGCGGCTGCGCGAGCGCGGTGCCGTGTTCGACGCCAAGCCGGACGGCCTGCTCGAACGCACCCGCGAGGGCGGCCACAGCGCGTTCCGCGTCGTGCACGCCGGTGGTGACGCGACCGGTGCCGAGGTCGAACGCGCACTGCTCAAGGCCACTGTGGACGGACGGGTTCCCCTGCTGGAGAACCACGTCGCGGTCGACGCGGTCAAGACGCCGCTCGGCGCGGTCGGCGGACTGCTGGTGCTCGACGGCAACGGCGTGCCCGGCGTGCTCACCGCGCCCGCCGTGCTGCTCGCGACCGGTGGCCTCGGCCAGATGTACCAGGCGACCTCGAACCCGTCCGTCGCGACGGGCGACGGGCTCGCGCTGGCGCTGCGGGCCGGTGCGCTGGCCGCGGACGTCGAGTTCATCCAGTTCCACCCGACCGTCCTCTACACCGGCCGCGGCGCCCGTGGCCGCTGCCCGCTCGTCACCGAAGCCGTGCGCGGCGAGGGTGCCGTGCTGATCGACGCCACCGGCGCCCGTGTCATGAAGGGCGTGCACCCGCTGGAGGACCTGGCCCCGCGCGACGTCGTGGCGGCCGCGATCACCCGGCACATGGCGCTCGAACCCGGTGGCGTCGACGACCACGTCTTCCTGGACGCGACGGCGTTGCACGACATGGCGACGCGCTTCCCGACCGTCTACGCGGCGTGCGTCGCGGCCGGCGTCGACCCGGCCACGGACCCGATCCCGGTCGCCCCGGCGGCGCACTTCGCCTGCGGCGGCGTGGTGTCGTCGGTCGACGGACGCACCGGCGTGACCGGCCTGTACGCGGTCGGCGAGGTCGCTCGCACGGGCCTGCACGGCGCGAACCGCCTGGCGTCCAACAGCTTGCTCGAAGGCCTGGTCTGCGGCACCCGTGCCGCCGAGGCCGTGGCCGCCGACCTGGCGATCGGCCTGATCGCACCGGCCCGCGCGGTGGAGATCTCGTTGCCCACCGCGCCGGTCGCGGACCGCGACCTGCTCCAGCGCGTGATGTCCCGCTACGCCGCGATCGGCCGCGACGCCGAGGGCCTCGCCGTCGTCGGCTCGGTGCTCGACGTGTCCACTGTGGACAAGCAGCTGGAGTCGCGCGAACTGGTCGAGGACGCGGCGCTCACCATGGCCGCCCGCGCCCTGATCGCCGCGGCGCAGGAACGCACCGAGTCGCGCGGCTGCCACGTCCGCACGGACTTCACCGAGCGGTCGCAGGCCTGGCAGCGCAGTCAGCTCGTCCGGCTCACCCCGACCGGTCAGCCCGTGCTGGCCGATCCTGTCCTCGCAGAGGGTGTCGCATGACCGACCGTCTTGAGATCGACTGGGACGACGCGAACCGCGTCATCCAGCTGGCGTTGGAAGAGGACCTCCGCTACGGCCTCGACGCCACGACGCTGGCGACGGTGCCGGAGAAGGCCGTCGCCACCGCCGAGATCACCCCGCGCTCGCCGGGCGTGCTGTGCGGCGTGTCCGTGGCACGCACGGCCTTCCAGCGCTACCTGCCGGAGATCGAGGTCGTCTCCGAGGCCGCCGACGGCGACAAGGCCGTACCGGGCGAGCCCGCCCTGGTGCTGACCGGCCCGACCAGGGGCCTGCTCACCGTCGAACGCACGGCGCTCAACCTGATCTGCCACCTGTCCGGCATCGCCACGCAGACCGCGCGCTGGGTCGACGCGATCGAGGGCACCGGCGCGAAGGTCCGCGACAGCCGCAAGACGTTGCCGGGCCTGCGGTTGCTGCAGAAGTACGCGGTCCGGTGCGGCGGCGGCGTGAACCACCGCATGGGCCTCGGCGACGCGATCCTCATCAAGGACAACCACGTCGCCGCGGCCGGGTCGGTGGGCGCGGCGATCCGCGCGGCCCGTGCGCACGCACCTGACCTGCTGATGGAGGTCGAGGTCGACAGCCTGGAACAGCTCGACGAGGCGATCGCCGAGGGCGCGGAACTGGTGCTGCTGGACAACTTCACGCCGGAGCAGTGCGCGGAGGCGGTGCAGCGCAGCCCGGAGAACGTGCGGCTGGAGGCGTCCGGCGGGCTCACGCTGGACGTGGCCCGCCGGTACGCCGAGACCGGCGTCGACTACCTCGCCGTCGGCGGTCTCACGCACTCCAGCCCGTCACTCGACCTCGGCCTGGACCTTCGCTAGCGGCTGGTACCGCACGAAACCACCCTGACCGACGCCGGGGAAGTTCTGCACCCGGCGCCAGTCGGCGGTGTGCGAGCCGACGCCCTCGCCGTCCGACAGCGCGTGGATGTGATCTTCCGCGCTGCGCCACTCGGCGTAGTTGATCACCTGTTTGCCGTCGTCGCGGATGTGGAAGGCGGCGGAGATGCCACCGGCGGGCGGTTTCGGCTCGCTCGCCAGTGCCACGAACACCGAGTCGATCCACGCCTTCGCGGTGGCCTCGGAGTCGGTGTCGATGGTGACCAGCACCACGCATCCCACGGGCGTGCCCGCGTCGGCCATGCCACCGGTGCGGTACAGGGTGAAGCCGTCGATGTCCTTGCGGCCGTGGACGAACGAGGGCAGTTCGGGAAGTGTCATGGCGACGATCCTGTGGGCTCGACCTAACTGGAGGTCAAGCTCATTCGAAGGAACAGCCCGGGTTCGGTTCGTCGACCGACAACGGCGTGCCGGCCGGGTTGACGTACAGCACCTGCAACACCATCGGCGCCGTGCCGAGGTTGCGCCCGACGTGCACGTGCGCCGGTTCCTCGATCAGCGTGTCACCGCGGTGGTGCACGAACGTCGTGGTGCAGTCGTCCATCGTGCGGGTCAGCACGCCCTGCTTCACCACCGCGTACAGCGTGCCGTCGTGGTGGTGCCAGCCGGTGCTGCCGCCGGGGGCGACGGTGATCTCGCGGACCGTGTAGTCGCGGTCTCCCATCGACCACTTGGCGATCTCGCGCGCTGTCACCCCGCGCGAGGGAGTGGCCGAGGCGACACCGGCGAACAACAGCAGGGCGGCCACCACGGCCGAAACGATGCGCATGGACCTCAACGTAGCCGTCGGTTGGCCAGCACCGGCAGTACCTCGCGCGCCTTTTCCACCGCGGTCAGATCAAGATCGACGACCGATGTCTCCGGCTGGTCCGAGAGCTGCAGGACGACGTTCCCCAACGGGTCCGCGACCGTCGAGTACCCGATCCCGGTCGGCGCCGAAGACCCGAGATCACCGGGGTACGCCTGACCACACGCCACGACGTACGACGTGCAGTCGAGTGCGCGCGCTCGCACCAGCAGCTCCCACTGCTCCTTCTTGCCGGGACCGGCCCCCCACGACGCCCCGAGCAGCACGGCGGACGCACCCTTGTCCGCCAACGCGCGGAACAGCTCCGGGAAGCGCACGTCGTAACAGGTCGCCACGCCCAACGTCACGCCGTCGACCTCGAACGTCACCACGTCCGAACCCGGCGCGACCGTGCGCGACTCCTGGAACCCGAACGCGTCGAACAGGTGAATCTTGTCGTACCCCACATGAACATCGGGTCCGGTCACGAGCAACGTGTTCGTCACGCGGTCACCGGATGGCGTGAACATTCCCGCCACGACCACGACGTCGTGCTGCGCGGCGATCTCGTGCACCGCCGACGCCCACGGCCCGTCCAACGGCTCCGCGACGGGCCCGAGCGGCACGCCGAAGCGGCACATCGTCGCCTCGGGCAGCACCACGACCCGCGCGCCGTCGGCCCTGCGCACCGCGTCGCGGACCAGTTCCAGGTTCGACCTGGGGTCGGTGGTGGAGCTGATCTGACTCACGGCGATGCGCATGGGGATCACTGTAGGGTCCGGACCGTGCGTCGTTCCCCACTGCTCCTCGTCGTGTTGCTGGCCGTCGCGGGCTGCACCGAGACCGCCACACCGCGTCCGGACGGTGGCACGAACGGCACGTCGATCGTGCTGGCCGACCGCGACGAGCCGACGACGCTGAACCCGTTGCTCGGCTACGGCGCGCAGGGCGTGTCGAAGATCTACAACGGTCTCGTCGAGCACCGCCAGGACGGCTCGCTGCGCCCCGATCTCGCCGCCGACCTGCCGGAACCGTCCGCGGACGGCCTGAGCTGGACGGTGAAGCTGCGCGGCGACGTGAAGTTCACCGACGGCAGCGCGTTCGGCGCCGAGGACGTGGTCGCCACCTACACCGCCGCGCTGCGGAGCTCGGTCAAGGACCGGTTCAGCACGCTGAAGTCCGTCGAGCAGGTCGACCCGTCCACCGTCCGCTTCACCCTCACGCAGACGCAGGCCGCGTTCCCGCACCTGCTCGTGCTCGGCGTCCTGCCCAGCGAGCAGGCGAACCCCGACGGGCAGCCGATCGGCACCGGTCCCTACAAGGTGACCGAGTGGCGCAAGGGCGACCGGCTGCTGCTGGAGTCCAACGAGGGCTACTTCGACGGCGCGCCGAAGGTCAAGAAGGTGACGGTCGTCTTCGTCAGCGACGACAACCAGCGCGCCCGCCGCATGCAGGACGGCGAGTTCGACGGCACGGTGCTGCCGCCCAAGATCGCCGAGACGTTCACCGGCAGGTCGGGCCTGGTCGTGCAGTACCACCGCAGCGCCGACTACCGGTCCGTCACGCTGCCCACGGGCAACCCGGTCACCGGCAACGCCGCCGTCCGCCTCGCGCTGAACTACGCCACCAACCGGCAGGGCATGATCGACAGCCTGCTGGAGGGCAAGGGCACCGTCGCGTACACGCCGGTGCCGGACGCGCTGGCCGAGGAGTTCGACCCGACCGCGAAGTTCCGCTTCGACAAGGCCGAGGCGATCCGCCTGCTCGACGGAGCGGGCTGGGCCGCGGGTGCCGACGGCGTCCGGGTCCGCGAGGGCGTCCCCGCCCGCTTCACGCTCATGTACCCGCTGGGCGACGACCTGCGCGCCGACCTCGCCACCGCGTTCGCCGCCGACGCCAGGGCCGTGGGCGTGGACGTGCAACTGGCCGGCCTGTCGTGGGAGGCCATCCGCCCGCGCATGGGCACCGACGCGCTGCTCTACGGCGAGGGCTCGCCGTTCGACCCGGACCTGATGCTCTACGGCCTGCGCGGTCAGGGCAGCCCCGCCGCCGACGCCGCGCTGGAGAACGGCCGCAAGCTCATCGACCCCGCCCAGCGCGCCGTGGCGTACAAGCTCTTCCAGCAGGCGTTCGTCGGGGCGCCGTCGATGGTGGTCCTGGTCTTCCCGGAGCACGCGTACGTGCTGCGCGACTCGTGGACCGGCTACGCGCCCGTGGTCGACCCGAACTCCTACGGCGCGCTCGCCTGGGGTCCGTGGTGGAACCTGGACAAGTGGGAGCCCAAGTAGCTCGTCACGTGGTTCGGGCGTTGATGTCCCGGACGGCCTGCTGAGGGTCGTCCGCCCAGAACTCGACCCGCTCGACCCGTTGGACGCCCGTCTTGCCGAGGTTGACGAGCTGCGGCTCGTGGAACGGCACCGACACGTTGGTCTTGGTCAGCGACTGGATGACGAGCGCGTCCCCGATCACCTCGACGCTGCGCTGCCCCTTGTGCGACCGCTCGGCGACCTGCGCCGCGCCCAGGTCCTCGGTCGGGATGCGCCAGTCGAAGAACCCGAGCTGCCGCAGCCGCAGCTCGTCGGCGGAGATCGTGTGCGGCTGCTTGTGCAGGACGTACAGCGCGCCCACGCACACGACCGCGTTCAGCACGCCGAGCACGCTCAGGGTGATCAGCAGCCACGGGATGTCCAGCGCGAACGCGACCAGGGCGATCCCGACCGCCGTGATGATCAGGAACCGCCAGTAGCGCGGCCGCATGCGCTTGCCGTAGGGGATCTCCACCATGGCGACCAGCCTATTTCGTGGCAGAGTGCCGTCCGTGAGCGACCTGATCTTCCTGGACAGCGCCGGTTCGTCGATCCCGCCCGCCGAGGTCGTGGACGAGGTCGTCGGGCACCTCCGCCGTGAGACCGAGATCGGTGGGTACCGCGCCGCCGCCGAACGCCACGACGACCTCGAAGCCGGCTACGGCGTGCTGGCCGAGCTGTTCGGCTGCGAGCCGTCGGAGGTCGCCTTCACCGACAGCGCGACCCGCTCGTGGCTCACCGCGTTCGACGCCGTCCCGCTCGCGAAGGGCGACCGCGTCCTCGTCACGGAGGTCGAGTACGGCGGCAACGCCGTGCCGATGCTGCGCCGCGCGGAGGAGACCGGTGCGACGATCGAGGTCATCCCGTCCGACCGGCACGGCCAGGTCGACGTCGGCGCGCTCGACCTGGACGACCGGGTCAAGCTGATCTCGCTGGTGCACGTCCCGACCAACGGCGGCCTGGTCAACCCGGTCAACGAGGTGACCGCCAAGGCCCGTGAGGTGGGAGCGTTGGTGCTGCTCGACGCCTGCCAGTCCACGGGTCAGCTCGACCTCAGTGCCGTCGACTACGACATGCTCGTCTGCACCGGCCGCAAGTGGCTGCGGGGGCCTCGCGGAACGGGCGCGCTGGTCGTCCGCGACGAAGTCCGCAGGCGGTTGCGGCCGCGGTTGATGGACCACAGCGCCGCCGAGTGGACCGACGTGGACCGGTTCGAGCCGCGGGACGACGCGCGGGTGTTCGAGCTGTGGGAGTTCAGCGTCGCGGACCGGCTCGGCCTGATCGCCGCCGCCAAGCACGCCCTCGCGAAGGGCCTGGACGTGATCGAGGCCGAGGTGGGGGAACGCGCCCGGCGCTTGCGCGAGGGTCTCGCGAGCCTGCCCGGCATCACGGTCCACGACCTGGGCGAACGGCGGTCCGGCATCGTCACGTTCACGAGCGACCGGGTGCCGCCCGTGGAGCTGAAGGACCGGCTGTGGAACGAGAACGTCGCCGTCACGGTCTCGCAGCTCGAGTCGACCAGGATCGACATGACCCGCAGGGGCCTGGACGAGGTAGTGCGGGCCTCCCCGCACTACTTCGTCACCCTCGACGAGGTCGACCAGGCCCTGGAGAGGGTCAGCAGGACACGCTGATGACCCGCTTCACGCAGTCCGAGTAGCCGACGAACAGGTCGACGGCCCTGTCGTTGCGCGACGTCTGCGCCGCGATGACGGTGTCCCGCGGGTAGAAGCTGTTGAGGCCACCGCTCGTCGGGTACATCTCGAACGTGTACGACCAGATCTTGTGAGTGCCCCACATCCAGTCGTCGATGCTGCCGTCGGTGATGTACAGGTCGCTCGCCTGCTCCGGCGTGTAGCCGTTGGTGGCGGCCATCTGCTGGCCGAGCGTGCGGAACGCGCGTTCCTCCGTCGCGTCCAGGCCCGGCGCGGTGTTCGCGGTGGTGTAGCCGAACGGCCACAGCACGAGCTCCGAGAACGAGTGGAAGTCGATGTTCGTCTTGATCTGCTGGACGCCACCGACGACGCGGGAGTTCACGAAGTTCTTGACGACGTTGGTCTCCGGCGCCGAGAACGCCGCCGTGCCGCGGTAGGTGTCGCTCGTCGAGCTGCCGCTGGAACCGCCGCAGCAGCCCCACTGGTAGCCCCAGTTGCGGTTGAGGTCGGTGCCGTTGCCCTGGCGGTTCTTGCGCCAGCCGCGGAACGACCCGGTCGCGATGTCGTACTCGACGCCGTCCGGGTTCACCATCGGGACGAACCAGACCTCACGGCTGTCCACCAGGCTCTTGATGGCCGAGTTCGAGTAGTTGTCGGTGTAGCGCTTGATGATCTGCAGGCACTGCTCGACCGTGATGTGCTCGCGGGCGTGCTGGTTGCAGGTGAACAGCACCTCCGGCTCGTTCTCGTCGGTCGCGACGTTGTCACTGACCTTGAGCGCCCAGATGTCCCGGTTCTGGTAGCTCTTGCCGATGCTGCGCAGGCTCGCGAGCGTCGGGTGGTCGGTGACGGTCTGCTGCAGCTCCGCGGTCATCTCCGCGTAGTTGTGGTAGCCGGTGTAGCCGGACGGGAAGTCCTGCGTGCCGACCTCGCCGGGCTTGGGGTCCGTGAAGTCCACCTTGCCGAGGCTCTTGAGCTGCTGCTCGAAGTCGCCGAGGTACTTGATCGGCAGACCGGTCGCCTTCAACGCCTGGTACTGCGACTTGTCCGCGACCACGGACACGGTCTTGAGCTCGGTCGCGCCGAGCACGTCGACGCCGGTGCGGGCGACCTGCGTGCGTTCTGCGGACGTGTTCGCCGTGACTTCCAGCAGATAACGGCCGGAGTCGGCGGTGCTGGGCGACGCCATGCCCGCCACCAGCACGGGCAGGCAGACGGCGAGCACTGCGGCGATCTTGCCGCGGCTCTTGCTGAACATCGTTCCTCCATCATCAGCAGGGGTTTGCGACGGAGTTGTGCCTGACCGAGCGTGGCCGGGGCGTCACGGGACCAGTAGCGCCGATAGCGGGGTGACCGTTGACAGATTTCGGCGGCAACTAGGCTGGTGGGCATGCTGAACCGCATCGACCTGCGAGGTCGCACCACGACCCCCGCTCAGTTGCGCGCCATCGTGCCGCGCGCCGAGGTGGACGTGGACGCGGTGCTGCATCACGTCCGCCCGGTCGTGGACGCCGTCGCGGACCGCGGCGTCGAGGCCGTGCTCGAGTACACCGAGAAGTTCGACCGCGTCCGGCCCGCCTCCGTGCGCGTGCCGGCGGCCGAGCTCACGTCCGCGCTGGCCTCGCTGGACCCGGCCGTGCGCGCGGCGCTGGAAGAGGTCATCGCGCGCACCCGGCGCGTGCACGCCGACCAGCGCCGCACCGAGACGACCACGCAGGTCGTGCCCGGCGGCACCGTCACGGAGAAGTGGGTGCCGGTCGCGCGCGTCGGCCTGTACGCGCCCGGCGGGCTCGCCGTCTACCCGTCGACCGTGGTCATGAACGTCGTGCCCGCCCAGATCGCCGGCGTCGAGTCGCTCGTGGTGGTCTCCCCGCCGCAGGCCGAGTTCGGCGGCCTGCCGCACCCGACGATCCTGGCCGCCGCCGAGCTGCTCGGCGTCGACGAGGTGTGGGCGGCCGGCGGCGCGCAGGCAGTGGCGCTGATGGCGCACGGCGGCGTGGACACCGACGGCGCCGAGCTGGCGCCGGTCGACATCGTCACCGGCCCCGGCAACATCTACACGACGGCGGCCAAACGCCTGCTGCGCGGCCTGATCGGCATCGACTCCGAGGCAGGCCCGACCGAGATCGCGGTCCTCGCCGACTCCTCGGCCGACCCGGTGCACGTGGCCGCCGACCTGATCTCCCAGGCGGAGCACGACCCGCTGGCCGCGTCCGTCCTGGTGACGGACTCCGAGGAGCTCGCGGACGCGGTGGACGCCGAGGTGGAGAAGCGCGTCGGCGCCACCAAGCACAGCGAGCGCGTGCGCACGGCGTTGGAGGGCAGGCAGTCCGGCATCGTCCTGGTGTCCTCTGTGGACGAGGGCGTGCGGGTCGTCGACGCCTACGCCGCCGAGCACCTGGAGATCCAGACCCGCGACGCCCGCTCCGTCGCCGCGCGGATCCGGTCCGCGGGCGCGATCTTCGTCGGTCCGTACGCCCCGGTGTCGCTGGGCGACTACTGCGCGGGCTCGAACCACGTGCTGCCCACCGGTGGCTGCGCGCGGCACTCGTCCGGGCTGTCCGTG
Organism: Lentzea sp. NPDC059081; assembly: GCF_042738015.1. NCBI lineage: Bacteria > Bacillati > Actinomycetota > Actinomycetes > Pseudonocardiales > Pseudonocardiaceae > Lentzea > Lentzea sp. NPDC059081. Next base: position 146,256 of record NZ_JBHYGW010000004.1, read on the forward strand.
CAGACGTTCCTGCGCGGCATCCACCTGATCGACTACTCCGAGGAAGCACTGCGGGAGGTCGCGGACAAGGTCGTCGCGCTGGCCAACGCGGAAGACCTGCCCGCGCACGGGCAGGCCGTCACCGCGAGGTTTTCTGGGAGGTTTTCCTGATGAAGCCTGTTGTGGGTGCGCGTGTGGAGCTGTCCGACCTGCCCCTGCGTGAGGACTTGCGCGGCCGCACGCCCTACGGCGCGCCGCAGCTCGACGTGCCGTACCGCTTGAACACCAACGAAAACCCGTACGCGCCGACGGACGCTCTCGCGGCGGATGTCGTGGCGGCCGTCGCGGAGATCGCGGCGGACCTGCACCGGTACCCGGACCGTGACGCGGTGGCGTTGCGCGACGACCTGGCGGCGTACCTGACGGAGGCCACGTCGGTCACGCTGACGGCGGAGAACGTCTGGGCCGCCAACGGGTCCAACGAGATCCTCCAGCAGGTCCTGCAGGCGTTCGGCGGCCCCGGCCGGGTCGCGCTGGGCTTCGAGCCGTCGTACTCGATGCACCCGATCATCGCCGCGGGCACGCGCACCGAGTGGTCGCCTACCCCGCGCCGTCCCGACTTCTCGCTGGACGTGGAGAAGGCGGCCGCGGTGATCGCCGAGACGCGGCCGGACGTCGTCTTCGTGACGTCGCCGAACAACCCGACGGGCCAGTCGATCCCGCTCGACGACCTGCGGCTGCTGATCGCGTCCGCCACCGGCGTGATCGTCGTCGACGAGGCGTACGCGGAGTTCTCCCCGCAGCGCAGCGCGATCGAGCTGCTCGACGAGTTCGGCTCGCGGCTGATCGTCTCGCGCACGATGTCCAAGGCGTTCGCCTTCGCGGGCGGCCGCCTCGGCTACCTGGCGGCGGCGCCGGCCGTGGTCGACGCGCTGCAGCTGGTGCGCCTGCCGTACCACCTGTCGCAGCTGACGCAGGCGGCCGCACGGGCGTCGTTGCGGCACGCATCGGAGACGCTGGGCTCTGTGGCCCTGCTCGCCGCCGAACGCGACCGGGTCGTGGAGTCGTTGCGGGAGCTGGGTTTCCAGGTCGTGCCCTCGGACGCGAACTTCGTGCTGTTCGGCTGGTTCGAGAACGCGCGCGAGACCTGGAAGTCCTATTTGGACCACGGTGTGCTCATCAGGGACGTCGGAATCACGGGTCACCTGCGGGTGACCATCGGAACGCCCGAGGAGAACGACGCTTTCCTCGCGGCCAGCAAGGAGGTCAGCCGGTGAGTCGTGTGGGCAAGGTCGAGCGCACCACCAGGGAGTCGTCGGTCTACGTCGAGATCGACCTCGACGGCACCGGCCAGGTCGAGATCAGCACCGGCGTGCCGTTCTACGACCACATGCTCACCGCGTTCGGCGTGCACGGCTGCTTCGACCTGATCGTCCGCGCCACCGGCGACACGCACATCGACGCCCACCACTCCGTGGAGGACATCGCGATCGTGCTGGGCCAGGCGCTGCGCGAGGCGTTGGGGGACAAGAAGGGCATCCGCCGGTTCGGCGACTGCTGGATCCCGATGGACGAGACCCTCGCGCACGCGTCCGTCGACGTCTCGGGCCGCCCGTACACCGTGCACCGCGGCGAGCCGGAGCAGTTCAACTCGTTCGTGATCGGCGGCAACTACCCGTTCGTGCTGAACCGGCACGTGTTCGAGTCGCTGGCCTTCCACGCCCAGATCGCGCTGCACGTGCGCGTCGAGTACGGCCGCGACCCGCACCACATCGCGGAGGCCGAGTACAAGGCGATCGCCCGTGCCCTGCGCGCCGCCGTGGAGCCCGACCCGCGCGTCGGCGGCGTGGTCCCGTCGACCAAGGGCGTGCTGTAGATGCCGAAGGAAGTCGTCGTCATCGGCCTGCTGGCCCTCGCGGGCTTCCTGGGCGGTGGCGTGTACACGACGTGGAAGACCGCCAGGGTGCTGGCGGTCATCCTCCTCGTGCTGACCGTTCTTGCGGTCGGCGGCGCGGTGCTCTGGCTCATTTAGCTCCGAACCGACAAGATCTCGCGCGTGACCGAGCACGAGTACGACGCCTTCCTCTCGCACAGCGGTGCTCTGGAAGGCACACTCGCCCCCGCTCTGCGGCGTGGCGTGCAGCGGTTCGCCAAACCCTGGTACCGCCTGCGCGCCACACGGGTGTTCGTCGACACCGGCTCGTCGGCGTCGGCCGAGGCTCTGGCCCGGTCGCGCCGGCTGGTCCTGCTGGCCTCACCGGAGCCGTCCGAGCAGGTCACGCGCGCGCTCGACTGGTGGCTGGAACACCGGTCGCCGCAGCGGATCCTCGTCGTGCTCACCTCGGGCGAGTACGCGCGGTCGGTGCCCGCTGCCGTGCGGAAGGCGCTCGGTGAGGACCCGCGCTGGGTCGACCTCCGCTGGTTGCGCTCGGCTGCTCTCGCCGACGAGTCGAACCCGCGCTTCCGGGAGTCCGTCGCCGGCATCGCGAGCGTGGTGCGCGACGTTCCCCGGGATGAGCTGATCGGCGAGCACGTCCGTCAGCACCGCCGCACGGTGCGGCTCGCTCGGGGCGTCGCCATGGCGTTGGCGGCTCTTCTCGTCGTGGGGCTCGTCGCGGCCGTTGTGCCGGGAGGGGGTGCGGACGCCCGCACCGCCACGGCCCGCGGCTTGGCGTCGGCGGCCGTCGCGAACCTGCGCACCGACCTCGGCCTGGCACAGGCGCTCGCCGCCGAGGCCTACCGCACCGAGCCGAACGCGCAGACCCGGTCAGCGCTGTTCGCCTCTCTGACCGCTTCCCCGCACCTCGACCGGTACGTGCAGGTCGGCGGCGAGGTGACCGCGCTGGCCGCTTCTGCCGACGGCAAGGTCGCAGTCGCCGGCACCTCCGACGGCCGCGTGGTGCGGCTGGACCTGTCGCGGTCCACGCGGTCCGAGATCGGGGTCGGAACGCAGCCGGTGACGTCGGTGTCGGTGAGTGCCAATGGCGGCATGATCGCCGCGTTCTCCGTCGGCTGGGCGGTGCGCTGGGACGGCGCCTCCACCGTGCGACGCTTCGAGGTCCCGGCCGACCTGACGTCCGGCTTGGCCGCGGTGTCGCCGTCCGGCCGGTTCACCGCGTTCCACGCCATGGCGTCCGACCGCTTCCTGTCGATCGTCCACGATGGACAGAACGACCGCCGCACCCAGCGCGACGGAACCGGTTTCCCGTTGCTGGTGCTGCGCCTGCCCGACGACGAGACCCTGGTCGAGCTCTCCGACACCGAGTGGGTGCGCCGTTCGCTCGCCTCGCAGGAGGCCGTGTCCACCGCACGCGGCGAGGTGCTGCCCGCCACCGGTTCGTGGTTCGGCGCCTCCCCGAACGGCGCCCAGTTCGGCTGGTCCACCGACGGCCTGACCAGGTTGTGGCACACCACGAACCCGACGTTCGCCTACAACTCCCAGGACGCCGAACTGCGCCTCGGCCGTCCCACTCCGTCACACGTCGCGATCACCGACGACGGCGCCCGCACCGCCGTCGCGGACACGGGCACGATCTACGTCTACGACATGACTGCTTCTGGCTTCGGTTCCGGCTCGGGAGAGGTCGCCAGGCTCGAGGGCAACAGCGAGACGCCGTTCGTCGAGTTCCTCGGCTCCTCCGACCGCCTGGTGTCGGCCTCCCACGACCGCCTGGTGCTGTGGGACCTCCGCAAGAACACCCGCCTGAGCTCCGCACTGCCGACCCGCACCCCGTTGTCCTGCAACGCCTGCCCGGCCCCGTGGCTGGCCGTCTCCCACGGCAAGGCCGCCGTGACCGCGGGCCCCGACCTGTCCCTCGGCACGTCTTCCGAGTCGGTGGGCCCGGACAGCGACTTCGGCCCGGTCGCCTGGAACTCCGCCGGCGACAAGCTCTACCTGGTCACCCTGCCCGAGGGCATCGGCGAAACCTGGCAGACCCAACCGGTCCTGCGCCGCCTGTCGCGCTGGAAGGGCGACGTGACGGCCGACCACCTGGTGGCGCTGCGCGCCGCACCGGACGACAGCCGCCTGGTCACCATCAACGAACAGGGCGACGTCCAAGTCTTCGCCGGCCAGGACTTCGCCCTGGAACGCACCATCCCGCTGACCCGCCGCCTGGACCAGGCAGGCTGGCCACCCTCGGCAGCCCTGGCCGCCATCAGCCCCGACACCTCCATCGCCGCGATCGTGACCTCCAGCGCGGTAGAACTGGTCGACACCAGAACCGGCACCCGCCGAACCCTGACCGGCCAAGCCGACGCCGTCACGTTCACCGACAACGCCCTTTTGATCCAGCGCCCGGGGACCGTGGAAATCTGGGACCACGCGGGCACCACCCACCGCAGCATCCAGGTGGAAGGCTCCGCTCTACCAGGACTCACCGCCACCGCGGACCTGGCCGTCCACCTGCGCCGCGACCAGTCCATGGTCCTCACGGACCTGACGACAGGCGACCTGCTGGGCCAAGTCCCCCTGGCCCCACCCGGCGGACGCTTCGGCCGAATCGGCACCGCCTTCGACGGCCCCCACCGCCTGATCACAGCCGTCTCCGACACACCCCTGACCGCCTGGGACCTGTCCGCCGACAACTGGGTGCGCACAGCCTGCACCGCAGCCGCCCGCCCCCTGACCGCCGACGAGTGGCACCGCTACGTGGGCACCGAACCCCCAGCCCACTTCACCTGCTAGCTGTGGAGATACCGCGCAGGAACGTGCTGCGTGAGCCACACCCCGTTGGCACTGAGCCGAAACTCGTGCCCATCACCATGCATCGCCTTGGCATCGACCGCGAGGATCACCGGCCTGCCCCGCCGAGCCCCCACCCGCGTCGCGGTCTCACGATCAGGCGACAGGTGCACGTCATGCCGCGACATCGGCCGAAGCCCGTTCCGCATGATCTCGTCGAGGTAAGCCGCCACCGTGCCGTGGAACAACACGTCCGGCGGCACCGCCGTGGGCAAGCCGAGATCGACCTCGACACTGTGGCCCTGGTTGGCCCGGATGCGATCCCCGTCGACCGTGAACCGCTTTTTGTCGTTGCGCTCGACCACCTCGAGCATGTCCTCAGCCGAGATCTTCAGCGCGTCGAGCAACGCGGCCACCGGCACCCACCCGGCCGGGTCCAGCGTGAGGCCGACGCGCTCGGGCTGGTGCCGGAGCGCCTTGGACATCCGCTTCGAGAGGCGGATCATTCTGTCTTGTTCCATTTGCCGCCCAGCAAACCACAGGGTGTCCAGCGGTTTTGGCTGCTTCGGTTCTTGGCCGGAACTCACTCGAACGGGTGGTCCTTGTCCTGATTCAGGCGTGAGTCCGTCTGTTCGACGTCCGGATCTCATGATCGGCCGCCTCCCGCAAGGATGAGGAGCGCGGTGATGCGGACGACTGGAGTCGGGGCGGACGGTCAGGGGTTCAGGAGGAACGGTTGGGTGAGGGCCGGTGGCTGGGGCCGGCACGTGGTCGGACCGGCTGGGCGTCGCGCGCGGGGGGAACGGGATCGCCCCCCACTCGCGTGGCACGCAGGATGTGGATGTGCGCGGTGGTGAGGAAGCGCGCGGTTTGTGCGGCTGGGCGATTGGGTCAGCTGTGCTGGATTGGCGGCTGGATTGGTGGGACCGGCCTGGGTGGCCTGGCTGCTGAGGCTGGGGTGGCCGGACAACATTGGAGAGCTTGGTTGCCCGTCGTGTTGAGGTGAGCGGCGAGTCGACTGGCGCGTGATCGTCCCACCGTGGCCTCGTCCTACCGTCCCACGTGCCCCGTCCCGCCCGGTGACCGCACGACCCCGCGGCAAGTCCGCGACCCCCAACCCCCGCTCGATCCAGCAAAGCTCGCACCCCGCCGCCTGTCGTGCGCTTGGATGGAGGCCGTGTGGCGAGAGCGGATGGTGCCCGGCGAACCCGAGATCTTCGTGGCATGGCAGGAGGGGCCCGCAGACCGCACGTTGCTCGCCATCCACGGCGGCCCGGACTGGGACCACAGCTACCTCCGCGACCCGCTGCAGCGCCTCGACAGCCGCCTGCTGCTGCCTGACCTGCGCGGATGCGGGCGGTCGGGGCGCGTGCCCGAGTACCACCCCGACAGTGTGGTGGATGATCTTGTGCGGGTGCTCGATGCGTTCGGGGTTGAGCGGGCGGATGTGCTGGGGCATTCGTACGGCGGCATGGTGGCGCAGCGGTTTGCGATCATGCGGCCGGAGCGGGTGCGCAGCTTGATCGTGTCGGGCAGCAGTGTGTTGCCTGTGCCGGCGGGTGCGTTTGACGGGTGGGCGGAGCGTGATGAGGTCCTCGCGCGTCAGGGCGATCCGTGGGAGCGGGGCGATCTGACGGCGGAGGAGTGTGTGCGGGCCGAGGCGTTCGCGGCTGCTCCGGCCAACATTCGGCGGGCTGAGGCGATGGCCGGTTACCTCGAGCGGCTGGCGGAGATCAGGTTCGGGGGAGAGTGGGTTCGGCAGTTGCAGGGCGGCGGGTTGGTGTCGCCGCGGCTTCCCGGTGCGGCTGAGCGGATCGCGGAGCTGGGCATTCCGGTGCTGTTGTTGCACGGGCGGTACGACATGACGTTTCCCGTTGGGCTGGTTGAGCCGACGTTGGAGCTTGTGCCCGGCGCGAGGGCTGTCGTGTTGGAAGATGCAGGTCACATGTTGCACATCGACGATCCCGATGGGTATGTGCTTGCAATCGGCAAATTTCTAGAGGGTGCCGCCCTCGGTGGCCGGCTTGAGCTTGGGGGCGCCGGGGCCGTGTGAGGCTTGTTCGTCGTCGATGTTCTGCAGCGAGCAGCTGCGCAGGGACAGGCAGCCGCAGCCGATGCAGCCGGTCAGTCTGTCGCGCAGGCGGAACAGGGCGTCGATCCTCGCGTCGAGCTCCGTCTTCCACGCGCGGGAGAGGCGTTCCCAGTCGGACTTCGTGGGGGTGCGGTTGTCGGGGAGCTGCGCCAGGGCGTCGCGGACGTCCTCGAGGGTGAGGCCCACTCGTTGCGCGGTGCGGATGAAGGCCAGGCGGCGAAGCACCGAGCGTTGGTAGCGCCGTTGGTTGCCCGTGGTGCGGACGGAGGCGATCAGGCCTCTGTCCTCGTAGAAGCGCAGCGTGGTGTGGGGGACGCCGCTGCGTTCGGCTACCTGGCCGATGGTCAGCATTTCCGGCAGCTTGCTCACCCGATCATGGTAACCGCTTGACCTCCAGCATGGTCGAGGTTGAACAGTTGGTGCCATGCAACGGATACCGGAGCTCTTCGCGAGGATGACCGGGGACGAGAAGCACGAGTGGGCGGCGGCTTCCACGATCGACGTGCTCTGGGTCCTGTACGACCGCGTCCTGAACGTCACGCCCGCCACCGTCGACGACCCCGGCCGCGACCGGTTCCTGCTGTCCAAGGGGCACGGGCCGATGGCCTACTACGCGGTCCTGGCGGAGAAGGGGTTCATCGACGAGTCCACTTTGGACGACTGGACGTCGTGGGACAGCCCGCTCGGCCAGCACCCCGACCGGGTGCTGCTGCGGGGTGTGGAGATCAGCAGCGGCTCGCTCGGGCACGGCCTGCCGATCGCGGTCGGGACAGCGCTCGGGCAGCGGATCGGTGAGAGCGCCGGACGCACGATCGTGCTGGTCGGCGACGGTGAGCTCGACGAGGGCAGCAACCACGAGGCCATCGCCGTGGCCGCCCGGCTGAATGTCGCCAACCTCACCGCCGTGGTGATCGACAACCGGTCTGCCGTGTACGGCTGGCCCGGTGGCATCGCCCGGCGCTTCGCCGTCGAGGGCTGGCAGACCGACGAGGTCGACGGCCGTGACCACGACGCCCTCTTCGCCGCACTGACCACGCCGCACGACCGCCCGTACGCGGTCGTCGCCAAGATCGAGAGGAGCTGAACCATGACCACGATGCGCCAGGCGTTCGTCAGGACGGTCAACGAGGAGATCGGGCACGACCCGCGGATCGCCGTGGTCACCGCGGTGATCTCCAGCAACGAGTTCCCGCAGGAGAACGAACGCGTCGTCGACGTCGGGATCCGCGAGCAGACGATGGTGGGCGTGGCGAGCGGTCTGGCGTTGGCCGGACTACGGCCGGTCGTGCACAGCTACGCGCCATTCCTCGTCGAACGGCCCTACGAGCAGATCAAGCTCGATATCGGCCATCAGGACGTGGGTGCGGTGTTCGTGAGCATCGGCGCGTCCTACGACGACCCGGCGTGGGGACGTACGCATCAGTCGCCGGGTGACGTGGCGTTGTTCGACACGCTTCCCGGCTGGACTGTGCACGTGCCGGGGCATGCGGACGAGGTCACGCCGTTGCTCCGTCAGGCGTTGAAGGACGACAACCGGGTCTACATCAGGCTTTCGCTGCATGCGAACACGCAACCGCATCCGGTCGGTGCGGGATTCACCGCGCTGCGTCACGGAAAGCGCGGTGTCGTGCTCGCCGTGGGTCCGATGCTCGACCGTGTGCTCAAGGCAGTGGAATCGGAGAACGCCGACGTCACGGTGTTGTACGCGGCCACGGTCCGGCCTTTCGACACGGACGGGCTGTGCAAGGCCGTGCGGGAGACGGACCACGCCGACGTCATGGTGGTGGAGCCGTACCTCGAGGGAACTTCATCTCATCTTGTGTCCGAGTCGCTGCAACAAATCCCGCACCGTGTGCGTTCTATAGGCGTCAAACGACACGCAGAGCTCCGCAACTACGGCACGGCCGAGGACCACGACGCCGCGCACGACCTTGACGTGGTCGGGCTGGGGAGCGCTGTGCGGAGTTTCTTCAGGGGGTGAAGAAACATGTTCGCAGTCATGGGGGATGACTGGACCGGCGCGCCGTCTCGCGCCGTGTAGAGGTGAAGCGGCTGCGCGACTGGGCCAGATGCCCCGTCGCGCACCGCTTTCCGGACGTCCGTCCGTTCCGGAACACGAAGATCTTGGCATGTCTGCACGGACTCGCGCGGCCGACGAGGAATGATGTTGGTCGTGAGAATGCTGATCTGGACCCCGTTGAACGCCGCCGAGCTGCAGAAGGCCATGCACAGCGGCAACGTGGGACCCGCGGCGCTCGTCCCGGTGCAGTCCGGCACGGTGCTGCTGCCGCCTCCGGCGACGAAGCTCAACGAGGCCGCGTACATGACGAACAGGGTGCGCAAGCTCGGGAACGGCGCCGCGCTCGCCGTGTGGAACGACGACGCCGCCCTGCTCTACCTCTTCACCACGACGCTCGGCCGCGCCTCGATGTGGGGCTCGCGCGAGGCGGTGCTGCGGTTGTCGGAGCAGGCGAAGCAGTCGGGTCCGGTCGGCAGGCTCTTCGACCGCTCGACCGCGGGCCTGATCAACCTGCGCGAGAAGGACAAGTGGCAGGCCGACGCCATCGACAAGCTCACCGCCCTGTACCCGGCGGCCGGCCGCAAGGGGCCTCTCGAGCGCATCCGCGACTTCCACAACGCCGGCGGGGCGATCCCCGACTTCTTCCGCGCGGCTGGACTACCCGAGGTCGCGCAGGTCGCCGAGCTCACGGAGCAGGGCAGGGCGGACTTCGTGCTGGAGACGCTCCAGCCGCCGCACACGCAGAAGTGGCCGCTCGCGCTGATCTTCCCGTTGATCCTGGTGACCGCGCTGGTGACGGTGCTGCTCAACGTCGGGATGGTCGTGTACTACCTCGTCGCGGGTGCGCTGCTGGTGCTGACGGCGGGGCTGATGGTGTCACTGCGGCGGCAGCTCGTCCGCAGCAAACCGATCAACACCGTGTTGCCGGTCATCCCCGTGACGCAGGGCGCGGTCCCGACCGACTAACCTGGTGGTCGTGGCACGTGTCGTCGTACTTGACTATGGCTCCGGCAACCTGCGCTCGGCCGAGCGCGCGCTCCAGCGGGTCGGCGCCCATGTCGAGGTGACGTCGGACCCCAAGGCGGCTCGCGAGGCCGATGGTCTGGTCGTGCCCGGCGTCGGCGCGTACGCGGCGTGCATGGAGGGCCTGAACTCCGTGCGGGGCGCCCGGATCATCGGCGAGCGCCTCGCCGGCGGCCGTCCGGTGCTCGGCATCTGCGTGGGCATGCAGATCCTGTTCGAGCGCGGCATCGAGCACGGCGTGCTGACGGAGGGCTGTGGCGAGTGGCCCGGCACCGTCGAGCGTCTCGACGCGCCGATCGTGCCGCACATGGGCTGGAACACCGTCCGCGCGCCGGAGGACTCGAAGCTGTTCGAGGGCCTCGACAAGGACACCCGGTTCTACTTCGTGCACTCCTACGGCGTGCGCAAGTGGGAGCTGGAAGCGGCCGACCACATCAAGCCGCCGCTCGTGACGTGGGCAGACCACGCGGGTGACGAGTTCGTGGCGGCCGTGGAGAACGGGCCGCTGTGGGCGACCCAGTTCCACCCGGAGAAGTCCGGGGACGCCGGAGCACACCTGTTGAAGAACTGGTTGACTCACTTGTCGTGATCACACGACTGCTGACGGTAGCCGCACTGGTGGCTGCTCCCGTCGCCGTGCCTTCGGGCGCACACGCCGCGCCGGCGCCGTTCCACGACACCTTCGACGGTGCTCTGGATGCCGCCCCGACGTACGGACTGAACGACAACCTCAAGCAGCGCCAGGGGACTGGCGCCGTCACGTACAGCCGTGTGTCCGGCAGGCGGGACACCGGTGACGTGCCGCCCTCGTCGTTCGCGCAGGTCAACCAGCATCTTGGCGCGCTGTCACTGCGCCACGGCACGACGGCTGTGCGGCTCGACGCACCGTCCACCGGGTCGTCGATCTCGGCGCGGCTGACTCCGGTCGTGGGTGACCGCACGTCCGGTGACTGGTCGTCGATCGTCCTCAGCCGTTCGGCCAACAGCAGGGGACATGTGTCCAATCAGGACGCTGACCTCGGGTTTCTGGTGCGTGCCAACGGTGATGTCGAGGTGTCCCGGTCGGGCAGTCCGATCGCGACGATGCTCGTGTTCGCCGCTGCTCACGACGACGGTTCGTTCGACGTGTCGTTGCAGCTCGATGGTGCGGAACTCGGCATCGAGGTCAACGGGAAGCACACGACGATCGCGCTGACCCCGCCGGTGCCGACGGAGCGGTTGTGGGTGTACCTCGGACGTCACTCCGAAAGAGACAAGACGGTGAGTCTCGTCGACGACCTGCGGATCGAGCGCCTCAACTCCGACGACCTGCGCAAACCGCCGGGTTCCCGGCTGCGCTACTTCGGCTACTCCGGCGCGCGGCTGAGCGCCGCTGGGGGCAACCACCTGCCGGAGGTGCGCGGTCGCAGCAACCTCAACTCGGTCCGGATCGGCGACGCACCCGAGGTGTTGCGGGACTGCGCGCCTGCCGGATGCGTCGTGCTCACGGACGGCGAGCCCTGGTCGGTGCTCGCCGAGAAGGTACGTCCGTACCTCGATCGGGTGGAGGCGTTCGTGGTGGACGGTGACGTCGAGCTGTCCGCACGGCAGATCAAGGACACGTTCCCCGGCAAGAAGGTCATGCTGGTCGAATCCGGCGCGCAGGCCGGTGACGTGCCCGCCGACGTCGACTGGGTGGGCTTCAGCGAGTACTGCGCCGGCTACGAGGCGTTGACCGCGCGGATGACCGAGCTGGAGGCACGCGCGCCGGGCAGGGAGTTGTTCCTGCTGCCGGAAGCCGCGCCGCAGCCGGGATGCGCCGGCACGACCGACGCGGACCTCGAAAGCACCCAGTACCTGCACATGGCACTGGCGCGGCAGCACCCGAAGTTCGTCGGAATCCTGGTCTTCGGGCCGTGGACGGGCGTCGGACCTGCCGCGACGGGGCCGGGCACGCCGGTGCCGGCGGAGTTCCCGCGCACCACCGACGCCCAGGAGCGCGTGGCCGCCCTCGTGCTCGGGGACGCTAGGCTTCCCAGGTGACGTTCACACTCCTCCCCGCTGTTGACGTGGCCGACGGTCGTGCCGTGCGCCTCGTGCAGGGCGAAGCCGGTACCGAGACGAACTACGGCGAGCCGCTCGACGCGGCCCTGCAGTGGCAGCGCGACGGAGCGGAGTGGATCCATCTCGTCGACCTCGACGCGGCGTTCGGGCGCGGCTCGAACCGCGAGCTCGTCGCGCGCGTCGTCGGCGAGCTGGACGTGAAGGTGGAGCTGTCCGGCGGCATTCGCGACGACGCGTCGCTGGAGGCCGCGCTGGCCACCGGCTGCGCCCGCGTGAACCTGGGTACCGCTGCGCTGGAAGACCCGGAGTGGTGCGCCAAGGCGATCGCCGCCCACGGCGAGAAGATCGCCGTCGGCCTCGACGTCCGCATCACCGAGCAGGGCCACCGGGTCAAGGGCCGCGGCTGGACGTCGGACGGCGGCGACCTCTGGGAGGTCCTCGACCGGCTCGACCGCGACGGGTGCGCGCGTTACGTGGTGACGGACGTGTCGAAGGACGGCACGCTGACCGGCCCGAACCTGGAGCTGCTGAGCGAGGTCTGCGCCCGCACCGACGCCCCGGTGATCGCCTCCGGTGGCGTGTCCACTGTGGACGACCTGGTCGCGCTGTCGAAGCTGTCGCGCGACGGCGTCGAGGGCTCGATCATCGGCAAGGCCCTGTACGCGGGTGCGTTCACGCTCCCGGAAGCGCTTGCTGCGGTGCGTTGACGACCTTCTCGATGTGAGCGGCCGCGGCGGCGTGCGTGACACCGGTGTTGTGCAGCACGTCGGCCGCGGTTCCGTCCTTCTCTAGCAGCACGCCGAGCAGGATGTGCTCGGTGCCGATGAACATGTGGCCCATCCGCAGCGCCTCGCGCACGGTCAGTTCGAGGGCCTTCTTGCAGTGCGCGGTGTAGGGCTGCTTCTCGGGCCGTTGCTTGGCCTCGGTGTCGAGGCGGTTGAGCACGGCGATGCGCGTGCTGCCGTCGCCCGACTCCAGTTTCGCGATGGTCTTGGCCGCGAGCCCGCCGGACTCGTCGAGCAGCCCCAGCAGCAGGTGCTCGGTGCCGATGCGCTCGCTGAACCGCGCGTGGTGGCGGGCCAGCGCGATGACCCGGCGCGACCGCTGGGTGTAGCGGTCCATCGACGGCTTGCTGAGCTCGGGTGACTCCCTGGGCACGAACCGCTTCTGCGCGGCCTGCTTGGTGACGCCGAGGCTCTCGCCGATCTCGGCCCAGCTCGCGCCGCCGCGCCGCGCCTCGTCGACGAAGTGGCCGATGAGGTGGTCGCCGAGTTCGTTCAGCTGACCGCTCATCTCGACGGCCCTCGCCAGGCGCGTGAGGGCGTCGTCGGCCTCCTGGGCGACCGTGACGATGAGGTCGGTCAACTGGATCATGCGTCAACTTTAGGTTGACGCTTTGGGCTCGGTCAACCTCGGGTTGACGTGTGCATGTTGAGTCAATGTTGACGCGTTTGGTCCATGTTGACTCAACGTTGACTGGCGCAGATCAACATTGACGCAGCTAAGTAACGTGGACAGGTCATGTCAACATGTACAGATGACAACGTTGTCACCGGCACGGATGGTTGCGGAGGTCGGCGACAGGTCGTCGCGTTGATGGCCGTGGATGCGTCGAGGCTGGGTTGACGCCTGATGCTGGCGGGTTGGCCTGCCGCGTACACGTTGAGTGGGCATGCACGTTGAGTGGGCGCGTCAACGTTGAGCGCGGGTCTGTCCACATTGACCGGGCGCGTGCACGTTGATTGAGCGCGTGCATGTTGACCGGGGCGTGTGCACGTTGATTTGCCGCTGTTCATGTTGATTCGGCGGCGTCAACGTTGAGTCAATGTGGATGCGGGTCGTCAATGTTGATCGGACGGATCAACGTTGACTGGTCAACCTGCGGACGTGATCTCGATGCCGACCGTCCCGGTCCGGCCACGACGCAGCTTGCTGCCGGTCATCGTCAGCCACCCCATGAACCCGTACTTCTTGACGATCCGGGAGCGCACGTCGTCGCTGGCCGTGTCGTCCAGCAACCGAGCGCGAGCCTTGATCGACGAGCCCTTCGGGTTGCCGCGGAAGTCGCACGCGCCGATCTCGACGTCGCCGCTGCGCCGGATCCGCTTGACCTTGCCGGTGTCCTTGGCGCTCCAGGCGTAGATCACGCCGTCGGCCGGGCCCGGCGCGACCCAGACCGGGGTGGGCACCGGGGTGCCGTCCTTGCGGAACGTCGTCAGCAGCAGGTAGTCGCCTCGGCCCAGTTCGGTGATCATGGCGCCGCAGCGTAGTCCGGAAAGGGCCCTTGTAGGCTTTCCCGCATGTCAGTCGCGGTCCGTGTCATCCCCTGTCTCGACGTCGACCGGGGCCGGGTGGTGAAGGGCGTCAACTTCACGAACCTCGTCGACGCGGGCGATCCGGTCGAGCTGGCCAGGGCGTACGACGCCGAGGGTGCCGACGAGCTGACGTTCCTCGACGTGACGGCCAGCAGCGGCGACCGCGAGACGACGTACGACGTGGTGCGCCGCACGGCTGAGCAGGTGTTCATCCCTCTTACGGTCGGTGGCGGCGTGCGCAGCCCCGAGGACGTCAACAAGCTCCTGCGGGCCGGCGCGGACAAGGTCAGTCTCAACACCGCCGCGATCGCGCGTCCCGAGCTGCTCAAGGAGTGCTCCGAGCGGTATGGCGCGCAGTGCATCGTGCTGTCGGTCGACGCGCGGCGCGTGCCGGGTGGCGTGGGGTTCGAGGTCACCACGCACGGCGGTCGCACCGGCACCGGCATCGACGCCGTCGAGTGGGCCGCCAAGGGGCAGGAGCTGGGCGTCGGCGAGATCCTGCTGAACTCCATGGACGCCGACGGCACCAAGGCGGGCTTCGACATCGAGCTGATCGAGCTCGTCCGGCGCGAGGTCGACGTGCCGCTCATCGCGAGCGGTGGCGCGGGCGCGGTCGACCACTTCGCGCCGGCGGTCGCCGCGGGGGCGGACGCCGTGCTGGCCGCGAGCGTCTTCCACTTCGGGCAGCTGCGCATCGGCGAGGTCAAGGACGGCCTGCGCCAGGCGGGTGTCGTGGTGCGGTGAAGCCCGTCGAGGTGCGGGTGGCCTCGGCGGTCGCGTTCGGCGGGGCGCTGGTGTTCTTCGCGGTCGGGCTGGTGCTGTGGCGCTCGACGGGGGACGCGGACGTGCTGAAGCTGCCGTCGTTCATCGCGGTGGTCGAGCTGCCGGTCGCGGCGGCGTTGCTGCTGCGGCTGCGGTTCACGCACTACCCGGCGATGATCGTGTTCATCCTGGTCGCCCTGCTGCACCTCGTGATCGTGCTGGCCGACGGGCCGGCGTGGGCTCGCGTCGCGTCGGGCGTGCTGTCCGCCGTGCACATCTACGGAGTGGTCCTGCTCAACACCGGACCCGCTCGTGAACACCTGGGAGGTCCCCGTTGAGCAGCCCGCTCGACCCCGCCGTCGCGAACAGGCTCAAGCGCACGCCGGACGGCCTGGTCTGCGCGGTCGCGCAGCAGCGCGGCACCGGTGAGGTGCTCATGGTGGCGTGGATGGACGACGAGGCGCTGCACCGCACCCTCACCACCCGCCGCGCGACCTACTACTCGCGCAGCCGTCAGCAGCTGTGGGTGAAGGGCGAGACCTCCGGGCACACCCAGCACGTGCACGAGGTGCGGCTGGACTGCGACGGCGACACGTTGCTGCTCGTCGTCGACCAGGTCGGCGCCGCCTGCCACACGGGCGACCGCACGTGCTTCGACGCCACGGTGCTGCTCCCGGAGGCCTAGTCCAGGTCGCCGGTGAGGTAGCGCTGCAGGTTCGGGCCGATCGCCTTGACGACCGTGTCGATGTCGACCGACGCCAGCGGCTCGAACCGGACGACGTAGCGGACGATGCCGAGCCCGACCATCTGCGTGGCGCAGAGGGTGGCGCGCAGCTCGAGGTTCTCGGCGCCGAACTCCGTCAGCACGTTCTTGAAGATCGCGTTGACGAAGAACGACTTCAGCGCCGTCGCGACCTCGGGCTGGCTCGTGACGCTGCGGATCAGCGCGGCGAACGTGCCGCCGCCGGTGGCGTCCCAGACCGTGACGAACGTGCGGATGATGCGCTCGCCCGCCTCCTCGGCGGGGCCGTCGAGCAGGCGCTTGAGGATCTCGGTCGGGTCGAACGGGAGCTGCAGCACGGCCTGGGCGAACAGGCCCTCCTTGCCGCCGAACCAGTGGTTGACCATGGCCGCATCGACGCCGGCCTTGGCCGCGATCGCGCGGACGGTCGCGCCGTCGTAGCCCTTCTCCACGAACACCTCGCGCGCGGCGGCCACGAGCGCGGACCTCGTGTCCTCGCCCGCGGCACGGCGGCCTCGGCGTTTCTGGTTCACTTGCTCCACACGGCCCATATTTCAACAAATGTTGAATTTATGCAACAATCGGTGCATGGTGAGCGTCATCGGGGCTGTAGCCGCCGCTGGTCTGGGGGCCGTGAGCCCCACGCGTGAGGAGTTCCGCGAGCTCGCGGTCAACCGCCGGGTCATCCCGGTGGTGCGCAAGCTGCTCGCGGACGCGGAGACCCCGGTCGGCCTGTACCGCAAGCTCGGGGCCGACCAGCCCGGGACCTTCCTCTTCGAGTCGGCGGAGAACGGGCGCTCGTGGTCGCGGTGGTCGTTCATCGGCGTGCGGTCGTCCGCCGCGCTGACCGCGACCGGTGGCGAGGCGTTCTGGACGGGCACGCGCCCGGTCGGCCTGCCCGACGGCGGTGACCCGATGCAGGTGCTGCGCGAGACCGTCGAGGTGCTGCGCACGGACCCGTTGCCGGGTCTCCCGCCCCTCACCGGCGGCATGGTCGGCTACATCGGCTACGACGCCGTCAGGCGCCTGGAACGGCTGCCCGTCATCGCCGAGGACGACCTGAAGCTCCCCGAGATGGTCATGCTGCTCGCGACCGACCTGGCCGCGCTCGACCACCACGAGGGCACCGTCACGCTCATCGCCAACGCGATCAACTGGGACGACTCGGCCGAGCGGGTCGACGCCGCCTACGACGACGCGGTGCGCCGACTCGACGAGATGACCACGGCGCTGCACACGCCGGCGCCGCCGACGGCCGCCGTGTTCTCGCGGCCCAAGCCGCAGTTCCGCCGCCGGCGGTCGCAGGCAGAGCACTTCGCCGCCGTCGAGAAGGCCAAGGAGGCCATCCGGGCCGGCGAGGCGTTCCAGGTCGTGGTGTCGCAGCGGTTCGAGATCGACACCGACGCCGACGCCCTCGACATCTACCGGGTCCTGCGCGCGACGAACCCCAGCCCGTACATGTACCTGCTGCGCCTCGACGGGTTCGACATCGTCGGGTCCAGCCCGGAGTCGCTGGTCACCGTGCGCGACGGCAAGGCGACCACGCACCCCATCGCGGGCACCCGCTGGCGCGCGGAGGACCCGGAGGAGGACGCGCTGCTCGAGAAGGACCTGCTGGCCGACCACAAGGAACGCGCCGAGCACCTCATGCTCGTCGACCTCGGCCGCAACGACCTGGGCCGCGTCTGCAAGCCGGGATCCGTGCACGTCGTCGACTTCTTCAAGGTCGAGCGGTACAGCCACGTCATGCACATCGTGTCGACCGTGACCGGTGAGCTGGCCGAGGGCAAGACGGCCTACGACGCCGTCGCCGCGTGCTTCCCCGCCGGCACGCTGTCGGGCGCGCCCAAGCCGCGCGCCATGGAGCTGATCGAGGAGCTCGAACCCACCCGCCGCGGCCTCTACGGCGGCGTCGTCGGCTACTTCGACTTCGCCGGCGACGCGGACACCGCCATCGCCATCCGCACCGCGCTCGTGCGCGACGGGGTGGCGTACGTGCAGGCCGGCGGCGGCATCGTGGCCGACTCGGACCCGCTGGCCGAGGACAACGAGTGCCTGAACAAGGCGGGCGCGGTGCTGGCCGCGATCGCCACCGCGCAGACGATGGCCCCGGCTGTTGACCGGTAGCCGTCCACTGTGGATCGCCGCGCTCCTGCTGGTGGGCTCGGCGGGGGCGTTCTGGGGCGCGGGCTCGGTGCCGGTGGCGCTGCTGAGCCTCGCGGCCGTCGCGGCGGTCGTCGCGCTGAGCGGGGTCGTCCGCCGGGTCCTCGGCGCGCTGCTGGTCGTCGTGGGGGTCGTGGCCGCGTTCTCCGGTCACTGGCTCGCGATCGCCGGCGGCGTGCTCGTGGCGGGCTCCGGCGCGCTCATGGCCGTCCTGGGAGGCCGCATGCCGAAGATCGGGATGGGCGGGCAGAAGGCTCGCGCGAGCGACCCGGACGCGGACATGTGGCGCGCGCTGGAGCGGGGAGACGATCCCACCGAGGACGGAAAGGCCGCCGGTCCTTCCTCGAACGAGTGAAGATCATCCATCCGCGTTCGCGCATGTGACACGGGCACGGCCTCGGTCAGCTGCGTGGACAGCCAACCCCCGGTGGCTGAGGCGTTACTCCGGCGGGGTTAGCATCCCCGTAGCGGGAAGGGGAGCAAGACTGTGACGGTTCTCGAGTCGATCCTCGAAGGTGTGCGTGAGGATCTCGCCGCTCGTGAGGCTCAGTTGTCCTTCGACGTCGTCAAGGAGCGCGCGGCCAAGGCCGCCCCTCCGCTCGATGTGATGTCGGTGCTGCGCGGGCCCAACGTGGGTGTCATCGCCGAGGTCAAGCGCCGCAGCCCCTCCAAGGGCGCGCTGGCGGAGATCCCCGAGCCGGCGGAGCTCGCGGCCTCCTACGAGGCGGGGGGCGCGTCGGTGATCAGCGTGCTGACCGAACAGCGCCGCTTCGGCGGGTCGCTGGCGGACTTCGACGCGGTCCGGAGAGCGGTGAAGATCCCCCTGCTGCGCAAGGACTTCATCGTGTCGCCGTACCAGGTGCACGAGGCGCGCATGCACGGCGCCGACCTGGTGCTGCTGATCGTGGCCGCGCTGGAGCAGAACGCGCTCGTGTCGCTGCTCGACCGCGTCGAGTCGCTCGGCATGACGGCGCTGGTCGAGGTGCACACGGCCGAGGAGGCCGACCGCGCGCTGGAGGCGGGTTCCTCAGTCATCGGGGTGAACGCGCGCAACCTCCACACGCTGGAGGTCGACAAGGACGTGTTCGGCCGCATCGCGCCGGGGCTACCCTTCGAGACGATCAAGATCGCCGAGTCGGGCGTGACCGGACCCGGCGACCTGATGGCTTACGCCGGTGCGGGCGCCGACGCGGTGCTCGTCGGCGAGAGCCTCGTGACCAGCGGCGACCCCAAGGCCGCCGTGAACAAGCTCGTGACCGCCGGTTCGCACCCCGCGTGCCCGCGGCCCAGTCGATGAAGCGCTGCCGATAACGGCGCTGGAGGAGTTACCCGATGGGCCAGTTCACGCCCACGCCGCACGATCCCGACGCACGGGGCCACTTCGGCCCGTGGGGTGGCCGATTCGTTCCAGAGGCCCTGATCGCGGCGGTGGACGAGCTGGCCGCGGAGTACGACAAGGCCCGTCTCGACCCGGAGTTCGTGAACGAGTTCCAGCGGCTGCTGAAGGACTTCGCGGGCCGCCCGTCGCTGCTGACCGAGGCCCCGAAGTTCGCCGAGCACGCCGGCACGCGCGTGTTCCTCAAGCGCGAGGACCTGAACCACACCGGCTCGCACAAGATCAACAACGTGCTGGGCCAGGCGCTGCTGACCAAGCGCATGGGCAAGAAGCGCGTGATCGCCGAGACCGGCGCCGGCCAGCACGGCGTCGCCACCGCCACCGCCTGCGCGCTGCTGGGCCTCGACTGCGTCGTCTACATGGGCGAGGTCGACACCGAGCGGCAGGCGCTCAACGTCGCGCGCATGCGTTTGCTCGGCGCCGAGGTCATCCCCGTGAAGTCCGGCTCGCGCACCCTCAAGGACGCCATCAACGAGGCGTTGCGCGACTGGGTCACCAACGTCGACGAGACGCACTACCTGCTCGGCACGGCGGCGGGCCCGCACCCGTTCCCGCTGCTGGTCCGCGACTTCCACCGCGTCATCGGCATCGAGGCGCGCGAGCAGATCCTCGAGAAGGCGGGCCGCCTCCCCGACGCCGTCGTCGCCTGCGTCGGCGGCGGCTCGAACGCGATCGGCATCTTCCACGGCTTCATCGACGACCCCGAGGTCCGCCTCGTCGGCGTCGAACCCGGCGGGTCCGGCCTGGACAGCGGCAGCCACGGCGCGACGCTGACCGCGGGCACGCCCGGCTCCTTGCACGGCGCGATGTCGTACGTCATGCAGGACGAGGACGGCCAGATCACCGAGGCGCACTCGATCTCCGCCGGTCTCGACTACCCCGGCGTCGGTCCCGAGCACTCGCACCTCAAGGACATCGGCCGCGCCGAGTACTTCCCGGTCACCGACGCCGAGGCGATGGAGGCGTTCGCGCTGCTCTCCCGCACCGAGGGCATCATCCCGGCGATCGAGTCCTCGCACGCCCTCGCGGGCGCGCTCAAGCTCGGCCCGTCGCTCGGCCAGGACGGCCTGCTGGTCGTGAACCTCTCCGGCCGCGGCGACAAGGACATGGACACGGCCGTGAAGTACTTCGGCCTCGCTGACGGGGGACAGGCCTGATGTCGTTGTCCGAGGTGTTCTCCACCGCGCGCGCCGAGTCGCGGGCCGCGCTGATCGGCTACCTGCCGGCGGGCTTCCCGACGGTGAACGGGTCCAAGGACCACCTCCGTTCGATGGTCGAGGCGGGCTGCGATCTGGTCGAGGTCGGCCTGCCGTTCTCCGACCCCGTGATGGACGGCCCGACGATCCAGACCGCCGCCGAGCAGGCGCTGTCCGCCGGTTTCCGGGTGCGCGACCTGTTCGACGTGGTGGCCTCCGTGGCCGACGCCGGTGGGCGTGCGGTCGTGATGACGTACTGGAACCCCGTGCTGAAGTACGGCGTGGACGCGTTCGCCCGCGACCTCGCCGCCGCGGGTGGCCTCGGGCTGATCACGCCGGACCTCGTGCCGGACGAGGCCGCCGACTGGATGGCCGCGTCCGAGGCGCACAGCCTCGACCGGACCTTCCTGGTGGCGCCGTCGTCGACCGAGGAACGCATCGCGATGACCGCGCGCGCGTCCTCCGGCTTCCTGTACGCCACCGCCGTCATGGGCGTGACGGGTGCCCGTGACGTGGTGTCCTCCGCCGCTCCCGAGCTCGTCGCACGGGTGCGCGAGCACACCTCGCTGCCGATCGGTGTCGGCCTCGGCGTGCGCTCCGGCGCGCAGGCCGCGGAGATCGCCGGGTTCGCGGACGGGGTGATCGTCGGCTCGGCCTTCGTGTCCGCCGTGGCCGAGGGCGACGGTGCCGTGCGCGCCCTTGCCGCGGACCTCGCCAAGGGCGTGCGCTCGGCGGCCGCGACCGTCTGACGTCGTAGTCGTGAGCCGCTCGGCCTTCGGGTCGGGCGGCTTTCTCGTGCTCCTTCCATGGTGGTGAGGCTCCTCCATCAGCATGACATGGATTCGAACACCTGATCGAGTGAATCTCTGGTGCTGGGCGCTCGGATCCCCTTTTGCCGTCGGTCTGACCTGCGATGGTGGCCGTATGCACAAGCCAGCCCTTCGCCCGGCGTGCCACACTGGTACTCGCCGGGCGGTTTTCGGAGGTGATGCCCTGTGGCAGCTCCAGCAGAAGCGGCGCCAGCCGGCTACCTGTTGCCGCGGCACGTGGGCCCGTGGTCGCTCGACGACGTCATGTCGTTGCCCGAGGACAACAGCCAGCGCATCGAGCTCGTCGACGGGATGCTCCTCGTGAGCCCGCTCGGGTCGTACCGCCACCAGCAGCTGGTGGGGCGTGCGTACGGTGCCCTGGTCGGAGCCTGTCCGGTCGACCTCGAAGCGACGATCGAGCTGAACGTCCTGTTGTCGAGCGGACGTCT
The DNA here is from genome assembly GCF_042738015.1 of Lentzea sp. NPDC059081. Classification (NCBI taxonomy): domain Bacteria; kingdom Bacillati; phylum Actinomycetota; class Actinomycetes; order Pseudonocardiales; family Pseudonocardiaceae; genus Lentzea; species Lentzea sp. NPDC059081. The sequence goes on from NZ_JBHYGW010000004.1 coordinate 167,929, forward strand.
GGTGATTCCCGACTTCACCGTCGTGCGTCCCAGAGAAGCAGGCGTCATGTTCCCCGTGTCCGACGTGGTGCTCGTCGGTGAGGTGTTCTCACCCAGCACCCGGCTGAACGACGAGGGCCTGAAACGCGGCCTGTACGCCGGGGCGGGCGTGCCCTACTACCTGATGGTCGACCCGGGCGGACGCGTGGTCGAGGCCACGCTGCTGGAGCTCCAGGGCGAGGAGTACGTCGAGATCGCGACGAGCGAGGACGGCGTGCTGAAGGTCGAGCGGCCGTTCCCCGTCACCATCAAGTTCTAGCGGTAGAGCCAGTCCAGCTGGGCGTGGAGGTCGGCGACGGTCCACGACGCGAACATCGCGTCACGGGCCCGTGCCGCGTCCCCGGCGGGGTGGAAGACCTCCCGGCCCATGAACCGTGACGCGTGGTGCACGCGTGCTGTGCGGGGCGAGCGCAGCGACGTGTAGTGCGCGAACGAGCCGGCCACGTCGCGGGGGTCGAACACCGAGGCGAGGCAGACGGCGTCCTCCAACGCCTGACAGGCGCCCTGCGCGGCGTACTGCAGTACGGGATGGGCGGCGTCGCCGAGGAGCGCGACGCGGGAGTCCTGCCAGGTCACGATGGGCTCGCGGTCGCAGAGCACCCACGCCCGCCATTCCCGGGCGAGGTTCATGATCCGTGTCGCGTCGTCGCACAACGGCGTGAAGTGCCGCACCACCTCGGCGTGCTCGACGGGCTTGCCGGCCACGGGTTCGGTGGCGCCGTTGTCCGTCGTGGCGACGAGGTTGACGAACCGCCCACCGGCGATCACGTACCAGACGACGTGGTAGCGCGGCCCCGCCCAGAGGGTGACGACGTTCTCCTTCAGCGACCGGGGCACGTTCTTGGCGGGGATGACCGCGCGGAACGCCGTGTGCCCGGACACGGGCGGCTCGCCGTCGCCGACGAGCTGCCGCCGCACCGCCGAACGCAACCCGTCCGCGCCGACCAGCGCCTCGCCGTGCACGAGATCGCCCGACCGCAACGCCACGGTGACCCCGCCGGCGTCCTGCGTGTAGGCCTGCACGCCGCTGTCCGCGCGGAGCTCGACCAGCTCGTGCTCGCGGCAGGCGTCGAGCAACGGCGCCAGCAGGTCGTTGCGGTGCACCACCGCGAAGGTGCCGAACCGCTCGTGGAACCCCGCGTCGATCGGCAGCCCGGCGATCAGCTCGCCGGACACCCCGCACCGCAACCGCCACTCGTCCACGTGCACCGCGCGCGACCGGACCACACCTCCGACCCCCAGGGAGTCGAGCATGCGGAACCCGTTGGGTCCCACCTGGATGCCGGCACCGATCTCCGCGAACTCCGCAGCCGCCTCCAGCACCGTCACCCGCTGCCCGGCGCGGGCGAGCCCGAGCGCCGCCGCCAGTCCGCCGATGCCGCCGCCGACCACCAGGACCGTCATGTCCGACCTTTCGCGCGTCCGCCAGAGACCGGGTCCGAGTATGTCGGGAAAGCGATCACCGACGACCAGGGGAAAGCGAGGTCGTCCGGATCAACTTTTGCGGGTGGCCCTGCGGGCACCGGTGGGGTTCGGGCCGGTAACGATCGCGCGTCCCCACGAGGCGCTCACAGGGGCACCGGTACGGTGGGCGTCGTGTTGAACGGGTTGAACGCCGTCCTGGCCACGATCCCGAGCCCAGACCAAGGTGTGTGGCACCTCGGTCCGCTCCCCATCAGGGCCTACGCGCTGTGCATCATCGCCGGCATCATCGTCGCCATCTGGTGGGGTGAGCGCCGGTGGGTCGAACGCGGCGGCATCAAGGGCGAGGTGACCGACATCGCCGTGTGGGCGGTGCCGTTCGGCCTGGTCGGCGGGCGGCTCTACCACGTCATCACCGACAACCAGAAGTACTTCGGGCCGGGCAAGAACCCGCTCGCGGCGCTGGAGATCTGGAACGGCGGCCTCGGCATCTGGGGCGCCATCGCGCTCGGTGCGGTGGGCGCGTGGATCGGCTGCCGGCGCAAGGGCATCCCGCTGCCCGCGATGGCGGACGCGCTGGCGCCCGGCATCGTCGTCGCGCAGGCCATAGGGCGTCTGGGCAACTACTTCAACCAGGAGCTCTACGGCGGCGACACGACGCTGCCGTGGGGTCTGGAGATCTACCGCCGCGTCACGCCGGACGGGCGCGAGGACGCGCTGGCCGGTGTCGCCGTCGACCACACGCCGATCCAGGTCGTGCACCCGACGTTCCTCTACGAGCTGCTCTGGAACCTCGGCGTCGCCCTGCTGATCGTGTGGGCGGACCGGAGGTTCCGGCTCGGCCACGGACGGGTGTTCGCGCTCTACGTCGCGGGCTACACGGCCGGGCGGTTCTGGATCGAGCTGATGCGCACCGACGAGGCGACGCTGATCCTCGGCACGCGCGTGAACGTGTTCGTGTCCGCGCTGGTGTTCCTCGGCGCGGTCGCCTACTTCGTCCTCGCGCGGTCGCGGGGTGACCGCGAGGACATCGCGGCGGTGCGGACCAGGACCCCGGACGAACCGGCCGGCGCGGAGCCTGCTGGGGAACCGGTGGCCGAGGAGACCGTCGTCGCCGCGAAGACCGAGGACGCCGGAGACACCGCGGACACCGCTGACGTGAAGGACAAGAAGGGCTCCCCGGAGTCCGTCACACCGGAGTGATCTGTGCGCGTGCTCGTCGTCGAGGATGACGACCGGGTGGCCAGGGGCCTGCTGACCGCGTTGCGGCACGCCGGCTACGAGGTGCATCGGGTGGCCACGGCCGCCGACGCGCTGCGTGCCGCGCCCGCCGACGTGGTGCTGCTCGACCTCGGCCTGCCCGACGGCGACGGCCTGGACGTGTTGCGCGAGCTGCGGCACCGTCCAGGTACCGCCGTCATCACGGTGACCGCGCGCGGTGAGGAACGGGAACGCGTCCTCGGCCTGCGGGCGGGTGCCGACGACTACGTGGTGAAGCCGTTCGGCACGTCCGAGCTCCTCGCCCGCATCGAGGCCGTGCTCAGGAGGACCAGAGCGCACCGCGCAGGGCCCGAGAGCGAGGCGCCCGTCGAGGTCGGGCCGTTGCACATCCTCACCTCGACGCGCGTCGTCACGCTCGCGGGGGAGCCGCTGTCGCTGACCCGCAAGGAGTTCGACCTGCTCGCCCTGCTCGCCACCCGCAGGGGCGAGGTGGTGAGCCGCGACTTCATCGTCGACCAGGTGTGGCAGGCGCACTGGGAGGCGCCCTCGCGGACGCTCGACACGCACATCGCGGCGTTGCGCGGGAAGCTCGGCGGGCACGTCAGGATCGAGACCGTGCGGGGCGTCGGCTACCGGCTGGCCACGTGACGAGGCTCCGAGAGACATCCGCGCCCCGCGTGCGGAACAATCTGAACCGATGCTCCGCCGACTGCTCGCCATCACCGTTCCGCTGCTCGTCGCCCTGGTCGCGGCGCTCGGCATCCCCTTGGCGTCCGCGGTCGTGCAGCGCGAGACGCAGACCACCTACCTCGACCGCCTCGGTGACGCGAGCAGGTTCGCCTCGCTCGCCGAGAGCGCGCTGCAGTCGGACCGGCTGGAGGCGCTGAGCCAGGAGATCCAGCGCTACGACGCCCTCTACGCCGTGCCGGTCGCCCTGGTCAGTGCGGACAAGCGGATCCTGCTGGCCTCGCGGTCCGGGTTCGACCCCACCGACGATCCCGAGGTCACCAAGGCGCTCGACACCGCGCTGAACGGCGGCATCCGGCCGGAGCCCGACTACACGGGCTGGCCGTGGCGCACCGGGCCGATGGTCGTCGTCGAACCGGTCGGGCGCGACAGCGAGGTGGTGGCCGCGGTCGTCACGATCTCCCAGACGCGCGGCCTGCGGACCGAGGTGCTGCGGCAGTGGGGGCTGATGGCGCTGGCCGGGCTCGCGCCGATGCTCGCCGTGGTCGCCGCCGCCTGGCCGATGTCGCGGTGGGTGCTCCGGCCGGTCAGCAAGCTCGACGAGGCCACCGCCGCCGTCGCGCAGGGCAACCTCGACGTGCGGGCGGACGAGGTGGGCGGCCCGCCGGAGCTCCGCCGGCTCGCCCGCAGCTTCAACACCATGGTCGACGTCGTCGGCAGGGCGCTGAACAGGCAGCGGGCGTTCGTCGCGGACGCGTCGCACCAGCTGCGCAACCCGCTGGCCAGCCTGCGCCTCGCCGTCGACAACCTCGAGCCGCACGTCGAGGGCGAGCACGCCAAGGAGGCGCACCAGATCGCCGTCGAGGAGGCCGAGGAGATGGGGCGCGTGCTCGACACGCTGCTCGCGGCCACCCGGCTCGAGAGCGCCCGGCAGGCCGAACCCGTCGAGATCGACCAGCTCCTCGCCACCCACCGGCCGGCGTGGCAGGCGCTCGCGAGCCAGGCCGACGTCGCCCTCACCATCGACCTGCCGGCCGGGCTCACCATGCAGGAACCGCCCGGCGGGCTCGGCAGCGTGCTGGACGAGCTGGTCAGCAACGCCGTCCGGCTGTCCAACGCCACCGAGGTCCGCGTCACCGGCAAGGCCGGTGAGCTGCACGTCGTCGACAACGGCGACGGGCTGACCGGCGAGGAACGCGAGCTCGCGCTGCAGCGGTTCTGGCGCGCCACCAAGCACCAGAACATCGCGGGCACCGGCATGGGGCTCGCCATCTGCGCGGAGCTCATCGAGTCGGCGGGCGGCACGCTCACCCTGCACGACGCGGGGCCGGGCCTCGACGTCCGGGTCGCCCTCAGCGCTTCACGGAACGGAACCAGCGCATAGCGCCGTCGTGCAGCGGCACCAGGCCGGTCGCGATGCCGGTGCGGACGTTGATCCGCGACGCCTCCGGGTGCCCCTCGACGATCCGCGCCGTCTCGGTGAACACCGTGCGCGTCACGACCTCGACCACGTCCGCGCTCAGCGACTCGCGAGCGAGCAGCAGGTTCGGCACCGCGAACGTGTGGTTCGCCGCCACGCCCTCGTAGGTGGTGCTGGGGATGGTCGCCGGGATGTACGGGCCCTTGTAGGTGTCCGCGAGCTCCACGGCCTCCGGCGTGATGTCGATCATCCGGATCTTGCCGCGCAGGTCGGTGATCGCGGGCGTCGGGATGCCCGTCAGCGCCAGCATCGCGTCGAGCGACCCGTCGGCGACGCGGCGGGAGGCCTCCGAGTGCGCCATGCGTTCGTCCACAGCGGACACGCCGAACGTCCGCAGCATCCTCTTCGCGGTGAACTCGGTGCCGGAACCCGTGGGGCCCAACGAGATCCGTTTGCCCGCCAGGTCCGAGAAGGTGTGGATGGGCGACGCGATCGGCACGGCGATCTGCATGAAGCTGTCGTAGAGGCGGCCGACCGCGCGGAAGTTCCGCGGGTCGTCGATCGGGTCCAAAGAGGACAGGGCGAGCTGGGCGTCGCCGGAGCGCAGCAGCGCGAGGTTCTCCACCGACGCCGCGGTCGGGATCGCGGTGACCTTCGTGCCGGGCAGCTGCTCGGCCACCGCAGCGGCCAGCGCGCCGCCGACCTCGCGGAAGACCGCGCCCTCCGGACCGGTCGCGAGCACCAGCTCAGCGGGCGCGTCGACCCTGCGCGAGGTGCACCCCGCGAGAGCCAGACCGGCCCCTAGCAGAAGCGTGCGACGGCTGAGCGACACCGGCGAAGCCTAGCTGTTACGTCAGGCCTGTCTGAAGTTTCCTCACGTCGGCTTGTCGCGCGGGGTGGCGCGGCTCACCCTCTCACCCAACGCGAAGTTCAAGGAGGAACCGTGGCGACCACCACCACAGGCCGCAAACCGATCTACAAGCACCTCTACTTCTGGGTGCTTGTCTCCATCGTGCTGGGCGCCGCCGTCGGCTTCCTGTTCCCCAAACAGGCGTCCGAGATGAAGTGGCTCGCCGACCTGTTCGTGAACCTCGTCAAGGTCGTCATCGCGCCGACCATCTTCGCGACGATCATCGTCGGCATCGCGGGCCTCGGGAACCTCGCCAAGGCAGGCGGGCTCGCGCTGCGCACCATCCTCTACTTCACCGCGATGACCACGGTGGCGCTCGCCATCGGCCTCATCGTCGTGAACGTCGTCGCGCCCGGTCACCACGGCGGCGACATCGCGCTGAACGAGGCCGCGGCCAAGGACACGCTCAAGTCGGCGTCCACCGCGGAGACCGGTGTCACCGGCTTCATCCTGAGCCTGGTGCCGAAGTCGTTCGTCAGCGCGTTCACGGACGGCCAGCTGATCCAGGTGCTCGTGGTCGCGATCCTGGTCGCGGTCGCCGTGGCGGGCATGGGCGAGCGCGGCGCCAAGGTCGTCTCCGCGATGGAGACCCTGTCCAAGGTCATGTTCGGCATCATCAAGATCGTCATGTACGCGGCCCCGATCGGCGCGTTCGGCGGCATCGCCTACACGGTCGGCAAGTTCGGCGGCGGCATCCTCAGCAAGCTGCTCTGGCTGATGGGCTCGTTCTACGTCACGTGCCTGCTGTTCGTGATCGTGGTGCTCGGCGTCGTGGCCCGGATCGCGGGCTTCAGCCTGCTGAAGTTCCTGCGCTACATCAAGGACGAGATCCTGATCGTGCTCGGCACCTCGTCGTCCGAGTCGGTGCTGCCGCGCATGATGGTCAAGCTGGAGGCGGCGGGCGCGCAGAAGTCGGTCGTCGGCCTCACCATCCCGACCGGCTACTCGTTCAACCTCGACGGCACGTGCATCTACCTGACCATGGGCGCGATCTTCATCGCCCAGGCCACCGGGCACGACGTGTCGATCGGCGTGCAGATCGGCCTGCTGCTGTTCATGCTGATCGCGTCGAAGGGCGCGGCGGGCGTCACCGGCGCCGGCCTCGTCACCCTGGCCGCCTCGCTGCAGGCCTTCGAGGCCCACTCGGCCATCCCCGCGGTCGGCATCGCGCTCATCGTCGGCATCGACCGCTTCATGTCCGAGGCCCGCGCCATCACCAACGTGATCGGCAACGGTGTCGGCTCGCTCGTGGTCGCCGCCTGGCAGAAGAGCCTCGACAAGGAGCGGCTGACCGAGGTCCTGGACAACCCCGACCTCGTCGACGTCGACGACCTGCTCGAGAAGCAGCACGCGGAGTCCGACAAGGTGGCGGCCGCGCACTGAACCGTCCGTGGCCGGAGGCGCTCTTCCCGCCTCCGGCCACGTGACCTCAGACCTCACGAATGCCGAGGTCCCGTTCTCCCCGCATGCGGCGCGGGGTGAACCGGGGCCTCGGTTTCTCGTTTGGCGGGGAACAATCGAGTCGGACCCCAGTGGACGGTGCTACGGTGCTGGGAGGCAGACGTGCGTGAGCGTCCGCTAACTGAGACGATATGCCGCTGACCAGCAATGACGCCGGTGCACCCATCGCATCCACTGGTAGACCGGGAATGTCGTGCAGCTCTCATCCGAGTGGCCGGAGTTGAACGTTCGGTTACGCTAACCCGGCTGTAACGAACGCCGACGTTGGCCGCAATGTCGCTCCGCAGCGGGGAATCGTTACACATCCATGACCTAGATCACCCATTGGCGGGTGTCCCTGGGTTTCGCGGCTGTTAAAGTCGCGTCAACACGCGGGCCATCGTCGTCCCGTGCTCCCACCTGTTGGTTCGAGGTCTGAGCACGAGGGACATCAGTTCTTTACGCGAGGACGACGAAGGAGGTCTGCGCAGTGATCTTCTCCGCCATCCCCGGCCCCCAGGGTCTGTACGACCCCGCTGACGAGCGCGACGCCTGCGGTGTCGCCATGGTGGCCGACATCCAGGGCAGGCGTTCCCACGGCATCGTGAGCGATGCGTTGACAGCGCTGGCGAACCTGGAACACCGCGGTGCGGCCGGCGCCGAGCCCACGTCGGGTGACGGTGCGGGCATTCTCCTGCAGCTGCCGGACGAGTTCCTGCGCGCTGTCGTGGAGTTCGACCTCCCCGAGCGCGGGCAGTACGCGGCGGGCATCGCCTTCCTGCCGTTCGAGCCCGAGGAACGCGCCGACGCGATGGCGCAGATCGAGCGTATCGCCGAAGAGGAAAGCCTTGTCGTGCTGGGCTGGCGCGACGTTCCCGTCGACCCGGAGAAGGCCGGCGTCGGCCCGACCGCGCTGTCGGTGGCACCGCACTTCGCCCAGCTGTTCGTGAAGGGCACCCGCGACGAGGCGGGGATCGCCCTGGACCGGCTGGCTTTCTGCCTGCGCAAGCGGGTGGAGCACGAGGGCAGCGTCTACTTCCCGTCGCTGTCGGCGCGCACGATCGTCTACAAGGGAATGCTGACGACCGAGCAGCTGCCGGCGTTCTTCCCCGACCTGCACGACGAGCGCCTCTACTCGGCGATCGCGTTGGTGCACAGCCGTTTCTCCACGAACACCTTCCCGTCGTGGCCGCTCGCGCACCCGTTCCGCTTCGTCGCGCACAACGGTGAGATCAACACCGTCCGCGGCAACCGCAACCGCATGCGCGCCCGTGAGGCGTTGCTGGACAGCGAGCTCGTCCCCGGCGACCTCGCGCGGCTGTTCCCGATCTGCAACCCGGACGGCTCCGACAGCGCCAGCTTCGACGAGGTGCTGGAGCTGCTGCACCTCGGCGGCCGCAGCCTGCCGCACGCGGTGCTGATGATGATCCCGGAGGCGTGGGAGAACCACGCCACGATGGACCCGAAGCGCCGGGCGTTCTACCAGTTCCACGCGTCGCTCATGGAGCCGTGGGACGGTCCCGCCTGCGTCACGTTCACCGACGGCGAGCTCGTCGGCGCGGTCCTGGACCGCAACGGCCTGCGTCCCGCCCGCTGGTGGCAGACCGCCGACGGCCGCGTCGTGCTGGCGTCGGAGACCGGCGTGCTCGACGTGCCGTCCGACCAGGTGGTCGCGAAGGGCCGCCTGCAGCCCGGCCGCATGTTCCTGGTGGACACCACCGAGGGCCGGATCATCGACGACGAGGAGTTCAAGTCGAACCTCGCGTCGGAGCAGCCCTACGACGAGTGGCTGCACGCCGGCCTGCTCGACCTCGCCGACCTGCAGGACCGCGAGCACGTCCTGCAGAGCCACGAGTCCGTCGTGCGCCGCCAGCTCACCTTCGGCTACACCGAGGAGGAGCTGCGGATCCTGCTCACGCCCATGTCGGTCTCGGGCATGGAACCGCTCGCGTCGATGGGCACGGACACCCCGGTCGCGGCGCTGAGCCAGCGCTCCCGGCTGCTCTACGACTACTTCGTGCAGAACTTCGCGCAGGTCACGAACCCGCCGCTGGACGCGATCCGCGAGGAGATCGTCACGTCGGTCAAGCGCGTGATGGGCCCAGAGCAGAACCTGCTCGACCCCGGACCCGTCTCGTGCCGCCACGTCACGCTCGACTACCCGGTCATCGACAACGACGAGCTCGCGAAGCTCATCCACATCAACGACGACGGCGACCTGCCCGGCTTCGCCTGCACCGTCCTGTCCGGACTGTACGAGGTGGACGGTGGCGGCGAGGCGCTCACCGCCGCGATCGAGCGCGTGCGTCGCGAGGCGTCGGAGGCCATCGCGAACGGCGCACGGACGCTGGTGCTGAGCGACCGCGACTCGGACCACCGGATGGCGCCGATCCCGTCGCTGCTGCTGGTGTCGTCGGTGCACCACCACCTGGTGCGCACCAAGGAACGCCTGCGCGTCGCGCTCGTCGTCGAGTCCGGTGACTGCCGCGAGGTCCACCACGTCGCCGCCCTGCTGAGCTACGGCGCCGCCGCGGTCAACCCGTACCTCGCGTTCGAGACGATCGAGGACCTGATCAGCCAGGGCGCCATCACCGGCGTCCCGGCGCACAAGGCGGTCCGCAACTACGTCAAGGCGCTCGTCAAGGGCGTCCTGAAGATCATGTCGAAGATGGGCATCTCGACCGTCGGCGCCTACACCGCCGCGCAGATCTTCGAGGCCGTCGGCCTGTCCAACGACCTGCTCGACGAGTACTTCACCGGCACGCAGTCGAAGCTCGGCGGCGCCGGCCTCGACGTGCTGGCCGAGGAGGTCGCGGTGCGCCACCGCCGCGCGCACCCGGAGAACCCGACCGCGCGCGAGCACCGCCGCCTCGAGGTCGGCGGCGAGTACTCGTACCGCCGCGAGGGCGAGCTGCACCTGTTCACGCCGGAGACGGTGTTCCTGTTGCAGCACGCCACGAAGACGCGCAAGGAGGACGTCTTCCGCCAGTACACGGCGGAGGTCGAGCGCATCTCCCGGCAGGGCGGCACGTTGCGCGGCCTGTTCAAGTTCCGCACCGAGGGCCGCACGCCGATCCCGATCGACGAGGTCGAGCCGGTGAGCTCGATCGTCAAGCGCTTCAACACCGGCGCCATGTCCTACGGCTCCATCTCGGCCGAGGCGCACGAGACCCTCGCCATCGCGATGAACCGCCTCGGCGGCCGGTCGAACAGCGGTGAGGGCGGCGAGGACCGCGAGCGCCTGTACGACCCGGAACGGCGTTCCGCGGTCAAGCAGGTCGCGAGTGGACGGTTCGGCGTCACGAGCGAGTACCTCGTGAACTCCACGGACATCCAGATCAAGATGGCGCAGGGCGCGAAGCCCGGCGAGGGCGGCCAGCTGCCCGGTTTCAAGGTCTACCCGTGGGTCGCGCGCACCCGGCACTCCACGCCGGGCGTCGGTCTGATCTCGCCGCCGCCGCACCACGACATCTACTCGATCGAGGACCTGGCGCAACTCATCCACGATCTGAAGAACGCGAACGAGCGGGCCCGGGTTCACGTGAAGCTCGTCTCGTCCATCGGCGTCGGCACCGTCGCCGCCGGTGTGGCGAAGGCGCACGCGGACGTCGTGCTGATCTCGGGCTACGACGGCGGCACCGGCGCCTCGCCGATGAACTCGTTGAAGCACGCGGGAACGCCGTGGGAGATCGGTCTCGCCGAGACCCAGCAGACGTTGCTGCTCAACGGGTTGCGCGACCGCATCACCGTCCAGGTCGACGGCGCGATGCGCACGGGCCGGGACGTCGTCGTCGCGGCGCTGCTGGGCGCGGAGGAGTTCGGCTTCGCCACGGCACCGCTGATCGTCGCGGGCTGCGTGATGATGCGCGTCTGCCACCTGGACACGTGCCCGGTCGGCGTCGCCACCCAGAACCCGGACCTGCGGGCCCGCTACACCGGCCAGGCCGACCACGTCGTGAACTTCTTCGAGTTCATCGCGCAGGAGGTCCGCGAGCTGCTGGCGGAGCTCGGGTTCCGCACGATCGACGAGGCCGTCGGCCACGCCGAGCTGCTCGACAAGAACGAGGCGATCGAGCACTGGAAGACAGCGGGGCTGCACCTCGACCCGGTCTTCGAGGTGCCGGAGACCCCGTACCCGACGGCGAAGCGCAAGATCCGCGACCAGGACCACGGCCTCGACAAGGCCCTGGACCGCACGCTCATCCAGCTCGCCGAGGCGGCGCTGGAGGACGCGCACAAGGTCACCCTCGAACTGCCGGTCCGCAACGTCAACCGCACGGTCGGCACGCTGCTCGGCGCCGAGGTCACCCGCCGCTACGGCGGCGAGGGCCTGGAGGACGACACGATCCACGTGAAGCTGACCGGGTCGGCCGGCCAGTCGCTCGGCGCGTTCCTGCCGCGCGGCATCACGCTGGAGATGGTCGGCGACGCGAACGACTACGTCGGCAAGGGCCTGTCCGGCGGGCGGATCGTCGTCCGGCCGCACGACGACGCGCCGTTCCGCGCCGAGGACCAGGTGATCGCGGGCAACGTGATCGGCTACGGCGCCACGTCCGGCGAGGTCTTCCTGCGCGGGCGCGTCGGCGAGCGCTTCTGCGTCCGCAACTCCGGCGCGCTGCTCGTGGCGGAGGGCGTGGGCGACCACGCGTTCGAGTACATGACCGGCGGCAGGGCGGTGGTGCTCGGTCCGACCGGGCGCAACGTCGCGGCCGGCATGTCCGGCGGCATCGCGTACGTGCTCGACCTGGACCCGTTGTCGGTGAACCAGGAGATGGTGCAACTGCAGCGCCTCAGCGCCGAGGACCTGCGTTGGCTCAAGGACGCCGTCACCAAGCACCACCAGGCGACGGGGTCCGCCGTCGCCGCGTCGCTGCTCGGTGACTGGACCCGTCGGGCCGGTGCGTTCACGAAGGTCATGCCCGGCGACTACCAGCGCGTTCTCGAGGCCATGCGCCTCGCCCGCGCCGAGGGCCGGGACGTTGACGCGGCTGTCATGGAGGCGTCTCGTGGCTGATCCACAGGGTTTTCTCAAGCACTCCCGCTCCGAGGCGCCGAAGCGTCCGAAGCCGGACCGGTTGCAGGACTGGAACGAGGTCTACCTCCAGGAGTCCCCGGAGGAGCGCAACGCCGCCGTGCGCACGCAGGCGACGCGGTGCATGGACTGCGGCATCCCCTTCTGCCACAGCGGAACCGCGGGCTGCCCGCTCGGGAACCTGATCCCCGAGTGGAACGACCTGGTGCGCCGCGGCGACTGGGAGCTCGCCTCCGACCGGTTGCACGCCACCAACAACTTCCCGGAGTTCACGGGCAGGCTGTGCCCGGCACCGTGTGAGGCGGCCTGCGTGCTGTCGATCTCGCACGACGCCGGCGGTGCCGTCGCGATCAAGCGGGTCGAGGAGACCATCGCGGACATGTCGTGGGAGAACGGCTACGTGCAGCCGTCCCAGGCCGCGGTGTCCTCGGGCAAGCGCGTCGCGGTCGTGGGGTCCGGTCCCGCCGGACTGGCCGCGGCGCAGCAGCTGACCCGCGCCGGGCACGAGGTCACGGTGTTCGAGCGCGACGACCGGCTCGGCGGCCTACTGCGGTACGGCATCCCCGAGTTCAAGATGGAGAAGAAGGTCCTCGACCGCCGGCTCGCGCAGCTGCGCCGGGAGGGCACCAAGTTCGTCACCGGCTGCGAGGTCGGCGTCGACATCACCGTCGACCAGCTCAAGGCCGAGTTCGACGCGGTCGTGCTGGCCGTGGGCGCGCTGCGCGGCCGTGACGACAAGTCCACGCCCGGCCGTGAGCTCGACGGCGTGCACCTCGCGATGGACCACCTCGTGCCCGCGAACCGCGCGTGCGAGGGCGACGGCCCGTCGTCGATCTCGGCAGAGGGCAAGCACGTCATCGTCATCGGCGGTGGCGACACGGGCGCCGACTGCTACGGCACCGCGACCCGCCAGGGCGCGCTGTCGGTGACGCAGCTCGACCAGTACCCGATGCCGCCGTCGGTGCGCGACGACGACCGCTCGCCGTGGCCCGTGTGGCCGCACATCCTGCGCACCTACCCGGCGCACGAGGAGGCCGGCGAACGCCGCTTCACCGTGGCCGTCCGTCGGTTCGTGGGCGACGACGAGGGCCACGTGCGGTTCATCGAGCTGCAGCAGGTGCGCGTCGAGAAGGACTCGTCCGGTCGCCGCTCGGTCGTGCCGGTGTCCGACGAGATCGAGCTGCTGCCCGCGGACATGGTGCTGCTGGCGATCGGCTTCGAGGGCGTCGAGCACATGAGCCTGCTGGACGGCCTCGGGATCTCTCTTTCGGCGCGTGGCACGATCTCGTGCGGCTCCGACTGGCAGACCTCGTCGCCCGGCGTGTTCGTGTGTGGTGACGCGCACCGTGGTGCTTCTTTGGTGGTGTGGGCGATCGCGGAGGGGCGGTCGGTGGCCAACGCCGTCGACAAGTTCCTCACCGGGGCGTCGAACCTGCCGTCGCCGGTGATTCCGAACCAGCTTCCGCTCGCTGTGGTCTGACAACGGGGTCAGTCAGAGGAGAGCAGCATGACGCCCCGGCCGACAACGACGTCGGCCGGGGCGTTCGCCGTTGTCGGCGGGGTCGTTTGAGACCATAGGTGGATGGCGCGCGTCTACGTCTCCTCCACGTTCAGCGATCTGGCCGACTACCGCGAAGCCGTGCTGCGTGCGCTCAAGCGGCTGGACCACGAAGTCGTCGCCATGGAGCACTACGTGGCGGAGGACGCCCTACCTGTAGACCGCTGTCTGGCGGACGTGCGTTCCGCTGACCTTTACGTCGTGGTCATGGCGTGGCGGTACGGCTTCATCCCGCCCGGCCACAGCGAGTCGATCACCGAACTGGAGTACCGCGCGGCCGTCGACGCGGATATCCCGGTACTGGCCTTCGTGTTGTCCGAAGACCACTCGTGGGCGCCCAAGCTCATGGAACTGGAGAAGATCGACCGTGTGCGCCAGTTCCGCTCCGAGCTGATGGAGAGCCGGGTCGTGGGCGTCTTCGGGTCGAAGGACGACCTCGCCCGGCAGGTGGCGGAGGGCATCCAGAAGTGGGAGCGCAACGACAGCGTCGTCGACAGCAACGTCGACTGGGCTCCATACCGCCGGGCGGTCGTCGAGAAGTACCGCTACGTCCGGCTCTCGGTCATTGCCGGCGCCCAGCACGACCGGTTGGCCCGAATCCCGCTGCTCGACGTCTTCACGCCGCAGCAACTCCGCGCCGGACGTCCCGACTACGACCTGCCGGAGGAGGACGGGGAGGGCGGCCCGGCGCCGTCGGAGGACAGTGTCGTCGTCCTCGGCCGGGAACAGAAGCAGGTGGTCCTCGGTGGGCCGGGCAGTGGCAAGAGCACGCTCTTCCAGGCGTCGTTGCTGGCGATCTCGGACGGGGCGAGCGACGCGAGCCGGGTGCCGGTCGAGTTGCGGGACTTGCCGCTGGTGCTGCTCGTGGAGTTGCGCGAGTACGTGCTGCGCGGCAGTCCCGACTTCCTGACCTACCTCATCGCGAGCATCTCGGAGAACTTCGGCCTCCTGGTGGACGGCACCCAATTGGTGGAGGCGCTCGACGACGGCGCCGTCGTGTTCTTCGACGGACTTGACGAGGTCTTCGACCCGGCGGCCCGCAGCCGGGTGACCGACCAGTTCCGCGCGTTCACCCTTATGCATCCGGATGCGCGAGTCGTCGTGTCGTCCCGGATTGTCGGCTATGACGAGACCGAGCTGGGGCTGGCCGGCTTCGAGCACTACACGCTGCTCGACTTCGGGATCAGGGAGATCCGCGAGTTTGTGCCGAAGTGGTACGAGCACTACAGCTTCGACAACGACGAGCGCGACGCCGCTGGCCTGGTGCACCGGATAGCCGACAACCCCAGGCTCTTGGAGCTGGCCGGGAACCCGTTGCTGCTCACCATGATGGCGGTCCTGTACAAGCACCAGGACCTGCCGGAGAAGCGGTGGCAGCTCTACGACCGGTGCACCGCCGTGCTGCTCGAAGACTGGGACGTCAAGCGGAAGAAGATCGACAGCAAGGAGCTGCTACCGCTGGACTTCCGCATCGGCGGTGAGCAGAAGGCGGAGATCCTCCAGTCCATCGCCATGACCATGCTGTCGAGCCGGCGTGATGAGGGGCATGAGCTGAACGCGATCGCCTACGCGCCGTTGCGGGACATCATCGGGGCCTATCTGGAGAAGCAGTACGCCAAACCTCCGGGGGAGGCGCGGGCCATCGCCGTGGAGATCTTGAACCACTTGAGGGAGCGGACTTTCGTCCTGGCGGAGACCGGTGACGGCGTTTTCGGGTTCGTGCACCGGACTTTCATGGAGTACTTCGTCGCGAAGCATGTGCTATCGGAGTTCAACCAGCGGCGAGCGGACTACGAGTGGCTCAAGACAGAGGTGTTCCGGCTGAATTGGTCGGACGACCGGTGGCGGGAACCCCTGCTGTTGCTCTCGGCGATGCTGTCTGGTCAGGGCTCTCCGATCAGGGAGATCGTGCACAGCCTCTCGAGCTTCGCTGATGTGAGGGCTCTGGCCTTTGCTGCCCGTTGCCTCGCGGAGGCTGGTTCGGTCGCTCCGGCAGATCAGAACTGGGCATCGGAGCTCGCGCACCGGCTGGTGATTTACGTGGAGTTCGTGTCGCCCAAGGCTGACTATTACTCTGAATACCTCTCCGAGATCGTGTCCGCTCTTGAAGCCCTCTCGGTGTGCATTCCCATATCTGAGTTCACGCGCCGTGACATCAAGAAGTATCGGGCCTCATCAACCCTTGGCGAGCGGATCGTCGGCTTCCGGTTGGAGCTTGCGATCGCCTCACGTGCCGAACGTCGACAAGCAGCGCTCGCTGGGCTGTCGGACCGGGACGAGGCCGTGCGCAGGGCGGCGATCGCCTCACTCGAACGGGAGTCCGGTGATGAGGTCCTCTACGAGACCTTCTTGAGCCGCCTGTACAAAGAGGGGAACAGTCGCGTCCGCGAGCCGCTCATCGCCGCGCTCGACCGAGGATGGCCACGGCGCCGTGACGTACTGCATGCCATCGCACTGCGTGCCGAACGCGAGACTTCGATGAAGCACGCGCGGTGGATCGCCAGCCATTTAGCCGTGGCGTGGGCGGGCGATCCACAAGCGCGCGAGGTCGTGTTCGGGCTCGCGAAACACGATTTCGGGGCCGAGGACCTCATCCTCCTCCGCCACGTCATACCGTCCAGCCTGGTCAGGGGCTGGAAGGATGGACACGACACGGTTCCCTACCTCCTGGACCAACTCCGGGGTCTGGGTCCAGCAGGGGCTCGCAGCGCTGCGATCCGCGCGTGTGCCGCCCTGGATCTGCAGCGAACCTTCGACTGGTCGTGGCAAAACTCGAGCTCTTCTCAGGACATCGCGGAGATAGCCGACGCCGTGTTTCCGAGTGAGACACTTCGGCGGCTGCTCACCGATTTCGAGGAGCGCCATCCTGATCAGGAGTTCCGGCAGGTCGCCCACCGGCTGCTGCTCGACGCCTTCGAACTTCCCGACACCGTCAAATCGCTCCACCTAGTGAGAAGTGAAGACACTTTCGGGTGAACTTCGCGTCTAAGACGGTGGTACATGTCATGTGTTAACCACCGCGTCATCTTCTCCGGTAAAACTGGTTGAAGGTAGATCAACTCGGTCGGGGGTGAGCCATGCGCAGCGTTCTGCTCGCGATCGTGGTCGCCCTCTGCGCCGTGCTGACCCCTGCCGTCTCGACCGCGTCGGTCAGTGCGCCGCCGCCGAAGTCGAAGACCTCCGTGCCGAAGGAAGAGGCGCCGCGCGAGGAGCGTGAGACGAACCGGCTGCGCGTCGTCGTCGCGCCGGACCGCGAGGCACGTCTGGCCAGGCCGTCGTCGGTCATGGCGATCGCGCCGCAGGACAAGCCGGGTTTCGTGCCCGTGTCGTCGGCCGAACCCATAAGCGTCTGGCGCACACCTCCCGCATTGCAGGTGTTCCGGAACTGATCGGTCCCCATCACCCGATCAAACCGAACACATATCTCCAATGCAGTGAGGGACTCCCATGGACTTCCATCGCTTTGTTCAGCATGCCCGCGCACATGCCGCTTCACGGTCGCGTGCGCTCGGCCGCAAGCTCGCGGCGGGGCAGCAGCCCAGCACGATGTTCATCACGTGTGCCGACTCGCGCATCGTGACGGCCGCGATCACGGGGGCCGAGCCCGGCTCGTTGTTCGAGCTGCGGACCGCCGGCAACGTCATCCCCGCCTACTCGCTGCACGCCCCGAGCAGTGAGATGGCCACGATCGAGTTCGCCGTGCTGCAGCTCGGGGTCAGCGAGATCGTCGTGTGCGGTCACTCCCACTGCGGTGCGGTGGGCGCGTTGACCGGGGGCGGCATCGACCACCTGCCCGCGATGCGCGGCTGGTTGCAGCCCACGGAACCGCGTCAGGTCAGTGATCCGGCCATGCGGCAGGAGGGGCAGCAGCACGTTCGCGCGCAGCTGGACGTCCTGCTGGCTTACCCGTTCGTCGCCGAGAAGGTGGCGACGGGCGAGCTGCGCGTCCACGGCTGGTTCTACGACATCGAGACCGGCGAGGTCTCCGCGTGCGACGAGCACGCCTTCCTTCCGCTCTAGGGGTCCAGGATGAAGAACAAGTACTGGGCTGACCTGGGCGCGTCGGTCGTCGTGTTCCTCGTGGCGTTGCCGTTGTGCGTCGGCGTGGCGGTGGCGTCCGGGGTGCCGGCCGAGCTCGGCATCGTGACCGGGGTGGTCGGCGGCATCGTCGTCGGCCTGCTGCCGGGCAGCACGATGCAGGTGAGCGGTCCGGCTGCCGGGCTGACGGTGCTGGTGGCGGACGCCGTCGGCCGACACGGGATCGGGGCGTTGGGCGTGATCGTGCTGGGCGCCGGGCTCTTGCAGGTGGCACTGGGCTTAGCCCGGTGCGGCCGGTGGTTCCGCGCGATCTCACCGGCTGTCGTGCAGGGCATGCTCGCGGGCATCGGGCTGGTGCTGATCTTCGGCCAGCTCAAGCCGATCGTCGTGTCGCCCGTGGCGATCGCGCTCGGGCTGATGACCGTGGTGATCATGCTGGGGTGGCAGCGGACTCCGCTGAAGGTCGTGCCGGGCATGCTGGTGGGCGTGGTCGTGAGCACCGCGGTGGCGGCGGTGTTCGCGTCGGACGTCGACAAGATCGTGGTCGGCACGCTGTCGGCGGACGTGCACCTGCCGAACCTGTCGTTGCTGGACACCGGGGTCATCGGCACGGCCGTGGTGTTCGCGCTGGTGGCGTCGGCGGAGAGCATGTTCAGCGCCGCGGCCGTCGACCGCATGCACGACGGTCCGCGCACGCAGTACAACAAGGAACTGGTCGCGCAGGGCGTCGGCAACACGATCTGCGGTGTGCTCGGTGCGTTGCCCATGACGGCGGTCATCGTGCGCAGCTCCGCGAACGTGTCGGCCGGGGCGCGCACGAAGGCGTCCAGGGTCCTGCACGGCGTGTGGCTGCTGGTGTTCGTGGTGGCGGCGCCGGGGCTGCTGACGTTGATCCCGGTGGCCGTGCTGGCGGCGGTGCTGGTGCACGCGGGCTGGAAGCTGCTCGGTCTCGGGCAGCTGCTCCCGTTGTGGCGCAAGGACAGGATGGAGGTCGCGGTGCTGGTGCTGACCGCGGGCCTCATCGTGGCCACGGACCTGCTGACCGGCACGATCGTGGGCCTGCTGGCCGCGGTCGTGAAGACGGCCTGGGACGTGTCCCGGCTGTCGGTGGTCGTCACGGCCGACGGGGTGGCGTTGCGGGGCAACGCGACGTTCCTGCGGCTGCCGAGGCTGCTCGACGAGCTGGAGCGGGTCGACCGGGAGCACGTCCGGATGGACCTGAGCGAGGTCCGGCACCTCGACCAGGCCTGCGGGCAGGCGATCGACCAGTGGGTCGACGAGTCCCGGCGCGCGGGCAGGACCGTCGAGCTGGTCGGGAGGTAGGACGGAGGCGCCGCGGCCGCTCCGGTCGCGGCGCCTTTTCCGTCGTCCCGGCGAAGTCCCGGTGAACACTGGGCCGTTCGGGTGCACCCGGCTAACGGTGGTGTGAGATGTGTCGACCCTGCAGGTG
Source organism: Lentzea sp. NPDC059081 (assembly GCF_042738015.1). Lineage (NCBI taxonomy): Bacteria > Bacillati > Actinomycetota > Actinomycetes > Pseudonocardiales > Pseudonocardiaceae > Lentzea > Lentzea sp. NPDC059081. The sequence continues at coordinate 187,146 of NZ_JBHYGW010000004.1, forward strand.
AACCAGTAGGGGGCGACACACATGACCAGTGCGGGATTCGACGCGAAGTTCCTCGGCACCGCCGCGGGGCTGCCCGTCCTGAACGACTCGGGCGCGGACGACGCCGTCGAGCTCGACGGCTCGACCACGATCGACTACACGCACTTCTCGCTCGCGTTGAGCAAGTCGCGCAAGTTCGCGATCTGGGTCGCGTGGAACATCGACGGCGGTGAGCTGAAGGCGTTGAGCCGCAGCAACATCCCGTTCGTCAAGGACCCGCGGATCCCGGCGCAGTTCCAGACAGGGGACGAGCTCTACCGCGACAACCGGCTCGACCGCGGGCACCTCGCCCGCCGCGCCGACCTGTGCTGGGGCCCGAAGGCCGAGGCGCAGAAGGCGAACAGGGACTCGTTCTTCTTCACGAACATCACGCCGCAGATGGACGACTTCAACCAGAGCACCAAGGAAGGGCTCTGGGGCAGGCTCGAGGACGCGGTGCTCGCCGACGTCGACGTCGACAACCTCAAGGTCAGCGTCTACGGCGGCCCGGTGTTCAACGCCGACGACAGGGTCTTCCGCAGCGTCGCGATCCCGCGCGAGTTCTACAAGGCGATCGCGTTCGTCGTCGACGGCGAGCTGCGGTGCAGCGCGTTCCTGCTCACCCAGAACCTCGTCCTGGCCGAGGCGCTCGACCTCGACGAGTTCCGCGTGTTCCAGGTGTCGCTGACCGAGCTGGAGAAGCGCACGAGCTTCACCTTCCCCGCCGAGCTGCACGCCGCCGACACCGCGTCGGTCCAGCTGCTCGACGAGTCCGAGCGCGAGCCGCTGGAGAGCCTGTCCGACATCAGGTGGTGACGCGGACTCCCGGCAGCTGCTGACGCAGTTCCGCCAGCCGTGCCGGCGACTCCGGCTGGTGCACGACCAGGTGTTCCAACGCCGGCAACGCGCGCACGTCGTCCGCCGCCGGTATGCCGAACACCTCCAGCGCCGTGACGGTCGGCCACCGCTCCAGCCCCGCCAGCGGGTAGGGCGGGCGGTGGTCGATCGCCAGCTCGCGCAACGCGGGCAGCGCCGGCAGTGCGGCCAGGCCGTCGTCGGTCGCCGAGTCGCGGATCTGCAGCCGCCGCAGCGAGCCGCCGTCCAGCGAGGCCAGGTCGACCCTGCTGAAGTGCAGGTGCAGCTCGTCGAGGTCCTTCACCGGTGCCAGGTCGATCCGTCCGAGCGGGCGGCAGCGGCTCAGGTGCAGCTCCTTGAGCGACCGGGAGAGCGCGAGCGGCGACAGGTCGCGCATGACCTCGTTCTGCCACAGCTCCAGCCGGTGCAGCGACGGCATGGCGGCCAGCGGGTCGAGCGGGTTGATGTTGCCGATGCAGCGCACGTACCGCAGCTTCTCCAGGTGCAGGATGAACTGGATCCGGTGCCAGCCGCGCACGTCCACCCGGCGGTCACCGAAGTCCACTTTGGACAACACGGTGCGCGCGTACTGCTCCGCGTCCGGTGTGTTCCGCCACGCCCGCAGCAGCTCGTCGATGACCATCGCGTGGTCCACGGCCACGAACTCCGCGATCCGCTCCCACGCGCCCTCACCGCCGATGTTCGCGAGCGTCCGCACGATGTACGCGGCCACAGCCGAGTCGCTGGTGGCTTCCGGGCCGGGCAGCAGGTCGACCACGAACGACCCGGCCTCGGACAACGCGTCCGCGTGCGCGAAGCTCGCCGGCGGGATCAGCGCGGCGGCGGCCTGGGTGACCTGCGCCCGTGCCGTCTCGGGTTCGATCACGTCGGCCTGGTCGAGGCACGCCAGCGCGAGCAGTCGCAGCTTGTCGCGTCCGCGCTCGTCCTTGCGCGTGTCGTCGTTGCCCGCCAGCAGGTCCATCAGCACGCGGGCCCGTTCGCGCGGACGTGCGTGCGCTACGGCCATGACCACGACGTCGTGCCACTCGTCGAGATGTGCCCTGTCCACCAACAGGTTCAGGTCACCCGCGTCGACGACCTCCTTGGCCGCCAGGTAGTCGCGGAACGTCCGGTGCACGAACTGCACCCGGTCGTGCGAGACCTCCCGCAGCAGCCCGGCGCGTTCGAGCAGCCGCTGCATCGCGTCGTCCGGGTCGATCTCGTGCGACCGCAGCCCGCGCATCGCGTTGCCGAGCCGGTGCACGGCCTCCTCGCGCGGCACCATAAGCTCCCGGTTGCGCACCAGCGAGTACGCGAACCGTTGCAGCAGGACGAGCTGCTCCTCCTTCGAGAACGACGGCAGCGCGAGACCGCGGTCCTCGTCCCACCGCACCAGCAGCAGGTCCAGCGCGGCCTCGTACAGCGAGCGCCGGTCACGCGGCAGGTGCATGTTTCGGTCCTGGTGCAACGCGCACAGCAACCCGGCCAGCAACGGGCTCGACGCCAGACGGCGCAGATCCGGCCGTTTCGCGAGCGTCCCCACCAGCCGCGTCTCGCACTCGGTCAGCCACACCCGTGCGTCGCGCGTCAGGCCCGGCTCGTCGCGGGCGGCCGTGTGCCAGGCCTCCACGAAGTCGCGCACGCCCTTGTCGCTCAACGGCAACAGGTCGAACGTCTCGAAGCCGACGTCCTCCAGCCAGTCCTCCGGCACCGCCGCGGGCCGGGTCGTGACGGCGTAGCGGGCCTCCGGATAGGCGTTGACCAGCTGTTCGAGCCACAGCCGTGCCTCGGCGCGCCGTTCGGACACCAGCTCGTCCACGCCGTCAACGAGGACCAGCGCCCGTCCTTCCCTGAGTCGCGCGGTGACCCAGCCCGACGGCTTCTCCTCCGCGATCATCGAGGCCGTCGACGAGATGAACTCCTCCGGCTTCGGCAGGGTCGTGTACTGCCGCAGCGGCACGAAGAACGGCACCAGTCCCAGCCACTCGTTGCCCGACGTCCGCGTCTCGCCCAGCGCGTTCATCGCGAGCCAGCGCAGGAACGTCGTCTTGCCCGCTCCCGCCCCGCCCCGGATCAGCACGCGCGGTGTGTCGGTCAGCGCGGTTCCCACCGGCAGTCCGGCCCCGGTCAGCTCGTCGGTGTCTCCGACCCGCGCCACCGCCAGCGACACGTACGAGGTGTCGAACGAGTGCCGACGCGGAGCCCGCCCGCGCGAGACGCCGAACAGCTCCAGCCCGCCCAGCGAGTGCGCGACCTGGTCGGCGTACCGGTCCTCGAAGTCGCGGTGCGCCGCCGCCAGCGCCAGTTGCCCCTGGTCCGCGAGCCGCGCCACGGCGTCCGCCGTGGCACGGGTCATGCGGAACATCTCGACCGCGAGCCGGCGCGCGTACTCCGGCTGCGACCAGACCAGCTCGACCACGGCGCCGCAGACCCGCGCCAGCACGGCGTCGTAGACCGCCGTCGCGTGGTCCGACAGCCCCGCCGCCCGCCGGATCCTCGCCGACCGGGACACCACGTGGGCGCGCAACGACTCCGGCGTCAGCATCACCCGCAGCGCCTCGTCGTCGCGCAGCGGCAGCGCGGCCTCGATCGACTCGCGCACGGCGTCCACGGCGGCCTGCCACTCGTGCTGCTCGACCGAGCTCAGCTCACCGCGGGCGAGCTCGCTCGACACCCGTTCGACCAGCGGCCCCGGCCTGGTGAGCTCGCGCCGGCGCTTCTTGTCCCGCGCGCCCTTGTGGACCACGTCGAAGAGCCCGACGAGAACGCGCTCCAGCACGGTCTCCAGCACCATCAGCAGTCCGGCGGAAATCGGGTCGGCCACCCTCCCAGTATCAGCACGTGATCACCGGGGGTCGCGGGACTTCACCAGCTGTTCACCGGGCCTCGCTCAGCGGGGCAGGGCGACCTCGCGGACGTGGCCGATGTCGAACTCCCTGCTCGTGCCGTCCGCGCACGCCACGCTCAGCACGCCCTCGAGGTGCTTGGTCGGCACGACCACGTGCGTCTCGGTCCTGCGCGGCCCGCTCGCGTAGAGGATCTCGACGCTGCTGCCGTCCACCAGCGCCGACGCCAGCAGCACGACCTCCTCGTCGCGCAGGAAGACGTTCTGGTCGCGCAGCATCCGCGCCGCGCCGGCCCGCGGCGTCCCCCGCCCGACGCTCGGCCGTTCCTGCTCCACCAGCCGGATCGCGAGCTGCGCCAGCTCCACGTCGTCGAGGTCGGTCCGCCACCACCGCTCCGGCCGGCGCTCACCCCTGGCCGGCGCCCGCGGCTTCTCGATCCGTTCCACAATGGACTGGTCGCCGCCGTCCACCCCGGTCGGCGCGTACCCGGCGCGCCGCAACGCTTCCAGCGTCTCCGCCATCGGCCGGTCCGACGCCAACACCGTCGGCGCGAGGAACCGCAGCTTCAGCGCCGTCAGCTTCCGCGACTTCGAGATCTCCTGCAGCAGGGCGGAGTCCGCCGCCCGCACGCAGCTCCGCACGTCCGTGACCGTCAGGTGCCCGTGCCGCCGCGCCACGTCCCGCACCTGGTAGCCGACCGCCTGCGGCAGCGGGGCCTCCGACACCGCCGCCAGCTTCACGAGCACCGCCTCGGCGGACAGCCCGGTGTCGAGCGCCCGCCGCACCGACCCCGGCGACATCCGCCACACGCGGGCGGCGTCGTTGTCCTCCAGGTCCGCCACCAGGTTCAGCGTCGCGCTCAGCTCCGGCGACGGCAGGCCGTTCACCACGGCCGTCATGTCCGTCTGGAACGCCGCCTTCTCCGTCGCCGCCGGCATCAGCGCCGCGGCTGCCGACTCGACGTCGCCACCCTCCAGCACCGCGACGCCGAGCCCGGTCAGCGCGCCACCCGCCACCAGTGCCAGCGACTCCATCTCGCCGATCACCGCCGCCGTCGCGCGCGGGTCGTGCACGGCCGGACGTTCCCAGACGAGGTCGTCCACCAGCTCGCCCAGGTCGGCGAACGCCTCGTGCGCCGAGAACCGTTCGAGGGTGCCGCGCCGCAGCTCGAGCCCCGCGGCGCCGGTGTAGTCGCGCAACGCGGCCCGTGCCTGGTCCGGTTCCGGCCGCCAGTCCATCCGCTGCCAGGCCTCGACGAGCGCGGCGAGCCGGCGGCCGGGCTGCGAGCCGAGCCACTCGTCACCGCGCCCGGTGGGTAACAGGCGCGACCGGTCCACCCCCAGCAGCTGCGCCTCGACCCCGAGCTCGAGCCACAGCCGCAGCGTCCCGTCGGTGACCCGCAACGCCTTGGCCACCCGCCGGATCTCCACGGTCGCCACGCCACCGGTGTAGCGGGCGTCGAACGTGTCCTGCTCGCAGTGCGCCAGCAGCCGCGCCACTCCGTCCACAGTGGACATCGCGGGCACGATCGGCGAGATCTCCAACGCCCTGCGCGTGCGCGGGGTCCTCGGCCGCACCGTCAGCCGGCCGTGCGTCCCGCTCGCCCGCACCGAGTTCACCGCGACCAGCCGCGGCCCGTCCGGCCACGCCAGCGCGCGGTCCTTGAGCTGCCCGAAGGCCCGTTCGAAGTCGTCGACCGCGCACCGCAGCTCGGTGCAGACCGTGTCGATGGTGCCGGAGTTGCCCTGCGCGACGATCACGGCGAGCACGTCGAGAGCGCCCTGGTCGAGCGTGTCCTCGGCGGCGTGCACGGAGTCGGAGTCGGTCAGCTGGGTCGCCAGGTCCTTCAACGTGCGTAGGAACCGGTCAGCCACGTCACGGCGGTGCGTCAGGACGGTGGCCACCTCGTCCGGACCGAGTTGGAGGAGCCAGGTCGCGAGCGCGTTGATACGGCGTGGCATTCACCGGATTATGGCCCCGCTTGTGTGTCCTCAAACGAATTTTCACGCGTTTGGGCGGTCGGCCTAGGCTGACTCGGTGACGTTCAGCGGTTTTGGCGAGTACGCCATCGACTTCTACGACGGACTCGTCCTCGACAACACGAAGGCGTACTGGGACGACAACAAGGAGACCTACCAACGCGACGTGCGGGCACCGATGGAGGCCCTGCTGCTCGCGCTGGAGAAGGAGTTCGGCGAGGGCAAGGTGTTCCGGCCGTACCGCGACGTGCGGTTCGCCAAGGACAAGACGCCGTACAAGGACCACTGCGGCGCGGTCATCGAGAAGGGCCGCGGCGGCGGCGCGTACTACGTGCAGCTCAGTCCCGAGGGGTTGATGACCGGCGGCGGCTCGTTCCACATGGCCTCCGACCAGCTGGCGCGCTACCGCGCCTCGGTCGGCGCCCACGGCGTGCTGCTGCGCAAGATCGTGGACAAGCTCGTCAAGCAGGGCTGGACGCTGGCCGGCGACGTGATGAAGTCGAAGCCGCGCGGGTTCGCCGACGACCACCCGCACCTCGACCTGCTGAAGCACCGGTCGATCTACGTGCGGAAGGTGTGGGAGCCGGACGACGCACTGCACGAGCCGGAGTGCCTGGACCGGGTGCGCAGGTCGTGGCGGCAGCTGCGGGACTTCAACGCGTGGTGCGAGGACCACGTCGGCGTGAGCGAACAGCCGCGTAGATAGCCCAGCCCAGGCCGATGCCCAGCACGTCCACCAGGGCGTCGAGCACGTCCCCACTCCGGTGCAACGGCGTGATCAGCGCCTGCAGGACCTCCGAGACGCCCGCATAGACGACGAGCGCGACCAGAATGTGACGAAGCCTCGCGTAGAGGCCCGTGAAGGCGAGCAACGCGAACAGCGCGGTGTGCACCACCTTGTCCGTACCAGGTGGGGAGCTCGGCACGCCTGACTCGGGGGTGAACAGCACGACGACACTGAGCAACGCCGCGATCACGAACGGAAGGACTCGTCCCATTGTCAAAACATTACTGATGGGTAGTTCGGGATCGGTCCAGGAACCAGGTCTACTCTCTCTAGACGTGAGTCGACGCGCAAAGATCGTCTGTACCCTCGGTCCCGCCACTGGCACGCCGGACAAGGTCCGCGACCTGGTAGCGGCCGGTATGGACGTGGCCAGGATGAACTTCAGCCACGGCAGCCATGCCGACCACAAGCAGGTTTACGACATGGTCCGCGCGGCAGCCGACGAGTCCGGCCGCGCCGTGGGCATCCTCGCCGACCTCCAGGGCCCCAAGATCCGCCTCGGCCGCTTCGCCGCGGGTCCGGTCGACTGGAACACCGGCGACGTCGTCCGCGTCACCGTCGAGGACGTCGAGGGCACGCACGACCGCGTGTCGACGACGTACAAGGAGCTCGCGAAGGACGCCAAGGTCGGCGACCGCCTGCTCGTCGACGACGGCAAGGTCGGCCTCGTGGTCGTCGACGTCGAGGGTTCCGACGTCGTCTGCGAGGTCACCGAGGGCGGACCCGTCAGCAACAACAAGGGCCTCTCGCTGCCCGGCATGGACGTCTCCGTGCCGGCGCTGTCGGAGAAGGACATCGAGGACCTCGAGTTCGCGCTCTCGCTGGGCGTGGACTTCATCGCCCTGTCGTTCGTGCGCTCCCCGGCGGACATCGACCTGGTCCACCAGGTCATGGACCGCTCGGGCAGCCGCCGCCTCCCGGTGATCGCGAAGATCGAGAAGCCGGAGGCCGTCGACAACCTCGAGGCCATCGTGCTCGCCTTCGACGGCGTCATGGTCGCCCGCGGTGACCTGGGCGTGGAGCTCCCGCTGGAGCACGTGCCGCTCGTGCAGAAGCGCGCGATCCAGATCGCCCGCGAGAACGCGAAGCCGGTCATCGTCGCGACCCAGATGCTCGACTCGATGATCACGAACTCCCGCCCGACCCGCGCCGAGACGTCCGACGTCGCGAACGCGGTGCTGGACGGCGCGGACGCCCTGATGCTGTCCGGCGAGACCTCGGTCGGCCGGTACGCCATCGAGTCCGTGCAGACCATGGGCCGCATCATCGAGGCCGTCGAGACCGAGTCGGTCGTCGTGCCGCCGCTGACGCACGTCCCGCGCACCAAGCGCGGCGTGATCTCGTACGCGGCCCGCGACATCGGCGAGCGCCTCAACGCCAAGGCGCTGGTCGCGTTCACGCAGTCCGGCGACACGGTCCGCCGTCTCGCCCGCCTGCACACGCACCTGCCACTGCTGGCGTTCACGCCGGAGCCGTCGGTCCGCTCGCAGCTGTCGCTGACGTGGGGCACCGAGACGTTCCTGGTCCCGAAGGTGGAGTCCACCGACGAGATGGTCCGCCAGGTCGACGTGGCCATGATCGAGATCGGCCGCTACTCCGCGGGCGACCTCATGGTCGTCGTCGCCGGTTCGCCTCCCGGCACGATCGGGTCGACGAACCTCATCCGCGTGCACAGGCTGGGGGAGGACGACCACGCGTAAGTGGTCGGCCTCTCAGTCAGCCCGACGGCCCCACGCCCTCATACTGTTCGTGTGAGGACGCGGGGCCGTCGCCGTGTCCGTTCCGCTAGGAGAGTTCTGCCGTGACTGAGGCCGCCCGAGCCGCCGCTTCGCACCCGTCCGGGCTGAGCGGGCAATCCGCAGTGGACGACCTGGTCGCGTTGCTCGACCTGGAACGCATCGAGGAGAACATCTTCCGCGGCGTCTCCCCGGCCGAGTCGCCGGTGCGCGTGTTCGGCGGCCAGGTGGCCGGCCAGGCCCTGGTGGCCGCGGGCCGCACTGTGCCGGTCGAACGCCGCGTGCACTCGCTGCACTCGTACTTCATCCGCCCCGGCGACCCGCGCGTGCCGATCGTGTACGAGGTGGACCGCATCCGCGACGGCCGCTCGTTCACCACGCGCCGCGTCGTGGCCGTGCAGCACGGCAAGGCGATCTTCTCGCTGTCGGCGTCGTTCCAGATCAAGGAGCAGGGCGTCGAGCACACCTCGGAGATGCCTTCCGTGCCGGACCCCGAGTCGCTGCCGACGTGGCAGGAGTCCGCCGCGACCTACCCGCTGGTGAACCTGAAGTTCCCGCGCCCGATCGACGTGCGGTACGTGACGGAGCCGCCGTGGGAGTCGCGTGAGGACGGTCCTGGCAAGGCCGCGTCGCGGGTGTGGATGAAGGCGGACGGCAAGCTGCCGGACGATCCGATGTTGCAGCTTTGTGTCATGACCTACGCGTCGGACATGACCTTGCTGGACGGGGTTTTGGCCCGGCACGGGGTTTATTGGGGGCTGGACAAGGTTCTGGGGGCTTCGTTGGACCACGCGATGTGGTTCCACCGGGCTTTTCGGGCTGATGAGTGGTTGTTGTACGACACCTCGTCGCCTTCTGCCTCTGGGAATCGGGGGTTGGCCACCGGGCGGTTCTTCACGCAGGACGGGGCTTTGGTGGCGACTGTGGTGCAGGAGGGGTTGATCCGGGTGATCAAACCTTCACCCGATGAGGTCTGAGTTCGCTTAAGCGTTCGAACCCCGATGTGAGTGATCAAGGCGGAACCGGGGCGCGTCGATGATCGGGTGTGATCACGACGCTGGACGCTTACGACGCGATGGCCGAGGACGAATGCAGGCGGTACGAACTCGTCCACGGTGTTCTCGTGGAGATGCCGCCGCGCACGCCACACCACCAACGCGCGCTTATGGCGTTCACGCATCAACTTGACGGGCAGCTGCCCTCTGAGCTCGACGTAGTGCACTCGTTCGACGTGGTGCTCGCGGACAGGGGCTGCCCATTGATGCGTAAGCCTGACGTGGTGGTGGCGTCGAGCCGGGCATTTCGCGACGACGTCACGCGGTTCGCCGCTGAGGACGTGGTGCTGGTGGTCGAGATCATGTCCGAGGAGTCGGGGCGCGTCGACAGCGTCACCAAACCCAAGGAGTACGCCGAAGCGGGAATAGCGCACTACTGGCTGGTGGAGCTCGGAGACCCGATCAGCCTCACGGCGTTCGAACTCGTGGACGGCATTTACAAGCTCGTCGGGGACTGTGTGGGCGAGGTGCAGCTGACTCGGCCTGCCCCGCTGACGTTCGACCTCGACGCGCTGACTCGCCGGCGCTAAACCTTCCGGCGGCGGTGCGCAGGCCGCAGGTTCGAAGGCGGCGTCAAAGCCCGAGTCTCCACCCGCTCCAACACCACCGAAGACGTCAAGTTCCGCACCTCCGTCCGCGAAGCGATCTTGTCCATCAAGAACGCCTGCAGGTGCGTCGAATCAGCCACCGCGATGTGGATCAGGAAATCCGCCTGCCCCGAGACGTGGAAGATCGACCGAGTCTCCGGCTGCGCCATCACGAACGCCCGAAAGCCGGCCACCACGACACGGGTGTGCGGACGCACGTTCACCGAGATCACCGCCTCCAACGGCAGCCCGGTCAACGCGGGGTCCACGACCGCGTGGCACCCGGTGATCACGCCGAGGTCGCGCAGCCGCCGCACCCGTTGCAGGCACGACGAGGGCGCGAGGCCGACCACCTCGGCCAGGGTGCGGTTCGGCAGGGTGGCGTCGTTCTGCAACTCCTCCAGGATGTGCCAGTCGACCGAATCCAGTTCGGCTTGTTCGCGCATAACCGAACATCGTACTGACCTGCTGGAACACAGGCGAACGACGGAAAAGGATCGGCGACATGCACATCGCGTGGACGTCGTTCCTGGTCGCCCTCCTGGTCATCATGATCGTGCCGGGGCCGGACTTCGTGCTGATCATGAGCAACGCCGCCAAGAGCACGAAGAAGGGTGTCGAGGCGGCCCTCGGGGTGATGACCGGGCTGCTGGTTCACGCGACGCTGGCGACGGTCGGGCTGTCGGCGCTCGTGGCGGCGGCGCCCACGGCGTTGTTCGCGGTCAAGGCGGTCGGGGCGGGGTACCTGGCCTACATCGGGTTCCAGACCATCAGGTCGGCCAGCAAGCCCGTGCACGAGCAGCCGCGGCAGCGCCACGCGTTCCTGCGCGGGTTGTTGTGCGATCTGTTGAACCCCAAGGTGATGCTCACGTTCCTGAGCCTCATCCCGCAGGCGATGGACCCGAACGCCGCGCCCCTCCCGCAGGCGGCGCTGCTGAGCGCGGTCACGGTCGGCGTGTTCGCGGCGTTCTGGGCGGTCGTCGTGCCGTCGGCGCGTCAGCTCGGGAACCTGCTGAGCAGGCCGAGGACGCGGACGGTGTTCGAGAGAACGTGCGGGACCGCTCTCATCGGGCTGGCGGCGTCAGTTCTCGCTACCTGAGTCCCAGGTGACCGAGAGCTCGTCGCGGGTGCCGAAGCGGACGAGGTGGCGTTCCACGACGTCGCGCAGACGGGCTGTGTCCTCCTCGGACGAGGCCACCACGCGCATGATCAACGCGTCCGGTGCCGCCTCGAACTCCGCCAGGCCGCCCGAGAAGCGGACGAACCCGCGATCGTCCTCCCAGGACCCTTCGAGGTCCTTGTGCGTGAAGTGCTTCACCAGCTGCGATCCGTACCTGGAGGCACGGTCGGTCGCCGAGCGTCCCACGCTCGTGAATTCGGTCATGAAGCCAACTTACGCCTAGCCATACGTACGGGCACGTGACGCGGTTCACCTGGCAAAACGGAGTCTGAGAACACCCTGTGACGTCTCGCGCAAAGGCGGAGAACACGGCAGGCTGTGCGCATGACGGAAGGCAAAGCACGTATCGCGGTCACCGGTCTTGCCACCATGGGCAGCAACCTCGCGCGCAACCTCGCGCGGCACGGCTTCAAAGTCGCCGTGCACAACCGGACGCCCGCGAAGATGAAGGCCCTGCTCGAGGAGCACGGCCACGAGGGCGACTTCGTCGGCGCCGAGACGCTGCAGGACCTGGTCGACAGCCTGCAGACGCCGCGCCAGATCATCATCATGGTCAAGGCGGGTGGCCCGACCGACGCCGTCATCGACGAGCTGAGCGGGATCCTCGAGCCGGGCGACATGGTCATCGACGGCGGCAACGCGCACTTCAACGACACGCGCCGGCGTGAGGCCGCGCTGAAGGAGAAGGGGCTGCTGTTCGTCGGCGCCGGCATCTCCGGTGGCGAGGAGGGCGCGCTCAACGGGCCCAGCATCATGCCCGGTGGGCCCGCGGAGTCCTACGAGCACGTCGGTCCGGTGTTCGAGGAGATCGCCGCCAAGGTGGACGGTCAGCCGTGCTGCGTGCACGTGGGGCCGGACGGCGCCGGGCACTTCGTGAAGATGGTGCACAACGGCATCGAGTACGCCGACATGCAGCTGATCGCCGAGGCGTACGACCTGCTGAGCCGCATCGGCGGGCAGTCGCCGGCGGAGATCTCCGAGGTCTTCACGCAGTGGAACTCGGGCGACCTGGAGTCGTACCTGGTCGAGATCACCGCCGAGGTGCTCAAGCACGTCGACGCCGACGGCACGCCGCTCGTGCACGTGATCGAGGACGCCGCGGAGCAGAAGGGCACCGGCCGCTGGACCGTGCAGGAGGCGCTGGAACTGGGCGTGCCGGTCACCGGTATCGCCGAGGCCGTGTTCGCGCGCAGCCTGAGCGGGCACGTCGAGCAGCGCAAGGCCGTGCGCGCCGCGTTCGGTGCCAGCGAGGTCGTCGCGAAGCCGGACGTCGAACTGGTCGACGACGTGCGCCAGGCGCTCTACGCGTCGAAGGTCGTCGCGTACGCGCAGGGCTTCGACATGATCAGGGAAGCGTCGAAGAACTTCGACTGGAACATCGACCTCGGCGCGATGGCGACGATCTGGCGCGGCGGCTGCATCATTCGCGCCCAGTTCCTCAACCGCATTCGTGAGGCATACGACACGAACGCGGATCTGGCGTCTCTTTTGGTGGACGAGTACTTCCGCGACGCCGTGCAGAACGCGGAGGCCGCTTGGCGCAGGGTGGTAGTCCGTGCGGTGGAGTCCGGCGTCCCAACGCCGGGTTTCGTGTCCGCTTTGGCCTACTACGACGGCCTCCGTTCGGAGCGACTGCCTGCCGCCCTCGTGCAGGGGCAGCGCGACTTCTTCGGCGCACACACGTACAGGCGCACCGACAAGACCGGTAGCTTCCACACTTTGTGGTCAGGCGACAGGTCTGAGGTGGAAGCGTGAAATTAAAGGTTCTGGGGGTGGTCGTCGCTGCGGCGGCAGGGTTGACCCTGACGTCCAGCGGCGGCGCGGTGGCCGTCGACAACGAGGCCCTGACCGCGGATCTCGACACGATCCTCGCCGACCCCGCGCTGAACGGCGCGGACGTCGGCCTGGTCGTCCGGGACGCGAACACGGGCGATGTCGTCTACACCAGGACGAGCTCGCGTCGTCAGCAGATCGCTTCGAACATGAAGCTGCTCACGACGACGTCGGCGCTCGACCTGCTCGGCACCGACTACAAGTGGAAGACCGAGCTGCTGTCCTCGGGCACGCGCAACGGATCGACGTTGCAGGGCGACCTCGTCCTGCGCGGCACCGGCGACCCGACGATGAGCAGGTCGAGGTACGCGGCGTTGGCGACGACGCTGAAGAACAGCGGTGTCACGAAGATCAGCGGTTCGCTGGTCCTCGACGGCACCGCGTTCGACGCCCAGCCCTACGGTTCGGGCTGGGCGTGGGACGACGAGCCGTTCTCCTACAACGCGGAGACCTCCGCGCTGACGCTGTCGCCGGACGCGAAGTTCAGCGCCGGCACGGTGCTCGTGCGGGTCAAGCCGGGCGCCGCGGCGGGTGCCCCGGTCATCGCCACGTCCGAGCCGGAGAACGACGTCGTCCACGTGGTCAGCACGGCGACCACCGGCAGCGGTGGTGTGAGCGTCGAGCGCGACCACGGCACGAACGTGATCAGGGTCAGCGGGTCGACGAACGTCGAGACGGTGGCGCTGGCGTCGGTGAAGGACCCGACCGCGCTGGTCTCGTCCGTGTTCCGCAACGCGTTGCGGGACAACGGGATCGAGTTCACCGGCGACGTGCGCAGGGCGGCGGCCCCGGCCGGTGCCGCGGTGCTCGCGTCGGACCAGTCGCAGACGCTGGGCCAGCTGCTCACGCCGTTGATGAAGGACAGCAACAACATGCTGGCCGAGGTGCTCGTGAAGTCGGCGGGCAGGTCGTTCACCAACGGGGTCAACCAGCTGAGCACCAAGTGGTCCGGTCTCGGCGTCGACCCGAACGGGGTCGAGGTCTTCGACGGCTCCGGCATGTCCCGGCTGGACCAGTTCTCGCCGGACGCGCTGGCGTCGATCCTCATCAAGGCGAAGACGAAGCCGTGGTTCTCCACCTGGCAGGCGACCCTGCCGGTGGCCGGTGTCGACGGCACGCTCGTCAACCGCATGAAGAACACCCCGGCCGCGGGCAACGTGAAGGCCAAGACCGGCTCGCTCAGCGGCGTGTCGGCCCTGTCCGGCTACGTGCGCACGGCGGCGGGACGTGATCTCGTGTTCTCGATCGTGCAGAACAACGTGCTGCTGTTCAACAGCCCGAAGTCCATCGAGGACAGGGTCGCGGTGCGGCTCGCCTCCGACGGCGGGACCCAGGTTGCGCAGCAGCCGCAGGTCCAGTCGGTGCCGCAGCAGCGCAAGGTCCCCGCGCAGGAACGCGCCGACGTTCCGGCGAAGGAGCGCTTCGACGTGGAGTGCTCCTGGATCGGCACCTGCTAGATCGGTGAACGGAACTGGGGCCGCCTCGGGAAACCGGGGCGGCCCCAGCGTTTTCTAGGCCGGTGACGGCACGGGCTCCAGCCCGTTGCGGTCCGGGTCGACCAGGTAGACGCGGGCGTTCGAGATGTCGAAGTACATGCCCTTCAACGTCAGCGTGCCCGCCGCGATCGCCTCGCGCACGCTCGGGAAACCGAGCAGGTTGTCGAGCTGCTGCGCGACGTTCGCGACCGCGAGGCGGTCGGCCACCGGCAGGTCCGCGCAGCCGGGCGACGTCGGCGCGTGGAACCGGATCAGCGACGGCTCGGCGTTGCGCAGCCACGAGTGCAGGTGCGACCCGCGCGACGCGGACCCCTGCACCAGCGCCTTCATCGCGCCGCAGTCCGAGTGTCCACACACGACGATCGTGCTGACGTTCAGGATCTCCACGGCGTACTCGACCGCCGCCCCGACCGACCTGTCGTCGGCGGACGCCATCGGCACCAGGTTGCCGATGTTGCGCACGCAGAACAGGTCACCCGGCCCGGACGTGGTGATCAGGTTCGGCACCACGCGCGAGTCCGCGCACGTGATGAACAGCTGCTGGGGACGTTGCCCGCGCACCGCCAGCTCGTGCAGGAACGGCCGCACCAAGGGCGCCGACCTGCGCTCGAACTCGTGCATTCCCAGCAGCATCGGGTCGGACGACTGCTCGACGGACGACCGTTGCGCGGGCAGCGTCACCGCGTCCGGAGCGCCCTGCCAGTGCGACCACGGCGCGAACCACCGGGGCAGCGGGCCCGGCAACGTCTTGCGGCCTCCCGGTTTCCCCTGGCTCGCCCGGTCGTACCAGGTGTCGTGCACCTCGTCGACCCGCACCGAACCACCCGTGCGCTCGTAGTTCTCACGCCAGTCGTTGATCGCCTCGTACGACGCGTGGTCGAGGTAGTCGATGTGCAGCTCCAGCACCACGGTCCGCCCCGCCGGCATCCGCCGCAGCTCCCGCACGAGCCGGCCGACGCCGAGGAACACCAGCGACCCGCGCACGCACACCCGGTCGCCCTCGACGCGCACCGAGCAGTGCGTCAACCGGTACAGCGCGCGCAGCAGGGCGACGACCAGACCGGCCACCACGCCCTCGAGGAGTCCGAAGAGGACGACGCCGAGCGCCGTCGCCGCGTAGACGAGGAACTCCCGGTGCTGCAGCAGGTTCCTCATCCTGCTGACCGACACCAGCTTCAACCCGACCACGAACAGCACGCCCGCGAGCGCGGACAGCGGGATCAGCTCCAGGGCGGGCGCGAACGCCAGCACCGCCACCGCGATCCACACGCCCTGGAACACCGCCGCGTACCGGGTCTTCGCGCCCGCGGCGACGTTCGTGGAGCTCCGCGCGAGACCACCGCTGATCGGGAACCCGCCGAGCGCGCCCGCGAGCACGTTGCCGGTGCCCTGCGCGACGAGCTCCTTGTCCAGCCGGGCGCGCGGCCCGTCGTGCAGCCGGTCCGTGGCGACCGCCGACAGCAACGACTCCATGCTCGCCACCAGCGCGACCGTCACGACGGCCGTCAGCACCGTGCCGACGCTGCCCCGCGGCATCTCCGGGAACACCAGCGCGTGGCTGTCCGGCAGGTCGACGCGGGAGACGTCGAGGCGGAACGCGAACGCCAGCGCGGTCGCCGCCGCCACCGCGACGAGCGGGGCGGGGATCACCGAGGCGCGCGGAACACGGGGCCACAGCAGCAGAACGGCGATCGCCACGACCCCGGCGACGACGGAGCCCACCCGGAAGTCCAGCAGCTCACCCGGCAGCAGGGCGATGTTGCCCGGCACGGTCGGCGCCGCCGTGCCGCCCAGCACCACCACGAGCTGCCCGACCGCGATGGACACGCCGATGCCCGCGAGCATGCCGTGCACGACGGCGGGGGACAGCGACATCACCAGCCGGCTGATCCCGGTGAGCCCCAGCGCGATCTGCAGCGCGCCCGCCGCCAGCGTGATCGCCGCGGTGGCCGCCCACCCGAACTGCGCCACGAGACTCGCCACGATCACCACGAGCCCGGTCCCCGGCCCGCTGATCTGCAACGGCGCGCCGCTGATCGCGCCCACGACCACCCCGCCGATGACCGCGGAGATGATCCCGGCCATCAACGGCGCGCCGGTCGCGTGCGCGATGCCGAGCGACAGCGGGATCGAGATCAGGAACAGCACGAGGCTCGCGGGCAGGTCGTTCTTGAGGATCACCGGGGGACCGTGCGGGGTGTGGTCACCGGCGTTGGACCTCTGGAGGTGGTTCACGGCAGTCGTTTCCCTTTCCTGGAACGGCGGCATGGCCCTGCGCGACGAGACGCACAGGGCGGGGAGGGGAGCGAGACGAGGTCGCGCGCTGCGGGCGCGCTAAGGCAGGCGCTCTAAGGGCAGCATTCGGCGCGGCCGGACGGCTTCGAGCGCGTCGGCGCGGTCATGCGGGGTCGGCACGGGAACACCTCCGTGTCGGCACAGGCATCGAGGGGTCGGGATCAGGCCGCGTCACGACCATGATGACGGCGAAAACGGTGCTGTGACAGATGTTTCAGCCAACCGTGTTGATCTTCGCTCGCAGACGTCACAGCTGGTGACGACGAAGGAGGGCCGGCTCCGGTCGGGGGGTGCGGAGCCGGCCCAGGTCGTGACGAGTTCCGAGGAACTATCGGGTTCCGCGGATTCAGCCCACCGGGCGCAGGTGCTTGCCGTGCGAAGTCTCCTGGCCGACCACGGTCAGGATCAGCTGCGCCGAGAGGTAGGCGCGGCACGGTGCCGGCACCCGGCGGGAGAGCCAGCCGCGCTTGCACGTCGCGCACCTGCCGTGCTCGTCGGGCTGGTGCTCGTCCAGCAGCGCCTTCACCACCGCGACCACCCTCGGCAGCTCAACCCTGGCGAGCACGAGGGCGGTCTGGTCGTCACCGCGCTGGGCCAGATCGGTGAGCGTGGCCAGGTGGGAGTGCAGCGACTTGTCCAGTTGGCTGAACACCGTGACGGCCATCAGGCTCAGAGCTCCAGTCCTAGCGTGAGCAACCCATGCAGCCTGTCCCCCTCCTCATGAGAACTGCAAGTTGCAGTACACGAATGGATGACGTCCCTTTGCGGTTCGCTCCTTTGCTTTCAAACTGAGAGCGACCAGGAGGTGTGGATGCCACGGGGTAGCAGCCCGACCGTGCGCAAGAGGCGGCTCGTGAGCGAGCTCCGGCGACTGCGCGAGGCGGCCGAGCTGACGATCGAGGAGGTCGGAGAGCGCCTGGAGTGCTCCGCCTCCAAGATCAGCCGCATCGAGACGGGGCGTGTGGGGGTGAGCCCGCGGGACGTGCGGGACATGCTCACCGCCTACGGTGCGGACTCCGCCACCCTGGATGAACTGGTCCAGCTGGCCAGGGAAGCCCGCCGCAAGGGGTGGTGGGACGAGTTCGGCGACATCGTGCCCGGTCGTTACGTGGGGTACGAGGCCGACGCGGACTCCATCAGGGCCTACCAGGGCCTGATGATCCCCGGACTGCTGCAGTGCGAGGCGTACACGAGGTCGCTGATCTCGCAGGTGCTGCCGGACGCGAGCGCCGCGGAGATCGACCGGCGCGTCCGGTTGCGCAAGGCACGGCAAGCCTTGCTGAGCGAGGACGACCCGTTGCGCCTGCACGTCGTCATCGACGAGGCGGCCCTGCGCAGGCTCGTCGGCGGCACCGGGGTGATGCGTGCGCAGATGGCGCGTCTGCTCCAAGCCGGTGCGATGCCGAACGTCACGGTGCAGGTCGTGCCGTTCGACGCCGGTGGTTACGCTGCGATGGACGGGCCGTTCGTCATCCTGAGCTTCCCGGAGCAGCTCGACCCCGACGTGGTCTACATCGAGAGCACCAGAAGCGGCGTCTACCTGGAGCAGCCGGGTGACGTCAGTTGGTACGCCGAGGTGTTCGAGCGTCTGGTGACAACCGCCCTGCCCCCGGCGGGATCTGCTTCCCTGATCACCGAAGTCGCTCGCACCCTCGCGTGAGTCGAGACCAGGAGTGAGCACAGAGTGGAAAGCTTGCGTTGGCGCAAGAGCAGCCGTTCGTCCGCCAGCGGACCCGACTGCGTGGAGATCGCGCTCGTCGGGCCCGGAGCGGCGGTCCGTGACAGCAAGAACGCGGAAGGCGGTCGGCTGAGGTTAGGCGCCGGAGGGTGGGAGACCTTCCTCGCCGCCGCGAAGACCGGCTCTTTCGTCAGCTGATCGACAGGTGCAGAGCAACGCCCCGGCTGGATGACCCAGCCGGGGCGTTGCCCGTTCCAAGGGGGTTGGAAGGGGGACGTGGGCCGGCCGGCGTTCCGCCGCCGCGGGCTGGATGCCCCTTGCACGCCGGCCGCCCCACGTCGATCATGGGGAGCAGCGGGTGTTCCGCTGTCCGGTCCAACTCCCGTCGACTGTTCGATCACCGGTTTCCGTTGATCTCGCCGTCTGTGGTTGGTTGGACACGCTAAGCGTAAGAATGGCTTCTACAGCACGACTGGAGCCCGACTGAAGTGATCTTCAAGCTCCAGGTGGCCACCAGGCGAAGGACAGATCGGTGACGCACGGCGAGGAACCCCTCAGGTACGAGGTTCTCGGCCTTCTCCGAGTCGTTCGCGCAGGTCAGGACGTCGATCTCGGGGCGGCGAAGCAACGCGCCGTGCTCGCGGTCCTGCTGCTGGCCCGCAACACCCCGGTGAGCCGCGGGCAGATCATCGAGGCCGTCTGGGGCGACAACGTCCCCTCCAGTGCCGTGAATTTGGTCCAGACCTATGTGGCCGGACTGCGCCGGGCGCTCGAACCGGCCCGCGCCCGCCGCGCTCCCGCCGAGCTGCTGACGTCCGTGGGCGACGGCTACCTGATGCGCGTCGAGCCCGGCGCGCTCGACCTCGACGTCTTCGAACGTCAAGTCCTGCTCGCGAACCGCATGCGCGCCGCCGGGGACCTGGCCGGAGCCGCGGTCGAGCTGGACGACGCGCTGGCGTTGTTCCGCGCCGAGCCGCTGGGCGGTGTCTCCGGCCTGCACGCCGACGTCGAACGCGGCCGTCTCGTCGAACGGCGGCTCGCGGTGCTCGAGGAACGCGCCGAGCTCGGCCTCGCGATCGGGCAGGGACCGGAGCTGGTCTCGCAGCTCGGCACGGTGGTCGTCGAGCACCCGCTGCGCGAACGCGGCCACGGCCTGCTGATGCGGGCGCTGGTCCAGGCGGGCCGCCAGGCCGAGGCACTGGCCGCCTACCGGGAGGCGCGGCGCGTGCTGATCGAGGAGCTCGGCGTCGAGCCGGGGCCCGAGCTGCGCCGCGTGCACCAGGCCGTGCTGGCGGGGGACAGTCCCGAGCCGGAACGCGCGCCGGTGCGCGTGGCCCCGCAGGCGCCAGAGCCCGTCCCGGTGACGATCCCGGCCCAGCTGCCGCGGGCGCCGGTCGCGCTGGTCGGCAGGGACCCCGAGCTCGCGGCCATGGACGCCGTGCTGCGCGACCACGACGGCCCGGTGCTGCTCGTGACGGGTCCGGCGGGCGTCGGCAAGACGGCGCTGGCGCTGCACTGGGCGCACCGCGTGCGCGAGGACTTCCCGGACGGCCAGCTCTACGTCGACGTGCACGGCTACGACCCGAACCGGGAACCGCTGGAGATCGGCGAGGTGCTCAACCGGTTCCTGCGCGCGCTCGGCGTCCCGGCCGGGGACACGCCGGTCTCCGTCGACGAGCGCTCCGCCCTGCTGCGGACGCTGCTGGCCGACCGCCGCATGCTCGTGATGCTCGACAACGTCCGCAGCTCGGCCGAGCTGCTGCCGCTGCTGCCGGGCGCGCCGTCGTGCGTCGTGGTGACGTCGCGGCGCCGGCTGGTCGGGCTGGTCGCGCAGGTCGAGGCGAAGCTGGTCGAGCTGGACATGCTCGACCCGGACGCCGCCGTCGACGTGCTGGGCCGCATCGCCCGCCGGTCCGGCATGGAGTCCGACGCACTGCGGCAGCTCGCGGCGCTCTGCGACGGCCTGCCGCTGGCGTTGCGCATCGCCGCGGCCCGGCTTGCCGTGGCGCCGAAGCTCGCCGTCGCCGAGCTGGTCGAGGAGTTGCAGGACGAGCACGGCCGGTTGGCGGCCCTGGGCCTGGAGGACGGCGAGGGCACCGTGCGCGCCGCCCTGGACGCCTCCCGCCGTGCCTTACCCGCGCTGCCCTCGCGGTTGCTGGCGATCGTCGGCCTGCACCCCGGAGCGGACCTGACCGCGTTCGTGGTGGCGGCGATGGGCGACGTGGCGCTGGTGGAGGCGCAACGCGCGCTGGACGCGCTGACCGCCGCGAACCTGCTGTCCGTCAGCGAACCCGGCCGGCACGTGGCCCACGACATGGTCCGCGTCTACACCAAGACCCTGGCCGGCGAGCTGTCCGAACCGGAACGCCGGGCCGCCACGGGCCGGATGCTCGACTACTACCTGCACTGCGCGGACCTCGCGGACGGCATGCTGCCGATCAACCGCGGCAGCGTCCTGGTCGCGCCGGAACACCGGCCTGTGCACGTGCCCACGCTGTCCGGTGCCGCGGACGCGATGGCGTGGTTCGACGCCGAGCGCGCGAACCTGATCGCCGTGACCGAACACGCCGCTGCCGCCGGCTGGCACGTCCACGCCTGGCAGCTGCCGTACACGCTGTCGCGCTACCTCTGGCTGCGCACCGAGCGCGAGACCTCCTTGCGCATCACGGAAGCCGCGCTGCAGGCCGCGATCGCGCTGAACGACGACGACGCGCGGTTCGTGATGCAGTTCAACCTCGGCGTCGCACTGCTGCAGTTCGAACGCTTCGAGGAGGCTCTGGAGGCGCAGCGCGGCGCGTTGGAAACGGCTCGCCGCAAGGAGGACGTGCACCAGCAGGCCCGCGCACTGACCACGGTCGCCGGCACCCTGCTGGACCTGGGCCGCGCCGAGGAGTCCGAGGCGCACTACCGCGAGGCGATGGAGGTCTCGCGGATCGCCGGGTCGAAGTGGGCCGAGGCCAACGCGCACCACCACCTGGGCCTGCTCTACCTGGCGACGCAGCGGTTCGACGACGCGATGCCGTGGCTGCGGGTGGCGCTGAAGATGTACCACGAGGTCGGTGAGCAGTGCGGCGAGGCGGCGTGCCACGTCGACATCTCCACGGCGTTGCTGGAGACGCGCGACACCGAGGGAGCGCTCTCGTCGGCGCGGACGGCGCTGGCGGTGGCCTCGGACGCCGTCTCGCCCTACCACCAGGCGCTGGCGCACGACCGGCTGGCGGCGGTGTTCGACCAGCTCGGCGCTCCGGGCGCGGTGGCGCACTGGCAGCGGGCGCTGGCGTTGTTCACCGAGCTGGGAGCACCGGAGGCGGACGGCGTGCGGGCCCGGCTGGCCAGGACGCGCGCGGTGACCGTGGCGTAAGGGGTCGCCGGCCGGGTAAGGGGTTCGCCGCCGGGGTCTGCGTGATCGCCCGATGCCTCCGGCCCGGCCTCAGGACGACCCTCGTCGTCATGACGGAATGGACCCCTGAGGCGATCAAGGCGGAAATCGAGTACCGGCGCGGCAACGCCCGGTGCAACTGGCAGCGGTCCCACGGCACCGGCCCGTCGTGGCTGCGGCGGGTGATCCACCGCACCTCGCGGAAACACGGCGGCGTCGGGGCATGACGTGTGCGAGCATGCCACTCGTGGCGCGCCTCGGTTCCGGAATCCCGTTGGTCGCGCGCGACCGGGAGCTGGGCCGGTTGCGCGCCGCGTTGGCGCAGGCGGGTGAGGGCAACGCCGGGGCGGTGCTGCTCGCGGGTGACGCCGGGGTCGGCAAGACCCGGCTGGTCGACGAGCTGGCCGCCGGCGCCGAGGACACGCTGGTCCTCACGGGACGGTGCCTCGACGCCGGCGAGACCGGGCTGCCGTACCTGCCGTTCGCGGAGGCGTTGAGCGCGCTGGGGAACACGGCGAACCGGCCCGCGCTCGCGATGCTGCTGCCCAAGCTCGCGCTGCCCGCCGAACGCGAGCCCGGCACCGAGAGCATGATCGCGCCGAGCCTCATCCCCGGGCGGCGGCCGGAGCAGGACGTCGGTCAGCTCCAGCTGTTCGACGCGGTGCTCGGGCTGCTCGGCGACCTCTCCGAACGCCGGCGCGTGCTGCTCGTCGTGGAGGACCTGCACTGGGCGGACGCCTCCACCCGCTACCTGCTGTCGTTCCTGTTGTCCCGCCTGCGTTCCCAGCGCCTGCTCGTCGTCGGCACCTACCGCGCGGACGACCTGCACCGCAGCCATCCGTTGCGCCCCTTGCTGTCCGAGCTGGTCCGGCTCCCCGCCGTCGACCGCCTGGACCTCACGCCGTTCAACGCCGCGGACGCCCGCAGGTTCGTCGAGGAGCTGTCCGACGACCTCCCGGCCGACGTCGTGCGCCAGGTCGCGGAACGCTCCGAGGGCAACGCGTTCTTCGCCGAGGAACTGATCGCGGTCGCCACGTGCGACGACAGGTCGCTGCCGTCCGCGCTCGCCGACGTGCTGCTGAGCCGCGTCGAACGACTGAGTCCCGAGGCGCAGCACGTCGTGCGGGTCGCCTCCGTCCGCGGCCGGCGCGTGCGGCACTACCGGCTGCGCGAGGTCTGCGGCATGACGGACATCGCGTTCGACACGGCGTTGCGCGAGCTGGTCCAGCACCACCTGCTCGTCGTGGAGGACGACGAGGTCTACGCGTTCCGCCACGCCCTGGTGCGCGAGGCCGTCTACGGCGACCTGCTGCCCGGCGAACGGGTCCGGCTGCACGCCGGCTATGCCCACCACCTGGCTCAGCACCTGGACGAGCGCGGTGCCGCGGCGGCGCTGGCGCACCACGCGTTCCAGAGCCACGACCTGCCGCAGGCGTTGCAGGCCTCGATCAAGGCCGCCAAGGAGGCCGAACGGGCCGGTGCGCCCGCGGAGTCGTTGCGGTACCTGGAGAAGGCCCTCAACCTGTGGACCGCCGTACCGGAGGCGGACCGTCCGTCCGATGTGGACGAGGCGGTGCTGTTGCGGCGCGCGTCCTGGGTCGCGGGCACGGCCGGCCAGCCGGAACGCGCGGTCGCTTTCGGCCGCAGCGCCAAGAAAGCGCTCGACGGACAGCCTCCCGAGGACGCCGCCGAGGTGCTGCTGCGGCTCGCCCAGGCGTTGTCGACGCTCGACGGCAACGACCGGGAGCACCACGAGGTGATGACCGGGGCGTGGGAGCTGGTGCGCGACCGCGACGCCAGTCCCACCCGCGCCCGTGTGCTGGCGGGCATGGCTTCGTTGCTGCGCCAGCAAAGGCGGCACACGGCGGCAGGGGAGTTCGCCGAGAAGGCCATCGCGGACGGTCGGGCCGCGCGGGCTCCCGGCGCGGTGGCGGACGCGCTCGGCACGCTCGGTCTCCTCGGCGACTACGCTGGCCGTCACGACGAGGCGCGCACGAACTTCGAGCACGCGATCGAGAGCGCCCGCGAGGTCGGTGCGGTCAACACCGAGCTGCGGGCCTGGTACTACTTCGGCCTGATGTACTACGACGCGGGCGAGCTCGCCGAGGCCGCGCGCGTGTTCAAGGAGGCGGGCGACCGCGCCCAGGAGACCGGTCTCACGTGGAGCACGTACGGCGTGGAGATCCGCATCCTCCAGGTGCTCGTGCACTACTACCTCGGCGACTGGTCGTACGCGGAGTGGGCGAGCGAACCGCCCGGCACGTCCGTGTCCTCCACGGTCCTCGCCCGGCTCGCCGCCGCCGGCACGCACCTCACGGTCTCGCGCGGCGACCTGGCCGAGTCCGAGCGCATGATCACCAAACTGCGCAACGACTGGCACCGCGACATCCAGATCGCGCTGATCACCGGCGGCACCGGCGGCGAGCTCGCGTTGTGGCGCGGCCGTCCCGAGCTCGCGGTCGAACGGGTCGCGGACGCCGTGGAGTGGACCAAGAAGCTCGGCGGGCCGTGGTCGCTCGCGGACATCCGGATCGGCGCGATCGGGGTCGCCGGGTACGCCGACATCGCGGCCAAGGCGCGCCGAAAGCGGGACGCCGAAGCCGAGGAGAAGGCCGTCGAGGCGGGCAGGAAGATGGCCGAGCACGTCCGGCTCACCGCGAAGAACGGTGTGCCGCGCAGCACCTCGCTCGGGCCGGAGGGACGGGCGTGGCTCGCCCGTGCGGTCGCGGAGGAGTCCAGGCTGACCGGTGCCGGTGACCCGGAGCTGTGGCAGGCCGCGGTCGACGGGTTCGCCTACGGGCTCGTCTACGAGCAGGCGTGGTGCCGCTGGCGGTGCGCGGAGGCGTTGCTCGGGGCCGAACGCCGCGACGAGGCCGCGGAGCAGCTGAAGCTGGTCGACGAGGTGGCGACGAGGCTGCAGGCCGGTCCGCTCGCCGAGGCCGTGGCGGCGTGCGCCAAACGCGCCCGGATCACGCTCAAGGCCGACGAACCGGTGGCCCGTGAGCAGGTCGACCTCTTCACCCCGCGCGAACGCGACGTGCTCGGCCTGGTGGCCTCCGGGCGGACGAACCGCGAGGTCGGCGAGGAGCTCTACATCAGCGAGAAGACCGTCTCCGTGCACCTGTCCCGGATCATGGCCAAGCTGGGCGCGTCGCGGCGCGCGGAGGCCGTGGCGATCGCGTACGACCGGGGTCTGCTGGAGTAGTCCCGGTTGTCATACCTCAGGCTGATGCGCAACGGGTCGCGGAGTTGATGACCGCGCACTCAGGCTCCTCATAGCTTCTTCCTCATCGAGCTAGAACCCCTGTGAGGAAGGCAAGCGACATGTCTGCACTGGTGTCCGAGGTCGGGACCCGGACCGCGGCGGCGGCCCACAACCTGGTGAAGGTCTACGGCAAGGGCGACACCGCCGTGCGGGCGCTCGACGGCATCGACGTGGCCTTCCAGGCCGGCCGGTTCACCGCGATCATGGGTCCCTCCGGCTCCGGCAAGTCCACGCTGATGCACTGCCTCGCGGGACTGGACACCGTGGACGGCGGTGCGATCCACATCGGACAGACGGAGATCACCAAGCTCGGTGACAAGGACCTGACCAAGCTGCGCCGCGACCGCGTCGGCTTCGTGTTCCAGGCCTTCAACCTGCTGCCGACGCTGACCGCCGAGCAGAACATCCTGCTGGGCCTGGAGCTCGCCGGCCGCAAGCCCGACAAGCAGTGGTTCGACACGATCGTCGACGTCCTCGGCCTGCGCGACCGCCTCACGCACCGCCCGACCGAGCTGTCCGGCGGCCAGCAGCAGCGCGTGGCCTGCGCCCGCGCGCTCGTCGCCCGTCCCGAGGTCATCTTCGCCGACGAGCCGACCGGCAACCTGGACTCCCGCAGCGGGGCCGAGGTCCTCGACTTCCTGCGCATGTCCGTCCGCAAGCTCGGCCAGACCGTGATCATGGTGACGCACGACCCGGTGGCCGCGAGCTACGCGGACCGCGTGGTGCTGCTCGCCGACGGCCGGCTCGCGGGCGAGATCCACCAGCCCACCACCGAGTCCGTCGTCAACGCCCTCACGCACCTGGGGGCGTGAGCTACCGATGCTGAAGACCATCCTCGCGGGCCTGCGCGCCCGCACGGCGCGGCTGGTGCTGTCCAGCATCGCCATCGCGCTCGGCGTCGCGTTCGTCACCGGCACGCTCGTGCTCGGTGACGCCGTCGAGGCCCAGACCAGGGACAACTTCGCCCGCAGCGCACGCAACGTCGACGCGGCCGTGCACCTCGACGAGAACAACCGCGAGCGCCAGGACACCGGCATTCCGGCCGATCTCCTGGGCAAGATCCGCTCCACGCAGGGCGTCGAGGGCGCCGACTCGCGCGAGTTCGGCAGCGCGGCCCTGCTCGGCGGCGACGGCAAGGCGCGCAACGCGCTGGTCCAGCCGCTGCCGACGACCGAGAAGCTGCGCGACTTCAACCTCCAGGACGGCCGGTTCCCCGGCAAGGCCGACGAGATCGCCGTCGACACCAAGACCGCGCAGATCGCGAAGCTCAAGGTCGGCGACAAGCTCACGCTGCTCGACAAGGAGAACGCCGAGCACGCGTACACGATCGTCGGTACCTATCAGCAGGGCGCGAGCAGCATCTCGATGTCCGGCAGCGACCACGTGATCGTCTCGCCGGAGGGCATCCGCGCGTTGATCCCGGACCAGCGCATCTACGAGATCGTCGCGGTCGCGGGTCCCGGCGTGTCCCAGCAGCAGCTCGCGGACAGGATCAGGGCCGTCGTCGGCTCCGGCTACCAGGTGCAGACCGGTGAGGAGCTCACCAAGGCGACGCTGGAGCAGGTCGGTGACGCCGCCGGCGAGATCAAGTCGTTTCTGCTCGCGTTCGCCGCGATCTCGCTCGTCGTCGCGGGCATGGTCATCTACAACACCTTCACGATCCTCGTCGCCCAGCGCACGAAGGAGCTCGCGCTGCTGCGCTGCGTCGGCGCGGAACGCGGCCAGGTGTTCCGCAGCGTGCTGGCCGAAGCGGTCTTCATGGGCCTCGCGGCGTCCGTGCTGGGCATCCTCGGCGGGTTCGGCGTCTCGGCCGGCCTGCAGATGCTCGTCGGCTCGGTCGGCGGCCCCGACGGCGGCGGCGACGTCGAGATCCGCCTGCCGCTCACGTGGACGACGATCGTCGCCGGCTTCGGCGTCGGTGTCGTGGTGACGGTGCTGTCGGCCGTGCTGCCGGCCCGCCGCGCGACCCGCGTGGCTCCCGTGGCGGCCCTGCGCTCGCAGCCGGACAGCCACGACGACGTGGCCCGCACCGGCAAGGTCCGGATCGTCGTCGCCGCGCTCATCGCCCTGGCCGGCGTCGCCGCGGTCGTCCTCGGCATGAAGCAGGAGGAAGAGGCCGCGCTGTTCATCACCGGCGGCGGCACGATGGTGCTGCTGCTCGCGGTGCTGCTCCTCGGCCCGCTGTACGTGCCGCTGGTGAACCGCCTGTTCGGCAAGGCGCTGCGCGGTGTCCCGGCGAAGCTCGCCTCGGCCAACGCGGGCCGCAACCCCAAACGCACCGCCGCCACCACCGCGGCGTTGATGATCGGCGTGACCGTCGTGGCGATGGTGACCGTCGTGGCCGGCAGCGCCCGCGAGACGATGAACCAGAAGGTCGACGACCGCTTCCCGGCCGACTACGAGGTCAGCTCGAACGTCTACAGCCAGCCGCTGACCCAGAAGTTCGCCGACGAGCTGGCGAAGGTCCACAACGTCGCGAAGATCGCGCCGGAGCTCAGCGCGTCCACCGAGTCGCCGCAGCTCAGGCTCAGGTACGCCTACGTGACCGGGTACCCGTCCGACGCGATCGGCTCGCTGATCCGGGCCGAGACGACCACCGGCCCGTTGACCGCGCTGAAGGACGACGAGATCGCGATGCGCGAGAAGGAGGCCAAGGAGTCCGGCCTGTCCGTCGGCTCGTCGCTGGAGCTCGGCGGCAAGACCTTCAAGGTCGCCGCGCTGATCAAGGACAACACCTACGGCACCGGCATCGTGACGCTCCCGGCGGCCACCGCGCTGTCCAGGGAAGCGCCGAAGGGCTACGAGAAGCTGCTGGTCAAGCTGGCTCCCGGCACCGACATCGCGACCGCCAGGACCGATCTCGAACGCGTCATCTCCACCTCGCCGGTGGCGGTGCTCAACTCCGCCGCCGAGACCAAGGCGGAGCTGAACGCGCAGCTCGACCAGATCCTGCTGTTCATCTGGGCCCTCGTCGGCCTGGCGCTGGTCATCGCCCTGTTCGGCATCGCGAACACGCTGACGTTGTCGGTGCTCGAACGGACCCGCGAGTCGGCTCTGCTGCGGGCCCTCGGGCTCACCCGCGGTCAGCTGCGGCAGATGCTGGTGGTCGAGTCGATCCTGATGGCGCTGATCGGCGCCGTGGTCGGGGTGCTGCTCGGGGCCGGGTTCGGGTGGCTGCTCGTCGAGGCGCTGTCCAACCCGGAGCTGAAGGTCAGCTTCTCGGTGCCGTTCGCGCAGATCGGCGTGATGCTCGGGCTGGCGGTGATCGCGGCGGTGGCCGCGGCGGCGCTGCCGGCGCGCAGGGCCGCGCGCAACTCCGTGGTCGCGGGGATGGCGGAGGCGTAGAGGACGACCCGCCCGGTCCTCGTCGGGGGATCAGGGCCGGGCGGGGCGGGCGCGCGGGAACAGGGGCCCGTGCGACCGGGGGATCGGTGGAGGTCCGGTGCTGTCGGGGCACCGGGCCTCCGCTGTGGCCGATCCACGCCATTTCCGTGATCGGATGACTACGCAATGCGACAGGCGTGTCGAGATCGGTTCACGTGGGTGATCAGCGAGCGCTACCCGTGTCGGAACGGCTCCAATCACGGCCGGCGAAAAAAGTTCGGGGACGCGCGTCACGAACGGCGCGCAAGCCCCTCTACCTGGGGTGAGGGACGACCGGAGCGAGGGCCCGGTCGTCCCTCTTCGTCGTTCCGGGGACCGTTCGGACCGCCCCGATCGAGACGCGCGCGAATCCGGTGCGGGTTTTTGTTGCCCGTCTCCACAAAGTTACGGAACGATGTCGACCGCTTGACACCCGCGCCTCTCCAGTTGAGTGTGAGAGCGCTCTCACCACAGTTAGCTGCGCCACACCGGCGTCGTCGAGGAGGACGGAACGGATGGACAGAAGGCTGGTCGGCAGCGTGGCTGCGACCCTCACGATGGTTCTGGCCGCGGGGTGCGGCGGGGGTTCCGCGGCCGACGGCAAGGTCGAGCTGTCGCTGGGCCTCTTCTCCGACTTCGGGTACGACAAGCTCATCGAGGAGTACCAGGCCTCGCACTCGAACATCAAGATCGAGCAGCGCAAGGTCAAGATGGAGCAGCACAACACGCAGCTCGCGACCCAGCTCGCGGGTGGCCGTGGCGCCGCTGACATCGTCGCTCTCGAGGAGGGCGTGGTCTCGCAGTTCCGCGCCTCCAAGGACAAGTTCGTGAACCTCGCGGAGTACGGGGCGAAGGACCTGAAGGACCAGTGGGCCGGGTGGAAGTGGAACCAGGGCACCGCTGACAACGGCGAGTTCGTGCTGGGGCTCGGCACGGACATGGGCAGCCTCGGGCTCTGCTACCGCCGCGACCTGTTCGAGGCGGCCAAGCTGCCCACGGACCGCGCGGAGGTCGCCAAGCTGTGGCCGACGTGGGCGGACTACGCGAAGGTGGCGGACCAGTTCTCGGCCGCCACGCCGAACGTGAAGTTCGTCGACACCGGTCGCAACGTCTACAAGGCCATCCTCGACCAGACCGAGGAGGGCTACTTCGCCGCGAAGGACGACTCGTACATCGCGGAGAAGAACGACAAGGTCAAGACCGCGTTCGAGACGGCGGCGGCGCTGGGCACCAAGCAGCAGACCGGTGCGCTCGAGCCGTTCAGCCAGGACTGGAACGTCGCCCTGAAGCAGGGTTCGTTCGCCACCACCACCTGCCCCGCGTGGGCGCTCGCGCTGATCAAGGCGGGTGCCGGCGACGCCGCGGCCGGGAAGTGGGACGTGACGACGGCGCCCGGTGGCGGCGGCAACTGGGGTGGCTCGTTCCTCGCCATCCCGAAGCAGGGCAAGCACCCGAAGGAGGCCTACGAGCTCGCCAAGTGGCTCACGGCGCCCGAGCAGCAGAAGCGGATCTTCAAGGAGACCGGCAACCTGCCGAGCCAGCCGAAGGTCTACCAGGACGCCGAGGTGCAGGCGACGGTCAACGACTACTTCAACAAGGCTCCGGTGGGCCAGATCTTCGCGACCTCGGCGGAGTCGCTGAAGCCGACCTACCGCGGCACGAAGGACTCGAAGGTCGGACCCGTGTTCGGCACGGCGCTCACCCGCGTCGAGCAGGGCAAGCAGTCCGCGGCTGACGCGTGGACGCAGGCCCTGAAGGAAGCAGCGGACGCCGCCAAGTGACGGTGACGCGCCAGGAGACCGAGGCGGCCCAGGCCGCCTCGGTTTCGCCTTCCTCCGAGCCGAAGCGCTTCCGGCTGACCAACTGGGACACCAAGTACACGCCGTACCTGGTCATCGCGCCGTTCTTCGTGGTGTTCGGGATCTTCGGGCTCTACCCGCTGGTGTACACGGCGTGGGTGTCGCTGCACGACTGGCAGCTGATCGACGGCGACCAGGGGTTCGTCGGTCTCGACAACTACGTGAAGCTGTTCGCGGACGGCAACTTCTGGAACGCGCTGTTCAACACGCTCAGCCTGTTCGTGCTGTCCACGGTGCCCCAGCTGCTCGCCGCCCTCGGGCTCGCGGCGCTGCTCGACCGGGGCCTGCGCGGCAGGGCGTTCTGGCGCGCGGGCGTGCTGCTGCCCAACGTCATCTCGGTCGCCGCGGTGGCGCTGGTGTTCGCGCAGTTCTTCGGCCGCGACTTCGGCATCGTGAACTTCCTGCTGGGGTTCGTCGGCGTCGACCCGATCGACTGGCGAGCGGAGACGTGGGCGTCGCACCTCGCGATCTCCACGATGGTCATGTGGCGCTGGACCGGCTACAACGCGCTGCTGTACCTGGCGGCCATGCAGTCGGTGCCCAAGGACATGTACGAGTCGGCCACTTTGGACGGTGCGTCGCGCTGGCGCATCTTCTGGTCGATCACCGTGCCGTCGATCCGCCCGACCATCCTGTTCACCGTCGTCACGTCGACGATCGGCGGCCTGCAGCTGTTCGTCGAGCCCGCGCTGTTCGACCCCGCGTTCGCCACCAGCAACTCGACCGGTGGCTCGGACCGGCAGTTCCAGACGCTGGTGCTCTACATGTACGAGAAGGGCTTCCGGTTGTTCGACGCCGGGTACGCGGCCACCGTCGCGTGGATGCTGTTCCTGGTCGTCCTGCTGGTCGCGATCGTCAACTTCACGCTGACGCGGCGCATCGCGGGCAAGGAGTGAGGGCATGAAGAACGCGAAGGCAGGTCCCCTGCTCTACGGGTTCCTGGTCGCCGTGCTCGCCGCGTCGATCTTCCCGCTGTACTACTCGTTCATCGTGGCGTCGAAGGACAACTCGGTCCTCGGCGAGAAGACGCCGCCGTTGCTGCCCGGCGGCAACCTGGTCGAGAACATCACGCGCGTCTTCGACACCGTCGACTTCTGGCTCGCCATGCAGAACTCGTTCGTCGTGGCGGCGACCGTGGCGATCACGAACGTCGTGCTGGGCTCGCTCGCCGGGTTCGCGTTCGCGCGGCTGCGGTTCAAGGGACGCGACTCGTTGTTCCTGCTGGTGCTCGGGACCGCGATGGTGCCGACGCAGCTCGGCGTGATCCCGCTGTACATGCTGATGTCCGACCTCGACTGGTACGGGACGCTGCAGGCGGTCATCGTGCCGGCGCTGATCGGGTCGTTCGCGGTGTTCTGGATGCGCCAGGCGTGCGAGGAGACCGTGCCGTACGAGCTGATCGAGGCGGCGCGCGTCGACGGGTGCTCGGTGCTGCGGACGTTCTGGCACGTCGGGTTCCCCGCGGTGCGGTCGCAGGCGGCGGTGCTCGGCATGTTCACGTTCATGACCGCGTGGAACGACTTCTTCTGGCCGCTGATCGTGCTGGACCCCAACGACAGCCCGACGGTGCAGGTGGCGCTGTCGACGCTGGCCAGCGGCTACTACACCGACTACTCGCTGATGCTCGCCGGCGCCTCGCTCGCGGTGCTGCCGGTGATCGCGATCTTCGTCCTGCTGTCCCGCCAGATCGTCGGCGGCATCATGCAGGGCGCCGTGAAGGGATGAGGATGACGACCGACTCGGACGTCGAGGTCGGGCGGGAGGTGCTGACCTTCCCGCCGGACTTCCTGTGGGGAGCGGCCACCGCGGCGTTCCAGATCGAGGGCTCGACCACCGCGGACGGTCGCGGTGCCTCGATCTGGGACACGTTCGCGGCCACGCCCGGCAAGGTCCTGGCCGGCGACACGGGTGACCCGGCGTGCGACCACTACCGCCGGTACGCCTCCGACGTGGAGCTGATGTCCTCGCTCGGGCTGGCCTCCTACCGGTTCTCGGTCGCGTGGCCCCGGATCCAGCCCAGCGGCAGCGGCCAGGTGGAGGAGCGCGGTCTCGCGTTCTACGACCGGCTGGTGGACTCGTTGCTGGAGAAGGACATCCAGCCGCTGGTCACCCTCTACCACTGGGACCTCCCGCAGGTCCTGGAGGACTTCGGCGGCTGGCGCAACCGCGACACCGCGTACCGGTTCGCCGAGTACGCGACGATCGTGCACGACCGGCTCGGCGACCGGGTGCAGGCCTGGACGACGCTGAACGAGCCGTGGGTCTCGGCGTTCCTGGGCTACGGCAACGGGATCCACGCGCCCGGCATCAGCGACCCGGTGGCGTCGCTGGAGGCGGCCCACCACCTGCTGCTGGCCCACGGCCTCGCCACGCAGGCGTTGCGCGCGCAGGCACCCGAGTCGCACCGGCTGTCGATCGTGCTCAACTTCAGCACCATCTGGGGTGACGACGCCGAGGCGGTCCGCAAGGTCGACGGCCTGCAGAACCGCATCCTGCTCGAGCCGGTGCTGGGGCGCGGCTACCCGCTCGACGTCCTGCAGGACACGTCGTGGCTGGGCGACTGGACGAACGTGGTGCGCGACGGGGACATGGAGACCATCGCGACCCCGGTCGACTGGATCGGCGTCAACTACTACAACCCGACCCGCGTGGCTCCGGCCGCCGCCGACTTCGCACCGGCCGGGCCGCACGCGGGCCTGCGCGGCGTCACGATCGAGCCGCCGCAGGGCGAGCTGACCGGGTTCGGGTGGGAGCAGAACGCCGACGCGTTCACGGAGCTGCTGGTCCGGCTGTCCCGCGACACCGACGGGATCCCGCTCGTCGTCACGGAGAACGGGTCCGCGTTCCCCGACGTCGTCGACGCCGGGCGCGTGGCCGACACCCAGCGCACGAAGTACCTGCTGGACCACGTCCGCGCGGTGCACCGGGCGATCTCCGAGGGCGCCGACATCCGCGGCTACCTCGCGTGGTCGCTGCTCGACAACTTCGAGTGGGCGGCCGGGTACTCGCAGCGGTTCGGGATCGTGCACGTCGACTTCGAGACGCAGCAGCGCACGGTGAAGGAAAGCGCGGTCGCGCTGTCGCGGATCATCGGGCAGAACGGTCTTCCCGCGCAGGGCTACACCGTCTAGCCGGGCCGAGGGGGCCTGGGCGCTCTCACCGGCGGACATCTCCGTCCGCAGGTGAGAGCGCTCTCTGCTAGCGGCGCCCCAGCACGCGCGGGTCGGCGTGCAGGTTCTCGGCCAGCCTGATGGTGATGAACTCGTTGTTGTCCGGTTTGCCCGGCGTGCGGCCCGACGACGACGGGAAGTTGTTGTCGTTGAGGATCGCGATCGTCCGGTCGTCGAGGATGGTGACGTCCTCGATCGTGGTGAACGGGAAGCGGAACGGGTCGGCCTGGCCGCCGACGTGCTTCGGGTTCGCGAGGTTCAGCAGGTCGGCGACGAGCGTCTTGTCGAGCTTGCCGTCCCTGTCCCGGTCGCGTTTGTCCGCCAGGTAGACGCGCTTGACCAGGGCGTCGGCACCCTGTGCGCCGTCGCGTTCGATGACGAGCAGCCTGTTGGCGTCCACGGCGATGGCGTCACCGATGGCGAACGCCGGGTCTTCCAGCTGGTAAAGCCACGTCTTGCCGGTGAAGCGGTGCGATGCGATGTCGAACTCGTTGAGGCGCAACGTTCCGGGGGTGTCACCGGCGACCGTGCCCTCCAGCAGCGCGTTGATCGTCTTGCCGTCGGGGGAGAGGGTGATGCCCTCGAACCCCTTGCTGCTGTTCAGGTTCGGGGTGCCCTCGGGGTTCTCGGGAGCGCGCACGCCCGGCAGCGGGACCGGCGCGGCGAGCAGGCGTCCCGCGCGGTCGAAGTGCAGCAGGTACGGGCCGAACTCGTCGCCGATCCAGTAGGTGCCGTCCGCGCCCCTGGTGAACGACTCGACGTCGAGGTCCGCGCCGGTGAGCACGCGGTCGGCGCGGGCGAGCGGGGTCTTGATCCGTCCGTTCGGGTCGGTCAGCGTGATGCCACCGAGGACGTCGACCTGGCCGGTCTTGAAGTCCGGCGCGATGCGGTGGATGCGGAGGTTGAAGTCCGCGCTGTTGGCCTTGGTGCCGTAACCGTTGTCGGACAGCACGTCGTAGGTGCCGTCGCTGTTGCGCAGCACCCCGCTGAAGCCCTGGACGGGCTGGTCGGCGAACGGCGGCGTGACGCCGTTGACCGGGGTGGTGCCGAGGGCCGACCCGCTGGGCTCGCTCCCCGGGACGTAGGTCTCGGCGGGCAGCGAGGCGAAGTTCGTCAGCGTCGCCTGCTTCCGCCCACCGTGTCCGGCCGCTTCCGGAGCGGCGGCGGTGGGCTTGGCCAGCGCGGTGACGGTGAGCAGGGTGAGGCCTGCGGCCAGAGATCTCCTCATGCGCGTGACCCTATTTCGATCGTTTTACCCGTGGTTCCCCTCGCGGCAACAAGCTCGATGAACTCTTGGCGTCATGACGACGACCTGGCGCATGCGCTTCGAACTCAGCGACAGCCCCGGCGCGCTCGCGCGCGTCACGGTCAGACTGGCCTCGGCCGACTGCAACGTCCTCGCGCTGCACGTGATCCCGGTCCCCGGCGGAGTGCTCGACGAGATCGTCGTGCGCGCGGGCGAGGGCGTGCTGCCCGCCGACCTGGTCGAGGCGGTCCGCAGCGAGGGTGCGAAGTGCGTCGGGATCACCAGCGCCGACCTGCGCGATCTCGTCGACGAACCCACGGCGGCGTTGCGCGCGGCGAGGATGGCGCTGACCGATCCGAACCGGACCGCGGAGGCGCTGCGGCTGGTGCTGTCCGCCGACGCCGTGGCACCGGGCGAGGCGGAGGACGGCCAGGCCCAGCTGGGCGACCTGGTGGCCCGGCGCGGCTGGGCGCGGTTCACCCAGGTCGAGCTGGCCCGCGCGCAGGCGTTGCTCGACCTGGTGGACGCGCCGGCACCCGCGCTGCGCGGCGCGCTGAGCGACGACGGCATGGCCCTGGTCCTGCGTCCCGGCACCGGCTCCGACGAGGACGCCGTGGCCGCCCTGCACTCCCGCTGTTCCATGAGGACGTTGTTCAACCGCTACCACTCCGGCATGCGCACGGTGCCGCGCCGCTGGCTGCACCGCCTGCTGAACCCGCCCCGCGGCACCACGATCCTCGCCCAGTCCGGTGACCAGGTGGTCGCCCTCGGCCAGCTCATCCAGACCGGTACGCCCGAGTGTGCCGAGATCTCCCTGCTGGTGGAGGACGCCTGGCAGCACCGCGGCGTGGGCACCGCCCTGCTCGCCGCACTGGCCTCCGACGCCCGTGCCGCCGGCTACGCCGAGCTGGTGGCGTGGTGCCTGCCGACGGAGACCGCCCTCGTGCGCACCGCCGCCCGTGCTGGCCTCGCGACCACGACACGCCGGGAGGACGGCCTGCTCCGCGTTTCGATCACGCCGCGCGGGCGTGCCCCGAAAGCGTCGATTGCTGCGGTGATAGCCGAAAAAACACGGTGAACAGCGCGGAAACCCTCCTGGGAGATCCTTTGGGGCTAAGCTGCTTAGCGGATCAAAGGTTTTCATCGAGGAGTGGTGGTGCTCGTGTCCATCCACGCGCGTCCGACGTTGGAAGACGTTGCCGCGAGGGCTGGGGTCTCCCGCGCCACGGCGTCACGAGTGCTGAACGCGTCCCCGCGCGTCAGTCCGGAAGCGCTGGAAGCGGTCAACGCAGCCGTGCTGGCGCTGGGCTACCAGCCGAACCGCGCCGCGCGGGCACTGGTCACCCGCCGCACCGGCGCCGTGGCCGTGCTGTTCTCCGAGCCGGAGCCCAAGATCTTCGATGACCCGCACTTCGCCCGCCTGATCCGGGCGGGGGCGCGTGCGCTGGCCGACGTCGACGTGCAGATGGTCCTGATGCTCGTGCACTCGCACGACGACCAGATGCGCGCGCACCGGTTCCTGGCCGGCGGGCACGTGGACGGTGCGCTGGTGTTCGCGCCGCACCGCAACGACGAGCTCGTGTCCATTGTGAAGAAGCTGCCGTTGCCGGTGGTGTACGCCGGCAAGCCCTGGGGGTCGTTGCGGGGGATGCACCTCGTGGACAACGACAACGAGGGCGGGGCCGTTCTCGCCACCGAGCACCTGAAGTCGCTCGGGCGCCGGAAGATCGTGCACGTTTCCGGGCCGGTGGACGAGCTGTCCGCCATCGACCGGATGAACGGGTTCCGGTCCGCTCTCGGGCTGGACGATCGCGGTGCCGCTCGGGTGATGGAGGACGGCGGGTTCACTCGGGAGGGTGGGCGCAAGGCCATGTCCGCTCTGCTGGGGCGGGTTCCCGGGTTGGACGCGGTCTTCGTCGCTTCCGATCTGATGGCTGCTGGGGCGTTGGAGACGTTGCACGAAGCCGGGCGGCGGGTTCCTGAGGATGTCGCTGTTGTCGGGTTTGACGATCATGTGGCGATTGCTGAGCACACTTCGCCGCCGTTGACGTCCGTTCGGCAGGATTCTGATGAGCAGGTCAAGCACATGGTGGAGCATCTGATGAAGTTGCTTCGGGATGAGACTGTGAAGTCCAAGAAGCAGATGCTGCCTACTGTGTTGGTTCGGCGGGAGTCTGCGTAGGGCGGCTTGTGTAGGGCGGCTTGCGTAGGGCCTCGCGTTGCGTGGGGCCTGTTCCTGGTGCGTGCGTGGTGTTGGGGGCGCTGCCCCCAATCCCCCGACACTCCCAAAGGAGCCCCTCCAGCGCCGCTCGCGGGTTGATGGCACGCCTGTTTGTGTTGGGCGGCTTGCTGTTGCGTTGGTGGTTGCGTTGCGGTGGTGGCTCCCCCGTCCAGCGCTAGCGAGCGAGCCACACGTGAGGAGGGGTGTCAACTCGACGAAAAGCGTGTCGAGTTGACACCCCACCTCACGTGCAGCGAGAGCTGAGTCGCGCTAGACGGGGGAGCCACCACCGCGACCTCGCTTTGCAAGAGACTGCTCGGCTGCGCCATCGCTGGGCTCGCCTCCGGCCTCGTGCTGGGGTTTGGCTGCGGCGTTGCCGGGCTCGCCTTCGGCTTCGTGTGGGTTGGGCTGTGCTGTTGCTGCGCTCGCCTTCGCCCCGCCCCGCCCCGCCGCATGCTGCACTTCGCTCTCGCACCGCCGCACTCCGCCTTCACCTTGCTGCCCAAGGGCTGTCGCCGTCCGCGCTCGCCCCACCCACCCGGCCGCCGACCCCGCTGTCTGCCCTGCCCGGCCGCCCGTCACGGTCGCACCCTGCCGCCCGCCGCCACCGTCGCGCCCTGCCGCCTGCCCTTTCTGGGCGCCCCGGTGCGCTGCCTGCCGGCCGCGCCCTGCCCACCACCCCGACCCCCGACACTCACCTGAGCCCGCCGCCACCTGCGCCCCACCCCTCGCCGCGCTGCCTGCGACACCTCACCCGCCTCCATCCCGGCCGCACCGCCCTTTGCCCACCTCCGCTTACCATCCCCACCTCCGCCCGTAGAGGTCTGGACCATTTCGTGCTTCAATGACAGCGGGTCGCCGCCTGAACGCGAAAGGTGAGCGAATGTCCGCCCGAATCCTGCCCAGGGCACTGACAGCCCTGCTCCTGCTCACAGCCACACTCCTCATCCCGCCCACCGCCCAAGCCGCCGACACGTGCGCGCTCAAGTCACGGCCGCAGGGCAAGGTCCTGCACGGGTACTGGGAGAACTGGGACGGCTCCTCGAACGGGGTGCACCCGCCGTTCGGGTGGACGCCCATCACCGACAGCCGCATCAAGCAGCACGGCTACAACGTCATCAACGCCGCGTTCCCCGTCATTCGCTCCGACGGCACCGTGCTGTGGGAGGACGGCATGGACGTCGGGGTCAAGGTGGCCACGCCCGCGGAGATGTGTGCGGCCAAGGCGGCCGGGGCGGCGATCCTGTTGTCGATCGGGGGTGCGACGGCGGGGATCGATCTCAGTTCCAGTGCGGTGGCCGACCGGTTCGTGGCGACGGTGGTGCCGATCCTCAAGAGGTACAACTTCGACGGGATCGACATCGACATCGAGACCGGGCTGGTGGGCAGCGGGAACATCAGCCAGTTGTCGGCGTCGCAGGCCAACCTCGTGCGCATCATCGACGGCGTGCTGAACGCGATGCCGGCCGGGTTCGGGCTCACCATGGCGCCCGAGACGGCGTACGTGACGGGTGGCAGCATCGTCTACGGGTCGATCTGGGGTGCGTATCTGCCGATCATCAAGAAGTACGCGGACAACGGGCGTCTGTGGTGGCTGAACATGCAGTACTACAACGGGTCCATGTACGGGTGTGCCGGGGACAGCTACCAGGCCGGGACCGTGCAGGGGTTCGTGGCGCAGACGCAGTGCCTGAACAAGGGGCTGGTCGTGCAAGGGGTCACGATCAAGGTGCCCTACGACAAGCAGGTGCCGGGCCTGCCCGCCCAGCCGGGCGCCGGGGGCGGGTACCTGAGTCCTTCGCTGGTCGGGCAGGCGTGGAACAGCTTCGGCGGTCAGCTCAAGGGGCTGATGACCTGGTCGGTCAACTGGGACGGGTCGAAGAGCTGGACCTTCGGGGACAACGTGAAGGCGCTGCAGGGGCGGTAGGGGATCAGAGCACGATGGTGTTCTGGCCCGCGGCGATCTTCCAGGTTCCGTCCTCTTTGGACAGGATGTAGAGCGGGGAGCCCTCGTTCTGCTCAGGGAGAGCGGTTCCGTCCGGGGTGACCGGGCGTTGGCGGATCTTCACGGCCGCCACGTCGGGGCGGATGAACAGGACGTTCTCCACCTCGTACGTGGCGGTCGCCTCCTTCGTCGAGCCGGGGAGTCTCCGGCGCGTGAAGGAGGCGATCTCGTCGAGGCCGGTGAGTCGTTTGCCGTGGGCGGTCGTCCAGATCGCGTCGGCGCGGAAGAGGCCGAGGAACTCCTCTGCCAGCTCGTTCTGCTGCGAGTGCTGGACGGTGGCCACGAGCTGCTCGATCTCGGTGGTGTCGCTCATGGCCATGATCGTCGTACCTCCATCAAGCTGGAGGTCAAGCGCGCGGTGCCACCCGTGACTCATAGGGGGCCGGGCGGTACCACGGGTTGTAGAAGCAACCGGTGCCGTACTTCTGGTCGTGGCTGGGGCACGAGGCCGCGATCAGGAACGGGTTCGAGCGCACGCCCCACTTCTCCCAGGCGTCGAGCGACTGCATGGCCGCCGCGTACTCGGAGTCGCTGAACGCGCTGTGCGTCGCCTCTGTCGTGAAGGTCTGCACGAGGTTGTACCAACGGCCCGCCTTCAGCACGGTGTCGCGGTAGGCCGACTCGTGCTCGACGAACGCCGTGGGGTCGCCGATCGCGTGGACCGAGAGGACCGGGATGTCGATCTTGCCGGTCAGGTCGCTGTCGTAGGCGAGCTCGGCGCGGGCCGCGGGGTCGGCCGCGAAGCGTTCCACACCGGCGTTCAGGGCCTTGTCGTCGTGTGAGCCCTTGTAGACGACACCGGTGTTGCTGAACGGGTTCCGGTCGCCCAGGCGGTTGTGCACGATGTCGCGGAAGGTGAACGTCGCGAAGTTCAGGTGCGAGCTCAGGGTCTCCTCGGGGATCTTGGTGACCGCGAGGATGTCGTT
The DNA here is from genome assembly GCF_042738015.1 of Lentzea sp. NPDC059081. Taxonomy (NCBI): domain Bacteria; kingdom Bacillati; phylum Actinomycetota; class Actinomycetes; order Pseudonocardiales; family Pseudonocardiaceae; genus Lentzea; species Lentzea sp. NPDC059081. The sequence continues at coordinate 226,925 of NZ_JBHYGW010000004.1, forward strand.
CAGCTTCTGCTGCTGTTCGGGCGTGCGGCTGCCGGCCACGCCGAGGCACTCCTCGATGCGGCCGCGCAGGCCCGCGGTGGTCATCGTGGAGTCGGCGCGCAAGCCCTGCCACAGCGGGTACTGCACTTCGGACGGGCGCGGGTGGTTGCCGCAGTAGTACTGGTAGACCACGCGGAGGTCGACCCGGTAGTCGTAGCCTCGTGAACCGCCGGCCATCACGCCGCTGGTGAGCAGCGCCGCGTCATAGCCCTTGTACAGCTCGATGGTCTTGGCCGCGACGTTGCCGCCCCACGACTGGCCGTGGATGAACACCTTGTGGGGCTTGAGCATCGCGCTGACCATCTTGCGCAGGTTGTCCGTGTCCTCGGCCGCCATCCGCGTGCCGTAGCCACCGCGCCGGTACGACGTGCCCGCCCACGCGTAGCCCTCCTTCACCATGACGGCCCAGCGGTTCAGGTCGTCGCGGGTGCGCTCGGGCGTGGGGTCGCCGAGGTCGGGGCCGCCGTGCGAGTGCACGACCAGAGTCTTGTTCCACTTCTTCGGCACGGCGATCGTGTAGTACGCGCCGTTGGTGTCTCTGCCCTCGTAACAGGTGGTGCCGGCGGGGACGTTCTCCGGGCACGGCGCGGTCGGGGGCAGGTGCACCGGAGACGTGAGACTCGCGGTGAGTGCGAATGCCAGCAGGACGTTCATGGCGGGAATCGTCAGTCCGGTCCGCCGAGTGGTCCAGCTCACTCGCGCAAACTTGGGATTTCCCTGACGTTACGGTCCTGGTGTCCCGCGTGCGCCGATCATGATCGCGGTACGGTTCCGGTGTGCGGTACCCACCAGAACCGTGGCACATGCGGGGATCTGCCGTGATCTCCGTGTTCCGCGTTCCCCGCGGCCAGGTCCCGAGCGAGCACCTCCCGTCCGGTGCGCGGCTGATCACGTTGGCGGGCAAGACTTTCATCGCTGTCGCGTTCGTCTCGTACGAACCGGGCAGCGTGCTCACCTACGAGGAGCTGCTCGTGGCGGCGCCGGTGCGCGACGGCGGCTCGGTGGCGGTGACGGTGCCGCAGATCTGGGTCGACAGCGAGGCGTCCCGGGACGGCGGCCGGGAACTCTGGGCCATCCCGAAGCAGCTCGCCCGCTTCGGCCAGGGCTCGTCGATCGCGGCGGTCGCGGTCACCGGTGGCGTCAGGCTGCCCGGCGGGTGGCGGTTCGCGGGTCCCACGGCGCATCGCCTCGACGGCAGGGACGTGCGCGCGCACGCGGCCATGTCCGGCCGGCTCCGCCTGGTCTCCACCGCGTGGCTGATCCCCGCCGACGGGCCGCTCGGCTACCTGGCGGGACGGAAGCCGCTGGTCAGCGTCGTGCTGGACGACATGCGGCTGACGTTCGGTCAGGCCCGGTAGCGGACGCTGTTCAGCACGTGCCGCGCCCACGCGTGGTCGGCGGGGTCGTCGTACAGGCACGTCACGATCAGCAGCTCGCCGAAGCGGGCGACGTGGCCGTAGAACTCGTGCCGGATCGTCGTGAGCCACAGCGCGTGCCGCAGCTCGACACCGTCCGCGACCAGCAGTTTCTGGTCGGCGGGCACGGACGGCGCCCCCGCGAGCGCCAGTTCCAGCACGCAGCGGGCGGACACACCCGGTGCCTTGCGGGTGTCCAGGAAGACCGTGCGGCCGGGGCCCGTGAACCGCAGGCCGTCCGGGACCAGGTGCGGGGTCAGGCCTGAGGTCCGTTCGACGGACCACGAGTCGCGCAGCTCCTGCCGGATCGAGATCGGCAGCTCCACCGGGAACGCGCTGAGCACGTGGTCGCGGTCCCACACCTTGCCGAGCAACGGATGCGCGACGAGGTCCGGTGGCGCGCCGGCTTCCACGACCTCCGCGACGACCTCGGCGCCGTCGAGGTCGTCCCACGGCTTGATGTCGTGCGCGAACGTGCCGGTCAGACGCAGCGACTCCACGCCCCACGACGCGGCGGCGCGCCGGGCGTCCTCCGGCGTGACCCGCATCCACGCGCTGAACCACAGCTCCAGGTCACCGGTCAGCTCCACGGGCAGCACGCACCGGACGTACGACTCGGCGCCCAGCAGCACGTTGCCGCCCGCCAGGCGTTCGGCACCCGCCGAGCGGGGCGGCAGGCCGAGGTCGAGGTCGATCGCGCCGTCCTCGTCGACCTCGGCGCCGCAGCACGCGCAGGCCGTCACCCGATGTACCGGACGCTGTTGAGCACGTGCTGCGCCCACGCGCTGTCGGTGGGGTAGCGGTAGACGCACCGCACGGAGAGCATGGTGCCGCGTCGCACGACGTGCCCGTGGAACACCTGCTCCTCGTGGCCGTAGATGACCTCGCTGAGCCAGAACGCGTGCCGCAGCTCCTCACCGTCGTGCTCGACGGAGTGCTCCGCGTTCGCCGGGTAGCCGTCGAGCACAGCGCCCAGGAAGTCGCTCGGGCTGCCGCCCGTGAGGTCGCGGTAGACGTCGATCGTGACCGTCCGGCCGGGGCTGGTGAACCGGACCGTGCTGCCCTCGATCAGGCAGCGCATGCCCTCGGTGCGCTCGATCGTCCACACCTCGCCGAACTTCTCCCGCACGGGCACCGGCAACGGGTGGCGGATGCGGCTCAGCACCTCGTCGCGGTCCCAGTCCCGCTCCAGCAACGGGTGCGAGGTGAAGTACGGCAGCTCGTCGGCGTTCAACACGGCGGCCTCGGCCTGCACGCCCAGCACGTCCCACGGCCTGATGACGTTCGCGAACCTGCCCGAGACACGCAGGTTCGAATATTCGCCGTCGTTGTCCCACACCGCGTGGGCGTACATGGCGTCGACCTTGCTGATCTGCATCCACGCGCCGAACACGAGCTCTGTTCCACCGGTCAGCTGAACCGGGAGCAGACAACGGATGTATGTGTCACCGTCCGGTCCGACGAGCAGGCCGCCTGTCGGCGCGCCGAGTTGCTCACCGGGCACGCCGATCAGCTGCTCCGGACGGTTCAACCGGTAGTCGATGCGGTCCGTCGACGTGATCTCGGCTCCGCAGCATCCGCATTGGACGGTCATGCGCGCATGTTAGAGCTCTTCCTCGTTCAGCAAACGTGAACGCACCAGAAAGCGCACTCCCAGTGGCGCCTCCAGCGAGAAACCGCTCCCACGACCGGGTACCACGTCGATCGTCAGGTGGGTGTGGCTCCAGTACTCGAACTGCGCCGCGGACATCCAGACCGGAACGGTGAAACCCGGCTTCACCGCGAGATCACCCAGGTGCACGTCCGACGACCCGGTGCGGAACTCCCCGGCGGGGTAGCACATCGGGGCCGAGCCGTCGCAGCAGCCGCCGGACTGGTGGAACATCAGCTCGCCGTGGTCCGCCCGGAGGCGGCGGAGGACGTCCGCCGCTCCCGGGGTCAGCGCGACGCGGGGCATCAGAAGAAGCCCTGGGCGTTCTGGGAGTAGCTGACGAGCAGGTTCTTGGTCTGCTGGTAGTGGTCGAGCATCACGCGGTGGTTCTCGCGGCCGATGCCGGACTGCTTGTAGCCGCCGAACGCCGCGTGCGCCGGGTAGGCGTGGTAGTTGTTCACCCACACGCGGCCCGCCTGGATGTCGCGGCCCGCGCGGTAGGCGACGCCGCCGTCACGCGACCACACGCCGGCGCCGAGGCCGTAGAGGGTGTCGTTGGCGGTCTTCATGGCGTCGTCGTAGTCGTCGAACCGCGCGACGGAGACGACCGGGCCGAAGATCTCCTCCTGGAAGATCCGCATCTTGTTGTCGCCCTCGAACACCGTCGGCGTCACGTAGTAGCCGCCGGACAGCTCGCCGCCGAGGTCGGCGCGCCCGCCGCCGGTCAGCACCTTCGCGCCTTCCTGCTTGCCGATGTCGATGTACGACAGGATCTTCTCGAGCTGGTCGTTCGACGCCTGCGCGCCGATCATCGTCTCGGTGTCGAGCGGGTGGCCCTGCTTGACGGCCTTGGTGCGTTCCACGGCGTCGCCGAGGAACTGGTCGTAGATCGAGCTCTGGATCAACGCGCGCGACGGGCACGTGCAGACCTCGCCCTGGTTCAGCGCGAACATCGTGAAGCCCTCGAGTGCCTTGTCGTAGAAGGCGTCCCGCTGCGCGGCCACGTCGGCGAAGAACACGTTCGGCGACTTGCCGCCGAGCTCCAGCGTGACGGGGATGATGTTCTCGCTGGCGTACTGCATGATCAACCGGCCGGTGGTCGTCTCGCCGGTGAACGCGACCTTCGCGACGCGCCGCGACGACGCGAGCGGCTTGCCGGCCTCGACGCCGAAGCCGTTGACGACGTTCACCACGCCCGGCGGCAGCAGGTCGGCGATCAGTTCCATCAGCACGTGGATCGACGCCGGGGTCTGCTCGGCTGGCTTGAGCACGACGGCGTTGCCCGCCGCGAGCGCGGGGGCGAGCTTCCAGACCGCCATCAGGATCGGGAAGTTCCACGGGATGATCTGCGCGACCACGCCGAGCGGCTCGTGGAAGTGGTAGGCGACCAGGTCCTCGTCGATCTGCGAGATGCCGCCCTCCTGGGCGCGGATGGCACCCGCGAAGTAGCGGAAGTGGTCAACCGCGAGCGGCAGGTCGGCGGCGAGCGTCTCGCGGATCGGCTTGCCGTTCTCCCACGTCTCCGCGACGGCCAGCTTCTCGAGGTTCGCCTCCATCCGGTCGGCGATCCTGTTCAGCACGTTCGCGCGCTCGGCGACCGACGTCTTGCCCCACGCGCGGGCGGCGCCGTGGGCCGCGTCGAGCGCGCGGTCGACGTCCTCGGCGGTGCCGCGGGCGATCTCGGTGAAGTCCTCACCGGTGACCGGGGTGGGGTTGGCGAAGTACTCGCCCTTGGCGGGCGGGACGTACTCGCCGCCGATGAAGTGGTCGTACCGGTCCCGGTACGTCACCACGCTGTCCGGTTGTCCTGGAGCGGCGTACTTCGCCATCGTCGGGCCTCCCGCGTCGTTGCGACCAGGCGGCGACCGTAGAACCGCGAACGTTTCACCCCCGTTGCATCCGATCGGAGCAGTCGCGGGCTTGCCGCTGCGGCGGTGCGGACTGCATCCTGGACCGATGGACCCAGTGGAGCTGGGTGCCGCGCGTCCGGAGATCTTCGAGTCGTGGCGGCGCTCCCTCGCCGCGCACGTCGACCCCGACCGCCACGAGGCGCCGGTCGTGTACGCCCCCGACGAGGTCGCCGACCTGCGCGGGACGCACCCGCTGGCCGAGACCGTGCCGCTGCTGACGCACACGCTGTCGATGGACGACACGATCATGATCGTCACCGACACCCGCGGGCACGTCCTGTGGTGCGAGGGCGACAACCAGGTCCGGCACAAGGCCGAACGCGTCCACCTCACCGAGGGCGCGCGCTGGAGCGAGGACGCCATCGGCACGAACGCGATGGGCACGGCGCTCGCGACCGGCCGGCCCGTCACCGTCCACTCCCGCGAGCACCTGGTGCGCACGTACCATGGGTGGACCTGCGCGGCGAGCCCCATCACCGACCCCCACACGGGTGTGGTGCTCGGCGTCGTCGACGTCAGCGGGCCGCTCAAGACCATGCACCCGGCCGTCGCCCAGCTCGTGTCCGCGGCCGCCCAACTGGCCCAGCACCACCTCAAGCAGTTCGCGCCGCGCCGGCACGTGCTCACCCTGAACTTCCTCGGCGGGCTGCACGCCGACCTCGACGGCCGGTCGCTGGCGCTGACGTTGCGCAACGCCGAGGTGCTGACGGCGCTCGCGTTGCACCCCAGGGGACTCACGGCAGAGCAGCTCGCGTTGCTGCTCTACGGCGAGCGCGGGAACCCGACGACGGTCCGCGCGGAGCTGCACCGGCTGCGCGCCCAGCTCGGCGGTGTCCTGCTGACGAGGCCGTACCGGCTCGACGCCGTGGTGCGCGGCGACTTCCTGGACGTGCGGACGGCGCTGCGGTCGGGCGACGCGGGCGGGGCGACCCGGCGCTACAGCGGCGAGCTGCTGGCCCGGTCGGACGCTCCGCTGGTCCGCGAGGAACGGCTGGACCTCGCGGCCGCGGTGCGCAGGGGCGTGCTGGAGCGGGGCGACCTCGACGCGCTGCTGGCGTTCGCGGACAGCGGGGAGGACGCCGAGGTGCTCGAACGGCTGCACCGGTTGCTCCCCGCGACGGACCCGCGTCACGCACTTGTCTCCTCGCGCCTGAGGAGGGCACTGGAATAGGCTTTCCCGCCGGGGAGGGCGAAGTGAAGCAGTGCATCAACTGCATGACCCGGTTGCCGCGCAAGGAGGTCACCGAGGTCGCGTGGTGCGGGTTGTGCGCGCCGTGCCTGGACGTGGTGGCGGACCAGATGAAGGTCCTGCACGACCGGCCGGGCGGCGCGTCCGTGCGGATCCTGCAGTGCGGCTGGTGCGGTGTCGCACGGTCCTGCGGCGTCGGCTCGCGCACGCGGTGCCTGGTGTGCCTGGACGACAGGTCCGTGCCGGACCCGGCGGTGCAGCGGATCGCGCACCGGCTGGAGCTCGACGGCACCTGGCGGGAGAGCTCCGAGCTGATCGCCGCGACGACGGTGAAGGTCCGCCTGGCCAAGTACTTCCAGCCCGGCTGGACGGTGCTCGCCACCGACGTGCACGGCCTGCCGTGGACCGGGTTCCGGTGGCTGACGAAGTCGCACGGCACGTGGGGCCGCAACGACGACACGGGCGAGGTGCAGCGGCTCAAGCACTCACGCGGCGAGGCGACGCTGCTGTACCTCGTGCGCTACGGGAAGGTGCTGAAGTTCGGCCGGGGCAACGCCGACCGCGTCGCCGCGCACGTCGCCCAGGGCGCGGTGCCCGTGCTGGTGCTGACGGGGCCGAGCCAGCAGGTCGTCGTCGCGCGCGACCGCCTCAAGCGCTTGCACCGCAGCGAGATGGTCTCGCAGCGGACGCCCGTCGACCTCTTCGAGGTGCTGCCCGACGGGCTCGACGTCACCGACCGCTTTTCGCGGAGTTGATCGGTCGCCGATTGGGTAGCCCAGCGGTGTGGACGACATCGTCGTGGTGGGGCAGCTCGCGCGGGACCTGGTCCTCGTCGTCGACGAGGTGCCCGGCCCCGGCGGCACGACGCCCGTGCGGGAGCGCCGGGAGATGCTGGGTGGCAAGGGCGCGAACATCGCCGTCGGTCTCGCCCAGCTGGGCGCCCCGGTCGCGCTCGTCGGCGTGGTCGGGGACGACGACCTCGGCGCGCGGCTGATCGCGCGGGCCGCCGCGGACGGGATCGCCACCGACGCCGTCGTGCGCCGGCCGGACACCGAGACGGGTCTGATCATCGACCTGGTCGCCGACGGCTGGCGGTACCTGGAGCACCTGCCGGACGCCGTGCTGCTGCGGGAGGACGACCTGCCGTTGGACCTCATCGCGCGTGCGGCGACCGTGGTCGTGCAGCTGCAGCAACCGCCCGAGGTCGCGCTTACCGCTGCACGAGCGGCGCGGGGCCGGGTGGTCCTGGACGGTTCACCGGCGCGGTTGCGGGACGAACTGCTCGCGTGCGCCGACGTGGTGCGCGCCGACCACCGCGAGGCCGAGCTGCTGGCCGGCCGGACGATCAAGACCGCCGACGACGCGGTGGAGGCGGCCCGCGAGGTGCTGGCGGCAGGTCCCGGTCTGGTGGCGTTCGCCGTGGACGACGTCGGCAACGTGGTCGTGTGGGAGTCCGGCGACCTCGTGCTGCCGCTGGGGGACGTCGAGGTGGTCGACACGACCGGTGGAGGTGACGCGTTCGTGGCGGCGCTGACGTTCGCCCTCACGCGTGGCGACGGGTCAGAGGAGGCCGCACGCCTCGCGGTCAGGGCGTCCGGGGACACCGTGGCCCACCTCGGCGGCCGCCCGACGCTCACCGCACTGTGATCAGGCGAGTTATCGTTGTCCACGTCCGGTGAGAGGAGGTCCCGCGTGCGAGTGCTCGCTGTCGTGCTGTTGCTGCTGCTCTCGGCCACGCCCGCACACGCCGCCTCCGGCACGTACGTGAGGCTCGGCCACTTCTCGACGGACCAGTCCCGTGTCGACGCGTCACTCGACGGGGTGAAGCTCGGCACCCTGGACTACGCGGACCTCTACGAGTACCGGCGCATCGAACCGGGGGAGCACACCGTCGAGCTCCGCACGGCCGGGTCCGATCCCGGCAGCCCGGTGCTGCGGTCCGTGCTCGTGATCGCGAGCCCAGGGAAGGCGTACACGACCATCGACATCGCCTCCTCCATGAAGGTGCTGGAGGACGACGTCAGCCTGCCGCCCAGCGGGAAGGCGCGGCTGCGGGTGATCAACGGCGGTGACGCCGAGCTGGACGTCGTGCGCGGCGGTGTCGCCGTGCACCGCGCCGTGCAGGCGAACTCCACGACCGGCTACGTCACCCTGGACGCCGGGTCGGACGCGCTGGAGGTGCTGCAGCGCGGCAAGGAGCCGACGAGGCTGGAGGCGCCCACCGAGGCCGGTGCCGTCTACTCGTTGCTGGTCAGCACGCGGCGGATCGAGCTGCGGACCGACGCCAAGGCCGCCGAGGTCGTGCCGGGCGGCGGGCAGGAGACCGGGTTCGGCGGCATGGCGGGCGGCTGGGACTGGCTCACCGCGCTGGTCATCGCGCTCATCGTGGGCGTCGCGATGTACTCGGTGCGCGGCAGGCTCTTCCGGTTCGGCTGATGGCCAAGGGCAAGCTCCTGATGGGCACCGCGGTGCTCGTCGCGCTGGTCTACATCGTCAAGGGGCCGGGAGCGGACGAGGCGCCGGAGCCGGTGACCGTGCGCATCCCGTCCATCGGGGTCGAGACGAAGCTCGAGGACCTGGCGGTCGACTCCGCCGGGGTGCTGGAGCCGCCCACGCGTGCGGACGAGGCCGGGTGGTACGCCAAGGGCGTCGCGCCGGGGGACACCGGGCCGGCGGTGATCGCGGGGCACGTCGACTCCAAGACCGGGCCGGGGGTGTTCTTCCGGCTGCCTGAGCTCAAGCCCGGCGCCGAGGTGCTCGTCGAGCGCAAGGACGGCAGCACGCTCACGTTCGTCGTGACCAGCAGTTACTCGACGGAGAAGACCGCGTTCCCGACGGCCGTCGTGTACGCGCCGACGCCGTTGTCGGAGCTGCGGCTGGTGACGTGCGGCGGCGACTTCGACCGGGTCGCGGGCAGCTATCGCGACAACGTCATCGTGGAAGCGGTGCTGAAAGTCTGACCGTCTCGTCGGCCCACCTGGTCAGCAGCGTGGCGTCGTGCGAGATCGCGAGCACGCCCGCGCCGGTGCGGTCCTGGTAGGCGCGGATCACGCCGACCAGCGCGGCGGTCGTCGAGGCGTCCAGCATCGTCGTCATCTCGTCGCAGATCAGGTAGCGCGGGTCCAGTGCGAGCGCGCGGGCGAGGCAGGCGCGTTGCAACTGGCCGTCGCTCACCTCGTGCGGTCTGCGGCCGAGCAGGTCGCCGGTGAGCATGACGAGGTCGGCGAGCTCCTCGACGCGGTCGCCGCCCGGCTCCGCGATGGCCTGCCGGAGGGTGAACCGCGGGTCGACCGAGAGCCTCGGCTGCTGGAACAGCACACCGATCTTGGTGCGCTGGGCGGCCTTGAAGCGGAACCCGGTGACCGTCTCGCCGTCGATCTCGACGGTGCCGGCGAACGGCTTGTGCAGCAGCGCGAGCACGCGCGCCACGGTGGACTTCCCCGAGCCGCTGGGCCCGGCGAGACCGACCGTCTGTCCCGGCCGGACGGTCAGGCTGACGTCGGTGACCACCGGGTGCCGGTAGCCGGCGGTGATGCCGGTCCCGGTCAGCACGGGCGGTGGCACGCGACGGCGTGCGGGTCGTCGGTCAGCACGGGGCGTTCCTCGCAGATCGCGGTGGCCTGGTCGCAGCGCGGGGCGAACGCGCAGCCGTCCGGCAGGTTCGTGAGCAGGGGCGGCTGGCCGGGGACCGGGAGGAAGTCCCGGTCCGGCAGGGCGTTGGCGAGGCCGCGGGCGTAGGGGTGCCTGGCGTGGTCGAGCACCTCGTGCGCCGGGCCGATCTCGACGATCCGTCCCGCGTACATGACGGCGATCCGGTCGGCGATCTTGTGCGCGGCGGCGAGGTCGTGGGTGATCAGCAGGACGGCGTGCCCGTCGTCGACCAGCCGGCGGAACTCGTCGAGCAGCCCGTCCACGAGGTCGCGGTCGAGACCGGTCGTCGGTTCGTCGGCGATGAGCAGCCACGGGTCTCCCACCAGCGCCAACGCGTTCGCGACGCGCTGGGCCATGCCGCCGGACAGCTCGTGCGGGTAGCGGTCGAGGTGCTCGGGTTCGAGGCCCGCCCTCCTCGCCGCCTCGGCCGCGTCACCGCCGAGGACCTTCGCGGCCTCCTCCAGTTGCGACCGGGCGGTGCGGACGGGCGTGAGGTGGCTGGCCGGGCTCTGCGGGATCAGCCCGATCTGCCGGCCGCGAATCGTCGTCGCGAGCTCGTGGTCGGTCGCCGCGAGCAGGTCGATGTCGCCGAGCCGGGCGTTGCCGCTGGTCTCGGCGTTGCCCGGGAGGAACCCGAGCAGGGCGCTCGCCAGCACCGTCTTGCCGCAGCCGCTCTCACCGACCAGCGCGACGCACTCGCCGGGCCGGATCCGCAGGGACACGTCGTTGACCGCCTCGACCGTCGCGCCTTTGAGCGCGAACCGCACCGACACCCGGTCGATCTCCAGGTTCACCACGTCAGCTCCGTGCGCCGCTTGGGGTTGAGCCGGTCCCGCCACACGCCGCTGACGCCGGACACCGCGAGCGTCGTGACGACCAGCAGCAGGCCGGGCGCGAGCGACATCCACCAGCCGCCGACGAGCAGCGACCGCTGGGCGTCGTTGATCATGTTGCCGATGCTGGCCGCGTGCGGGGGCAGGCCGAGGCCGAGGAACGACAGCGCCGTCTCGTGCCACACGGCGTGCGGCACCATCAGCGTCGTCGCGAGCAGGACCTGCGGGGCGACGTTCGGCAGCAGGTGCCTGGTCAGGACCTGGAGCCGGGACGCGCCACCGACGATCGCCGCGTCGATGAACGGCCGGGTCTTGAGCGACAGCACCTCGGAGCGCACGATCCGCGCGGCGGTGAGCCAGTGGGTCAGCGCGATCGAGATGATCACGGCGGTGAGGCTCGGCCGCAGCACGGCGACGATCACGATGCCCAGCAGCAGGTGGGGGACCGACGCGATGGCGTCGACCAGCCGCATCAGCAGCCGGTCGAACCAGCCGCCGACCGACCCCGCGAGCGCGCCGACCGCCGTGCCGACGACTGCGGAGATCACCGCCGCGACCACGCCGACCGTGAGCGACACCCGCAGGGCGTAGACGCAGCGCAGCAGCACGTCGCGGCCCAGTTCGTCGGTGCCGAAGAGGTGTGCCGCGCTCGGCGGCCGGTTGGCGATCGCGAGGTCGACGTACTGCTCGTTGAGCTCCACGACCAGCGGGACGACCAGGACCGTGAGCGCGACGACCGCGAGGATCGTCGCGGACGGCAGCAGCCGCCACTTCGGCGCGCGGGGAGGGCTCGCCGCGGTGAGACGGCTGCGCGGCGCGGGCCGCCAGGTCAGCTCAGCCATCGAGCGCCACCCTCGGGTCGGCCAGCGCGTACAGGACGTCGGCCAGCAGGTTGCCCAGCAGCACGACGCCGGTCGCCATCACGGTCAGCGCGCCGAGCAGCGCGAAGTCGACGTTCAACGCCGCCTCGACGGTCGCCCGCGCGATGCCCGGCCACGAGAACACGGTTTCCACCAGCAACGCTCCGGTGATCAGCTCGGGCAGCCGCGCGCCCAGCAGGGTGAGGAAGGGCAGCAGCGAGGTGCGCAGGGCGTGCCCGGACACGACCCGGCGGTCGGACAGCCCGCGCGCCCGCGCACCGATCACGTGGTCCTGCGTGAACGACTCCAGCAGGTTCTGCCGCACGAACAGCACGAACCACGGCGCCTGCGAGATCGCCAGCACCGCCACCGGCAGCACCATGTGCGCGGCCACGCCGCCGACGGACACCGGGTCGGACCCGGTCGTCACGCCACCGCCGGGCAGCCACCGCAGCTGCAACGCGAACACGTACAGCACGGCCAGCCCGACCCAGAACACCGGCGCGGCCTCCAGGGCGTAGCAGCCGCCCGTGACCAGCCGGTCGAGCCACGACCCCTGCAACCACGCCGCGACCGTGCCGAGCAGCAGCCCGAGCAGCAGGGCCAGCGCGAAGCCGACGGACACGAGCAGCACCGTCCACCCGAGACGGTCGCCGATCACGGCGGACACGGGTTGCTGCAACGACAACGAGTCGCCGAGGTCGCCCGCGACGGCGTGCCGCAGCCAGGCCCAGTACTGCGCGACGACGGGTTCGTCGACACCCCAGTTCGCGCGCAGCTGGGCCACGCGCTCGGGGGAGGCGCCGATGATCCGGACGCCGAAGTAGCGCTCGACGGGGTCGAAGGGGGAGGCCTTGGCGAGGACGAAGAGCGCGAAGCTGACCACGAGCAGGACCGGGACCGCGAAGGCCAGGCGGCGCAGCGCCAACCGGCCGATCGCCTTGCCGCGGGTCACGACTTCGGCGTCCAGCGCTCGAGGTTCCACCACACCGCGTGCACCAGCCCGTGGTCGTGCGGTTCGACCTGGGTCTCCTGGCCGTTCCACCTGTCGCGCAGGACGTACGTGTGGTCCAGGAACACCAGGAACGCCCAGCCGGGATCGGCCGCGTACGCCTTCTGGAAGTCGGCGTAGGCCTGCCTGCGCGCGGCCGGGTCGAGGCTGCGGCGCGCGGTGTCGAGTGCGGAGTCCACAGTGGAGTTCCGGTACAGCGTCATGTTCACGTACCCGTCCTGGCCCGCGTACTTGCTGTGCAGCAACGTGTACGCCGCCGTGTCCGGGTCGTACGGGTCGCCGCCACCCCAGACCGCGGCGGCCTCGCGACGACGTTGCAGCATCACGTCGAACGTCGTGGCCTCGACCGGGGCGTCGATGCCGAGCTTCGCGATGTCGGACGCGGCGGCGAGCGCCAGTTCCTTGCGCAGCACGTCCGGCGCCGGGTAGAGCACGGGCAGCCGGGCCGGTTGGCCGTCCTTCGCGCGCTTGCCGTCGGCACCCTTGCGCCAGCCCGCCCCGTCGAGCAGCTTCTCCGCCTCGGCGACGTCGTAGGGGAACGCGGAACCCTCGTCGTACCAGTCCTTCAGGTACGGCGAGATCGGCGTGGACGCGGGCTTGCCGGAGCCCGCCAGCACGGCGTCGATCATGGCCTGGCGGTTGAGGCCGAGGTTGATCGCGCGCCGTACCTCCGCGCTGGAGGTGAAGGGCAGCTCCGCCGGAATGCCGATGCCGCGGTAGTCGGCCGACGGGTTCTGCACGATCTTGTAGCCCGATCTGTCGCGGTAGGTCCTGGCGAGCTTGGGCGGCAGCACGGTGCCGTCGAACTCGCCGGCGGCCATCCGGGTCGCACGGGCGTTGTCGTCCGGCACGAAGACGACCGTCACGGACTTGATCGCGGGCGCGCCGCCCCAGTACTTCTCGTTGGCCTTCAACACCATCCGGTCGCCCTTGCGCCACTCCGCGACGGTGTACGGACCGGTGCCGACGGGGGCGGTGTTGAACGGCGCGGTGTTGATGTCGGCACCGGACAGCTTCGCCGCGGGCACGATGCCGAGCGCGAGCTGCTGGGCGAACGGCGCGTACGGGTAGGAGAGCGTGAACTCGACGGTGTGCTCGTCGGCGGCCACGACGTCGGTCACCGCGTCGAACCGCGAGGCGATCGTGGAGTTCACCTTCTTGTCCAGCACGGACTTGTAGGTGAACACGACGTCCTGCGCGGTCAACGGCGTCCCGTCGGAGAACGAGATGTCCTTGCGCAGCTTGGCCGTCCACTTCAGGCCGTCCGCGGACGCCGTGGGCAGCTCGGCGGCGAGAGCGGGCTTGAGCGCCAGTGAGGCGTCCCGCGCGACCAGGCCGTCAAAGATCTTCGCGGCACCGTCGGGCGCGTAGCCGAGCACGGGGTTCAGGTTCTCCGGCTCACTTCCCGCGCCGATCACGATGGAGGTCGCCGAGCCGGTCGTCGCGCCGTCGGGGGAAGAGCACCCCGCGAGCAGGACGACGGTCAGCACGAGGGCGCGCCGCATCCAGTTCCTCCCCAGAAGTCCGTGTTGCCAGCTGCAGCTAACAGCAAGCAACTTGCAACAGGCAAGAGGTTGCATCTATGCACTCAAGCCGGACTCATGCCAGAGTCGAGGTCATGACCAACGGAGTGCACTCCCACGAGCACAGCCACGGCGACGAGACCCACACGCACCCGCACGGCGAGCACGAGCACGATCACGTTGAGCACGAGCACACGCACTCGCACGGCGGCGAGGAGCACACGCACACCCACGTGCACGACTCGGATCACGTGGAGCAGCACGAGCATTCGCACTGAAACGGCCCCTGAGCTGAGGCGACCGCGCTGACTTTCCTCCGGGGGATCGGGGAGGCGTGGTCGCCAGGGTCGTGCTCGGAGTACCCCCGCGATCCGGGTGCTGGCCGGGTTTCTCGGGGGTGTCCTGGGCTTCAGCGCCGCGTCGCCGGCCCGTCAGTGCGACTCGCGCGTGACCTCGCTGCCGCTGGACCCGGTCAGGAAGTCCAGGTCCGCGCCGGTGTCGGCGCCCAGCACGTGGTCGATGTAGAGCCGTTCCCAGCCGCGCCGCGGTGCCGCGAACGCCGCCGCCATCGCCGCGCTGGGCGTGCGGTCGAGGAAGTCCGGCGCCTCCACGTCGATCCGCCGGTTCTCCACGTCCAGCACGATGACGTCACCCGTGCGGACGAGCCCGAGCGGCCCGCCCGCCGCCGCTTCCGGCGCCACGTGCAGGACCACCGTGCCGTACGCGGTGCCGCTCATGCGCCCGTCGCAGATCCGCACCATGTCGCGCACGCCCTGCTCCAGCAGCTTCTTGGGCAGCGGCATGTTCGACACCTCCGGCATCCCGGGGTACCCGCGCGGCCCGCAGCCGCGCAGCACCAGCACCGAGTCGGCGTCCACGTCGAGATCGGGGTCGTCGACGCGCGCGTGGAAGTCCTCGATGCTGTCGAACACCACGGCCTTTCCCCGGTGCTGCAACAGGTGTGCGGACGCGGCGGCCGGTTTGATCAGCGCCCCCGACGGCGCCAGGTTGCCGCGCAGCACCGCGATCCCGCCCTCGGCGATGATCGGCAGCTCGCGACTCCTGATCACCTCGGGGTCCCAGATCGGCGCGTCGTCGAGGTGGTCGACGAGCGGGGTCCCCGTGACGGACAACGCCTCGGGGTCGAGCAGGTCGCGCACCTCCCGCAGCACGGCCAGCAGCCCGCCCGCGCGGTGGAAGTCCTCCATCAGGAACCGGCCGGCCGGCTGGAGGTCGACCAGCAGCGGCACGCCGGAGCCGATGCGGTCGAAGTCGTCGAGGGTCAGGTCCACGCCGAGACGCCCGGCGATCGCGAGCAGGTGCACCACCGCGTTGGTCGACCCGCCGATCGCGGCCAGGGCGACGATCGCGTTGTGGAAGTTGGCCTTCGTGAGGAACGTGCTGGGCCGCCGGTCCTTGTCCACGAGCTCGACCGCGAGCCGCCCGGTGCCGTGCGAGGCCTCCAGCAGCCTGCTGTCCGGCGCCGGCGTGCCCGCCACCCCGGGCACGACCGTGCCCAGCGCCTCCGCGACCAGCGCCATCGTCGACGCCGTGCCCATCGTGTTGCAGTGGCCGCGGCTGCGGATCATCGCCGACTCCGACCGCAGGAACTGCGCCTGCGACAGCGTTCCGGCACGCACCTCCTCCGACAGCCGCCACACGTCCGTGCCGCAGCCCAGCGGCACCCCGCGGAACGTGCCGGTCAGCATCGGCCCGCCCGGCACCACGACCGCCGGGATGTCGACCGACGCCGCGGCCATCAGCAGCGCCGGGATCGTCTTGTCGCACCCGCCGAGCAGCACCACGCCGTCGACCGGGTTGGCGCGCAACATCTCCTCGGTCGCCATCGCGGCCATGTTGCGCCACAGCATCGCGGTCGGCCGGACGTTCGTCTCGCCCAGCGACACCACGGGCAGGTTCAACGGGATGCCGCCCGCCTCGCGCACGCCGTTGGCGACGGAGGCGGACACCTCGTTCAGGTGCGCGTTGCACGGCGTGAGGTCGCTCGCGGAGTTGGCGATGGCGATCTGCGGCCTGCGGAAGGCGTCGTCGGGTTCACCGCGGCGCATCCAGGCGCGGTGGATGTAGGCGTTGCGGTCGTCACCGGCGTACCACTGCTCGCTGCGAAGTCCCACTGAGCGCCTCCTCGCGGTCCCTGCTGACGATATCCACATCGGCAGGTTCGGCGGCAGCGGAAGTTTGCGTTCCGCCCACCGGGGTAACCGCGCTCTGCGTCAAACAGTCGGCGCTGCTACCCGGTGTACGGAGGGCGGTGCGACTTGATGGCGGTGGAGCTGGACTACGCGCTGCGGGTCACGCGCGAACTGGGTCTTTCCGGCGAGTCCTCGTGTGTGGACCGGGAGAAGCCGTTGCGGGTGTACATCGCTGTCGACGGGGAGCTTCCCGGGCATCCGGGGCTGGACGTCGCTCTGCTGTGGAGTGCCGGGGTGGGGTGGGCTGTCGCTGTCGAGGCTCCTGGTGGGGTGGAGCTGACCGAGGTGGCACGGCTTGGGGGCGCTGTGGAGCCGCCGCCTCGCACTGTGGCTCGGTGGGTTCGGCGGTTGATGGTGGAGAGTGGTTCGTCGGTGCCGTCTGCCGGGTGTGTGGCCTGAGTTCCAGCGTGGTCACCTTGGTCGAGACAGGTTCCGTTCCAGCGTGGTCGCCATTGCGGTCGGGTTCCTGTTCCAGCGTGGGCGTGCACCTCGGACGAAAGACTGATGTACATCGCCGCTCCGCGACGATTGCGATTGGGGCTTGACTTCGGGGCCCTTGCGAGGCGCTTGGTCGGCCGGAAAAGGCCGGATGCTCCGCAACCGGCCGATCCACGAGTGGTAGCACCTCGCACCCAAAGTCAAGCCCCAATCGCAAAAAACGAGTGGGTGCACCGCTACCCATCGGCGTCAGGGAAGACGGCTCGCCTTCGGCATCGCGGTTGGAAGTGCGGGGGTTGTTACTGCTCGCCTTCGGCATCGCTTGGGGCCTCGGCTTCGCCGTTGGCGGGCGCGCCCGTATCTCCGCCCCTGCCGCCCGCCGCCTGGCCCGGCCCTCCGTTTCTGTCGGCGAGAACAGGTCCGCCCCCACCCGCATCGCGGGTGAGGGCGAACCTGTGGGATCTGCGGATTAGCTGACCGTGACCGGCTCCCGCTTGTCGTCCTTCGGCGAGAGGTCGTCCAGGGCGGTGCCCTCCACGTCCAGCTCGGGCAGCCAGCGCAGCCACTTCGGCAGCCACCAGGCACGTTCGCCCAGCAGGGCGAGGGCGGCCGGGACCAGGACCATGCGGACCACGAAGGCGTCCACGAAGATGCCCACCGCCAGGGCGAAGGCGATCGACTTCACCGTCGCCTCGCCTGCCGGGACGAAGCCGGCGAAGACGGAGAACATGATCAGTGCGGCCGCCACGACCACCGGTGCTGCCTGGCGGAAGCCCGTGGTGATGGACTCGATCGGCTTGGCGCCTCGGTGGTGTGCCTCGTGCATGCGGGACACCAGGAAGATCTGGTAGTCCATGGCCAGGCCGAACAGGATGCCGATCACCAGGATCGGGGTGAGGCTGATCAGCGGGCCCGTGGTGTCCAGGTTGACCGCGTCGGCCAGCCAGCCCCACTGGAACACCGCCACGGTCGCGCCCAGCGAGGAGCCGATGGTGAGCAGGAAGCCCAGGACGCCCACGACCGGGACGAGCAGTGAGCGGAACACCAGGATCAGCAGGACCAGGGCCAGGCCCACGACCACGGCCAGGTAGATCGGCAGGGCGCGGTCGAGGGAGGTGGCCACGTCGACGCTCACGGCGGTGGCGCCGGTGACGTAGGCCTTGCCGCCGTCCAGGTCGGACAGTTCGGCGCGCAGGTCGGCGACCAGCTGTTCGGTCTCCGTGCTGTCCGGGCCGGACTTCGGGATGACCGTGACCATCGCCGACTTGCCGTCCTGGCTCGGCTGGGCCGGCGTCACCAGGGCGACGTCGTTCAGCTTCGCGAGCGGCTCGGCGGCCTTGGTGGCGGTCGCGGCGGCGCCGTCGCCCTCGACGAGCACGATGATCGGGCCGTTGAAGCCCTCGCCGAAGCCCTGCGCGAGGAGCTGGTCGGCGCGTTCCTGGGTGGAACCCGTCGGCGGCCTCTGGATCAGCGTGGTGTCCATGGACGCCACCGGGATCGAGACGATGCCCAGTGCCACGACCGAGAGCAGCAGGGCGACCACGCGGTTGCGGGTGATCGCGCCGCCCCAGCCGCGGATGACGCCGCGGTCCTTCGGTTCGATGCTCGCGGCGGAGCGCTCCTTGCGGGTCAGCACGCGGCGGCCGAGCATGGCCAGCACCGCGGGGACCAGGGTGATGGCGATCAGCACGGCGACGACGATCGTGGCCGCGGCCGAGACGCCCATCTGCGTGAGGAACGGGATTCCGGCGATCGCGAGGCCCACGAGCGCGATGACGACGGTGAGGCCGGCGGTGACGACCGCGGACCCCGCCGTGCCCACCGCGGTGGCGACGGCGTGGCCGACGTCCGAGCCTCGGCGCAGCTCCTGGCGGTAGCGGTTGATGATGAACAGCGCGTAGTCGATGCCGACCGCGAGACCCAGCATCGAGGCGAGGATCGGCGTGGTCGACTGCAGGTCCATGAACCCGGTCGCGATGGTGATGCCGAGCGTGCCGATGCCGACGCCGATCGCGGCGCTGAGCAGGTTCATGCCGGCCGTCACGAGCGAGCCGTAGGTCAGCGCGAGCACGACCAGCGCCAGCACGACACCGACGGCCTCGGTGGGTCCGCCGACGTGCGGCGTCTCCTGCATCGCGGTGCCGCCGACCTCGACGGTCAGACCGGCCGCGCGGGCCTTGTCGACGGCCTTGGTGAGCTCGGCGCGCTGCTCGTCGGTGACCTCACCGGGCTTCACGTCGTAGGTGACGGTGCTGTAGCCGACCTCGACGTCCTTGTTGACGCTGGGCGCCGCCGGGTCGAGCGGGTTCGTCGCCGACCGCACGCCCTTCAGCGCGGACTCGTCGGCCACCAGGTCGGTGATCGCCTTGACGTGCTGCGGCAGCTTCTGCCCCTCGGGCGCCTTCATGACGACGCGCGCCGTGGCGGTCTCACCCGAGCCGAACTTCTCCTGGATGCGCTCGAGCGCGGTCGTCGACTCCTGGCCGGGGATGGACATCGAGTTCGACGTCTCACCGCCCAGCGTGAAGGCGCCGATGCCGGAGCCGACGAGCACGAGCAGCCAGATCAGGACGACCAGGAGGCGGTGCCGGTGGGCACCCCTTCCCAGTCTGTAGAGCAGTTTCGCCATGGTGGTCAGGCCTCCCGGTGCCCGAGTGCGTCGTAACAGGTAGCGAGGATCAGGGGGCGCCACGTCGTCTTGTCACCGTTCTCCTGGTTGGCCAGGAGGGTGAGCACGGCCATGGCGCTGAGCGCGCCGACGATCCGGATGGCGCGGCCGAGCTCTTTTTCGGGCTCGATGACGAACATCTCGTTCAGCAGCAGCTCGTCCTGAGCCTGCTGCGGGTCCTCACCGGGCGCCGTCATCGACCGGAACAGCAGCGCGACCATGCCCGGCCGGTCCAGCGCGTAGTCGGTGAGCAGCTCGATCGACCGCCGTTCGCGCGCGGGCCCGGCCGGCATGTCGCCGACCAGCTCGAGCACGTGCCGGCAGATGACCCGGCTCTGCTCCCACGCGGCGTCGAAGAGAGCGTCTTTGCTCGGGAAGTGGTGCAGCAGGCCGGCCTTGGACAGGCCGACGGCGTCGGCGAGCGTCTTGAGCGAGGTCTGCTCGAAGCCGTGCCGCGCGAAGAGAGCGGCGGCGGCGTCGAGGATCTTCTCGTCGACTCCGGCCCTGAGCGGTCGTGGCATGTCGCCGACTTTACGCCGTTTACCGACCGGTTCGGTAGGTAAACCGACCGATTTGGTCGGTGGCGTTCGTCACTCCAACGGGGGAGTGCTCGGCACTCGTCTGTGCTTGTTCACGAGGAATCGAGTACCCGGCGTGACCGTCTGAAACGCAGGACGACCGGAAGGGGTACCTCTGTGAGAATGGGTCGATGTTCGTCTTCGACGCGGAACTGTGGCTCTGGGACGCCCGCCGCCTGGACACCTGGACCTTCGTGACGCTGCCCGAGGACGTCTCGGACCAGATCCGCGACGTCGCCACGCCCGGCGCCGGCTTCGGGTCCGTCAAGGTCCGGGCCGGTGTCGGCGCCAGCACCTGGTCCACCTCGGTCTTCCCCGACAAGCAGTCCGGCTGTTACGTCCTGCCGGTGAAAGCCGCTGTGCGCAAGAAGAACGACGTGGAGCCCGGCGACGTCATCGAGGTGACGGTCGAGCTGATCTAGTGGCTCCAGTCGATGTCGGCGTAGATGGCGGCGTGGTCGCTTGCCGCGTGCACCTCGCTGGTCATGGTTTCGTAGACGTCCCAACGGTTCTTGGTGCGCGGGCCGCGCCACACGCCCTTGCGGAAGACGCCGCCGCCGACCGCCTTGGCGAACAGCGGCGGGGTGAGCAGGACGTAGTCGATCTTGCCCTTCTCGTTCACGCCCCGGTACGTGCCGAGGCGGTGGTCCCAGTCGAAGCTCTCGTGCTCGCTGATGTCGCGCAGGCCGGTGCGCTGGAACAACGGGCGCAGCGCCTCGCTGTCGGCCGTGTCGTTCAGGTCGCCGACCACGGCGATGTGCTCGTGGCCCTCGTCGCGCAGGCGGTTCACGATGCGGGCGATGCGCACCGCCTGGCGGAAGCGGCGGCGGGCGCCGATCGGGTCGCCCGGTGCGCCGTAACCCTTGGACTTCAGGTGGTTCACCAGCACGACGACCTCGGGGCCCGCGGGCGTGCGGACGTGGTACTCGGCGCAGTCGCGGGAGAAGATCACGCCGGACTTGTCCCGCGCGTACACGTGCGTGCGGATCGTGATGACCTCGTGCGCGTCGCGGGTCAGCAAGCCCACGTTGATGCCGCGCTCGTCGTTGCCGTCGATCAGGTGGACCTCCTCGTACGGGGTCCAGCCGACGTGCTTGAGCATGCTGGCGGAGAACATGTGCAGCAGCTCGCGCGACTCCGCCTCGACGACGCCGAGGACGTGGGCGCCGACGTCGCGCATCACCTGCGCGGTGTGGCGGGTCGCGAGCTCGCTGATGGGTTCGGTCGTGAGCTCGACCCAGCCGACCCACGACTCGCGACCGCTTGCCACCACAGAGGTTTCACCGGTGCGGTGGCGGGCGAGGAAGCGGCCGCGGATGCGGCGCAGGACCGCGTACTTGCTGCGATCACTGCGCAGGAGTTCCAACGTCGTCAGGTGTTCCTTGAGCTCTTCCTTGACCTCGGGGGTGTAGGACTCGGCGGCGATGAGCTCGTTGAACCGGGCGTGGGCGGCCAGGATCGGGGCCGCGTGCCGGGTGGCGTTGCGGCCCATGACCTTGGGGCGCTCGAACATGTTCTCCACGTTGAACGACCCGATCCGGGTGGTGCTCACGAACCCAGGGTCGCATGTGGAGGCACGCCGCCGCCCTGGTCCGCTCGGGTGATCTTTCGCGGCGGAAAGCCGCTGGTCAGCGGGACAACCGGTGAACCGGAGGTGAACCCCCGGCTAGACCCGGCTCATCTGCCGGCTGCTCTCGATCAGCTCGTCGGTGAACGAGTCGAGCGCCAGCGCGAAGTCGCGCTGGTCCGGCTCGTGCCAGTCCTGCAGCTGTTCGAGCAGCCACTGCCGCCACGCCCGCACGAGCTGCGTGAAGACCTCGGTGCCCCGGTCGGTGAACCGGTAGCCGTCGTCGTTGTAGGCCAGGTGTCCCGACCGGACGAGGGCCTGCGCGGTGGGCTCGAAGATGCCGCCGGGGACGGAGGTCATCTCGGCGATCTCGGTGAGCGTGGCGACGCCGTCGTCCGTCGACGCCTTGTACACGCGCCCGAGCAGCCACGCCTGTTCCAGCGGCAGGGCCACGCCTGACCGCCGGAGCACCGCCGGGCCGGGGTCGACGGCCGACTTCGAGACCACCGTGGACACGAGCTTGCGCAGCTCGTCGTAGGAGTTGGACGGCGGCGCCGCGAAGCTCTCGCCGACGCCGCTGTTGCCGGTCGCGGAGGCACGCGAGGTGTCGCGCAGCTGCACCTGCGGCAGGAAGAACGCCACGGCCAGCGCGACCAGGCCGATCGGGGCGGCGATCAGGAACATCGTCTGCACGGTCTCGGCGTAGCCGGTGACGATCGGCAGCTTCACCGCCTCCGGCAGCGCGTGCACGGCGGCGGGGCTCGCGATGGCGCGCGGGTCCACGCCGGGCGGGACGACCAGGTGCTTCGGGAGCTGGTTGGCGTAGATCGTGCCGAAGATCGCCACGCCGAACGAGCTGCCCATCGTGCGCAGGAAGCTGATGCCGGACGTCGCGACGCCGAGGTCGCCGTAGTTCGTGGTGCTCTGCACGACGATCACCGGCACCTGCATCACCAGGCCGATGCCCGCGCCGAGCACGGCCATGAACGCGCCCATCACGAGGTAGCTCGTCGAGGCGTCCAGGAAGGACAGCAGGAACAGGCCGGCCGACAGCCCGACCGAGCCGAGGAGCGGGAAGATCCGGTACCTGCCGGTGCGGCTGATCGTGTTGCCGGTGAGCAGCGCGGTGGCCATCAGCCCGGCGATCAGCGGCAGCATCCACAGGCCGGACGACGTGGCCGACTCGCCGCGCACGTACTGCAGGTAGATCGGCAGGTACGTGATGCCGCCGAGCATCGCGAACCCGACGACGAAGCTCAGGATGCCCGACACCGTGAACACCCGGCTGCGGAACAGCCTCATCGGCAGCATCGGCTCGGCCGCGCGCTGTTCCACGAGCACGAACGCCACCAGCAGCACGACCGACCCGGCCGCCATCCCCAGGATCGTCGGCGACGTCCACGGGTACTCGGTGCCGCCCCAGCTCGTGACCAGCGTCAACCCGGTGGCGGCGAGAGCGATCAGCGCGATGCCCGCGTAGTCGATTCGAGGCCGGGCGTCGGTCCTGATGGTCGGCAGGGCGGCCAGCGCGACGAGGACCACGGCGATGCCGAGCGGGATGTTCACGTAGAACGCCCAGCGCCAGCTCAGGTGGTCGACGAACAGCCCGCCCAGCAACGGTCCCGCGACCGTCGCGATGCCGAACACCGCGCCCGCGAAGCCCTGGAACTTGCCGCGCTCCTTCAACGGCACGACGTCCGCGATGATCGCCGTCGAGGTCACCATGAGCCCGCCCGCGCCCAGGCCCTGCACCGCGCGGAACGCGATCAGCGTGCCCATCGACTCCGACCAGCCCGCGAAGAACGACCCGACCAGGAACAGCACGACGCTGATGACGAACGTCCTCTTGCGCCCGTAGAGGTCGCCGAACTTGCCGATCAGCACCGTCATGATCGTCTCGGCGAGCAGGTACGACGTCACCACCCACGACAGGTGCGCGCCGCCGCCCAGGTCGGCCACCATCGTGGGCAGCGCGGTGGACACGATCGTCTGGTCCAGCGCCGCCAGCAGCATGGCGAGCAGCACGGCCGCGACGACCAGGTTCCGGCGGCGGGTGTCGATCAGCTCGGGCACGTGGCCGATGATTGCGCAGGTTGCCCGGCCCCGCAGGCTGGGCCGAACGGAGGGACCTGATGGGGGCGAAGGCGGCTCTGGTGGTGTTCGGCGACGTCCAGGCAGCGCTGCAGAACGGCGCGACACCGGACCGGGACGCGGCGGAGGCGGTCGTCCGCGCCTTGCGGCCGGGCTGCGAGATCACCCCGGCCGACGACGGTGACCTGTGTGAGGACGCCTATCCGGCCGACGGGCTGACGTACGTGGCGGTGTTGCCGGAAGCCACGATCGTGTGCGACCAGGAGCTGGCGACGGTGCCCGTGGCGGAGCACGTCCTGGAGTACGCGGGGGACCGGCCACTGGTGGTGTTCGCCCAGAACTCGACGTCCGGGTGGCTCGCGTTCGCCGAGTGGACCGCCGACGGCGAGCTGGTCCGCGCGCACGACGCCGAGGACCACGGCCAGAACGGGCTCGCCGACGCGGTCGCAACCGAACTGTTCGGCTTCACCTCCGAGAACCCGCCCTCCGCGGTGCTGCACGGCTTCCGCGTGACCCACCCGGACCAGGCCGCACGCGCGGCGGCGTTCGACGCCGCGGTGGCGCGGATGGTGCAGGCCGGCCCCCGCCGGATGACGCTGGCGGCGGACGGCTCGCTGGTCCCGCTCACCGACCCGTCATAGGGTCGGACCAGAGCACCGAGGAGGCTGTCTTGATCTTCATCACCGCCAAGTTCCGCGTCCTGCCCGAGCACGCCGAGGCGTGGCCAGAGCTCAGCAGGAGCTTCACCGAGGCCACCCGCGCCGAGGAGGGCTGCCTGTGGTTCGACTGGTCGCGCAGCCTCGCAGACTCGACCGAGTACGTGCTGGTCGAGGCGTTCCGGGACGGCGACGCGGGCGGCGAGCACGTCGGCTCGCAGCACTTCAAGAAGGCCCAGCTGGAACTGCCGCAGTACCTCGCGGAGACGCCGCGCATCGTCAGCCAGTCGATCGAGCAGGACGACTGGTCGCGGCTCGGCGAGATGGAGGTTCCACCACGCGGGTGAGTCTGCCCCGGATCGTTTGGCGCGCGCCGGTGCCCCGTTGAGGATGGGCCCGTGGACGCCTTCGTGGAGTTGTCCGCCGAGCTGACCGGGTTCTCGGCGGAAGAGCTGACGTCGACCGGACTGGTCGAGCAGTACCGCGCGCTGGCAGCGGGCGCGTCCGAGGCCGAGATCATCCAGCTCTGGTACACCGGCGAGTGGCGCGGGACGCTGCCGAGCTCCCGCGCCTACGCCGAAGGGCTCGCCTGGAAGGCCGTGGGCGTCGCGCCGCCGGGCACCAGGGGGCCCGGTTTCGGCACCTGGGAGCGCGGACCGGGAAGAAGCCGGGCGTGAAGGCCGTCGTGGTCGGCGCGGGGTTCGCCGGCTCGCTGATCGCGAAGGTGCTGGGGGACAACGGGTTCCGCGTGCTCGTCCTGGAGGCGGGGGCCGAGGCCGACCACGACGCCGCGGTCGCCGGGTACCGCGGCGCGCTGGTCAAGACGCCGCTGGTGCCGTTCCGCCGCACGGTCGCCGCGCCGTCGAGCGACTACGTGGTCACCACCGGACCGGACTCCCTCGCGAGCCCGTACCTGCGCATGAACGGCGGCACCGGCACCGCGTGGACCGGCATCACGCCGCGGATGCGCCCCGACGACTTCCACACCGCCGACCTCGGCCGCGGCCGCAGCTGGCCGCTGTCCTACGACGACCTGGAGCCCCACTACCGCGCGGCGGAGTGGGAGATCGGGATCGCGGCCGACGCGGACGAGCAACGGCAGCACCTCCCGGTCGCCGACGGCTACCGCTATCCCATGCACGCCTTGCCCCGCACGTTCCTCGACGACGCCATCGCGTCCGTTGTGGACGGTCGGCGCATCGGCGGCCGCGAGCTCCTCGTCGTGGGAACACCGCAGGCGCGCAACGGCGTTCCGGTCGACGGCTACCGCCCGGACGGCAACCTCTGCGCCGGGTTCGCGAGCTGCGTGCCGGTCTGCCCGGAGAACGCCAAGTACACGCCCCACCGCACGCAGCGGCGGTGGTCGCCCGCCGTCGAGCTGCGCACGCGGTGCGTGGTCAACCGGGTGCACGCCGACGAGTCCGGCCGCATCACCAAGGTCAGCTACCAGCACTACGAGGACGACACGACCGGCACGCACACCCGGCACGAGGAGGACGCCGACGTCGTCGTCCTCGCCGCGCACGCCATCGAGAACGCCAAGCTGCTGCTGATGTCCGGGCTCGCGAACAGCAGCGACCAGGTCGGCCGCAACCTCATGGGCCACCCGGTGCTGCTGACGTGGGCGTTGATGCCGCACGCGATCGGCCCGTTCCGCGGTCCCGGCTCGACGACCGGCATCGAGACGTTCCGGTCGGGTCCCGAACGCCGTGCGCGAGCACCGTTCCGCATCGAGATCGGCAACTGGGGCTGGGGCTGGTCGGCGGGCAGCCCCGGTTCGGACACGGCGGAGTTCGTCGCGGCGGGACTGCGCGGTGCCGCTCTGCGGAAAGCCGTGGCGGAGCGGGTCGGCCGGCAGTTCACGCTGCAGATCGAGGTGGAGCAGGAGGCCGACCCCGGAAACCGCGTCACGCTGGCACCGGACCTCGACGCGCTCGGCAACCCGCGGCCGTCCGTCCACTACGCGCTGTCCGACTACGTGAAGGACGGTCTGCTGGCCGCGAAACGGGTGTCGGACCAGCTCTTCGAGATGCTCGGCGCCGAGGACTTCACCGCGTACAAGCCGGACGACCACCACTACTTCGAGCACCGCGGCGAACCGCTGCGGTACTGGGGCGCCGGGCACAGCGGCGGCACGCACGTGATGGGCACGTCGCCGCGGGACTCCGTCGTGGACGAATGGCAGCGGTGCTGGGACCACCCCAACCTGTACGCGGTGGGGTGCGGCAGCATGCCGTCGCTCGGCACGTCCAACCCGTCGCTCACGATGGCCGCGCTCGCCCTGCGGACCGCCGGGCACCTCGTGTCGCAGGTGCGCTGACGGAAGTTCCGCGCAGAATGTCGAAAGCTCCGTGACGTCGATCGACGCAGGGGTGGCGGCGTCGGAACGCCGCCAGTCGACAACGAGGAGAGAGACATGCGGTTCATGCTCATGCACCGGGTCCTGGAGGACGATCCGACGTCCTGGGAGCCGAACCCGGAGCTGATCGAGCGGATGAACGCTTTCGTCGGGAAGCTGACGGCGGACGGTGTCATGCTCGGCGCGGAGGGCGTGCAGAAGGTCGGCGTCGTCGTGCGCAGGCGCGGCACGGCGATCAGGTCGACCGACGGCCCGTTCGCCGAGGCCAAGGAGGTCGTCGGCGGGTTCCTGCTGATCAGCGCTGCGGACCTGGCCGAGGCGACCGCGGTCGCGCAGGAGTACATCACCTGCTTCGCCGGCGTCGAGGAGATGTCGGTCGAGGTGCGTCAGGTGGCCGAGTTCGAGGACATCGAGCCCTACCTGACCAAGTAGCCGGAGGTGCGGCGCGTTCCCGTCGAACGGCGGGAACGCGCGGCTGCCTCGCTAGTTGGCGCCGCCGCCCGCGGCGAGCCGCATCATGTCCGAGTCGAAGTCGATCGACAGCTCGGTGCCGCCCGCGCTGCCGAACTCGTGCTGGTAGCGGCCCCACGACTCGTCGCGCACGGTCTTCTCGAACCCGGCGGCCATCAGCGTCACCAGTTCGAGCGCGGCGCGGTCGATCCGCTTGTTCAGGCCGGTGTCGGTCCAGTCCTCGGTCGCGGCGAACAGCGACGTCGGCACGACGACCGTGCGCAGGTAGGCGAACAGTCCGCGCATCTGGTCGTCGACGACGAGCGCGTGCCTGGCGGTGCCGGCGGTCGCGGCGAGCACGACGGGCTTCGCGATCAGCAGGTCGTTGTCGAGGAGCTGGAAGAACGACGTGAACAGCCCGCTCGCGCCCGCCTTGTAGACGGGGGTGCTCGCGACGATGCCGTCCGCGTGCTGCAACGCGGTGATCGCCTGCTGCAGCTTGGCGCCGACGTGGTTGGACACCAGCGCGGTAGCGATCTCACCGGCGAGCTCGCGCAGCTCGACCGTCCGGATCTCGACGGTCAGCTGCTTCTGCGTGCCGAGCGACGCGACGCGCTGGGCGACGCGGTCGGCGAGCAGGCGGGTGGACGACGGGTCGCTCGTGCCGGCGGACACCACCACGAGCTGGAACTGTGTGGTCATCTCTCCTCGTTCCCGGCCAGTTTGCCGGTGATGACTGCGAGTTGGTCGAGCTCCTCCGCGCTGAGCACGCTCAGGGCGCGGGTGACGCTGCGGGCGTGCGGGCGGCCGATCTCGCGCTGGGTGTCCCGGCCGGCCGGGGTGAGCGACAGGCGCACACCCCGGCGGTCGCCGAGGTCGGGGCAGCGTTCGACGAGACCCCGGTCGACCAGGCGGTCGACCATGCGGGACAGGGCGGGCTGGCTCAGCAGCACGTGCCGGTTCAGCTCACTCATCCTGAGCGGACTGCCGCACTTGGACAGCTGGTACAGCACGTCGTACTCCCGCATGGTCAGCTCGCCCCACACGTCCTCCGCGTTGAACTGCTTCATCAGCACGGCGTAGGCCTTCATCAGGGACTCCCACGCCTCGTTCGCACGGGTCACCTCGCGTCCTGGTACGGCGAGCCGCCCGTGACGTTGTCACCCCGGTTGGCGTTGGGCCGCGGCTGACGCGCGGGCTGGTCGCCGTACTTGGCCTCGACGCGACCGGTGTGCGTCGGCGGCTTGGCGGTCTCCGGGTCCTGGCGCGCCTCGATCTCCTTGCGCAGCACCGGGACGACCTCCTCGCCGAGCAGGTCGAGCTGGTTGAGCACCGTCTTGAGCGGCAGGCCGGCGTGGTCCATCAGGAACATCTGGCGCTGGTAGTCGCCGAAGTGCTCGCGGAAGGTCAGCGTCTTGTCGATGACCTCCTGCGGGCTGCCGACCGACAGCGGCGTCTGCTCCATGAAGTCCTCCATCCGCGGCCCGTGGCCGTAGACGGGGGCCTCGTTGAAGTACGGGCGGAACTCGCTGATCGCGTCCTGCGACCGCTTGGCGATGTACGCCTGACCGCCCAGGCCGACGATGGCCTGCTTCTCCGTGCCGTGGCCGTAGTGCGCGTACCGCTGCCGGTAGAACTTGATCAGCCGCATGTAGTGCTCCTTCGGCCAGAAGATGTTGTTCGCGAAGAAGCCGTCGCCGTAGTAGGCGGCCTGCTCCGCGATCTCCGGCGTGCGGATCGAGCCGTGCCACACGAACGGCGGCACGTCGTCGAGCGGCCGCGGCGTGGAGGTGAAGCCCTGCAACGGGGTGCGGAACTTGCCCTCCCAGTCCACGACGTCCTCGCGCCACAACCGGTGCAGTAGGTTGTAGTTCTCCAGCGCCAGCGGCAGGCTCTGCCGGATGTCCGCGCCGAACCACGGGTAGACCGGCGCGGTGTTGCCGCGGCCGAGCATCAGGTCCATGCGGCCCTTCGACAGGTGCTGCAGCATCGCGTACTCCTCGGCGATGCGCACCGGGTCGTTCGTGGTGATCAGCGTCGTCGCGGTGCTGACGATCAGCTTCTGGGTCTTCGCCGCGATGTGCGACAGCAGCGTGGTGGGCGCGGACGAGAAGAACGGCGGGTTGTGGTGCTCGCCGATCGCGAAGACGTCGAGCCCGACCTCCTCGGCCTTCTCGGCGATCCGCACGATCGCGTCGATCCGCTCGGCCTCGCTGGGGGTCTCGCCGCTCACCGGATCCCTGGTGATGTCGCTCACCGAGAACACTCCGAACTGCACGGTCCCCGCCTCCTTCAACCTTGGTGATTAATGCGTTTGCATCTACCTTAACGCACGGGGGTGCGAGCTATTCCCACTGCGCTGACCGCATGTCCTTGGCCGTGGTGGACGCCGGCTACAGCTACGGCGAGGGTCCCGGTCTTCGCAGGTCTGTCGTTCGCCACCGGTCTGGGCGAGGCGGTCGCGGTCACGGGCCCGAACGGCTCTGGCAAGTCGACGCTGCTGCGGTGACTGGTGGGCGCCGAGGTGCTCGACACGGGGTCGGTGCTGCTCGACGGTGCCGAGCTGGACGAGTCGTCGCCCGCGGTGCGGTCGCGGATCGCCTCGCTGCTCGACGACGCTGGCTACTTCCCGGACGTCTCCGCGATGGAGCATTTGCGGCTGCTGGCGTGGCTGCACTCGTCACCGGCGGACGTCGAGGGCGTAGCCGCGGAGTGGGGGCTGCCCGCGGCCGGCTGCCGCCGTCATTGTCCACGAGCCAGTGCCACCGAAAGGCCGACGAAACCGTTCTGCTGGAACGGATCGCGGCCGCCCTGCGCTGACGGCAGTGCGACGACCCCGGCCGTCGACGCCGTCGTGGAGCACCCGAAAGTGCGCGACCGGGATACGCGCTAAACGCTGCGCAGCACCGAGACCACGATGCCGAGGATCACGGCCCGGTCGCCGTCGATCACCGGGTACTCGGCGTTGCGCGGCTCGAGGTACACGTGGCCGTTGCGGCGCTGGTAGACCTTCACCGTCGCCTCCTCCTCGATCATCGCGGCGACGATCTGCCCGCTGTACGCCTCGTGCGTCTGCCGCACCACGACCGTGTCGCCGTCGCAGATCGCGGCGTCGATCATCGAGTCACCGCGCACGCGCAGCGCGAAGACGTTGCTGCCGCGGCCGACCAGCGTGCGCGGCAGGCTCAGCACGTCGTCCACGTGCTCCACGGCCGAGATCGGTGTGCCGGCGGCGATGTCGCCGACGACCGGCACGGTCACCGAGTCCTCGGAGGACGGTGCGGAGACCGTCTCGCTCAGGAAGACCCGCACGTCCATCGGCCGCGTCACCGAGGCGCCGCGCTTGAGGAAACCCCTGTCCTCCAACGCCGCCAGGTGCTTCGACACCGACGACGAGGACTTCAGCCCGACCGCCTCGCCGATCTCGCGGGTGCTGGGGGAGTAGCCGTGCTCGACGACCCAGTCGCGGATGGCGACAAGGATCCTCTGCTGGCGTTCCGGCAGCACCGTCGTGTCGAGTTCGAGATCGTCGTAGGCGGTCACGGGGCCGATAGTAGTAATCGGGGTGCCTGACACGAACGGGTGGTCGCGCGATCGGCCGCAAGACATGCAACCCTGGGGTTGCGCGTCGGTGGAGACATGTGCAACTCTGGGGTTGCACATTGTGGCGGACCCGAGGAGATGTCGTGAGCGTGGACCGGATCGAACGCGAGACCCTGATCGAGGCGCCGCTGGAGCGCGTCTGGCGGCTGGTGACCGAACCGGGGTTCTGGGTGGGGTCGGAGCCGTCGGGCACGGCCGTCGAGGGGGAGACGACCGTCTGCCACAACGAGCAGTACGGCGACTTCCCGGTGCGCGTCGAGACCGTGACGCCGCAGACCTACGTCGCGTACCGGTGGGCGAGCGCGTTCGCCGGGCAGGAGCTGAGTGCGGACAACACCACGCTGGTCGAGTTCACGCTCACGCCCGAGGGGGCGGCGACGCGGCTGCGCGTCGTGGAGAGCGGGTTCTCCGCGCTGGCCGGCTCGGAGGAGCTGAAGGCCAAGGCGCACCAGGACAACACCGGTGGCTGGGCCGAGGTGCTCGACGCGTTCGCGAAGAGGGCCGAGAGCTGACCGGCCGGAGGACGACGTGCTCGCCGCCCTCCGGCCTCTGGGGGACCGGGTCGATCAGCCCGTGCTGTCGACCACGGTGGTGGTGATCGTCACCGACGTCGTCACCGTGCCCTCGGGCAGCCAGGTCTCGTCGGTCTCCGGGCCGACGAGGGTGCGCTGACCGATGAAGTCACCGCGCTCCTGGTCGATGATCAGCTCGGTGCGCTGGAGCTTGTCGGCGAGCGTGATCCCGATGCCGGTGCGGCCGTCGATGGTCACCTTGCCCTCCGACAGGACGACGCCGTCGATCTGCGCGATCGCCCGGTACCACTCGGCCCGCAGGTCGGCGGGCATGAGACCGGAGCTCAGGATCTCCGTCGCGATGTGGAACATCGCCTGCGGCGTCGACCCCTTGGGGCTCGTGTAGCTGCGCAGCCAGTCGTACAGGGCCTGCGGGTTGCGCGGCAGGCGCTCGTAGAACGCGGGGGAGTCCCAGTCGCCGGGGTCGCCGCACACCTTGCGCGGCTGCGACTGCGGGAAGAAGTCGCCGCAGACGCCCTTGCGCTCACCGGTGTCGGTCGGGGAGGGCTGGTACGCCGCCTTCTGCTGGGAGACGTTGCCGCCCAGCCACTTCGGCGGGCCGTCCACCGTGCGCCGGTTGAGCCACTCGCCGGTGACGTCGGACGGGATCCACGTCTTCGTGGTCTGCGGCAGCATCCAGGTCCCGCCCTGCAGCGGCTGCGGGTCGTCCACGGACGACCCGAACGACACGCCGCGCGCGTACTCGCCGGTCACGACGATCAGCCGGTACTTGCCGGGCGGCACCGGCTGGTCCGAGGTCTTGATCTTGCTCGCGGCGCCGACGAGCGTGTCCTTCGCCGACACGAGCGACATCCTCGACACCGCGCGCTCCTCGGCGGTGGGCGCGGCGGGCCCGGTCGAGCCCGCGACGGGCGGTGCCTGGGGCGCCGCGTCGTTGGGCTTCATCACCACCGCGCCGGTGGCGACGACCGCCAGTGCCGCCGCGGCCACGGTCACCGGCACGAACCGGCGGCGGCGCAGCGGGACCACGGTGCCCGAGGCGGCATCGAGCACCTTGACGCGCACGTCCTGCAGTGACCGGGCGTTCTCGCGGTCCTCCTTGTGCAACAGGCCGAGGGCCTCGTCCAGATCGGTCATGACTCTTCTCCTTCCAGCATCGCCTGCACCTTCGTGCGCACACGGTGCAACCGTGAGCGGACCGTGCTGGCAGGCAGGTTCAGCGCGGTCGCGACCTCGGACGGGTCCAGCCCCGCCCAGGACGTCAGCAGCAACAGGTCCCTCTCCTGCGGGGACAACCTCGGCAGCGCCCGCGCGAGCTGGCGCTGCGCGTCGACCTGCGCGGCCACCCGCGCGTCGTGCGCGTGCCCGGGTTCGGTGCCGGTCTCGGCGTGCAGGCGCTCGGTGGCCTGGTAGCCGCGCAGCTCGCGGCGGACGTGGTTGCGCAACAAATTCGTCGCGATGCCGTAGAGCCAGCCGCGCACCGGCGCCTGTGCCGGGTCGTAGTCGGCGAGGCGGCGCAACGCGACGAGGAACGTCTCCGCGACCAGGTCGTCGGCCGTGTCGACGCCGACTCGTCCCGCGAGGTACCCGCGCAGGGGATGGGCATGGGTGTCGAAGAGCGCGGCCACCGTGCCGGCGGGATCCGCCCCGCCCGGATCCGGGCTGTGGTCCGGCCGGCTGCCGTCGATGGCGCGCTCCTTGGGCTTCGTCACACCACTACTTGTCCGCACCGGGCGCGAGCGTCCCCGGGGTGTGACCGCGCTCACTTCCGGAGGCTCGGGCTCACTCGCCCGAGACGGTTTCCCGTGCCTCGTCGCGGGCGGACCAGCGCGGTTCGCCACCGGCCTCGGCGAACGCCGTCAGCGCCTCGACCAGGCCGTGCCGCAGGTGTTCCGGCATGCGCGCCACGATCGTGCCGATCTCGGCGCGGCGGCGGGCCATCACCTGGCCCACGACCCGGCTGCCCTCCTCGCTGGCCACCACGACGACCTCGCGCCGGCTCACCGGACTCGGCTCGCGGTCGACCATCCCGGAGGCGACCAGGCGGTCGATCATGCGCTTCGCCGTGGACGGGTTGACCCCGAGCAGGTCGGCGAGCGCGGTGAGGCTCATCGGGCCGCGGCTGTCGAGCAGGACGACCATCCGCAGCTGCGGCAGCGTGAGCGTCTCCTCGACGGCCGCCAGTGAGCGCGCGGACACCGCGACCAGCAGGCGGGACGCGGTGAGGACCGCGTCGGTCAGCTCGTCGGCGTCGCTCACCCGCCCAGTCTGGCAGTCGTGATCGGGATAACGAAACGGTAACCATTGCACTGTGCAACGGTCGTGGGCCGGGCGTCCGGCCGTACCTCTCGGCATGCGGATACTCGTCGTGGCATTGGTGGCGCTGGTGCTGGGTGCATCGCCAGCACTCGCGCAGCAGGACCTCGGGCCCGACTACGTGCAGACCCGGTTCGGGCCGATGGGCCCGGCGGGCCGGGACCTGCTGCAGAAGGTGGCGCTCGCCGGGCTGTGGGAGGGGCCCGCCGGGCGGATGGGCCTGGAGAAGTCGGCCAACCCGCTCGTGCGGGAGGCCGGTCGGCACCTGGTCGAGGGGCACGCCGACCTCGACCGGCGAACCGTCGAGCTCGCCAGGACGCTGGACGTGCCGCTGCCCACGCGGCCCAACGAGGCGCAGCAGGGCTGGCTCGACGAGATGGAGGCGGCGCCCGCGCGCAGCCAGGCGTTCGACCGCGTGTTCGCGAACCGCCTCCGCGCCGCGCACGGCGTCGTCTACAAGTTCCTCGCCACCGTGCGCACCGGCACGCGCAACACGGCGATCCGTGACTACACCAAGGTGTGCATGGACACCGTGCTCGACCACATGACGGTGCTCGAGGCCACCGGGATGGTCGACTTCGCCGACACCGAGGCGATCCCGCTGGCGTTGGTCGCGCAGCCGTCCTCCGTCGCCCCCACGCCGTCGCTCGCCCCGCGGACCGTCATCTCGACGCAGCGGCGGGAGCAGGACGGCCTCCCCGACGGTCTGCTCGGACTCGGCGTGGTCGTGGCCGCCGTCGCGGGCATCTGGTGGTGGAGCCGCGGGCGCAGCAGCCGCCGGATGCACCCGTAGTGTCCGAAGTGGACTTGCTCAGACCTTCAGCACCCGCAGGCACAACCGCCTGAGCACCTCGCGCAGCTCGTCGTCGGTCAGGTGGGGCAGGCCGGCGATCACCGGGCCGACGTCGCTCGCGAGGAACCACGCGGCCCGCTGGTCGTCGGTCGGCTCGTCGCCGTAGAGCAAGCCCATCGCGGTCGTCGCCAGCCGTGCGAGCTCGGCGTTGATCCGCTCGTTGCGCCGCACGCTCGGATCGGTCTGCCCGAGCGGCGACAGCGCCCTGTTCGCCACGACCTGGTCGACGAACCCCGCGACCAGGTGCTCGGCGCGGGCCCGCCTTCCGCGGATCTTCGCGGTCTCCTCCATGAGCGTGCCGAAGAACGCGATCGTGTTGTCCAGCAACGCTTCCAGGATCGCCGACTTGGTGCGGAAGTAGTAGTAGACGTTCGCCTTGGTCACGTCCATCTCGTCCGCGATCGTCTGCAACGACGTCGCGTCGTACCCGCGTGTGGCGAACAGCCCGCGAGCGGTGGTGAGGATCTGCGCGCGGGTGCGTTCGGCTTGGGCGGCACGGGTCACGGTGGTGATGCTACAGTCGATTTCATTAGCCGATCGGCTAATGAAACAGGAGGACTGAGTCATGACCGTGCTGGTGACCGGCGGAACGGGTTTCGTCGCCGGCTGGACCATCGCCGCGCTGCTGGAGCAAGGCCACGAGGTGCGCACGACCACGCGCGGCCGCCGTCCCGCCGTGGAGGGTGACTACGAGGTGGTGCGCGCCGACCTGCTGTCCGACGAGGGCTGGGCCGAGGCGATGTCCGGCGTCACGCACGTGCTGCACGTCGCCTCGCCGATGGTCGGCGGGGGCGACGACCTGGTCACGCCCGCGCGGGACGGCACGCTGCGAGTGCTGCGCTTCGCCGTGGAGGCCGGTGTCCAGCGCGTCGTGATGACGTCGTCGTGCGCCGCCGCCACCCCGCCGCCGGGATCGGTCGGGGAGTTCGACGAGACGCTGTGGACGGACGACCGCCAGAAGCTCGACGAGTATCGCCGCTCCAAGCTCCTCGCCGAACGAGCGGCGTGGGACTTCATGCGCGACAAGGAAACCTCGTTGGTGACCATCCTGCCCGGCGCGGTGTTCGGCCCGGTCCAGTCCCACGACAACCTCGGCTCGGTCCAGGTGATCGGGCGCATGCTCGACGGCATGCCGGGCGTGCCGCGGGTGGGCCTCAACATCGTGGACGTGCGCGACGTGGCCGACCTGCACGTGCGGGCCATGACCTCTCCAGAGGCGGCGGGGGAGAGGTTCATCGCCGTCAACGAGCACATGTGGATGCACGAGGTGGCCCGTGAAATCGGTGCTTCGGACCGGGTCCTGCCGGACCTGCTGCTGCGCGTCTCGTCGGTGTTCAACAAGGAGCTCCGCTCGCTCGTGCCGATGCTCGGCCGCCGCTTCACCTACTCGCACGACAAGGCGTCGCGCGTGCTCGGCTGGGACCCGCGCCCCGCCGCCGTCACCGTGAAGGAGTGCGCCGAGAGCCTGCGCGCCGGGTAACGGTTCCGTGCCGTGGTGCGAGAACCCGGCATGCCCGCGCCACGGCAGTACCCCGGTGTGATGGTCTCCTCGACCTTCGCGGACCTGCGCGACCACCGCTCCGCCCTGATGAGCGCGTTGCAGGGCCAGCAGCTGTTCCCCGTGGCGATGGAGTCCGACTCGGCCCTGCCCGCCGGCACCGTGCTGGACTCGTCGCTGCGCAAGGTGCGCGAGGCCGCCGCCTACGTGGGCATCGTCAGCCACCGCTACGGCGCCGTGCCGGTGTGCGAGGCCAACCCGGACGGCCTTTCCCTGACCCACCTGGAATACCGCGAGGCCGTGCGCCTGGGCCGCCCGATCCTGATCTTCATCATGGGCCCCGACCACCCGATCACTGTGGCCGACGTCGAGGACGACCCGGCGAAGAAGCTCAAGCTGGACGCGTTCCGCGAGGAGGTGAAGCTGGCGAACGGCGAACTGCAGCGCGTCTACCGCCAGT
The DNA here is from genome assembly GCF_042738015.1 of Lentzea sp. NPDC059081. Taxonomy (NCBI): domain Bacteria; kingdom Bacillati; phylum Actinomycetota; class Actinomycetes; order Pseudonocardiales; family Pseudonocardiaceae; genus Lentzea; species Lentzea sp. NPDC059081. Next base: position 263,291 of record NZ_JBHYGW010000004.1, read on the forward strand.
TCACGAGCCTCGCCGATTTCACCGCGGGCGCCATCCAGTCCGTCGCCTCGTTGCGTCAGCTGCTGGAACCGGGTGCTTCGACCCCGGAGCAGTCGTTGTACGCCCGCCCGCGCTACCTCGGCTCGCACCCGTTCGTGGGCCGCCAGGAGCAGCTCACGACGTTGAGCGACTGGGCGAGCGAGGCGGAGTCGCGGACCGTGCTGCTGTTCGAGGCGATCGGCGGCACCGGCAAGAGCATCCTGACCTGGGAGTGGATCAACCACTACGCCCCCGGCGTCCGCGAGTGGGCAGGCCGGTTCTGGTACTCGTTCTACGAGGCCGGTGCCGTGATGTCCGACTTCTGCCACCACGCGCTGGCGTACATGACCGGCCGGCCGCTCTCCGACTTCGTGGGACGCGGCCAGGCCGAGCTGGGCGACTTGTTGTTGCAGCAGCTGGAGTCCCGCCCGTGGCTGCTGGTGCTGGACGGCCTCGAACGCGTCCTGGTCGCCTACCACCGCTTCGACGCCGCCCAGGTGATGGACGAGGACGCCGGCTCGTCCGACGAGATCGGCGATCGCCACCCGTGCGCGACGATCCGGCCGGAGGACGAGGACCTGTTGCGCCGCCTCGCCGCCGCGTCCCCGTCGAAGATCCTGATCAGCTCGCGCCTGGTGCCGCGCGTGCTGCTGAACCAGGCGTCGCAAGCGATCCCGGGTGTCTTGCACCAACGACTTCCCGGCCTGCGCCCGGCCGACGCCGAAGCGTTGATGCGGGGTTGTGGTGTCACGGGGGACGGGCCGAGGATGCGGGCCTACCTCCAGCGCCACTGCGACTGCCACCCGTTGCTCACCGGCATCGTCGCCGGCTTGGTGAACGACTACCTCCCGGCGCGCGGCGACTTCGACACCTGGTCGGAGGACGCCGGTGCCGGCGGATCTCTCGACATCGGCGAGCTGAACCTGGTGCAGAAGCGCAACCACATCCTGCGCGAGGCCCTGGCCGCGTTGCCGGACACGAGCCGTCAGCTGCTGTCGACGTTGGCGATGCTCTCCGAGTCGGTGCAGTACGACACGTTGAGCGCGATCTGTCCGCAGCTGCCGGATCTCGGGCAGGCGGTGTCGGACCTCGAACGGCGTGGGCTGCTGCAGTACGACTGGCAGTCCAAGGACTACGACCTGCACCCGGTCGTGCGCGGCGTCGCGGCCTGCGACCTGCCCCCGGAAGACCGGCAGATCCTCGGCCAGCACGTGGTCGACCACTTCTCGGCGGACGCGCACGGGCATTACGGCAGCATCAGCGGTCTCGACGAGCTGCGTGGTCACATGACCGTGGTTCGCACGCTGCTGCAGATGGGAAGGGACTCCGCGGCGTTCAGGTCGTACCGCCGAGGATTGGACGTTGCACTCCGCGACCTCGAAGCGGCTCCGGAAGTGCTGTCGTTGCTCCGCCCGTTCTTCGGGGGCGACTGGACCAGCAGTCTGCTTCCCCCGCAGGAACTGGCTTACCTGTGGAGCGATCTGGGCAACGCGTTCAACATCCTCAGAGATGACGGCAAGGCGCTGGAGCTGGCGACGGCCGCGGTGAGCGCGTACCTGGAGACGGACGACATCCTGCAAGTCGTCGGCAGGCTGGCGGATGCTTCCGTTTCCCTGTGGAGCCAGAACCGCTCGGCCCGAGGCCACCTCGTGGCAGAACTCGGCTGGCGGCTCGCGGCACACGTCAGGCCGGCGTCGCGGTTCACGAGCGGTCTGCAGCTCTACCGGTCGTTCGCCTGGCTGGGAAAGACCGACGAGGCCGAGGCCGTCTGGTCGCGTCTGGACCGGCAGGACGTCAGAGCGGGGAAGGCCGATCTCGCCAGAGCGGAACACCGGTTCGACCTGGGCCTGCTCGACGACCGGGAACTGGACGAGATCGACGCGGAGGGGCGGCGGTTCGTCATCAGGGGCGTGCACCGGCTGCGAGGACGCCTGCACCTCGAACGCGGCGAGTGGTCAGCCGCTGCCGGTGAGTTCCAGACGATCATCAGCATGGCTCGCCAGGCCGGGGTTCCGAGCCTCTGGGAGGAGGGAGCGCTGCTGCTGGCACGTGTGCGGCAGGGACTTGTCGAGCATCCGGGAGCCGAGATCGAGCGCTTCCCCCGCGGCCACGCACTGCTGCCCGACCTGTGGATCGCGGCCGGCGAACCGGAGCGAGCCGTGCGACCCGCGATCAGGGCTCACCGGTTCGCGTGGGCTGATGGTGAGCCGTACGTTCGCCGGTACTCGCTGAACCACGCCTCCCGCATCCTCGAAGAACTCGGCGTTCCCGTCCCCACCCTCCCGCCCTACGACCCGGCCAAAGACCCCGAACTGCCCTGCGAGGCCGCGGTGAGGGCATACCTGGACAAGGTGCGCTAACGAAACGGCATGTCCTGCCACCCGTTCGGGCTAGATCACGACAGACTGGCGGGCGTGGATGGGGAACGCCGGTGGGCGGACAAGGGTGAGGCCATCGGGCACGGCGTGAGCTGGCTGTCGCGGTGGAGTCTGCGGACGGCGCTGGCGGCGCTCGGGTTCTGGATGGTGTTCTGGCTGGTCGGGACGCTCTGGGTGGTCGTGCTGCCCGTGCTGCTCGGCCTGCTGATCACGACCGTGCTGTGGCCGCCTGCTCGCTGGATGATGTCGAAGGGCATGAACTCGGCGCTGGCGGCGACGATCGTGCTGCTCGTCGGGCTGGGTGTGCTGGGCGGGGTGATCGCGGCCATCTCCAGCTCGATCGCGTCGGGTGTGCCGGAGATCGCCCAGAGCGCGCAGAAGGCCGTCACGCAGCTGCAGGACTGGGCGAGCGGGCCGCCGTTCAACCTCGAGGGCAGCGACCTCGACCGGTTGATCGCGCAGGGCGTCGACCAGCTCAAGGCGAGCATCGGGTCGATCGCGAACGGGTTGCTCACGGGTGCGGGCGCGGTGACGTCCGGGCTGGTGACGGGGCTGGTGGCGTTGCTGCTCGCGTTCTTCTTCGTCAAGGACGGCACGCGGTTCACGCCGTGGCTGCGCGGGGTCGTCGGTGAACGCGCCGGCGGGCACATCACCGTCGTGCTGGAGCGGATCTGGGCCACGCTCGGCAGCTTCATCCGCAGCCAGGCGGCCGTGTCGCTGATCGACGCGGTGTTCATCGGCCTGGGGCTGCTGATCCTCGGGGTGCCGCTCGCGATCCCGCTGGCCGCGCTGACGTTCCTCGGCGGGTTCATCCCGATCATCGGCGCGTTCATCGCCGGAGCGCTGGCGGTGCTGGTCGCGCTGGTCAGCAACGGGCTGACCACGGCGATCATCATGCTGGTCATCGTCGTGGTGGTGCAGCAGGTCGAGGGCAACGTGCTGCAGCCCATCCTGCAGTCGCGCGGCCTGCGCCTGCACGCGGCGGTCGTCCTGCTGGTCGTGACGGCGGGCACTACGCTTTACGGCATCGCGGGCGCGTTCTTCTCCGTGCCGGTCGCCGCCGCCGTGGCCGTCGTCGTGCGCTACCTGGGCGAGGTCATCGAGGCGAGGTCCGTAAGCACCACGTCACATCTCGACGGGGATGATCCGGTGGAGACCGAACGTTCTCCTGAGTGAGGACCTAGCAGAGGAGAACCACTGTGACGGAGAAGGCTGTTCTCGCGGGCGGCTGTTTCTGGGGCATGCAGGACCTGTTCCGCCGCCACCCCGGCGTCGTCTCCACGCGCGTCGGCTACACCGGCGACCCGAGCACGCCCAACGCGACCTACCGCCGCCACGGCAACCACGCCGAGGCCATCGAGATCGTGTTCGACCCGGAGAAGCTGAGCTACCGGCAGATCCTGGGCTTCTTCTTCCAGATCCACGATCCGTCGACCCGCAACCGCCAGGGCAACGACATCGGCGCGAGCTACCGGTCGGCGATCTTCTACACCGACGACGCGCAGAAGAAGGTCGCGGAGGAGACGATCGCGGACGTCGACGCGTCCGGCAAGTGGCCGGGCAAGGTCGTCACCGAGGTCACGCAGGAGTCGGACTTCTGGGAGGCCGAGCCGGAGCACCAGGACTACCTGGAGCGCTACCCGAACGGCTACACGTGCCACTACGTGAGGCCCGAGTGGCAGCTCGGCGAGAGGTAGAGATCGCCGGGTTGCACGTCTCACCCGTGCACGCGTTCGAGGGCCGTCCGTCGGACGGCCCTCGTCCCGATCCGGAGCCCGTCGCGTGCTCGCGGGTGGACGTGCGCGCCGGGCTCGGCATCGTCGGCGACCGCTACTTCAACCACCCCGCCCACCGCAACGCGGCCGTCACGGTCATCGCGGCCGAGTCGCTCGCCCCGTGGCCGGTGGACCCGCTGGTGGCACGGCGCAACGTCGTCGTGCGCGGGTTCGACGTGGACGCGTTGGCCCGCGGCACGGTGTTCAGCCTCGATAGCGGTGACGGGCCCGTGCGGTTCGAGGTGCACCGGCCCGCCCACCCGTGCGCGTGGATGGACTCCGTGATCGCCCCTGGTGCCTTCAAGGCGTTGCGGGGCAAGGGAGGCGTGCGGTGCGTGCCGCTGGACGACGGAGTGCTGCGCACCGGCAAGGCGGAACTGGCCCTCGTGGGCACGTGAAAGAGCGCGGTCCACGGTTCGTCACCGTGTCCGCGCTCCTCCAGGGCCATTGGATCAGGGCAGTCAGATCAGGTCGGCCAGCTCGGTCCTGCGCAGGAACTCGGCGCGCACCCGGTCCGCCACCGCGTTCACGACCTCGGCGCCGTCGGACGACGGGTCGACGTGCACGCGGAACGGCGGCTTCTCGGCGTCCACCACCGACACGATCGCGTCCGCCACCGCGCCGACGTCCGCCCACGACGGTTCCAGCTCGGCCAGCTTCGCGCCCACCTGGTCCATCAGGCCGGGGTAGAGCTCCTCGTACGCGCCGGCCCGGTCGGTGTCCTCGGGCGTGCCGCTGTGCGCGAAGTGGTTGGTGCCACTGGTGAACGCGCCCGGCACGACGATCGTGGTGTCGATGCCGAACCGCAGCAGCTCCGCGCGGTAGGAGACCGCGACCGCGTCCATCGCCGCCTTCGCCGCGAAGTACGGGGCCAGGTACGGGGGAGTGCCGCCACGGGTCGAGCTCGACCCCACCCACACGACGTGTCCCGAGCGCCGGCCGCGCAGGTGCGGCAGGGCGGCGCGGTTGACGCGTTGCGTGCCCAGGACGTTGACGTCGTAGAGCGACGCGTACTGCTCCGGCGTGAACGCCTCGGCGGGACCGGTGACCATGCGGCCGGCGTTGTGCACCACCACGTCCAGGTGGCCCTGCTCCGCGACGATCGTGGCGATCGCCGCGTCGGCCGACTCCTGCGACTGCACGTCCAGCTCGACGGCGTGGACGTCGACTCCTTCCTCGGCACCGAAAGCGGACAGCTCGGCGACGGCGGCCGCGTTGCGATCGGCGGTCGCTCGCATGCCTGCGTAGACGGTGTGGCCCGCGATGGCCAGCTGCCTCACTGCCAGGGCGCCGAACCCGCTGGACGCGCCCGTGACGACGATGACCTTGCCCATCAGATGATGCCTCCGTTCGCACGAATGGTCTGGCCGTTGATCCAGCGGGCGGGACCCGCGAGGAACGAGACGATCTCCGCGATGTCGCCGGGCTCGCCGATGCGCTCCAGCGGGGCCTGCTTGGCGAGGTTCGCGACGGTGGCCTCGTCCTTGCCGTCGAGGAACAGCTCGGTGGCCGTGGGGCCGGGCGCGACGGTGTTCACCGTGATGTCGCGGCCGCGCAGCTCGCGGGCCAGGATCAGGGTCAGCGCCTCGACGCCGCCCTTCGACATCGCGTAGGCGCCGTACTGCGGGAAGCGCAGGCCGACGACCGACGACGAGACGTTGATGATCGCGCCGCCGTCCCGCACACGACGTGCGGCCTGCTGCGAGACCACGAACGTGCCCCGCGCGTTGGTGCGCATGATGCGGTCGAAGTCGGCGAGGTCCATGTCCGCGACCGTGGCGAGCGGCATGATGCCCGCCGAGCTCACGACGACGTCGACGCCGCCGAAGGTCTCCTCGGCCAGGTCGAACGCGGCGGCCACGGCCGTCTCGTCGCCCACGTCGGCCTGGGCGGCGACGGCCTGGCCACCGGCCGACGTGATCTTCTCGACGGCCTCGTCGGCCGCGGTCTTGTTGCCGGCGTACACGATGACGACGGCGGTTCCGTCGGCGGCGAGGCGTTCGGCGGCTGCCCGCCCGATGCCCCTCGATCCGCCGGTGACGATCGCTACGCGAGTCATGTCGAAGCTCCTAGCTGGTGTTTCCGTTGTTAACATCTTCAACGTATCACCGATATCGAATCAGCGCTACCGGTGATGTGTTATCGTCGTTACATGGACACGAGGGAGCGGCTGGTGAAGGCTGCGGCCGACCTGCTGGTCGAGGGCGGCAAGGAGGCGGTCTCGACGCGCGCGGTCGCCACGGCGGCGGGCGTGCAGGCGCCGACGCTCTACCGGCTGTTCGGCGACAAGGACGGGCTGCTCGACGCCGTCGCGGCGCACGGGTTCGCCGGCTACCTCTCCTCGAAGCACGCGCTGGGCGCCACCGACGACCCGGTGGACGACCTGCGCCGGGGCTGGGACCTGCACATCGGCTTCGGCCTGGAGCGGCCGGCGTTCTACCTGCTGATGTACGGCGAGCCGCGCAAGCGGGAGGCGCGGCTGGAGGCGGACGCGATGCTCCGCGAGATCATCAGCCGCATCGCGTCGGCCGGCCGGCTGGCGGTCCCGGTCGAGCAGGCGGCGCAGTTCGTGCACGCGACGGGTCTGGGCGTGGTGCTGGCCCTGATCGCGACGCCCGAGGACGAACGCGACCTCGGCCTGATCGCGTTCACGCGCGAGAACGTGCTCAGGGCGATCACGGTGGACGTCGCGCCGGACGAGCCGACGGACATCCCGAGCCGCGCCATCGCGTTGCGGACGGCCCTGGAGGAGGACCCGCCCCGGATGATGTCTCCGGCGGAACGGGCCCTCCTGGCCGAGTGGCTCGACCGCGTGGCGAAGTAGCCACGCCCCGGCCGGGCGTCAGGCGTTGGGGTCGAACGCGATCCCCGCGGGCTTGGCGCTGCTCAGGTTGGAGTTGAACGCGCCGTCCTTGATCGCGAGCGACGCGCTGCCGAAGTTCGCGTTGACCAGGATGTCGCGCACCCCGGCCGGGAACCGGTCCCAGCTCACGAGGTCCGGGTACTGGTAGACGCCGTAGTGGTTCTCGGCCAGCTCACCGTTGCCGGCGAGGCGGAAGCAGTGCGTGCTGGCCCCGTCCTTGTGGTAGATGATCTTCGGGTGGGTGCCTTCCCACTGCACGTTGGCGCGCGGGTGGGTCTTGTACTTGCCGTGCTCGGACGTCGAGACGTACTGGGCCACGTCGTTCTGCACCCAGACGACCACGTGCTCGATGTCGTGCCGGTGACCGCAGCAGTCCCACAACGGCACGGCCTGGTCCTTCTCGAAGTACAGGTCGTACAGGTAGGCGCACCAGCCGTTGTTGCACTTGGAGCGGCTGTAGGAGTTGGTGTTGTCCAGGTCGGACTTGTCGTGGCAGTTGCCGTTCAACGCGCCGGAGTTGTTCAGGCCGGGCGCGACCTGACCGGTCGGCGAGATCGCCGGGGTCGGGTAGCAGCCGTCACCGTCGTAGTCGAAGGCCGGCTGCCACTTGCCGTCGGCCTCCTCGTAGTTGGCGGGGATGGCCGCCGGTGGGTCGGCGAGCGCGATGCCGGGGAACAGCGCGGTGATCAGCAGGGCGCCGGCGAGTGCGGACAGGAGCTTCTTCCTCAACAGTGGCCTCCGTGAGCAGCAGGGGAGAGGCTTGCGAGGCTGAAGGTGGTACATGAACAGCGTTCACGTCTAGGTGGTTCACTGAATCTTTGCCATCTGGTCGTACCGGGATTTTGACAACTCCGGGACGGAATCGATCACGTCCGGGCCGCGCCGACCTTCCAGTACCCGCTGAACAGGATCGCCTTCCGGTCCACCCCGCGGTCCTTCACCAGGTGCCGCCGCACCCCGGTCGCGAGCGCCGACTCGCCACACGCCCATGCGTAGTCCACAGTGGACAGCGCACGGCCCTGGACCGCCCGCAGCACGGCGGTTCCCGGCTCGGCGTCACCCCGGAACACCCACTCCGCCTCCAGGTCGAGCCGGAACGACTCGTCCGGCACCTCGACGAACACGTGCAACGGCCGCGTCTCCACCTCGAGGATCGCCGCGAGCGCCGGCAACGCCGTCTCGTCGGCCACCAGCAGCACCGAGCCCTCGGCGGGCGGCCGGTAGGCCGAGCCGCCAGCGCGGAAACCCGCCCGCGAACCCGAGGTGGCGCGACGGGCCCAGCGCGTGCCGGGGCCCGCGTCGCCGTGGACCACGAAGTCGACGTCGATCTCGGCCCGCTCGGGGCGGTGCGCGCGGACCGTGTACCAGCGCAGGTCCGGGCGGAGGTCCTCGGGCATCGCCTGCAGGGCCGCGCGGACGTTGATGCGGTCGTCGGCGGGCATGACCAGGTCGTCGCCCTGCGCCATGATCAGGCCGAAGTACTCGTCGGGGCCCGTCACCGCGTACTCGGCGAACTCCGGCGCGTGGAAGGTGATCCGGCGCATGTGCTCGCCCAGGTCGGTCACGGCGGTGACCGTCATGACGAACTGCTCGAAGACCTCGCGGCGGTTCGCCGGGGCCATCACCAGCTCGGCCGCCTTGGTGGCGGCCTTGATCGTGAACCGTTCGAAGGCGGAGTAGCGCGACATGCCGAGGACCCTACAGCTTTGGTAAGGCTTGCCTAAGTAACGATCCTGAGTCGTACCTAACAGGCACCCCGATGTGCATGCTCATACATTCTCGTGCATAATTCTCACCGTGTCCAAGGTGCTCACTTCACTTCCCGCCGGCGAACGCGTCGGCATCGCCTTCTCCGGTGGTCTCGACACCTCCGTCGCCGTCGCGTGGATGCGTGAGAAGGGCGCTGTGCCCTGCACGTACACCGCGGACATCGGTCAGTACGACGAGCCCGAGATCGAGACCGTCCCCGGCCGCGCCGGCACGTACGGCGCCGAGATCGCCCGCCTGGTGGACTGCCGGGCCGCGCTCGTCGAGGAGGGGCTCGCCGCGCTCGCGTGCGGGGCGTTCCACATCCGGTCCGGTGGCCGCGCCTACTTCAACACGACCCCGCTCGGGCGGGCCGTCACGGGCACCATGCTCGTGCGCGCCATGCTCGACGACGACGTGCAGATCTGGGGCGACGGTTCCACCTACAAGGGCAACGACATCGAGCGGTTCTACCGCTACGGCCTGCTCGCGAACCCGTCGCTGCGGATCTACAAGCCGTGGCTCGACGCGGACTTCGTGACCGAGCTCGGTGGCCGCAAGGAGATGTCCGAGTGGCTGCTCGAGCGTGACCTGCCCTACCGGTCGAGCGTCGAGAAGGCGTACTCGACGGACGCCAACATCTGGGGCGCGACGCACGAGGCCAAGTCGCTCGAGCTGCTCAACGAGGGCATCGAGATCGTCGAGCCGATCATGGGCGTCAAGTTCTGGGACCTGTCGGTCGAGATCGCGGCCGAGGACGTCACCATCGGCTTCGACCAGGGCCGGCCGGTCACCATCAACGGCAAGGAGTTCGGCAACGCCGTCGACCTCGTGCTGGAGGCCAACGCCATCGGTGGTCGCCACGGTCTCGGCATGTCCGACCAGATCGAGAACCGCATCATCGAGGCCAAGAGCCGCGGCATCTACGAGGCGCCCGGCATGGCGCTGCTCCACATCGCCTACGACCGCCTCGTGAACGCGATCCACAACGAGGACACCGTCGCCTCGTACCACACCGAGGGCCGCAAGCTGGGCCGGCTGCTGTACGAGGGCCGCTGGCTCGACCCGCAGTCCCTGATGATCCGCGAGGCGCTGCAGCGCTGGGTCGGCTCCGCGGTCACCGGCGAGGTCACGCTGCGGCTGCGCCGGGGCGACGACTACTCGATCCTCGACACGTCCGGCCCCGCGTTCAGCTACCACCCGGACAAGCTGTCGATGGAGCGCACCGAGGACTCGGCGTTCGGCCCGGTCGACCGCATCGGCCAGCTGACCATGCGCAACCTCGACATCGCCGACTCGCGCGCCAAGCTGGAGCTCTTCGCGGGCCTCGGCATGGTCGGCACCCGGCAGTCGGCGCTCATCTCCGCCCAGGTCGAGCCGACGAAGCTGATCGGCGACGTGCCGGACGGCGGCGCCGAGGTCATCGCCTCCCGCGGTGAGGTCTCCGAGGCCGACGCGCTGCTCGACGCCGCGGCGATCGAGTCCGGCACCGACTGACGGCACTCACGACGTGGCCGCGGACCTCAGGTCTGCGGCCACATCGAGTAGATGACGTTCTCCGCGTCGGCGCACACGACCTGGGGCATGATCCCCTCGGCGACCTGGTTGCACGACAGCGTCCCGATCTCGATCGGCGGCAGGCCGGTCTTCGGCTCGGAGCGTTCGGCGTAGTAGTCGAACAGCACCGCGCCGGCCTGGTCGCAGTTCAGCCGTCCCTGCGGGGTCTCGACCACGACGGCGAGCATCGGCTTGCCGAGCGCACCGGTGAAGGGCTTGTCGCAGAACTGCGAGGGCAGGCCGTCGTACTCCTCGGGTGACACCCCGTTCAGAGCCGTGGCCCTGCTCGTGGTGGTCGGCGGACGCGTCGTGGTCTCGCTTCCGGTCGTCGTCTCGCTCCCGGTCGTGGACGTGGTGGCCTCCGAGCCGGAACCGGAGCCGGTGACCTGCGAGGTGCAGCCGGCGGCGAGGACGGCGACGAGCACGGGTGCGATCAAGAACCTCATGCCTGCGGGTTCGGCGCGGACCTCGGCATCGTTACTCCGATCCGGTATTCGCTAGCCTCTCCGCTCGTGTCGACGAAGGCTGAGCAGGCGCGCCCTGCGGTGCTGCTGAACCCGTTGGAAGGCGACCCGACGGACGCCGACAGCCACATCGGGGGCCCGATGCTGTGGCCGATCGACGAGCCGTGGCCGTGGTGCGACGGGACGGCCCACGACCCGAAAAGCGGCCGTGAGCCGTTCGTCGGCGCCGTGCAGCTCTATCGGCGTGACTTCCCGGAGCTGCCGTTCCCCGACGGCACCGATCTCCTCCAGGTCTTCCTGTGCACGCTGCACCACGACGTCCCGCACGCGTACGGGCCGGACGTGCGGCTGGTGTGGCGCGACTCCGCGGAGGTGGTCGAGCTGATCGAGGAGGAACCGCAGCCCTCGGTCCAGGAGGAGCTCTACGTCCCCACGGTCAACGTGCTCGAGCCCGTCCGGTTCAGCGAACGCGCCACGAAGGTCTCCGGCGGCACGAAGATCGGCGGCTGGACCGCGTGGTGGGGGTCGGAGCCGGTCGAGTTCGCCTGCCCCGAGTGCGGTGCGGCGCAACGGCAGACGCTGTCGCTCGCGACGCACGAACCGTCCGGGGACGACGTCGAGTGGGAGTTCGGCGACGAGGGCAACCTGAACGTCCTCACCTGCCCCGAGGACGTCCGGCACCCCGTCAGCGTGCACGTCGGCTGAGCGCCGCCACCCCGGCCAGCAGCACCAGCAGCAGCCCGGCGAACCACGCCATCACGGTCGTCGGCGCCAGGTAGCGCGTCGCCAGCCCGATCGAGACGGCAGGCACGCTCAGGCCGGCGTAGGCGATGAAGAACAGGCCCGCCAACGCCTCGCCGCGCTTCTCCGGTGCCGCCATCGCCGCGACCGCCCCGATCGACGCCTTGAACTGCACACCGGCGCCGACGCCCGCGATCGCGCCGCCGACCAGGAACACCGGGAAGCTCGTCGCGTACATCCCGGCCACCACGAGCAGCACGCCGGCCGCCTGCCCGCCCAGCCCCAGCGCGCGCCGGACCGGCAGAGGCAGCGAGCCCGTCACGGTCTGCGCGAACGCCGCGCCGCCGAACACGATGAACACCACGAGCCCGGCGAGCGTGCGCGACGGGTGGTGCAGCTCGCCCGCCACGAAACCGGGGGAGACGGACGTGAACACCCCGAACACCGAGAACGAGGACACCGCACCGGCCGCTGCGGCGAAGTAGGCCCTGCGGTCGCCGTGGTCGGCGCTGATCCGCTGCGGCCGGTACCGGACACGGTGCCGCACCACGGTTTCCGGCGTCAGCGCGACGGCGGCGATGGCGACGACGAGCAGCACGGCGAGCACGACGTACGGCGTGCTCAACGGCGTCGACACGTACTGCGCGAGCACACCGGCCACCAACGCGCCGACGCCCAGGCCGCCGATGTTCGCGGCGGTCGAGACGACCTCGAACCGCCTGGTCGACGCACCGGGGCGATGCCGCGTGTGCAGGTCGTGGAGGAACGCGGTGGCGGTCGCGGCGATCATGCCGACGCCCAGGCCGTTGACCACGCGGGCCACGATGAGCACGGGCAGCGCGGTGCTGGTGAGGAAGAGCAGCGCCGACACGAGCTCCAGGCCCAGTGCCGGGATGAGGACCGCCTTGCGGCCGACCCAGTCGGAGACGTGGCCGGCGAGGACGAGGCTGATCACGACGCCGACCGCGAACGCCCCGAACACGATGGTGACGTCGAGCGTCGAGAGGCCCTCGCGGGCCACGTAGAGCGGGAACAGGGGAGCGGGGACGGTCGAGTAGGCCATCGCGACCAGGAACGTGGCGGCCACGGCCCAGAAGCCGCGACCGTGGTGCCTGCTGACGGACGGGGTGACCTGGGGTTCGACGAGCACGGACATGCCACCACCGTGCGCCGCACCGGCCATCAAGTCCAACGAATGTCGAAGCTGACGATCATCACTTTCTGAGATACTCGCTGGTGTGGACCTCCGTCAGCTCGAGTACTTCGTCGCGATCGCGGACGAGGGCACCTTCACCCGCGCCGCGGCCCGCGTGCACGTCGTCCAGTCCGCGGTGTCGGCCGCCATCAAGACCCTGGAACGCGAGCTCGGCACCACGCTGCTCGACCGCAACCCGAAGCGCGTGCGGCTGACCGAGGCCGGCGAGGCGCTGCTGCCGAAGGCGCGGGCCGTGCTGGAGGCGGTCGGCGAGGCCAGGGACGCCGTCGCCCAGGTCGAGGGCGGCCTCACCGGCACCGTCCGGCTGGGCATGCTGAACGCGATGACGCTGATCGACCTGCCGGCGCTGCTCGGCGAGTTCCACCGCCGCCACCCCGGCGTCCTGGTCCGCACGAGCGCGGCCACGTCGGGCTCGGTGGGCCTCGTCGAGCAGCTGCTGGACCGCAGGCTCGACCTGTCGTTCGTGTCGCTGCCCGGCGAGGTGCCGGACGGGGTCGTCGTCGACGAGCTGGCGCACTCGGTGATGGACCTGGTCGTGCCGACCGGCCACCCGCTGGCCACGCGGGCGGAGGTACCCATCGGCGACCTGGCCGGCCTGGACTTCATCGACTCACCGCTGGGCTACGGCAACCGCGCCGTCGTGGACCGCGCGTTCGCCGCCGGCGCCGTGCCCCGCCGCGTGACGCTGGAGATCTCCGACATCTTCACCGGCGTCGACTTCGTGCGGCACGGCCTCGGCATCGCCCTGCTGCCGGGCTACATCCTCCGCGACGCGCGGGACGTGACCCGGCTGCGGGTGACCGGGGCGGACCTGTGCTGGCCGCTCGGCCTCGCCCGCCCGGCCGGCCGCACACCGAGTGCGGCGGCCAGGGCGTTGATCGCGGTGGTGCACGAGGTGTTCAGCGCCGCCTGAGGCTCACCTCGCGCAGACGAAGCTGGACGCGCTGTCCGGGTCGCCGCCGCGGTACCGCGGCCACGCCGGGTACTCGCACAACGGCCGCGTTCGGGCGTGCGTGAGATCGGTGACCACCTGGTGTTCCGGCGACCGGCCGCCTTCCGCCCAGCGTTCGAGCGCCGTCAGCGAGTCCCAGCCCGCCGCGAGCGCCGGTGCGCCGAAGTTCGCGTGGTTGGCGCCGGGAATCACGTAGTACCGCAGGAAGTCCCGCGTCGACGGGCCGGCCACGTCGCGGACCCGCTCGTAGTAGTCGTTGGTCGAGCGGTGCGAGACGAGCTCGTCCGCGGAACCGTGCACCATCAGCAGCTTGCCGCCGGAGCGCGCGAACGGGCGGAGGTCGGCGTTGTTGCGGTCCATGACCGTGGACAGCCGGCTGATCCGGTCGAGCCACTCGCCGGGATGCCGCGGGTCCACGTCGAGCGAGTTGGAGGACGGGTCGCGGGTGAGGAAGTACTTCACCCACTGGTCCCAGTACTGCATCCCGTAGCCGCTCGTGACCGGCATCGGGTTTGCGGGCGCGGTGGTGCCGAACCCGAGGAACGGCGTGCGCATGTCCGCGCCGGACAGGAACGGGAAGCCGGGGTACTGCGTCTCGCCGCTGGCGACCCGGTAGTTCCAGCGGAACGGCGTCGACATCGCCTTCACCGCGTCGATCTGCACGTCCGACAGGCAGCCGGGGCCGGTGTCGGCGCCGCCGGGGCACCGCAGCACGCGCGGGTCGAGGGTGCAGCGGGGGTTCGAGACGATCCCGTCGGTGACCCCGTCCGCGCCGTCGCACGCGGCGATCACGCTGGTGTACAACAAGGTCTGCTTGTCCGGACCGGGGAACGCGCCGGGCCGGGACAACACCTGCGTGAGGTAGCCGAGGTAGAGGCCCTCGGCGAGGTTGTTCCACGCCGGGAACGCCGAGATCACGCCGTCGAACGTCGTGGGCCAGCGCTGCGCCACGACCAGCGCCTCCCTGCCACCGGTCGAGCCGCCCGCGAAGTAGGTCTCGGTGGGACCGCGCCCGTAGGCGTGCCGGATCAGGAACTGACTGGCGTCGTGCGTCTTCTTCAGCGCGTCACCGGCCGAGAAGTTCCTGACCGCCTCGTCGTTCACGCCGAACGACCCGTCGAGCGACGGCACGGCCGCCGGACCCTGCTGGTGGCCGGAGTCGCTCGCGAACGTGGCGTACCGGCGGGCCAGCGGCGCCAGGGCGTCCGCGGCGGCGAACGGCACGGTGCCCGTCACCGCGGGGATGGTGCCGTTGTAGCCACCACCGCCGAACATCAACCCCTTGCGGTTCCACCCGAACGGCAGGGCGACGCGCAGCTTGATGTCGGGCGCCGCCGGGTCGACGGGGTGGACGTCGGCGTCGACCTGGCAGTACTCGACGGTCTGTCCACTCACGACGGAGGACGTCACGACCGCCGCCGTGACCTGGCCGCCGGTGGTCGGCAGGCTGATCACCGAAGCGGGGATCTTCAGTTGGCCCAACGACGCGCACGAGGGCGTGGTCGGGGACGAGGCGACAGCGGGCTGGGCACCGAGCAGCAGGACCGCGGCGGCCAGCACCGCGAGACGGCGAGTTCGCACGGCAATGGGCCTTTCAGCGGTAGAGGTGCGTGCCGGGGACGGCGTGCGGGTCCGCGCGGACCTCGGCCGGGTTCGTCTCGGGCAGGAAGTACGCGCAGACGAACGTGACCAGGCCCATCAGCGTGATGTAGGCCGCCACCGGGAGGGTGCTGCCGGTCTCCGCGATGAGCGCGGTCATCAGGAACGGCGTGCCACCGCTGATGATGATCGCGGAGAGCTGGTAGGACAGCGAGGCGCCCGAGTAGCGGACGTTGGGCGCGAACAGCTCGCCGAGGAAGCTCGCGATCGGGCCGTAGGTGAGGCTCTGGAAGACGAACCCGGTCACCACGGCGACGAAGATCAGCGGCAGCGACGCGGTGTTCACGAGCCCGAAGTACGGGAAGCCCCACGCCGCGACGCCGAGGCCGCCGATCAGGATCAACGGCCGCCGGCCGATCCGGTCGGACATCCACCCGGACCAGGGCATGACCGCGAGCATCGCGACGGAGCTGAGCAGCACGACGGTGAGCAGCCCGTTGCGGTCGAGCTTCAGCGACGTGGTGCCGTAGTTCAGCAGGCCGGCGATGCTGACGTAGAAGAGGCTGTTGGTGGCCGAGAGGATGCCGCAGGCGAGCAGGATGGTGCCCCACTTGCCGCGGACGACGTTCGCCAGCGGCGCGCGGACGACGGCGCGCTCGGGCCGTTCGACCTCCTTCTCCAGCGCGCGGAACTCCGGCGTGTCCTCCACTTTGGACTGGATGTACAGCACGACGGCGAACATCACGATGCTGACCAGGAACGGGATCCGCCAGCCCCAGGACAGGAACGCGTCGTTCGGCATCAGGCCGCTGGCCGCCACGAAGATCAGGTTCGAGATGATGACCGCGACCGGGACGCTGGTCTGCCCGAACGTGCCGGCGAACCCGCGTTGCTTCGGACCGGCGGACTCGGTGAGCAGCAACATGATCCCGCCCCACTGGCCGCCCGCCGCGAGGCCCTGCAGGAACCGCAGCGTCACCAGCAGGATCGGTGCGAGCGCTCCCACGGCCGACGCCGTCGGCAGGCAGCCGATCAGGAACGTCGCGCCGCCCATGAGCGCGAGGCACGTGACCACGACCGGCTTGCGGCCGTACTTGTCACCGAAGTGCCCGGCGAGCACGCCGCCGATCGGACGCGCCACGAAGCCCGCCCAGAACGTGCTGAACGCGAGCAGGGTCCCGGTCAGCGCCGAGGACTGCGGGAAGAACACCTTGGGGAACACCAGCGCGGCCGCGGTGCCGTAGAGGAAGAAGTCGTACCACTCGATCGAGCTGCCGATCAGCCCGACGGTCAGCAGCTTCCGGAAACCTCGGCGCCGCACCGGGGACTGTGCGGACTCTTCGGCGGACTGTTCGTCGGGCTGGGCCAGAGGGGTTGCCATACATGCCGCCTTCGTCGATGAACCGGCAGGTGATGACGGCCAATGCTAGGGCGGCACCACGATGTGGTTGAGGTCTGGATCACACACGCCTGGCCCGCGTTCGGTGGACCATTCCTCCACCTCCGCTTGGGGAAGAATGTGCCGGGTGACCATCGACCCGAGTGAGGAACCGGACTCGCACGCGCTCGTGCGCCGGCAGCGGGAGCTGGCGTCGTTGTACGCGACGGCCAAGTCGCTCACCGCGCTGGGCGAACTGGACGACGTGCTGCAGTCGATCGTCCGGCACGCCCACGACCTGATGGGCACGGACTTCACCTACCTCTCGCTGGTCGCGGACGGCCGGCTGTCGGCCAAGGCGGCGGAGGGCACGATCTCGGGGGCGTTCCTCAGCGCCACCATCCCGGCGGGTGTCGGGCTCGGCGGCAAGGTGCTCGCCACCCGGCGCCCGCAGTGGGTGAGCAACTACGCCGCCTCGACGCTGATCGACCACGACGCGGGCTTCGACCGCCTCGTCGTGACGGAGGACCTGGTGGCGCTGCTGGGCGTGCCGCTGGTGATCCGCGACGAGGTGGTGGGCGCGCTGTTCGCCGCGGACCGGTCGGAGCGGTCGTTCCATCCCGGCGAGATCGCGCTGCTGAGCGCGTTCGCCGACCACGCCGCCGTGGCACTCGACAACGCGCGTCTGTACGAGGAGAGCCGCACGGCGTTGCGGGAGCTGCGGGAGCACGTCGCCGTCGTCGAACGGGCGCAGGCGATCCACGAGACGTTGACGGGTGTGGTGCTGCAGGGCGGCACACCGGCCGACGTCGCCCAGCTCCTCGCCGGGCAGCTGGGCGGCACCGTGGTCGTGCTCGACCGGGCCGCGGGGCACCACTCCGGCCGGGTCACGACCACCGTCGACGCCCGCGGCGTCGCGCACAGCGTGGCCCCGATCCGCGCGGGCGACAGCTACCTGGGAGCGCTCTCGTGGAGCCGGGAGGCGGTGGCGGAGCGCGGCGTCTCCGACGACATGGACCTGCGCACCCTCGAACGGGCCACGCACATCCTCGGGTTGCTGATCCTCAAGGAACGCGCCGTCGCCGACGCGAGTGAACGCCTCAGCGGTGAGCTGCTGACCGAGCTGATGGTCGGCAGCCCCGGCATCAGCCCGTCCCAGCGCACCCGCGCCGCGGCTCGTCACATCGACGCCGACCGGCTCACCCTGGTCCTCGTCGCCGAGTCGCCGGCGCTGTCCTCGACCGACCTCGCCCGGCACCTGCACGACATCGCCAGGGACAGCGCGGGACTCGCTGGCGAGCACCTCGGCCGGGCGACGGCGATCGTGCCGAGCACCGACGACGACCACACCGCCGAGCAGGTCCACCGCAGGCTCCGGCGCGCGGTCGGCGTGCCCGTCGCCGTCGTGGGGGAGCGGGCGGCAGGCCACGACTGGGCGCGCGCGTTCTCCCTGGCCCACCGCTGCGCCTCGGTGATGCGGGCGATCGGGCACACCGACCGGGGCGTCACGACCGCCCGCTACGCGCTCTACGCCCTGATCTTCGACACCGAACGGGTCCGCGAGCTCGACCGCTTCCTGGAGGCGTCCGTCGGCCCGTTGGTGGACTACGACCAGCGCCGCGGCACCGACCTGGTCGGCACGCTGAGCGCCTACTACGACCACCGTGCGAACGTCGCGGCGACGGCGCGCGCGTTGCACGTCCACGTGAACACGTTGCTCAAACGGCTGGACCGGGTGAGCGACGTGCTCGGTGCCGACTGGCGCAGCGAGAACGACCTGGAGCTGCAGCTCGGGCTGCAGCTCTACCGGTTACGCGATCCGGGCTGAGTCGCGCAGGGCGCTCTTCGACAGCTTGCCGGTGCCCGTCTTCGGCAGCGCGGTCCGGAACACGACCTCGTCGGGCAGCCACCACTTGGCGACCTTCGGCGTGATGTGGCGGACCAGGTCGTCACCGGTGGCGGCGCTGCCGTCGCGCAGCACGACGTAGGCCACCGGGCGTTCGCCCCACTTCGGGTCCGGCCGCGCGATCACCGCGACCTCGACGACGTCGGGGTGCGAGGTCAGCGCGCTCTCCAGCTCGACCGAGGAGATCCACTCGCCGCCGGACTTGATCAGGTCCTTCATCCGGTCGACGAGGCGGATGTAGCCGTCGGTGTCGATGGTGGCGAGGTCACCGGTGCGCAGCCAGCCGTCGTCGGTGAAGCTCTCGGCCGAGTCGACCTGGAAGTAGCCGCCCGCGACCCACGGACCCGCGACCTGCAGCTCACCGACCGCCTGGCCGTCGCGCGGCAGCTCCACGCCCGTCTCGACGTCGGCGATCCGCAGGTTCACCAGCGGCAGCGGCTGGCCCTGCGCCGCCCGCACCGCGACCAGCTCCTCGGCGGTCGCGTCCTGGTGCCGCGTGCGGGTGCCGCCGATCGTCCCGACCGGACTGATCTCCGTCATGCCCCACGAGTGCGTGATGGGGACGCCGATCGCGACGCGGTAGGTCTCCGACAACGCCGGGGCGATCACCGACCCGCCGCCGAGCAGGAACCGCGTGGAACCCAGGTCGTGGAACGCGAGCTGGGGCACGAGGCTCGTCCACACCGTCGGCACGGCACCGGCGACGGTGACGCGTTCGGACTCCATCAGCGACAGCAGGTGGGTCGGGTCCGACGACGGGCCGGGCAGCACCAGCGACGCGCCCGTCATCATCGCGCCGTACGGGAGGCCCCAGGCGTTGGCGTGGAACATCGGCACGATCGGCATCACGACGTCGCTCTCGCACAGGCCGATGAACCCGGCCGCGAGCGTGCCCAGGCAGTGCAGGACGGTCGACCGGTGGCTGTAGAGGACGCCCTTGGGCGGGCCGGTCGTGCCGGAGGTGTAGCAGAGCCCGGAGGCGAGGTTCTCGTCCGCGAGCGTGAAGGTGTCCTCGAACGACCCGGTGACCGGCTCGGCGTCCGAGACCAGCTCGTCGTAGTCCAGGACGCGCGGGTCGGCCGGGATCTCCACGTCGCTGTCGTCGGGCAGCACGACCCAGTGCCGCACCTTGGGCATGCGGTCGGCGCTCGGCCAGATCCGGGGGAGCAGCGCGCGGTCGACGAACACCACGTCGTCCTCGGCGTGGTTGACGATGTACTCGAGGTGCTCGGCCGACAGCCGGATGTTGATCGAGTGCAGCACCCGCTTGGTGACCGGCACCGCGAGGTACAGCTCCAGGTGCCGCCGCGTGTTGCTCGCGAACGTGGCGACGCGCGCACCGGCCGGCACACCGAGCGAGTCGAGCGCTGTCGCGAGGCGCCGCGTCTGCTTGGCCACGTCGGCGAAGGTGACCCGCTCTGTGCCGGCTGTGACGACCGTCTTGTGCGCGTGGAGTCGCTCGGCCCGCTCCAGGATGTGCGCGATGGTGAGCGGCCGAGGTTGCATCAGCCCGTCCATGGGATGTGACCCTAAGTTAGCTTTCGGGTCGGGGAGAGGGAGGAAAGTTCCACTTGTTCTGGTGTTGTGGCGGCGATTTCCTCCACGGGTGGTCGTTGTGGTCCTGTTGTCGTTGAGGGTTCCTGTTTCGTGCGCGGGGCTCTGCCCCGGACCCCGCCAACTGATCAAAGACCGGCCAGCGCCGTGGGCGGGTTGATGGCACGCCTGTTGCTTTCGGCGGCTTGCGGCTGTGTGCGTGGTGCGGTTCGGGTGGGGTGGTCTCGTCCCGAACCGAGGCAAGAGCGAGCCACAAGCAGGGAGGGGTGTGCCACGGCTCGGGACGGGACCACCCCACCGGAACCTCCCGATTCAAGCTCGGACTGCTCGGCTTCGCCTTCGCGCGGACGTGTGCGGGGGCACGGGTCACGCGCGGTAGGCGTCGCACGCCAGCGTGATCAGGTCGGTCAGGTGCTGAGGTGGCTGGTCCTTCCACCACGCTAGCCAGACCGCGATCAGCGGTGCGTCCGCCACGGCGCGATAGGCGACGCCGGGGCGTGGGTTGAGGCTCGCGGTGGCCTCCGACGTCATGCCCACGGCCTGCCCGGCGGCGATCAGCGTCAGCCACTCGTCGACGCTGCTCGTGTTGCGCACGACGGCGGGTGCGGTGCCCGGCTGCCACAGGTCCAGGGTGGTCGTGCCGGTGCGGTCGTCGACCGCGAGCGAGTAGCGGGCCAGGTCCGCGAGCTTGAGCGAACGCTTGCGCGCCAACGGGTTGTCCGTCGCGACCACGCCGTAGCGCCGTTCGGTGCCCAGCAACGCGGTCTCGAACCTCGGGTCTTCCAGTGCCCTGCGCACGACGGCGACCTCGGCGGTGCCCTCGGCGAGACCGGCGGTCAGCGAGTTCGACTGGACGAACACCAGCGGCAGCCCGGGATGTTCGGTCGCCCAGGCCTTCTGCACGCGCCGGGTGTGCTTGCCCAGTGCCGCCCAGGCGTAGCCGATCCGCAGCTCGGTCAGCGACTGCGCGGCGATCCGGTGCAGGTGGGCGACCTCGTCCAGCACCCGTCGCGCGCCTTCGAGGACCTGCGTGCCGACGGCCGTGAGCGCGACGTGCCGGGTGGACCGTTGCAGCAGACGTACGCCCAGCGCCGCCTCCAGCGCGGCCACCGACCGCGACACCGACGCCTGCGTGAGGTCGAGTTCCCGTGCCGCGTCGGTGAAGGTGCCCGCGTCGACCACCGCCACGAACGCCCGCACGTGCCGCAGATCCATGCGTCCAGCGTATAGGTGCAGCGGCTCATGCATTTCCCGTATCGATGCCCGCGTCGCAGGCTGGGTGTCATGAAGAGCATCAGCGGGTTCGCGACGATGACCGCCAGCGCGGCCAGCAACCAGCTCGGCGCCGCGGTGGGCGCCCACGCGTTCGCCTCCATCGGCCCGGCGGGGGTCGTGGCCGTGCGTCAGTTCGTGGCCGCCGCGGTGCTGCTGCCGGTCGCCCGGCCGGACGTGCGGAGGTTCACCCTCGCCCAGTGGTGGCCGACGGTCGCGCTCGGCCTGGTGTTCGCGACCATGAACCTGAGCCTCTACACGGCGATCGACCGCATCGGCCTCGGCCTCGCCGTCACGCTGGAGGTGCTCGGACCGCTCGGTGTCGCGCTGGCCGGGTCCCGCACCCGCCGGGACTTCCTGTTCGTCGTGATCGCCGCTGTCGGCGTGTACGTGCTGGTGCTGCCGGGTCCGAGCAGCGACTACCTCGGCGTCGGGCTCGGGCTGCTCGCGGCGGCCTGCTGGGCGGCGTACATCCTGCTCAACCGCCTGGTCGGCGCGCGGCTGCCCGGCCTGCAGGCGCCCGCCGTGGCGACCGCGATGTCGGCGATGCTCTACGTCCCGGTCGCCGTGCTGCTGGTCCTGAACGGGAAGCTGACCGGGATGGCGGTCCTCTACGCGATCGGCGCCGGCGTCTTCTGCAGCGTCGTGCCGTACGCCGTCGACCTGATCGCGTTGCGGAAGGTGCCCGCGCGCCTGTTCGGGCTGGCGATGAGCGTGCACCCGGTGCTGGCCGCGCTGGCCGGCCTGGTGCTGCTGGGGGAGCGGCTCGAGCTCCACCACTGGGCCGGAATCTTGCTCGTGGTCACCGCCAACGCACTGGCCGTCACTTGCTCTCCGTGGTCTGGATCACCTACCGTGACCCGAGAAACGTGAATCCAATTCACTTCAGCGGGGTGCTCATGCGGACGACAGTCTTGACGGTGGTAGCCGCACTCGTCGGTGCGGTGCTGGTCAGCGGCCCGTTCGCGTGGGCGGAACCCGAGCCGTACCTGGTGGGCAGGGGCATCTCGGACGTCACGGGTCCCGCCGCCGAGAACGGCATGATGGGCTACTCCAAGTTCGACCAGAAGACGACGGGCATCCACCAGCGGCTGCGGTCGCGGGCCTACGTCGTGGTCGACCGGGCCACGAACAAGCGCGTCGCCTACGTCAACGCCGACCTCGCGATGATCTTCCGCGCGGTCCAGGAGGGCGTGCTCGCCAAGCTCCAGGCCAAGTACGGCAGCACCTACACCCGCGAGAACCTGCTGCTCTCGGCCACGCACACGCACAGCGGCCCCGGCGGCCAGTCGCACAACCTCGCCTACAACCTGTCGATCCTGGGCATGCAGCCGCAGGCGCTCGCGGCGGTGGTCGACGGCATCACCGAGTCGGTCGTCGAGGCGCACGAGGACGTGAAGCCGGGCTCGATCAGCCTCGGCTTCGGCGAGCTCACGACCGCCTCGGTCAACCGGTCGCGCGTCGCGTTCGACCGCAACCCGGACAGGGGCGCGTTCCCCGCCGGCATCGACCCGCAGATGACCGTGCTCAGGTTCCGGCAGTCCGGCACCGACGTCGGCGCGATCAGCTGGTTCGCCACGCACAACACGTCGGTCACCAACGCCAACACGCTGATCAGCCCGGACAACAAGGGCTACGCGGCCTACCAGTGGGAGCACGACGACAAGGGCGTGCGCTACCTGGACGACACCGCGGGCTTCGTGGCGGCGTTCCCGAACACCAACGCCGGCGACATGTCGCCGAACCTCAACCTGAAGCCCGGTTCCGGCCCCACCGAGAACGAGTGGGAGAACGCCCGCATCATCGGCGAGCGCCAGAACCGCAAGGCGCAGGAGATCTACAACGGCGCGCAGACCGCGGTCGCCGGTGGCGTCGACTCCCGGATGCGGTTCGTGGACATGTCGGCCGTGCAGGTCGACGGCCGGTTCACCTCCGACGGCCAAGCGGGCACGACCTGTTCCGGCGTCGTCGGCGCCTCGACGATCGCGGGCAGCGTCGAGGACGGTCCCGCGATCCCCGGCTTCTCCGAGGGCATGCAGTCACCGTGGAAGAAGCTGTTCGAGCCGTTGCAGATGGAGGTCCCGCAGTGGCTGCGGGACTGCCAGTTCCCGAAGGCCTCCCTCGTCCCGACCGGTCTGATCGGTGCGACGCCGAACATCGTGCCGCTGCAGATCGTCCGGATCGGACAGGTGCACCTCGTCGCGATGCCGGGTGAGGTGACGATCACCGCGGGCTTGCGCATCCGCAAGGCCGTGGCGTCCGAGCTGGGCGTGCCGGTGCAGAACGTGCTGATCCAGGGCTATGCCAACGACTACAGCCAGTACGTCACGACGCCGGAGGAGTACGACTCGCAGCAGTACGAGGGCGGGTCGACCCTGTTCGGTCGCAACACCACGCCCGCGTACCAGCAGGAGTTCGGCAAGCTCGCCGCGTCGATGAGGTCGGGCTCGTCGTTGCCCGCCGGTCCGAACCCCGGCAAGCCGCCGTTCACGGAGATCAACCTGCAGACCGGTGTCGTGCTGGACGACAAGCCCGCCGACAAGCGGTACGGCGACGTTCTGAGCGCTCCCAAGGCGTCGTACGGCCGCGGCGAGACCGTGACGTCCGTGTTCGTCACCGGCCACCCGAAGAACAACCTGCACCGCAACGGGACTTTCCTGGAGGTGCAGCGGCAGGTGAACGGCCAGTGGGTGCGCGTCGCCGACGACGGCGACTGGTCCACGCGCTACAGGTGGGAACGCGTCGGCATCGCCTTCTCCAACGCCACGATCACCTGGCAGATCCCGGCGGACACGCCCGCGGGCACCTACCGGATCGTGCACCACGGCGACGAGAAGTCCGGCTGGACCGGCAAGATCACCGGCTTCACCGGTGCGACGGCGGGCTTCACCGTCAGCTGATCTCCGCACCCGCCGCGACGGCGAGGTCGGGGCCGAAGGCGGCCGCGGGCGTGTACGCGCCGGGCTTGCCTTCGCCCCTGGCCAGCCGCACGGCTGCCTCGGCGTTCACCGCGGCCGTGAAGTCCATGCCGTCACCGGTCTTGAGCCATCCCTCCCGGGTGGTGCCGTCCGGCCAGGTGACCACCGCGTGACCCCAGGAGTGCGCCCGCGGCTTCGGCGCCGCCTTGCCCTCGACCCCGGCCAGCCGGCCGAGGGCGAAGCGGCGCACCGGTTCCAGCGCGAACAGCCGCCCCGCGAGGGGCAGCACCGCCCTGGCCGCGGCCGAGGCCGGCATCATCGCGCTGGCGGCGGTGGCGTCGGCCGCACCGCTCGCGTTCCGCGCCGCCAGCAGTTCCGCCGTCGGCGCCTCCGACGTCGTGGCCTGCTCACCGTCGGGCAGCCGCAGCCGGTGTGCGCCCGCGCCGAGCCGCGACCTCGTCAGCTTCCCGCCGCGGTAACGGCGTCCGCCGGTGACCATGACGTCGATGATCGACGCGGCGAGAGCGGCGCCCAGCGCGCCCGCCTCCACGGCCACCGACGCGACGGCGTCGACCCGCACCTCCGCGGCCGCAGGGCGGTCCTCGCAGAGCTTCGCCACGACGGCTTCCGTTGCCAGCACGCCGAAACCGACCCCGGTGACGAGCGTGCTGCCCGCCGCCGCGGCCTCGTCGTGCAGAGCGAGCAGCCGGGTCGCCGAGGCCAGGTCGTTGGCCTGGTCGAGGTAGTGCCCGCCGCCGGACACGCAGGCGCGGGCGATGGTGGTCGCGGTCTCGGCGTAGTCGCCGATCGTGTTGATCACGACGGCCGGCCGGTCCGCCTCGATCGCCTTCGCGATGCGGTCCGCCGTGTCCGCGATGACGACCCGCAGCCCGGTGCGCGCCGCCAGCTCCCGCAGCCGCGCGCTCTCCCGGCCGACCAGCACCACCGTCTCGCCCCGGTCGAGCAGGCGGGGGAGGACAGCGCGGCCGACACGTCCGGTGGCGCCCAGGACCCAGATGCTCATGATCGTTCTCCTCGTGATGTCTCACTGTGTCGTCACCGACGTTAGCACGGGTGACGGCACAGTGAGACATCACTTGGTAGGATGAGTCGTGGCCAGGTGGGATCCCGGAACCGAAGACCGACTCAGGCGAGCGGCGCTCGACCTGTTCGGCGAGCACGGGTACGACAACGTGACCGTCACGCAGATCGCCGAACGCGCGGGCATCACCCGTCGCTCGTACTTCCGCTACTTCCCGGACAAGCGTGAGGTGCTGTTCGGCGGTTCGGAACAGCTCCCGCCGGCCCTCGTGGAGGCGGTGCGCGCGTCGTCCGAGACGTCGTTGCCGGCTATCGCCCTCGACGCCGTCCGCCAGGTCGGTGCCCTGCTGGTGGAACGCGTCGACCGCACCGCAGAACGTCGCGCGGTGATCGCGTCGAGCCCTGAGCTGCAGGAACGTGAGCGCACCAAGTCCGCCGCGATCACGGCCGCGCTGTGCGACGCCCTGGCCGAACGTGGTCCGGCGGACGAGGCTCGGCTCGTGTCGCGGCTGGTCGCCGTGTGCTTCCAGGAGGCGATCGAGCGGTGGATCGACACGGGGGAAGACTTCGTTGCCTGTCTCGACATCGTCGTTGCCGCGCTTCGTTCGACCGCGGAACTATTCCCGCTTCCGGTGATGCCATGATTACGTTGTGCACGATTTAATCGCGCACTAGTTTCATGGCATCGGACCTCATCGAAGGAGCCAGCCATGAAGCGCCCAGTGCTCGAGCCCGCCGCAGCCGAGTTCGCCGCCGCCACCGCCCAGCCGCCGTACCTGTTCGACCTGGGCCCCGAGCAGGGCCGCAAGACGGTCGACGAGGTGCAGTCGGGTGAGGTCGCCAAGCCCGAGGTCGACGAGCAGTGGGTCGAGCTCGACGGCTTCAAGGTCCGCGTGGTGAAGCCCGCGGGCGCCGAGGGCACCCTGCCCGTGGTCCTCTACATCCACGGCGCGGGCTGGGTCTTCGGCAACGCCCACACCCACGACCGCCTGGTCCGCGAGCTCGCGGTAGGCACCGGCGCGGCCGTCGTTTTTCCCGAGTACTCGCTCTCGCCCGAGGCCCGCTACCCGGTCGCCATCGACCAGAACTACGCCACGGCGCAGTGGGTGGTGAGCGAGGGCGCGACGCACGGCCTCGACGCGACCCGCATCGCGGTCGCCGGCGACTCGGTCGGCGGCAACATGGCGGCGGCGCTGACGTTGCAGGCCAAGGAACGCGGCGACGTGGCGCTGAAGGCCCAGGTGCTCTTCTACCCGGTGACCGACGCGTCGTTCGACACCGACTCGTACCTGCAGTTCGCCGAGGGCTACTTCCTGCGCCGCGACGCGATGCAGTGGTTCTGGGACCAGTACACGACCAACCCGGTCGAGCGCGCCGAGATCACCGCCTCACCGCTGCGGGCTTCCCTGGACCAGCTCGCGGGCCTGCCGCAGGCGCTCGTGATCACTGCCGAGGCCGACGTGCTGCGTGACGAGGGCGAGGCCTACGCGGACAAGCTGCGGTCGGCCGGTGTGCCCGTCACCGCGGTCCGGTACGCGGGCGCGATCCACGACTTCGTGATGTTGAACGCGTTGCGCGGCACGCAC
Source organism: Lentzea sp. NPDC059081 (assembly GCF_042738015.1). Lineage (NCBI taxonomy): Bacteria > Bacillati > Actinomycetota > Actinomycetes > Pseudonocardiales > Pseudonocardiaceae > Lentzea > Lentzea sp. NPDC059081. The sequence continues at coordinate 290,255 of NZ_JBHYGW010000004.1, forward strand.
GCCGCTGAGGGTGCGATCAGCCAGGCGATCGCGTTCCTCGGCAAGGCGCTGAACGACTAACCGCGCTGCGTCCGGGTGACGTGGAACGGCGTGCCCTGCTGGCACGTCGTCATCGCCCCCGGATCAGCCCGCCCGCTCACCTCCACCACGGCGCCGGCCACCGCGATCGCGGGGTCGGCGCCGAGCAGCAGGTAGGACTCGGTGCCGGTGGTGAGGATCAGGCACCCCGACTCGACGCCGCCGGACACCGTGCCGCGGACGGTCGTCGTACCGGGCTCACCGGCACGCGACGGCAGCGTGGTGGTCGGAACGGGCGAGGACGCCACGCTGCTGGGAACGCTGGGCGCGGGTGAGCTCGGCGGCGTCGCGGTGGAGACGACCTGGGTGCGCGACGCGGGCACCTCGGCCGGTGGCACCTGACCGCACGAAGCCAGGACCAGGCACAGCAACACCGCCGCCAACCCGCGCATCTCGCGTCACCTCCGATGGACCACCGCGACCGGGCACGGCGCGTGGTGCAGCACAGCGTGGCTCACCGAACCCAGGATCGCACGTGTGACCACGCCGCGGCCGTGACTTCCGACCGCGATCAGGGCCGCACCGTCGGCGGCGTTCAGCAACGCGCGGGCGGGCGCGTCGAAAGCGACCTCCTGCGCCACGTGCACCGAGGGGTGCCGGGCGGCGTGCGGGGCCAGTTGTTCGTCGAGGAGCTTCGCCAGGTCCGCGCGGACGTGGTCGACGTCGGGTTCGGGCAGCTCGGCCCAGCCGGAGTCGTTGAAGGCGTGGATGGCCAGCAGCTCGCGGCCGTGGCGGGCGGCGTACTCGAAGGCGAACGCGATGGCGTCCGTGGACGTGTCGGAGCCGTCGACGCCGACGACCACGCGGCCCTCCAGCGGGCCGGACCGGGTGACGACGACCGGGCGGCCGGCGCTCGACACCAGTTCCACCGACGTGGAGCCCAGGACCATCTCCGCGATGCCGGTGCGGCCGGACGAGCCGAGCACCAGCAGGCCGCCGGGCTCCTCGGCGAGGACGTCGGCGGGACGGCCCAGGCGGACGTGCGTGGTGACGTTCAACGACGGGAAGCTCTGCCGGAGCTCACCGGCCAGCTCGGCCAGGTGCTCCTCGGCGGCTCGGGACATCGTCTCCTCGGTGACGAACTCCGGCACCGGGGTGGACATCGGGGTGAACACGGGTTCGGGCAACGGCCTGCGCACGGCCTGCACGACCACCAGGTCCGCGCCGCTGCGCCCGGCTTCCTCGGCAGCCCACAGGACGGCGCGCCTGGCGAGGTCGGAACCGTCGAACCCGACGACGATGGCAGACATGAAACCACCTCCGGCCGGGGAGTACCCGATCGGAGGTGGCTTCAACTGTGATCTAGTTGATGACGAACTGCGAGCCCGGCTCGATGGTGATGTTGCCGTCCCGCGAGTTGGTGATCGTCACGTTCGTGAGCTTCGCCGAGCCGCGGGCCTGGGCCATCGCGAGGATGCCGGAGCCGTTGTTCGACCTGTCGATGCGGACGTTGGTGATCTGCACGTCCGGCATGCCGCTGCCGCCGCCCTTGAACTGGATGCCGTCGTAGGTGGAGTCCAGGATCTCGGTGTCGCGGATGACGACGCCGGGGATCGGCAGGTTCTGGGAGAACAGCGTGATGGCGCCGAACTCCTGCGCCTCACCCCAGAACGCGCCGCCCGTGCGGTACAGGGCGTTGTTGGCGAGCAGTGTCGTCCCGCCGAACGGCAGCGGGTCGTGGTCGGTCGCCAGCATGATGCCGGGGTAGTTGGCCGTGTCGGAGACGATGTTGTTCTCCGCGCGGTTGTTCGACCCGCCGTAGATCGCGATCCCGTTGGCGCGCCAGGGGAGTGCGATCGTGTTGTTGAGGAACGCGTTACCACTGCCAATGTCGGTGTTCTGGTCCTTCACGTACTTCGACGCCCACACCGCCAGCGCGTCGTCGCCCGTGGTGCGGAACGACGAGTTGTGGACGGTGGAGTTGCGGGTGCCGTTGGTGAAGTTGATGCCGTCGGCGTAGGTGTCGCGGATGCGCATGCCGCTGAACTGCAGGCCGTCGCCGGGGTTCCAGCGGTCGGGCAGGTTCGCGTAGTCGCGGCCGACCCAGACGCCCACGTTGGCGTGCTCGATCCACACGTTCGTGATCTTGGTGTTCTTGCCGAACCGGCCGTTGAGGCCGACGCCGCCCTCGGCGTTGCCGTCACCGCCGCGGATCCGGCCGGAGCCGAAGATCGCGATGTCGGAGATCTGCGTGTTGTCGTCGACGTCGAACCCGAAGTTGCCCTCGTGCGGGTGGTTGATCGTGCCCGCGTCCTGCGGCTGGGTCAGGGAGAACAGCTGCGAGTGCCACATGCCGGCGCCGCGGATCGTGACGTTGCGGATGCCGACCTGGTTGTAGCCGCCGGAGTTGAACTGCGTCAGGATCTTCTTCTCCTGGCGGAACTTCCCCTCCGGGATCCAGACGCAGGGGATCTCCCCGTTCTGGTCGGCCGTCACGGCGCGCTGGATCGCGTCCGCGTCGTCGGTCTGGTCGTTCGCGGTGGCACCGTACTGCGTGATCGAGACGCAGTCCGCGGGCTTGGCCGCGGCCGGCGCGACCTGCTCGAGGTCGATCAGGTCGATCACGTAGAACTGGGCGTTGTCACCGGAGTCGCGCTGCAGCTTGAACTTCGTCCCCGCGGGGTAGGAGCTCGCGAGCAGCTGCGAGGTCTCGTCGAACAGCCTGCGGGCGTCGCCGCCCGGCCGGTTCGTGAGGCCCTCGGGGTCGTCGGTGGTGCCGTAGAGCCAGCTGTGCCGTGACGACAGGGTGAGCTTCTGCACGAACTGGTCGTTCGCGTAGAGGCTGATCGTCGCCTCCTGGCCACCGCCGGACGCGGCGTCCGGGATGGAGTTGCGCACGACGATCGAGTTCGTGCCGACCGTCGAGGTGATCTCCACGAACTGGCCCTGCGCGTCCAGCCGCACCGACTTGCGGCCGCTCGACTCGCTGCCGAAGCTGGTGTGCCCGAACGTGCGCTCCGCGTCCGCCTCCAGCAGCGTGCCCTGGTAGCGGCCCGACTCGGCCTCGTAGCTGGTGAACGGCACGGCCGCGCCGCGTCCGACCACAATGGACTGGGTCGCGGTGTTGTTGTTCTCGTTGGTCTCCGCGACCACACCGGTCGCGTCCGCGGTCGCGGTGGCCGTGGCGCCGCCGTTGGTGGCGGTCCAGGTGCCGACGTTCACCGTCACGGTCTGACCGGCGTTGATCGCGCCGGTGTTCGCGTTGAGCGTGCTGCCGCCGACGACCACGCGGGTCACGGAGGCACCCGCCGCGGACGTGCCGCGGTTGTTGACCTGCACCGCGAACGTCACCTGCTGGCCGGCCGCCGGGGACGACGGGTTCGGCGTGACGCCGGTGATCTGCAGGTCCGGTCCCGGTGCCTGGCCGACGACCAGGGGAGAGCCGGACGTGAAGGTGTTGTTGCCCTCGTTGGTCTCCGCGACCTGGTTGGCCGGGTCGACGGTGGCCGAGGCCGCGTACGACCCGGCACCCCGCCGGCCGGCGCTGACGGTGACGGTGGTCGTTGCTCCCGCCGCGAGCGCGCCGACCTGCGCGGTACCCGCGGTGGTGCCGCCGAGGGCGACGTTCAGGGTCGTCGCGCCCGAGGCGACCGTGCCGCCGTTGCGCACGGTGGCGGTGAGGCTGATCGAGTCCGCCTCACTGGGGCTGGCCGGCGACCACGTCAGGTTCGTGACCGTCAGGTCGGGTGCCGGTGCGGAGGAACCGAACACCTGGAACTCGGCGACCTGGCCGCCGGGTGCGCCGGTGTTCGAGTAGAAGTACAGCCGCACGTCCGAGGCCCGCCCGCTCACCGAGATGGTGACCGTGTTGCCGGTGGCCGGGTCGAACCGGTAGTCCGCCCGCGCCTTCAGCGTCGCGAATGCGGTCGCGCTCGCCTCCCGGCCCAGCACCTCGAAGTTCTGCGTGCGCGCACCCCACGCCGAGTCGGGGTTGAGCTTCACGACGACGGAGGTGACGTCCGCGTTCGAGCCCAGCTTCGCGGTCAGGTGACCGGGGAGGCCGTTGGACTCCCAGTACGAGCCGGTGTTGCCGTCGACCGCGTTGGCGGCCACGAAGTCGTGCACGTGCCCGGACTCCTCGACCGGCTTGCCCGCCGCGAGGTTGTCGCCGGTGGGCGGGGGTTCCACCGAGCCGGACTCGCCGTGCACCTCGAACTCGCTGAGCTGCGCGGCCTGCCAGCCGGTGTTCGCGGTGACCGTGACGCGCACGTACCGGGCGCTGGTCGCCGTGAAGTCGAGCGTCACCGTGTTGTTCGAGCCGGGCGCGAACACCCTGCCGCCGGACGCGACGAGGTCGCTGAACTGCGACCCGTTCGAACTGCCTTGCACGGCAAGCGTTTGCGTGCGCTGCTCCCAGTTCGCGGGCAGCCGCAGCACGACCTTGCTGACGCTCTTCGCGGCGCCCAGGTCGGCCTGGATCCACTGCGGGAACACACCGTTCGTGCTCTCCCAGTAGCTGCCCTGGTTGCCGTCACCGGCGTTCCCGGCCCCGTACGGGCCGTTGCTGCTGGACGCGGTCAGGTTCGCGGACAGCCGGACGACTGCTGCTCCTGCCGTGGGGGTCAGTCCGAACAGTGCGAGTGCGCTGACGACCGCAGCGCTCACCGCACGCTTGAACAGCGTGGATTTCATCGATTTTCCTTCGCGGCAGGGAGTATCAGTTGATGTTGATCTTGAAGGTGGACGTCGTGTTCCGGATGTCCTGGAAGTTGTTGCTGAACCTCAGGCCGTTGAACGTGACCTCGCCGGCGGCGGGGCCCTGGTTCGGTTCCGGCATCTCGTTGGCCCAGATGCCGAAGCCGGACTTGGCGTCGAAGGCGTCACCGGACTTGCGAGCGCCCGAGATGCTCACGTTGGACAGCACGGTGTCCTGGAAGACGTTCTCGGCGGCACCGTTGTACTTGGTCTGGAACATGATCCCGCTGTACGTCGGGTCGATGATCTCCACGTCGCTGACGCGGATCCCCGTGTACTTCTTCGACGCGGAGAACATCCAGATCGCGCCGAACGTCTGCTGGCCCCAGAAGTGGCCGCCGGAGCGCACCAGGGTGAGGCCGCTGAACGTCGTCGGCTCCGGCCCGAAGTCCTCCATGGGGTAGCCGAAGTCGAGCGAGCTGATCGTCACGGCGGAGTAGGTCAGCGTGTCCGCGATGTAGATGTTGCGGAACGTGTTGTTCTTGCCGCCGTAGACCGCGAGGCCCGCGGCACGCCACGGGGTCGTGACGCTCAGGTTCTCGAAGACGTTGTTCTGCTGACCGGTTCCGCCGTTGTCGGTGGCGGCGAACAGCGCGAACGCGTCGTCACCGGTCGAGCGGGCCTCGATGTTGGAGATCCGGTTGCCCGACGAGCCGTTCGTCATGTTGAGGCCGTCCGCATACATGTCGCGGATGCGGCTGTCCCTGATGACGTTGTTGTCGACGTTGTTGCCCCAGAACAGGCACATCATGTGCTCGACCCAGATGTTCTCGATGGTCATGTTCTGGACGCCGGCGAAGTCGAACACCTTGCCGGGGCCGTCGTTGCGCTGCGTGTAGTTGCCGAACACGGCGAACCCGCTGAACGTCGACCCGCTCGCGGACGACTGGGCGGAGAAGCCGAGGTCGGTGTTCTCCTGGGTCGTCGGGGCCTGGAACCGGGTGAACCAGGGGCCGGCGCCGATCACCTTGACTGCCTTGCCGTAGACGGTGAACTTCTGCTGCGTCTGGTAGGTGCCCGCGGGCAGGTAGACGCCGACCAGCGTGCCGGTCGTGTCCATCCGGACGCGGTCGAGCGCGTTCTGCACGTCCTGGTGGGTGAACCCGGCGGGCACGGCGTACTTCGCCGCGTCGGGGTTGCCGGCGGCCGTCACCTGTTCGAAGTTCACGAAGTCGATCGCGTAGTTCGTGGTGTTGGCCGCGTCCTTCTGCAGCTTGATCTTCGTGCCCGCCGGGAACGTCTGGTTGAGCATGACGTTCGCCTCGTCGTAGATGTGGCGCGGCCCGCCCGACCCCGGCGAGTTGTTCGGGGACGCCTCGTTGCCGTAGAGCCACATGTACTTCGACGTCAGGTCGATGGCCTTGTGGAGCTGGCCGTTGACGTAGACGTTGAGGGTGCTGGTGATGCCGCCGCCACCGGAGCTGTCCGGGATGGAGAACCGGGTGACGAGGGTGTTGGTCGGACCCGCGGTCGTGAACTCGACCGACTGGCCCGTGCCGTTCAGCGTGACGGCCCGGCGGCCGGACGCCTCACCGGCGAGGTCGCCGATCGTCCTGTTCGGGCTCAGGACCTGCGCGCCGCCGCCGACGGTCGCGTCCTCGGCCTCGGCCTCGACGTGCTGCCACGGGACGCTGGCACCGCGGCCGATGAACAGCGACTGCTCGCTGGTGTTGTTGCCCTGCTTGGCGGGGATCTCGTTGCCGTCGTTGGCGATGGTGGTGCGCACCGTGTAGCGGCCGTCGGCGGCGGTCCACGTGCCGAGGTTGACCGCGGCGGTCGTGGCGCCGGCGTTGATCGTGCCGGAGTGGCTGCCGGTGAGCGTGCGGACGGCCTGGCCGCTGCTGTTCAGGATCGTGACCGTGATGCCGTGGGCGCCGGACGCGCTGTTGCTGGTGCCCTGGTTCTTGATCGCGACAGTGAACGTGGTGGTCTGGCCGTTGCCCGGGTTGCTCGGCGACCAGGACGGCACCGCGACGAGGTCGGAGCTCGGCACCGGCGTCACGACGATCCGGTCCGGGTGGACGCGGGCGTTGTTGGACTCGTTCTGCTCGGCGACCTTCTTGGTCTCGTCGACCTTGGCCGTGTACTCGTAGGAACCTTCCGGACGTGCTTGGGTAGTGATGTTGACATTCGCCTGTGCGCCGGCGGCGAGAGCGCCGACCTGGGTGGTGCCGACACTCGCGGTGCCGAGGAAGAACGTGACGTCAGTGGCTGCGCTGGCCGCCGCGCCCGCGTTGCGGACCGTCGCGTTCAACGTGATCGGGTCGGTCTCGACGGGGCTGGTGGGCGAGAACGACGTGCCGGTGACGGTGAGGTCGGGGTTCGGGGCAGGGGTGCCGAACACCTGGATCTCCGCCACCTGGCCGCCGGGCGCGCCGGTGTTGGACGTGAACCGCAGCTGGACGTCGGCGACCCGCGCGCTCGCGCTGATCGTGACGGTGTTGCCGCTCGCCGGGTCCCAGCGGTAGTCGCGGCCGGAGACGAGGCTCGTGAAACCGGTGGCGTTCTGCTCGCGGCCGAGGACCTCGACGTTCTGCGTGCGGGCACCCCACGCCGTGTCGGGGTTGAGCTTGACCGCGACGGAGCTGACGTCGGCGTTCGCTCCCAGTTGGACGGTCAGCGTGCCGGGGAAGCCGTTGGACTCCCAGTAGGTCTGCACGTTGCCGTCGTTGGCGTTGGCGGCGACGAAGTCGTGCACGTTGTTGTTGGCCGTGACGGGCTTGCCCTGGGCGAGGTTCGTGCCGCCGGCGCCCTCGCGGGTGACGGTGTTGCTGGCGGGGGACTGGTTGCCCGCCGCGTCCTTCGCGACCACGTGGTAGGTCACCCGCAGCCCGTCCGGCTGGCTGTCGGTGTAGGTGGTGCCGGTGACGGTCGTGCGCAGGCTGCCGTTGGCGTAGACGTCGTACGCCGTGACGCCGACGTTGTCGCTGCTGGCGTTCCAGGTCAGCCGGATCTGCCCGGACTGCGGCTGGGTGAGGGCGAGGTTCTGCGGCGCGGACGGCGCCTGCGTGTCACCCCCCGTCGGCCCCTGCACCTCGAACTCGCTGATCTGCCCGGCGGGCCAGCCGGTGTTCGCCGTGATCCTCGCTCGCACGTACCGCGTGGTGGCGGCGGTGAAGTCGATGGTGGCGGTGCTGTTGCTCGCGGGGTTGAACTCGTACCCCTTGCTGGGGACGAGGTCGGTGAAGTTGGTGCCGTCGGTGCTGCCCTGGATCGAGAGGGTCTGGGTGCGCGTGCCCCAGCCGTTGGTCGGCAGCTTCAGCACGACCCGGTCGGCCTTGACCGCCGAGCCCAGATCGGCCTGGATCCATTGGGGGAACGCGTTGTTAGCGCTCTCCCAGTAGGTGTTCTGGTTGCCGTCGCCGGCGTTGCCGGGGCCGTAGTTCTGGTTGGTGCTGCTGGCGCTATAGGTGGCCTGGAGCTGCGCGCTCGCCGCGGCCTCGCGTACCTCGATCTTGGCCGTGGTCTTGGTGGCGCGGACGTGTTTCGTGACCGTCGGGTCGACCTTGAAGGTCGCCTTGCCGTTCTGGAAGTCGTGCGGCCCTTCCGCCACCAGCGTCGACCAGCCTCTGCCGTCGAGACTGGTCTGGATGGCGAAGGTCTCGGTGCCGGTGCGCGGCGCGGAGAGCGTGACCTGGTCGATGCGGGTCGGCTTCGCCAGGTCGAGGCTGACCGCCGCGGCCTGTGCGGCAGGGGTGATCGTCAAGGTCGCCGCGGCCGTGACCAAGGCCGTCAGCGGGGCTAGCAGGGAGCGAGCGCGTGTCGTCGATGACATGGCGTGCTTGGCCCTTCTCGGTGGGGACGCGAGGGGGTGTGGCGCGCCTCACCGTAGAAGTGACTAGCAGATTACCGCAATATCTCGACGTGATTGCGCAAATTTGCGACATCCAGCTTTCTGCTGGAAAGACGCTGGTTCGTTCGGGTGTCCGGTCGGCTCCGCTGCGTGCACGACGCCGACCACCAGCGGCGAATTGGTTGCGCCGCGGTCAGGTTCGTGCCCGAACGTCCTGCGGAAATTGGTGTTTGCGCGGTGGTCCCGGTTTGCGGCCGCTTGCGGTCTCTTTGCGACTGCTTCCGCAAGCTTGCGCAAGTTTCACAGCGCCGCGAACAATCTTCTGGCACGGTTCAGCAGATCCAGCCTGTGCTCACGCTGCCGCAGCGAGTGCCCCTCACCCGGATAGACGACGAGCTCGGAGTGCTTCACCGCCGCGTGCAAGAGCTCGGCTTGCTCCAACGGCACGTTGGTGTCCTTCTCCCCGTGCACGATCAACATCGGCGTGGTGATCTTGTGGGCGTAGGTGATCGGACTGTGCTCGGGACTGTCACCGAGAGCGGCCTCGAACGCACCCCACTCGCCGTTCGTGATCTGCCTCGGCCAGTCGGAGATGCCGGCGCCCACGAGCGCGGCCTTGAACCTGTCGGTTCTCGTCGTGGCCCAGGCGGCCAGGAACCCGCCGTGGCTCCAGCCGGAGATGCCGAGCCTCGTCCGGTCGGCGATTCCGTTGCCGATCAGGTGGTCGATGCCGGTTTCGACGTCTTGCCACTCTTCTCGGCCGACTCGTTTCTCGACCGCTTGGGCGAACTCGTGGCCTCTGCCCAGGCTTCCTCTCGGGTTGGGGAGGAACGCCGCGATGCCCTGGTGGGCGAACCACTGGGCGGACGGGACCCAGTGGAGTTGCAGGTCGTCGGCCCAACGGTCGTAGGGGCCGCCGTGGATCAGGGTCACCAGGGGGAATGGGCCGTCGTTTTCGGTCTTGCCTGGCGGGAGGACCAGTAGGGCGTCCAGTTGCAGGCCGTCTTCGGCTTGGTAGCGGAGGCGGGATTGGGTGCCCCAGTCGGCGTTCGGGGGTGGGCGGTGGGATGGGCGGTGGGAGCCATTGATCCGGGCCAGGAGGGTTTCCGTTCTGGTGTGGCTTTGTGGCGCGCTCTTGGGTCCGGTCGTGCTGTTCTGTGGGCTCGCGCCGCCTTGCTCGTTCGCGCTGTCGTGCTCGCTCGTGCTGTCGTGCTCGCTCGCGTTGTCGATCTTGCCTTCGCGCCCGCCGTCGGCTTGGCCGTTGGTTCGGCTGAGACGGTGGAACTCCGTGTCCAGGCCGGCGGCAACCACCATGATCGGCGCGTCGCCGTCGTCCTGGACGAGCTCGACGGGGCAGGCCCGCATGCCTGCGGTGAGGTTGCGGTGGCGCTGGTCGAAGACGGCGTTGCCGCCCTGCAGATGCGGCGGCGTCAGCGCCAGGTACACGACCTCGTCGCCCCACCACACCGGATTGCCCGCGTCAGCCGGTGTCGGACCGAGGTCGACGACGGTGCCATCCGGGTGGACGACGTGCAGCGCCGGGTTGAGCAGACCGGGATCGATCTTCGTGCTGGACCAGGTGATCACCGCCCGCCGCCCGTCCGGGTGCGTGGCCACCTCGGCCACGTGACGGCCCGGGATCCTGATGTCGGTCGGCGGCTGCTTGGTCTGGGGTGGTGGGCAGTGGTCGACTGCCATCTCATCGGTCAGTTCTCGCACCACGCCTCCTTCTTCCTTGGCAGGTCCCGCGGCCGCCGCCGCGTGGCCTTGCCGCACCGGTGGCGCTGCCTCGCCGCACCCGTGTCGCCACAGAACGCCGATGCCAGGTCGTCGTCGCCTCACCTCCCTCACCTTGCTCCCTCGCCTCGCCGCCATCTCGCTGCCGCCGCCCGCCCCCTTCCGCTTGCGGGGAAGGCGATCAAGAGTTCCGGACGACTAACAGACGCGGCCACGCGTGGATCAGGACGAGGTTCACCTGTCCGGGTGAAGAGAGGGAGTGGTGGGGGGAGGGAGCCCCCCCCCCCCACCCCCGGCCCCCCCACCCACTGAGGAGGGAGGGGCCCCCCCCCCCCCCCCCCCCCCTCCCCCCCCCCCCCCCCACCCCTCCCCCCCCCACAACCACACCCGCTCCT
>NZ_JBHYGW010000004.1:300962-493795 GCF_042738015.1 Lentzea sp. NPDC059081
GAGGAGACACGCGCGGTGTCACCAGTGGGTAAGAGAGGGGGGTGGGGTTGCACGACGAGCCCATCCCACCAGCGCGCGGGCCACGGCGGCTAGTGGAGGAGGTAGGCGTCGATGATCGTCTGCTCGACGGTCTGGCCGATGCCCGAGGCCTTGGCTCGCAGGGAGACCGACTTGGCGTCGCGCGGGTGGGCCAGCAGGACGCGGTTGCTGGTGATCGGGGTGCGGCGCCACGTCGTGCCGCTGTCGTAGGAGACCTCGACCGACGTGACCTTCACGGAGCCCGGACCGGTTTGCGACTGGGTGGAGATCGGCACGGACAGCATCTGGCCGGCGCGGGCGGAGCCGTTGTCGTCCAGTTGCGGGGTGAAGCGGATCACCGAGAGCGGTAGTGCGGTTTGGCGCGGGGTGGTGTCGCTGCGGAAGGTCCAGGTGCCGGACACCTTGCGGCTCAACGGGGTGAGTCGGGTTGCGGTGGCGTCGAGGCTGTACGTGGCGGCGCCTGAGGGGACGTCGGCCAGGGCCCAGCCCGGGTCGGAGGTCTCGGCGACCTTCGTGTTGTCGCGGTAGAGGGTGGTCCTGGCTTCGGTGACCGGGGCGTAGCCGGCGTTGCCCGCGCTGTCGCCGTACAGGGGGACGGTGATGCGGACGAAGTCGCCTGTGCGGAACGAGTGCGGGATGTCGCGCGACTCAGGTAGCGCTGGGCCGAAGACGGCGCGGTTGAGTTGCTCGACGTAGGAGCAGCCCGGCTTGTAGTGCTTGAGCGGGCCGTCCAGAGCGGCGATGTTGCCCGTGGCGTCGAACAGGTTGAACCTGCGTGACCAGTCACCGCCCTCGCCGCCGTAGTACTCGGTGCGCTGGCCCGGCTTGAGGTTGTCCAGCGAGCCCCAGCCCCAGTCGGCGCGGCCCGCGGGGGAGGAGGTGTGGCCGATCGACGCGGTCTGGCCATCCTTCAACGCGGGCATGTCCACTCGCACGGACGCCAGGTCCTTCGGTGCGACGGTGCGCGTCAGGCCGGTCGGTGCGGCGCCCTTCGTGTACCAGGCCAGGCCGTAGAAGTCGGAGCCCGCGGTCCAGAACGTCGCGGTCTTGCCGGTGACCTCGGGGGAGTCCGGGCCGATGCTGGCCACGCCGAGGTGGTCGGTGACGCCGCCCACCGAGAAGTTGCTGATCGTGTAACTGGTGCCGTTGACGGTTCGGTCGAAACCGGTCTGCAGCAACGAAAGCTGCGCGGCGACCGGGAGGGTTACCTTGACGGGCTTGGCCTGGCGGGCATCGAGGGTGATCGTCGTGGTGCCGGCGATGGTCAGGTTCGGGTAGTTGACGACATCGTGGGTGTACGCGCTGCCCGACGACAGGACGCTGCCGGACAGGACGTAACGGCCCTTGGCGAGACGGGCGACGCCGGTGGTGCTGTCGGGCCAGACGCGGGCGCCGGTGTCGACGTTGATCAGGAACGCGAACGTCGAACTCGCCTTCGCGCCGGTGCGGTCGAGGCCGGCGATCGTGACGTCGTAGCTCTCCGGCTCGAGGTCGACGACGACGGCAGTGCGCACGCCGTTTGCGACGATCGCGCCGCCGATCACGCCGCCGTCGGGCTGCTTGGCGATGTCCGCGGTGACCGTGGCGGTCGCGGAACCGTTGGCCGGGACGGTGAGCTTCGCGGGCGAGACGCTGAAGACGGTGCCGTTCGTCTCGGCGGTGAGGTCGAGCGTGACCGGCTCGGGGCTCGCGTTGGAGTAGGTGATCTCCTTCGACAGCGCGGGTTCGCCGGTGTGCGGCCACTGGTGCGCGCCGAAGCTGATGTTGGTCGGGGATGAGGTGACGTTCTGCTTGATCACCTTCGCGACGTCCACGCGGCCGGAGCCCTGGTCGAACGGCGTCAGCGTCGTGTTGGGCGTGGTGCTGCCGGCGAGACGGGCCTTCAGTTCGGCGCCGGTGAGCTCGGGGTGTTGCTGGCGCAGCAACGCCGCCGCGCCCGCGACGTGCGGGGTGGCCATCGAGGTGCCGTCGAGTGAGGTGTAGCCGTCGACGACTGGCGGGCCGATCCTGCCGTCGGAGTGCAGGGCGGCGACGATGCCCACGCCCGGCGCGGTGAGGTCGGGCTTGAGCGTGCCGGCGAGGGTCGGGCCGCGGCTCGAGAACTCGGCGATCCGCTCGTCGTGGTCCACGGCGCCGACGGTCAGGGCGGCGTCGGCCGTGCCGGGCGAGCCGATGGTCCTGGTCGTGGGGCCGGAGTTGCCGGCCGCGATCACGAACAGCGTGCCCTTGTCGGCGCTGATGCGGTTGACCGCCTCCTCGAGCGGGTCGATCTCGGGCGTGTCGTAGCCGCCGAGGCTCATGTTGATGATCTGGGCGCCCTGCTCGACGGCCCACTCCATGCCGGCGATGATGGCACTGTCCTGACCGGACCCGTTGTCCCCCAGCACCTTCACGTCGAGGATGTTCGCGTCCGGCGCCACGCCGTGGTACTTGCCGCCGCTCTTCGCGCCGGTGCCCGCGATGGTCGACGCCACGTGCGTGCCGTGCCCGTAGTGGTCGCCCGAGTCGGGTGACGTCGTGAAGTTGCGTTCGCCGATCTCGCGGTCCGCGAGGTCCGGGTGCGTGTTGTCGACGCCGGTGTCGAGGACGGCGACCGTCGTGCCCTTGCCGGTGAAACCCGCGGCGTACGCGGCGGGGGCGTTGATCTGCGGCACGCTGCGGTCGAGGCTCGCCTGCCGCTTGGCGTCGAGCCAGATCTTCTTGATGCCCGATTGCCCCAACGTCGACATGCCGGTTGTCAACATTCCGACAACCGGCGTCGTGGCCGCGTCGAACGCCACGCCGTTGATGCTGGGCAGCTGGCGGCCGGTGCTCAGGGTGCGTGCGGTGCCCTCGGGGTAGGTGACGATCACGGGAAGGGCGCCGTCGTAGGTGGCGAGCTCGGTGACGTCGAAGAGGCGTTCGTCGAGTCGGCCTTCCGCGATCAACGGGAGGGCGTCGTCCGGCACGACGTACTCGTGGCCCTGCGCGCTGTAGCTCGTGAACAGCACGTTCTCGCGGCCGGGTGCGGGCTTGACGGCTCGTTGCCCCGGGAGCACCTGGTCGCCCGTGATCAGCGTGACCGGGGGTGCGGCCGCCGATCGCGGGGGAGCGGCTTGGGCCTGGCCGGCGGTGAGCACGGCACCGGCCAGCACGACGACTCCGAGTAGGCGCACCCGGTCCTCCGTAGGTCTGTGAGAGCGTTCTCACGGACCGTAGTGAGGTGCTCACCTGGGTGACAAGGTCTACACCAATTTCCGGTACCGCCTAATCTTTCCGCCATGACGGGCCTGCGTGAACGCAAGAAGGCGGCGACCAGGGAAGCGCTGGGTGACGCCGCCTGGAGTCTGTGCGTCGAACGCGGCCTGGACGGAGTGACGGTCGAGCAGATCGCGCGGGCGGCCGGGGTGTCGTTGCGGACGTTCTTCAACTACTTCTCGTCCAAAGAGGAGGCAGTGGTCGCCGGCGACACCGTCACGGCGCTCGCGTTCGTGCGGGAGTTCGCCGCACGGCCCCTCGACGAACCGGTGCTGGTCGCGCTCAAGATGGCCCTGCAGACGATCTACCCCCGCTACGTCGACCTCGACCGGCTCCGCCAGCTTCGCGAGCTGCGGGAGCACCCCGCGCTGCTGCCGCACGTCTTCGCCGCCTACTCCGCCCGCGAGCAGGCGTTGACGGCGGCGATCGCGGAACGCTGCGGCGTCGACCCCCGCGAAGACCCCTACCCGGCGATGGCGGCGTCCGCGTTCCTCGCGTCGATGCGCGCCGTCGTGCAGTGGTGGCTGAACACGCCCCAGGCGTCGGAGAGGTACACGGCCACCGAGCTGGTCGGCCGGATGATCGACCAGCTCGGCGCCGGGTTCACCCGCTAGTCACCACGTGACGGGCAGCTTGTGCACGCCGTAGATCGACATGTCGGTCCGCAGCGGCACCTCCTCCGCGGGCACGGCCAGCTTCAGCGACGGCAGCCTGCGCAGCAGCTCCGTGAAGCCGACGGTCATCTCCACGCGCGCCAGCTGCTGGCCGAGGCACTGGTGGATGCCGTGCCCGAACGCCACGTGGTGGCCGCGCGGCCGGTCGACCAGCAGCTCGTGCGGGTCGTCGTACTGGCCCTGGTCGCGGTTCGCCGCCGGCACCGACACCACGACCGTCTCACCGGCGCGGATGGTGGCGCCGCCGATCTCGACGTCCTCCTTCGCATGCCGCGCGACCCCCATGCTGATGATCGACAGGTAGCGCAGCAGCTCCTCGACCGCGTTCTCGGTCAGCTCGGGGTTGTCCCGCAGCTTCGCGAACTGGTCGGGGTGCTCCAGCAACGCGAACGTGCCGAGCGCCAGCATGTTCGCCGTCGTCTCGTGACCCGCGATGAGCAGCAGGTTCGCGATGCCCGCCAGCTCGTTCTCGGTCAGGTCGGTGTCGCGCACCAGCCCGGACAGCAGGTCGTCGCCGGGGTTCTGCTGCTTCGCGCGGACCAGCGAGTGCATGAAGCGGCGCAGCTCGGCGGAGTTCTTGATCTGCTCGTCGATCGTGGTGTTGAGGCTGAGCAACGTCGCCGTGCGGCGCTGGAACTCCTCGCGGTCGCCGTAGTCGACGCCCAGCAGCTCGCAGATCACGAGCGACGGCACCGGCAGCGCGAAGTCGTGCACGAGGTCGGCGGGCGGCCCCTTCTCGATCATCGCGTCGAGCTGGGTGGTGACGATCTCGTGGATGCGCGGCGTCAGGTCCCGCATCCGCCGCACGGTGAACTGCCCGGTCAGCAGCCGCCGGAAGCGGGTGTGCTCGGGGGCGTCCATGAAGATGAACGACCCGGCCTGGCGCTCCGGCGGGAACATCTCGGCGTGCAGCTCCGGCGAGATCAGCGCCTTGGCCCGCGGGCTGTTGATGCGGTCCGCGCTCATCTTCGGCTCGGCGAGCACCGCCCGTGCCTCGTCGTTCCCGGTGACGAGCCACACGGTGTCGCCGTTGTGCTCGATCTTGTGGATCCGCCCGTGCCCGCTCAACTCGGTCAGCGCGGTGGCCGGGTCGAACGGGCACCGGCCGTCTCGCTTGCTGAGTTCGGCGGGCAGCTGCGGGCGGATGAGCTCCTGCGCGTTGCGCTGCCGCTCGGCCGTGGTCATGGCCTTCTCCCTGTCTGACCCGGCGTGACCGGGCCATAGCTCGGCGTCACTCCCACGCTACCGAAACTTGCGCGACGTGCAAGATTTTTAAGTTGTCTTTAACGGGGAGGGGGCCGGTCGGGGGATCGGCTGAGGTGGGTGGGAGAGCGTGAGGGTGAGGGAGGTGCAGGGCTGGAGAGGGGCAGGTGGGCAGGGTGCAGGCGTGGGCAGGGTGCGGAGGTGAGGAGGGGGCGGGCGTGGGGAGAGTGCGGAGGTGGGCGGGTGGCGGAGGTGGGCAGGTGGCGGAGGTGGGCAGGCGTTGGGGGTGGGAGGTAGAGGGGTGCGGGAAGGCGCTCGATGGGGCGCGTGGATGGGGAAGGCGGTGTGAGGGGAGGTTGACGCGGGGACTGGGCTGAGGGAGGCGGCAGGTGAGGCGTGGGTGGCGATGTGCGAAAGCGAGGGCGTCCCGAGGGCGGCGGCGCGAGTGGCCGTGCCCGTGAGAGAAGCAGCGCCCGCGAGAGAGGGCGTGGCCGCGAGAGAGGGTGGCCGTGAACGAGCGCGCCTGCGGGAGAGGCCGCGCCCCGCGAGAGACAGGGTGGCCGCGAGAGAGGTCGCGACCGTGGGCGTGGCCGCGCCCCGTGAGAGAGATGGCGTCCGTGAGAGAGAAGGTGGCTCACGAGCCCGGCGCGTGCGTGAGAGAGATGGCTGCCGCGAGGGGATGGTGACCGCGAGGGAGACGCGTGCGCGAGCGGTTGGGTAGCCACGAGAGAGACGGTTCCGCGAGAGAGTGGGTAGCCGCGAAGGAGACGGCTGTCGCGAGAGAGATGCGTGCGCGAAGCAGGTGGCGGCCTTAAGAGAGGTGCGTGCACGAACGTGGCGGCCGTAAGAGAGGTGCTTGCACGCAGGTGGCGGCCGCGAGAGAGAGGGCGTGCCGGACAGGCCGCGGCCGCGACAAAGCGCGTGTGCGGGAGGTGTGTCCGAGGGCGTCACCACCTCGCCCTCGGACACACCCTCAAACTCACCGAGGCAGCCCGGTCAGACGGCGAACACCTGCGCGTCGTCCGCGAAAGCCTTGAACTCCAGTGCGTTGCCCGCCGGGTCCAGGAAGAACATCGTCCACTGCTCGCCCGGCTCGCCCTTGAAGCGCACGTACGGCTCGATGACGAACTTCGTGCCGGCGTCGGTGAGCTTCGCGGCCAGTTCCTGGAACGCCTCGACTGTCAGCACGAGGCCGAAGTGGGGGACCGGCACGTCGTGGCCGTCGACCGGGTTGCTGACGCGTTCGGTCCGCGGTGCGAGGTGGGTGACGAACTGGTGGCCGTGCAGGTTCCAGTCGACCCACGTGTCGGAGCTGCGGCCCTGGTCCAGGCCGAGGGTCTCGCCGTAGAAGCGGCGGGCGGCGGCCAGGTCGTCCACGGGCATGGCCAAGTGGAAACGGGGGATGTTCGGCATGTCGGAATGTTAACATTGCTACAAGGCGGGGAACTAGGGTGCTTGTTAACATTCGGACATGAGTGTGGGACCGGCGCGTAGGAGGGGCCTGAGCAGCGAGGTCGCCGACCTGATCCGGGAGGCGATCTTCGACGGGCGCTACCCGCCGGGTGCCGCTTTGCGCGAGGTCGAGCTGGCCGAGGCGTTGCAGGTGAGCCGCGGGCCGGTGCGCGAGGCGATCCGGGCGCTGGAGGTCGAGGGCATCGTCCGGGCCGAGTGGCATCGCGGCGCCACGGTGACGGCGCTGACGTTGCAGGACGTCGCCGAGCTGGACAGCCTGCGCGCAGCCCTGGAGGTCCTGGCCGTGCGCCGGGTCGTGGACCACGCGTCGGACGCCTCGCTCGGGCTGGTCGAGAAGGCCGTGGCCGAGATGGACCGGGCCCGGACGCCGCACGAGATGGTGCGGTGCGACATGGCCTTCCACGACGCCGTGTACGCGGCCGCCGGGCATTCGCGGCTGGTGCAGGCGTGGGAGGCGATCCGGTCGCAGGTGCACCTGTTCCTCGTCACGCGGGTGAACGTCAGCTCCGACGGCTACCTCGAGCAGATCCGGTCGGAGCACCGGGACCTTGCGGCGGCGCTGCGGCTCGGCAACGCCGAGGGGGCGCTGGAGCTGTTCGCGGAGCATCGGCGGCACGCGTTCGAGGTGCTCACGTCGGGGTTGTGAGTCAGGTCCGCGTCAGCACGACGCGGGGCCGCGGCCCCATCACCGCACCCAGCTCCGCCACGACGACAGGCGGCAGCGGGGGCCAGTTGAGGAACACCACCGCCAGCTCGCCGACGTGGAACCCCCACGGCCCCACCAGGTCGCCGGCGAGCGTGGACAGTCCACAAGAGACACACGTGAGACTGCCCTCGAAACCCGCGGAGAACCACGGCTCGACCAGGTCGTGGTGCGCGGAATCGTCCACGGCCGCACCACATCCGGGGCACGACGGCGGGTCGTAGTTGCCGAACGCGTGGTGCACCACCCGCTCCACCACCACGTCCACGCGGTTGTCGTCGTCCAAGGTGACCAGACCGCGTTCCGCCAGCCACTGCCGCACCACGACGGCCCGGCGCGCGGCCTCCTCGGCGCTCACCGAGATCTCGACGACCCGGAACGCGGTGTCACTCAAGGCTCACAGCCACCCGTGTTCCTCGGCGAGCCGGAACGCCGCCGACCGGTGCGCCACGCCGAGCTTCGAGACCGCCGCCGACAGGTGGTTGCGCACGGTCCCCGCCGACAGCGAGGTGCGTGCCGCGATCTCCGCCACGGACGTGCCGAACTCGCTGAGCCGCAACACCTCCAGCTCCCGCTGCGTCAACGGGCAGGGCGGGGCGGCCAGGGCGTCCGCGGCCAGCGCCGGGTCCACCCACCGGCCACCGGCGTGCACGCGGCGGATCACGTCGGCCAGCGTCCCGCCCGGCGACCCCTTGGGCAGGAAGCCCTTCGCGCCCGCGTGCAGGGCCTGCTGCAGGTGCGGCGGACGGCCCCGGCCGGTCAGCACCACCACCGCGCACGACGGCAGCACGCGCGCGAGCGACTCGGTGACCTCCAGGCCGTCCAGCAAGGGCATCTGCAGGTCGACCACGGCCACGTCCGGGCGGTGCGCGCGGGCGGCCTCCACGGCGGCGCGGCCGTCACCGGCACGCGCCACCACCTCCAGGTCCGGCTCCAGCGACAGCAACGCCGCGAGCGCCTCGCGGATCAGCTCCTCGTCGTCGGCCAGCAGCACCCTGATCACGCCGGTACCACCACCTGCAGCGTGAACACGCCGTCGGACAGGTCCGCCGACACCGTGCCACCCACGGAGGCCAGTCGTTCGGTCATGCCGCGAATGCCGTTCCCCGCGGCGAAAGGCTTCTCGGCACCGTCGTTCGTCACGGTCATCCGCACCTCCCCGTCGGCGTCAGCCACGTCGATCATGCACCACGTCGCGTGGCTGTGGCGCAGAACGTTCGTGCACGCCTCCCGCACCACCAACGCGAGCTGCGCTCCGGAGGACACGTCCGCACCCGACACCGTGCACCGGATTCCGGCCTCCCGCAGGACATTCCCCACGGCCTCCAACTGCGACGGCAGATCCACGGCGCGATAACCGTGCACAGCGTCACGCACCTCCTCCAACGCGCCGGACGCCAGCCGTTGCGCCTCGAACGCCTCCGCGGCCGACCGCGCCGGGTCGGAGTCCGCCAGCCGTCCCGCCAGCTCGGCCTTCAGCGCGATCACGGTCAGCCGGTGGCCCAGCAGGTCGTGCACGTCGCGGGCGAACCGCAGCCGCTCCTCGCTCACCGCCAGCTCCGCCTGGGCCTCGCGACCGGCCCGCGCCTGCGCGAGCAGCCCGGCGAACCACGTCGGCAACCCGGCCGTCGCCACGATCGTCGCGCCGACGCAGACCGCGATCATCTGGTACGTCACCTGGCCGCGCGTCACGAAGAACCCGACCAGGCCCGCCAGCACGACCGCGCCGATCGCGGCCATCCACCGCCAGACACCGGTGAGCAGCAGGGGAGCGAACCCGGCGGCACAGCCACCGATCCACGCCCACGTCGACATCTCGTCCGGCCCGGCGGGCGCCACGAGCGGGATCGACACCAGGGTCGCCGCCACCAGCCACCGCAGCCGCCCGCCGTGCAGCGCCACCGCGTACGCCACGGCCAGCAGCAGGAGCCCGGCCACGCCGAGCCAGCGCATCGGGGACGGGTCGCGCAGCACCGAGACCAGCGGCACCGCCAGGGAACCCGCCCAGAGCAGGTGCAGGACGCCGCGCAGCGCGGTGTGCGGAAGGTCGTTCATCGCCATCAGACTAGAACCACCGCAGCAGGATCGTGACCGCGATGACCAGGTCGAACACCCCGCAGAACGCCGACCACCAGCGCGGCACGACGGCGTCGCGGACGTGGTGCCACAGGTCCCAGCCGGCGTGCGCTCCCCACCCGAGCGCGATCAGCAGCACCCCTGCCGAGTCCGAGACCACGAGCACGGCCGCCGCCAGCACCACGTAGCCGGCGAACACCGCGAGCTGCATGCCAGGCGCGCGCCGTCCCCAGAACAGATAAGCGGCCTGGCACAACAACAACGTCCACACCGGGGGCACCAGCGGCGACTGCCAGAAGTCGAACGTCACCGCGAGGGCGATCACCACCGGCCAGCGGTCACCCAGGGCCCTGATCACCGGGTTCGTGCTGGGCGTCCCGTGCTCGTGCCGCCGCAGGACGAGCACGGCGGCCATCGCGGGCAGCATCAGCGCGTGCCCGCCCATCTCGACGGCGTCGCCGTCGAGGAGCCCGAACCAGTACGGCACCAGCAGCACGAGGTACGGCACGACCATCGCCGCGCACATCTCGAGAATCCGGCCGTGTCCGCGGTAGCGCATCCACAACGCCATCGGCACGGACATCGACACCGCCATCCACAGGGCGGCGAGCTCGACCCGTTCGGGCGTCCACAGCGGCCCCAGCAGGGCCATCCCCACCAGCATCGCCACGAGCATCTCGGCTCCGTGGCGCACCAACGGCCTGACCGTCGGCGACACAGTTGTCGTCATGCACTGAGCGTCGGATCAGCTCACCGCAACATCCATCCGCGAGATGTCACGACTTCGCTGTGCGAAACGCTCACCCGAGCTGTGCGTCGATCTCCGCCCAGATGGTCTTGCCACCGGCGAACTCCTGGGTGCCCCAGCACCGGGAGAGCCGGGCGACGAGGACGAGGCCGCGGCCTCTGGAGTGACCGAGCCGCGACGTGCCGAGCCGCGGCAGGTCCGCCGGTGTGTGGTCGTCGACCTCCACCCGGACGAAGCCGGTATGTCGTTGCACCCGCACCGCGCGTGGCCCCTCAGCGTGCTCGTAAGCGTTGCTGGCCAGTTCCGTGCACACGAGGAGGACGTCGAGCTGGACGTCCTCGTGGAGGTCCTCGAGCAGAACGCAGACCCAGGCGCGCATCGACGCCAGGTCGGGCTCGTCCTCCGGCAGGGTGTGCAGGGTCCTCGCGGAGGCACTGAGCACCTCTGGCGTGTCCATGGCAATCCCCACCTTTTCCGGTTCAGGTCCTCCTGTTGGCTCAAGACGACCGTCAGAGTGCGAGTTACCACTGCCCGTGCTAACTGAAACGTGTGGACGGTTATGGCTTCAACCTCGCGCTCGTCGCGGTTCTGGTTCTGCTCAACGCGGCTTTCGCGGGCAGCGAGATGGCTCTCGTGTCCCTGCGCGAAGGCCAGCTGCGCTCACTGGAACGCGAAGGACGGCACACGCTCGTGCGGCTCGCACGGGATCCGAACAGGTATTTCGCGACGATCCAGATCGGGATCACCCTCTCCGGCTTCCTCGCCTCGGCCACGGCCGCGGTCTCGCTCGCGGCGCCGATCGTGCCGCTGCTCGGGTTCCTCGGCAGCGCGGCGAACGGCGTGGCGATCGCGCTGGTGACGATCCTGCTGACGTTCTTCACACTGGTGTTCGGCGAACTGGCGCCCAAACGGCTCGCGATGCAGTACGCGGTGCGCTGGTCCAAGATCATCGCTCGCCCGCTCGACCTGCTCTCGACCGTGTCACGACCGGCCGTGTGGCTGCTCAGCAGGTCGACCGACCTGGTCGTGCGGATCTTCGGCGGCAACCCCGACGTCGAGGAGGAGCAGATGTCGCCGGAGGAGCTGCGCGACCTCGTCGAGGTCCAGCAGCACCTCAACCCCGAACAACGCACGATCATGACCGGCGCACTCGAGATCCACGAACGCAAGCTGCGCGAGGTCCTCGTGCCCCGCAGGCTCGTCACGATCCTCGAATCAGGTTTGGAGACCGCCGACGCGCGGGAAATCTTGGCGAAGTCAGGACATTCACGAGCGCCGGTGACGAAGGACGGTCACCTCGACGACGTCGTCGGCATCGTGAGCCTGCGTGATCTGCTCGACGACGCCGTGGCACTGGCGGAGGTGACGAGGCCGCCCATGGTGCTGCCGGACTCGGTGCGCGTCACGGACGCGTTGCGGCGCATGAAGGCCGAACACGAGCAGATGGCGCTCGTCGTGGACGAACACGGCGCTGTCGACGGAATCGTGACGCTGGAGGACCTCCTTGAGGAGATCGTCGGAGAGATCTACGACGAGACCGACTCGGACGTAGTCGCGGTCAAGGCGGAGCCGGACGGCTCGATCGAGCTGCTCGGCACGTTCCCGGTGCACGACCTGCCGGACATCGGCGTGGAGCTGCAGAACGCGCCGTCCGGCCCGTACGCCACGATCGCCGGTCTCGTGCTGGTGGTGCTCGGCCGCATCCCGGAGGAACCCGGTGACGTGGTGGAGGTCTCCGGCTGGCGGATCGAGGTCCTGGCCGTGGAGCACCACGCGATCACGCAGGTGCGTCTGAAGCGCCGACAATCCGACGACAACAACACGGGTGAGGGCGAGGTCACAGGCGAAACCGCGGAATGACCAAGCCCTCTTGACCGTTACACATGAGGCAGCCACTCGGGCTGCCACTCCTGCCAATCGGAAACGGGGGGATTTGTCATGCCTGCAGATCTGAAGAACCGCGCGTCCGGGCAGCAGGACGGGGACTCGGTCGGCCAGTACCTGCGCGAGGTGGGCCGCACGCCGCTGCTCACCGCGTCGGAGGAGGTCGAGCTGTCGCGGCGCATCGAGGCCGGCGTCTACGCCGCCCACCTGCTGGAGTCCGGCGACACCACGCGGGACCGCCGGCTGCTGCGCCGCATCGCCGCCGAGGGCGAGCGCGCCAAGGACCACATGATCCGCGCGAACCTGCGCCTGGTCGTGTCGGTCGCGAAGAAGCACTCGTTCCGCGGCCTGCCCTTCGGCGACGTGGTGCAGGAGGGCAACCTCGGCCTGATCCGCGCGGTCGAGAAGTTCGACTACGCCAAGGGCTACAAGTTCTCCACCTACGCGATGTGGTGGATCCGCCAGGCGATCGAGCGGGGTCTCGCCGAGCAGACCCGCACGGTCCGCCTCCCGGTCCACGTCGTGGAGGAGGTCAACAAGCTCAAGAAGATCGGGCAGAAGCTCTCCGCCCAGTTCGGCAGGGAGGCGACGGTCGAGGAGATCGCCGCCGAGGCCAAGTGTTCGCCCGAACGCGTCCAGGACCTCCGCGACGCCGCACGCGCGTGCGTGTCGCTGGAGACGCCCGTGGGCGACGAGGGCGACTCGACGCTGGGCGACCTGATCCAGGACACCGACGGCGTCTCGGCGCCGGACATGGTGGAGCGCCAGGAGTTCATCGACGGCGTGCGGTCGCTGCTGGACGTCCTGCCCGAGCGGCAGGTGCGGATCATGCGGCTGCGGTTCGGCCTGGAGGACGGGCGCGAGCGCACCCTCCAGGAGGTCGCGGAGGAGCTCGGGCTGACCCGCGAGCGGATCCGCCAGCTGGAGAAGCAGTCGCTGGCGGTGCTCAAGCAGACGGGCCGTCCGGAGGAACTCTTCGCACTCGCCGGGTGACACTCCGTACGAAAGTCGCTTGTATGAGGGGTTCTCACAACTAAAGACTCATCACGTCCGACAACGGACTAACGCTGTTTCGCAACCGCGTGTGAACGCATCAAGGGGCCGTCGAGGGCCGGCTCGCGTTCACACGCGGTTCCCTGCGAATGAGGAGCAGTGATGAGACAACGCACCCTGCGCACGCTCGGGGTGGCGGCTCTTGCCGTCGCCGGAACCGTGTTCGCGCTCCCATCGGCCGCGGCCGCACCGCCGGAGGGGCCGATCGTCGCGGAAAGCGCACCCAACGCCGTCCAGGACAGCTACATCGTCGTGTTCAAGGACAACGTTGTCAGGCGCTCGGAGGTCGGTGGCCGCGCCGACGACCTGGCCGCGCGCTACGGAGGTAAGAAGGGCTTCACGTACAAGGCCGCGTTCGGCGGCTTCTCGGCCACGATGTCGAAGCAGCAGGCCAAGCGCCTCGCCGCCGACCCGTCGGTGGCCTACGTGGAGCAGGACCGGACCGTCCAGATCCTGACCGACCAGCTCAACCCGCCGTCGTGGGGCATCGACCGGATCGACCAGGCCGACCTGCCGCTCGACAGCCGCTACAGCTACACCGCGGACGCCTCCGGCGTCACCGCGTACGTCATCGACACCGGCATCAACTACGACCACACCGACTTCGGCGGCCGGGCGTCGTTCGGGTTCGACGCGTACACCGACGGCCGCAACGGCAAGGACTGCCACGGCCACGGCACGCACGTCTCCGGCACGATCGGCGGCGCGACGTTCGGCGTGGCGAAGAACGTCACCCTCAAGGCCGTCCGCGTGCTGAACTGCTCCGGCGGCGGCTCTGTCGCGACCGAGGCGGCGGGCGTCGACTGGGTCACCGCGAACGCCGTGCTGCCGGCGGTCGCGAACATGAGCATCTACACCGGCACCGCGAACGAGCCGAGCCGCGTGCTCGACGACGCCGTGCGCGCGTCGATCAGCCGTGGCGTCACGTACGTGGTGGCGGCGGGCAACTTCAACGACGACTCCTGCAAGTACTCGCCGCAGCGCGTCACCGAGACGATCAACGTCATGGCGTCGGGCCGCACCGACGCCCGTGCGTCGTTCTCGAGCTTCGGCACCTGCAGCGACCTGTTCGCACCGGGCGAGAACATCGTCTCGGCGTCCTACAGCAACAACAGCGGCTCGGCCACGATGAGCGGCACGTCGATGGCCTCGCCGCACGTCGCGGGCGCGGCGGCGCTGTACCTCGGCGCCAACCCCGGCAAGACCCCGGCCGAGGTGCACGCGGCGATCCTCGCGGAGGCCACCCCGAACAAGATCACCAACCCCGGCTCCAACACGGCGAACCTGTTGCTGCGCACCAACATCGGCGGCATTCCGAGCGTCTCGGTGGTCAACCCCGGCAACCAGGTGACGGCGCTGGACGGCACCGCGACCCTGCAGCTGACCGCGAACGGCGGCGTCGCGCCGTACACGTGGTCGGCGACCGGCCTGCCGACCGGCCTCGCCATCTCCGACACGGGTCTGGTCTCCGGCACGGCGACCGCCGAGGGCACCTACAGCGTCACGGTCACGGCCACCGACACCGAGGGCGGCACGGGCAGCACGTCGTTCACGTGGTGGGTCGGCTCGGCGTCCTGCGCGCCGCAGACCAACGGCACGGACGTGACGATCCCGGACAACTCGACGGTGACGAGCACGGTCGCGTTCAGCGGCTGCACCGGCACCGCCTCGCCGGTCAGCACGGTCGAGGTGCACATCAAGCACACCTACCAGGGCGACCTCGTCGTCGACCTGGTCGCACCCGACGGGTCGGTCTACAACCTGCACAACCGGACCGGCGGCAGCACCGACGACATCGACCAGACCTACACCGTGAACCTGTCGTCGGAGACGCGCGACGGCACCTGGACGCTCCGGGTCCGGGACGCGGCGACGATCGACACCGGGACCATCGACACGTGGACCCTGACTCTCTGATCCAGTAGTTCCGGTGCGTGGCGGGTGTTCTCCGGAACGCCCGCCACGTTCTCGTTCCGGCACGAAAACCAGTGGAGCGACGTCGTCGTCCGCCGCTATCGTCCCGCGGAACCGGGTCGCCGAGGTCAGGACCGCCGTTGTACATCGCGTGAGACATCCCCAGAGCTGATTTGCAGCGCGCCGCATCGCGTCGCGCTTCCTCGTGCTGCGGACTTCTCACCAAGATCGGTGTACCTCTGTGCTCTCCACCTGGTTTGTCGTACCCACCCGCCTTCCGCTCGTGCGCCGTCGTTGTCACGTGTGCGCTTCGGAACGCTTCCGCGCCAACGGCAAGTTCCGCGTCAACGCCAACCACAAGGTCCTCGACGCCTGGCTGCTCGTGCTGTGCGTCGGGTGTGGTGACACGGTCAAGCTCACGGTCCTGGACCGCGTGAACGTGCGCAACGTCCGGTCCGCGTTGCTGGACCGCTTGCACCACAACGACGTCAGCCTCGCCGCCGAACTGCTGCAGGACACCGTGCTGCAGCGGCGCAACCACGTCTCGCTCGACTGGGACGGCGCCTGGCGGCTCGACACCGAGGGCGTGCCCGACGCCGAGACGGTCGACGTCGAGGTCCGGTTCGGGGCGCGGATCCCCGTCCGGCCCGTGCGCCTGATCGCCGAGGGGTTCGGCGTGTCGCGGGCCGAGGTCCTGCGGCTGCTGGACGAGGGCGGCCTCGTCTCGACGGTCCGGCTCGCCGGCAAGGTCTCCGGTGACTTCGCGTTCACGTTCAAGCGGAATGGCACCATGACGGCGTGAACGTTCCGGCCGTCCTGCGCACCCTCGCCCGGTTGAGCGCCGCCGAGCAGCCGCAGAAGGTCCAGCTGGACCTGACCAGGGCGGCCGGCCTGCTGTGGCTGGGTGATCACGAGCCGTCGTGGCGCGCGATCGCCCAGCCGGGGGACCCCGTCGCCTGGACCGCGCCGAGGCCGGTGCGGGACCAGGCGGCGCGCCTCGCAGCGTTCGACGCGCTGCACCGGGACGACCGGCTGCTGCGGCTGGGCTGGGCGTTCCTCGCCGGGCCCGCGCAGGTCGGCGGCCAACGGCGCCGGGTGTGCCTGCCGCTGGTCTCCCGGCCCGTGCGCCTGCAGGGGTCCGGCTCCGCCCACACCTTCCACCCCGCCGGCGACGCGGCGCTGTTCCCGCTGGTCGAGGACTGGACCGCGGTCGCGGAACGGGAGTCCTCGCTCGCGCCGACCGGGGAGTGGGTCGCCGAGACGCTGCGGCTCGCGGGGTTCGAAGACGTGCCGGTGGTGCACGACGACCCGACGGCGTTCATCTCCGGCAGCGAGCTCGTCGTGGCGATGGGCGTGGGTCTGCACGCGGGGGAACCCGTCGTGACGACCGAGCACGGGTCGGCGCTGTACGAGTGGGCTTCCACGGCCGGTGTCGAGGACACGGCGTTCGCCGCGCTGTACGGGACCGGCGGGGCGGTGGACGACCGGGACGAGCCGATCAGCTCGGCGTTGCCGTTGAGCCGCGGCCAGCAGCTCGCGGTCGAGCACGCCCGCCGCGCGCGGATCACCGTCGTGGGCGGGCCTCCCGGCTCGGGCAAGACGCACACGCTCGCCGCGCTGGCGTTGGACGCGGTCGCCGCGGGCAAGTCGGTGCTGCTCGCGAGCCGCACCCGCAACGCAGCCGAGGTGCTCGGGGAGGCGTTGCGCCGGGCTGGCGGGCCGGTGCCGGTGCTGTTCGGCGACTCCGAGCTGCGGCAGGGCATGGCGCGCGAGCTGAGCGACGGGTTCAGCGCCGCCCGGAAGGGCGCCCGGCTGCCGGAGTCGGCCAAGGCACGGGACGCCGCGGCGGCCGGGGTCGCGCGGGTCGAACGCGCGGTCGCCCAAGCCTTGCGCGACGAGGAGCTGGCGGCGGTCGCCCGCAAGCACGAGGCGTTGATGGCGGCACACCGCGCGGTGGCACCCGAGGCGTTCTCGGCCGGTGTGGATTTCCCGCGGTTGAAGGAACTTCTCGCACCACGTGCCGGGTTCCTGAGTGGACTGCGCACTGGCTGGGCGTTGCGCCGGGCGCGTCAGAGCGTTGGTGCGACTGAGGTTTCCGTCGAGGACCTGACGGCGGCGATCGAGGCAGCCGAACAGACCGCTGCCGCCGTGCGGATCGGGGCTTCCGGCGGGACGATGTTCGGGTCGCTGCGGCCGTTGCTGATCGAGCAGGACGCCGTGCAGCGGGAGGCCGTCGCCGCGTGGCTCGCGGAGTACTCGGTCAGCCGCAGGGGAGCCGGCGCGCGCCGGGCGGTGTCGGCGCTCGCGACGGCGCTGCGTTCGGGCCGGTCGGCGCGGCGGCGCGCGCTGGCCCGGATCGACAGCGCGGACCTGCTGACGGCGCTGCCGTTGTGGGTGGGAACGCTGTCGGAGGTGCAGGACATCCTGCCGCCGGTGCCCGGCGCGTTCGACCTGGTCGTCATCGACGAGGCGAGCCACGTCGACCAGCCGCTCGCCGCGCCCGCCCTGCTGCGCGGCAGGTCCGCGGTGATCGGCGGCGACCCGCGGCAGCTGCGGCACGTGTCGTTCGTGAGCGACCAGGCGGTGCGGGCGGCGGTCGAGGCGGAGGGCACGGCCGGCCTGCGCGACCGGCTGGACGTGCCGAAGGTGAGCCTGTTCGACGCGGCCGCCGTCGCGGGCGTGCACTGGCTCGACGAGCACCACCGCTGCGCACCGCACCTGATCGGGTTCGCCGCGTCCCGCTTCTACGACGGCAGGATGGAGCTGCTCACCACGCACCCGGCCGTCGCGGACGTCGACTGCATCGACGTGGAGATCGTCGACGGGTCACGGACGGCGCAGGGCGTCAACCGGTCCGAAGTGGACGCCGTGCTCGCCCACGTCCGCAAGCGCGTCGCCGCGGGCGTGGCATCGATCGGCGTCGTGTCCCCGTTCCGCGCGCAGGCCGACGCGCTGGAGGAGGCGCTGCTCGGCGAGCTGACGCTGGACGAGATCACCGCCGGCGGCGTCCGCGTCGGCACGGTGCACGGCGTGCAGGGCGGCGAGTTCGACGAGGTGGTGATCAGCCTGGCCGCCGACCGCCCCGCCGCGTGGCGGTTCGTGAACGACCGCACCCTGCTCGCGGTGCTGACGACCAGAGCCCGCCGCCGGGTGCACGTGGTGACGTCGGTGGCTCAGCCGCCCGGCCTGATCGGCGACTACCTGCGGCACGCCTCGGTCGCGCCGCAGGAGACGGAGGGCGCCGAGCCGTCGGACGAGTGGACCGCGCGGCTGGCGGGGGAACTGCGGGCCGCGGGGCTGGTCGTGCGGACGGGTTACCCGGTGGGGCGGTGGCGGGTCGACCTCGTGGTGGGGGAGCGGGACGAGGCGGTGGCCGTGGAGACGCGCCCGCACCCGGACGGGCCGCGGGCGCACCTGGACCGCTGGCGCGCGCTCGGCCACGCGGGTGGCGGGTGCACGACGCGTTCGGCAGCCGGTTCGGCTTCGACCCGGCGCGGGCCGCGGTGGAGCTGGCGCAGGAGCTGGGGACGGGCGGCACCGGACGCCGGGACTGAGCCCTACCTCCGGTGCGCCGGCTTGACCAGCGGCTCCGCGGCCCTCGCCGACGGCAGGAACGGGTTCGGGTTCGCCGGGCACACCGTCCCGGCCGGTGGCAGCGCGCCGGTCAGCAGGTACGCGTTGGTGTGGTCGGTGGCGCACTGGCTCACCTCGTACGCCGTGTGCCCCCAGCCCGCGTAGGTCAGCAGACGGCTGCCGGCGAGCTGGCGGTGCACGGCCTGGGCGCCGCGGTAGTCCGTGACGCCGTCGAAGTAGTTGCCGACCACCAGGACCGGGGCGCTGGTGCGGGTGTGCCACGGGCCGGTGTAGCGGTCGGGGTTGACCGGCCAGTCGGCGCACGCCGCGTTGCCCCACCACCAGGCAGGGCCGAACTCCGAACCGGCCTGCGCGTACCGGGCGGTGGCCTGGTAGGCGCCGAGCGAGCGCGGGAACTCGATGTCCGCGCACACGTTGCCGTTGTAGGCGTCGAAGCCGTTGTCGTAGTCCGCTTCGCGGGCGGCGATCGACAAGCCTGCGGAGGCGTCGGACAGCTGGTCGAACAGCTCGGCCGCGGCGGGCCAGTCGTTCGGCGAGTACATGGCGCCGAGGGCGGCGTTGACGACCGCGTCGTAGGTCCAGACGTCGTCGCCGAGCTGGATCGGCTTGGCGCGCACCGACTTCAGCAACGCGGTCCAGCGCTGCTCCGAGTGCGGGCCGAAGACGCACGCCGCCTCGTCGCAGGTGCGCAGGAACTCGCGGAACTCCTCCTTGGTCGCGATCCGGTCCGACTCGACCTGCCGGCCGCTTGACCACAGCTCCGGGTTCAGCACGCCGTCGACCACCAGGGCGCGGATGTTGCCGGGGAACAGGTTCGCGTAGGTCGCGCCGAGGTAGGAGCCGTAGGAGAAGCCCAGATAGTTGATCTCGCGGTCGCCGACGGCGCGGCGCAGCAGGTCGAGGTCGCGGGCGACGTCCGCGGTGCTCATGTGGCGGGCGATCCGCTGGTCGTCGCGGCACTCGGGACCGAGGGAGCGGTACCGGTCGAAGAACGGCCGCTCCTGCGCCGCCTGGTACGGGAAGCCGGGGACGCCCTCGAAGAACCGGTCGAGCTCGGCCTCGCTCGCGAAGCAGTGCAGCGGGCCGGACCTGCCGATGCCGCGCGGGTCGAAGCCGACGATGTCGAACCGGCCCCGCAGGTTCGCCGAGAGCTGGTTACCCGCGCCCAGCGCGAAGTCGACGCCGGAACCGCCGGGCCCTCCCGGGTTCAGGAACAGCGACCCGATCCGGTGCGCCTGGTCGGTCGCGGGCTTGCGCGCCAACGCCACCGTGGTGGTGGCGCCACGCGGGTCGTCGTAGTCGAGCGGCACCTTCACCGAGGCACACTCGAAACCGGGATTCTCGGGTCCGCAGGAGGCCCAGGCGATCCGGGGCACCGCGGGAGCGCCGGACGCCTGCACGGCGGGCGTGCCGGTGACCAGGAGCGCGGCGGCCGCGGCCAGCACGGTGAGACGCATGGGCAGGTCCCCTCCTCATCCGCAGAGGGGCCCTTCCTACCGGCTCGCGCGAGGGCGGGTCGACCGCCGGAAGTCGGTCAGTCCGGTATCGGGTGTTTCTGGCGGACTCCCAGGCTGTCCGCGAGCTGGTCGTGGATGGGCGTGCCCATCGCGACCGGGGCCGCGGCGGAAGGGGCCTGGGGTGTCGGTCCTGGGGTGTCCTGGTTGTCCGGCATGTGAGGAGCGTAAAGACGTTCTACGACCCCTAAAGCACGCTGATCACCGATTCACACCGGCCATACCCCAAGAGGTGAACGTGGTTCCCTCGATCTATACCGAGCGTGCGGGTCCAAACCTGGTATGGCCTACGTGTGAGTGTGCCCGATCGAGTTAATCCGTTGTGTTCAGCGACGTGGAATCCCATCGGCCGGACGTGTTGTTTGCACGATCTCGCGAGAATGCTGAACGATCGGGACGGACGGCAACCGACCCGGGGAGCGCAACGATGGTCAGCGGCAAGCCGGGCGTCGCCAAGCGCCAGCTCATCCTCCTCACCGGCCGGGCACACCCCGAGCTGGCCGACGCGGTCGCGAAGCACCTCGGGGTCGGGATCACCCCGCAGGCCGCCTACGACTTCGCGAACGGCGAGATCTTCGTGCGGTTCGAGGAGTCCGTGCGCGGCGCGGACGCGTTCGTCATGCAGAGCCACTGCGCGCCCATCAACGACTGGCTGATGGAGCAGCTGCTGATGGTCGACGCGTTGAAACGCGCGTCCGCCAAGCGCATCACCGCGGTCGTGCCGACGTACCCCTACGCCCGGCAGGACCGCAAGTACGCCGGCCGCGAACCGGTGTCGGCACGGCTGGTCGCGGACATGTTCAAGACGGCCGGCGCCGAACGCATCGTCACCGTCGACCTGCACACCGCGCAGGCGCAGGGCTTCTTCGACGGCCCCGTCGACCACCTGCACGCCATGTGGTTGCTCACCGACCACGTCCGCGCCCGCTACCAGAGCGAGGACCTGACGGTCGTCTCCCCGGACGCCGGCCGCACGCGCCTGGCCGAGAAGTGGGCGGACCTGCTCGGCGGCTGCCCCATCGCGTTCATCCACAAGACCCGCGACCCGTTGCGCCCCAACGAGGTCATGGGCAACCGGGTCGTCGGCGACGTCGAGGGGCGTACGTGCGTCGTGGTCGACGACATGATCGACACGGCGATGACGAGCACGTCGGCGGCCAAGCAGCTGCTCGAGCAGGGCGCGAAGGACGTCGTCCTGGTGGCCACGCACGGCATCCTGTCCGGCGACGCCCACGAGCGGCTCGTGGCCAGCAAGGCGCGCGAGGTCGTCCTCACCGACACCTTGCCGATCCCGCCCGGCCGCCGGTTCCCGGGGCTGACGGTGCTGAGCATCGCCCCGCTGCTGGCGCGGGCGATCCAGGAGGTCTTCGAGGACGGCTCGGTCACCAGCCTGTTCGACGGCAACGCCTGACGGGGGAAGCGCGGCGGGCGGTTCCGTGTTGCCATGAGACATGGGCAACGAGCAGCGTGGCCGGGTGCGGGTCGAGAACTCGGCGAAGCGGGTCCGTGCGTACTTCGGTGGCGAGCTGGTCGCGGACACGATCTCGCCGCGCCTGGTCTGGGAGATCCCGCACTACCCCGCCTACTACCTGCCGCTCTCCGCGGTGCGCGCCGAGCTGAAGCCGGCGGGGGAGACGGCGCACTCGCCGAGCAGGGGTGACGGGGTCGTCCACGACGTCGTCACGGCCGGCGGCACGGCGTCCGGGGCGGCGCTCACCTATCCGGACTCGCCGATCGAGGAGCTGCGGGACCTCGTCCGGTTCGACTTCGCCGCCATGGACGAGTGGCTGGAGGAGGACGAACCGATCTACGTCCACCCGCGCGACCCGTACAAGCGCGTCGACGTCCTGAACAGCTCACGGCACGTGCGGGTGGCGTTGGACGGCGTGACGCTGGCGGCGTCCACGCAGCCGCGCATCCTGTTCGAGACGAGCCTTCCACCGCGGTACTACCTGCCGTTGAGCGACGTCCGGTTCGATCTGCTCAGGCCGTCGGACACGCAGACGCAGTGCCCGTACAAGGGCACGGCCACGTACTGGTCGGTCGAGGTGAACGGCACGCGGCACGACGACCTGGTGTGGATCTACCGGTCGCCGCTGCCGGAGAGCCAGAAGATCGCCGGGATGGCCTGCTTCTACAGCGAGAAGGTCGACCTCTTCCTCGACGGCGAGCTGCAGGAGCGCCCGAAGAGCCCCTGGTCGTAGGCGATCTACTTCACAAACTGCAAACTTGCAGTGAGTGCAAAAAAGTCCGTACGCTGTCCCGTGTGAACCAGCCGGGGGAGAGCCTGCGCGACCGCAAGAAGCGCCGCACGCGTGCGGCGCTGGAGCGGGCGACCGTGCGGCTCTCCGCCGAGCGCGGCTACGACCACGTGACGGTGGAGGAGATCGCCGCCGAGGCCGACGTCTCGATGCGCACGTTCTTCAACTACTTCGCGAGCAAGGACGAGGCGCTGATCGGCGCGGACCCCGAGATGGGACCGCGGGTGGCCGGGCGCGTCCTCGCCGCCGCGGACGGGGTCACGCCGTTCGACGCCTACCGGCAGGCGGTGCTCGCCGAGATCACCGACGAGCTCGACAGCGCCCGCGACCTGTGGCTGCTGCGCAAGGAAGTGCTGACGCAACGCCCTGACCTGCTGCTCAGGGCGTTCGCCAGCAGCGCGGAGTCGGAGCAGCAGCTCGCGGCGGCGGTGGCACGACGGGCAGGGCTGCCCGAGTCCCACGCCTACCCGCGGCTGCTGGTCGCCGCCGGCAGCGCCGCGTTCCGCTGCGCGGTCACGAGGTGGGCAGCGGACGACACGCTGGCGCTGGGCGACCTGGTCGGCGAGGCGCTCGAGATGTTCGGCACCGGGCTGGCTCACGTGCCGCACCACGACGAAGGGGGAACCTCATGAGCACCGAAGCGGAAGTGGCACCGACGCACAGCAGACGCGAGGTCATGCAGGCACTGTGGGGCCTCATGCTCGGCATGTTCGTGTCCATCCTGGCGAGCACCATCGTGTCGAACGCGCTGCCGCGCATCGTCGCCGACCTGAAGGGCTCGCAGTCGATCTTCGCCTGGATCGTCACGGTCGAGCTGCTCGCGATGACGGCCACCGTGCCGCTGTGGGGCAAGCTCGCCGACCTCTACAGCCGCAAGCTGCTGATCCAGGCGTCGCTGAGCCTGTTCGTCGTGGGCTCGCTGATCG
The DNA here is from genome assembly GCF_042738015.1 of Lentzea sp. NPDC059081. Taxonomy (NCBI): domain Bacteria; kingdom Bacillati; phylum Actinomycetota; class Actinomycetes; order Pseudonocardiales; family Pseudonocardiaceae; genus Lentzea; species Lentzea sp. NPDC059081. The sequence goes on from NZ_JBHYGW010000004.1 coordinate 324,262, forward strand.
CGGGCTTCTCGCAGAACATCGAGATGCTGATCGTCAGCCGCGTCGTGCAGGGCCTGGGCGCCGGCGGCGTCACGGCGCTCGCCACGATCGTGATGGCCGCGATGATCCCGCCGCGCGAGCTCGGCAAGTACTCCGGCATGTTCGGCGCCGTGTTCGGCGTCGGCACGGTCGCGGGCCCGCTGATCGGCGGCCTGCTCGTCGACACGTCGTGGCTGGGCTGGCGCTGGTGCTTCTTCATCGGCATCCCGTTCACGCTCGCCGCGATCTACCTGCTCCAGCGCACCCTGCACCTGCCGGTCGTGCGCAAGGAGGAGACGAAGATCGACTACCTCGGCGCGTTCCTGATCGTGTCCGGTGTGTCGACGCTGCTGATCTGGTCGTCGCTCGCCGGGCAGAAGTTCGAGTGGGCGTCCGCCTGGACCGCCGGTCTCGTCACGCTCGGCGTGCTGCTGCTGGCCGCGGCCGTCCGCGTCGAGGCCACCGCGCACGACCCGATCGTGCCGCTGTCGATCTTCCGCAACCGCACGGTGGCGCTCGCGACCGTCGCCAGCGCCCTGGTCGGCGTCGCGATGTTCGGCGGCACGGTGTTCCTGTCGCAGTACTTCCAGCTCGCGCTGTTCAAGTCGCCGACGCAGGCCGGCCTGATGGGCCTGCCGCTGATCTTCGGCCTGCTGGTCTCGTCGACCGTGGCCGGTCAGCTGATCACGAAGTTCGGCAGGTGGAAGGCGTACCTGGTCTCCGGTGGCGTCATCATGGTCGGCGGCCTGCTGCTGCTGTCCACGATCACCGCGCAGACCACGGTGTTCATGGTGTCCGTCGACATGTTCGTGCTCGGCGTCGGCGTCGGCCTGCTGATGCAGAACCTGGTGCTGGCGGCCCAGAACGACGTGCCGGCCAAGGACCTCGGCGCGACCACGTCGACGCTGACGTTCTTCCGCTCGCTGGGCGGCGCGATCGGCGTCTCGGCGCTGGGCGCGGTGCTCGCGAGCAAGGTCTCCTCGCTCGCGGCCGAGAAGTTCGGCCCGATGGGCGGCCTCACCACGGGCGGCGACCAGGTGCCGGACCTCTCGGTGCTGCCGCCGGAGATCAAGGCCGTGATCGCCGACATCTACGCGACGGCGACCGCGGAGATCTTCCTGGTGGGCGCGCCGTTCGCGGTGCTCGCGCTGCTGGCGGTGCTGTTCATCAAGGAGAAGCCGCTCAAGGAGATGAGCGGCGACGACCGGCTGGCGGCGGAGATGGCCGCGGGTCACTGATCTCGCATCCACCGGGCGGACCCCTGACTTTCGTCGGGGGTCCGTCCTGTCTTCCGGGTCGGGTTCACGGGCGTCGCGGTTCCTAGGTTTCCGGGCATGAACCTCGCAGCGCTCGCCCTCCTGGTTTCGTCCTTCATGGCCGGCTCCTCGTATCCCGGCGTCGCCGTCGCGATCACCCGAGGCGACGAGGTCGTCGCGGTGCAGGGCTTCGGGCACGACTCGGCCGGCGCGCCCATCACCGGGCACACCAAGATGGCGATCGCGTCGGTCAGCAAGTCGTTCACGGCACTGGCGGTCCGGCAGCTCGCGGACGCCGGCAAGATCGACCTGGACCGGCCCGTGTTCGACTCGCGCGTCACGCCGCGCCAGCTGCTCGCCCACAAGTCCGGTATCAGCGACCGCACGCTGCCGGAGAAGAGCCTGACGCAGCCGAACTCCCCGGCGGAGGCGGTGGACCGGGCCCGTGAGGCCTTGCGGTCCGCCGAGCCGGACGGGCAGTTCCGCTACACCAACACGAACTACCACCTGGCCGCGCGACTGGTGGAGATCGCGTCCGGGGAGTCGTTCGACGCCTACCTGGCGAAGCACGTCTTCCAGCCGCTCGGCATGACCGAGACCGTCGCGATCGACGTGACGCCACGGGATCTGCCAGCGGACTTCCGGCGCGGGTACGGCTACGCCTACGGGATCTCGGTGCCCCTGAACGAACCCGACCGGTTCGTCGCCGGGTCGGACGGGGTGGTCACCACCGCCGCGGACATGGCGAAGTGGCTCGCCGCGCAACCCTCGCTGGCGCCGCGGGACGGGATGGGCTGGCAGCAGGACTCCCAGGGACAGCTGCGGCACAGCGGGATCTGGTTCACCGCCACCGCGGGCCAGCTGCTCACGAAGTCCGGCTACGGCATCGCGGTCATGTCCACCAGCGGAGTCACGCTGGGCAACGAGGGCACGTACGCCTTGGAGAACGGCATCGCGGACGTCCTCGACGGTGAAACGCCGCCCGAGCCGTCGTCCTACCGGTTGCCGATCGATCTGGTGCTCGCCGCGTTGACGTTGCTGTCCATCGGGTTGTGCGTACGTGCGTTGCGACGACCGCGCCGGTTCCCCAGGGCGTGGCAGGTGCTGAGGTTCGTGCCGCTGGGCGTGCTGCTGGCGTTGCCGACGTTGCTCGGGCTGCTCTACGGCGGTGGGCGCGACATCACGTTCTTCCAGTTGGCGCACTATTCGCTGCCGCTTGTGGTGTGGTTGGGCGTGTCGAGCGTGATGAACATCAGCGTGGCGGTGGTCAGGTGGAGGCGTTGAGAGCAGGTGCGCTCGGGGCGTGCGTCGCCGCGGCCGTGGTCACCTCGTTCTTCATGGACCCCGGTGTTCCACCGTGGACGGCCGCGGTGTGCGTCCCGTTGTTCGCGGTCGCGTTCCTGCTGGGACGCCGGACCGCGTCACCGTGGCCGGCGCTGCTGTTCGCCGGCGGTGTCGCCGGTGGGCTGACCGGGGTCGTGCTGGTGGGGCTGGTGGTCGCGCTGCCGTGGTTCCTCGGGCGGGCCGCACACCAGCAGGCCGCGCTGGCCGCCGCCGGTGCCGAGGCCGCTCACCTGCGGGAACGTGCCCGGATCGCGCACGAGGTCCACGACACGCTGGGCCACGAGCTGAGCCTGCTCGCGCTGCAGGCGGGCGCGCTGGAGCTGACCCTGCCCGCCGAGCACCAGGCTGCCGCCGCCGCACTGCGCGGGACGGCCGCCGGTGCCACGGACCGCCTCGCCGACCTGGTGTTCCTGCTGCGCGACGGCGACCCGCCGCCGGTCTCGGGGCTGCACGAGCTGGTGGACCGCGCGGTGGCGGCCGGGTTGCGCGTCGAGTTCTCAGTGGACGGAGCCGTGCCGTCCACAGTGGAACCGACCGTGCGCCGGATCGTGCAGGAGGCGCTGACGAACGCCGCCAAGCACGCGCCGAAGTCCTTGCTGTCGTTGAAGGTGACGACGGCGGACGGCACGACGGTCGTGGAGGCGCACAACGACACCGGGTTCCGGCGGGGTCCGGGCAGCAGGCTGGGCCTGGTCGCGTTGCGCGAACGGGTGCGGCTCGCCGGCGGTACGCTGCGGACCAGCCGCGGCGGCGGCAGGTTCGAGCTGGTCGCCACGCTTCCGGGGGTGTCGTGATCCGCGTCCTGCTCGCCGACGACGAGGCGATGGTGCGCGCCGGCGTGCGGGCCATCCTCGGTTCGGACGCGGAGATCGAGGTCGTCGCCGAGGCCGCCGACGGCCGGGAGGCCGTGGACCTGGCGCTCAAGCACCGGCCGGACGTGGCCGTGCTCGACATCCGGATGCCCCGCCTCGACGGCCTCGGAGCCGCGCGGGAGCTGGCCCGGCTGGGGTTCGGCGTCGCGATGCTGACGACGTTCAACGACGACGGCTACCTGGAGCAGGCGCTCGACGGCGGCGCCCGCGGGTTCCTGCTGAAGTCGGGCGACCCGCGGGAGCTGATCGCGGGCGTGCACGCGGTGGCCTCCGGCGGCGCCTACCTCGCGCCCAAGGTCGCCGCGCGGATGATCACCCGGTTCCGGTCGGGACGGGTGAGCGACGCCCGGTCGCGCGTGGCGGCGTTGACCGCGCGGGAACGGGACGTGCTCGCGTTGCTGGGGGAGGGGCTGTCGAACGCGCGGATCGCCCGGCGCCTCGACCTCGTGGAGGGCACGGTGAAGGGGCACGTGAGCGCCATCCTGACCCGGCTCGGAGCGGAGAACCGGGTGCAGGCGGCGATCGTCGCGCACGAGGCGGGACTGGTGGGCTAGTGGCGGGCCAGGGCGGCTTCTTCGTCCAGCCGCGCTCGTCTCAGAACGGGAAGTGGCCGTGCTCGCTCGCGATCGTGACCCAGCGCGTCGCCGAGAACGCCTCGACGCCCCACCGGCCGCCGAACCGCCCGTAGCCGCTGGCCTTCACCCCGCCGAACGGCGCCTGCGGCTCGTCGTCCACCGTCTGGTTGCCGACGTGCACGATGCCGGTCTGGATCCGCCGCGCCAGCCCGAACCCGCGCTGCGAGTCCTCGGTCATGATGCCCGCGGTGAGGCCGTGCTCGGTGTCGTTCGCGATGGCCACGGCCTCGTCGTCGTCCGCGACGGGCACGACGACCACGGCCGGGCCGAAGATCTCCTCCCGGAAGATCCGCATCGACGGCGACACGTTGTCCAGCACGGTCGCGGTGCCGTCGTTGCCCGTCCGGACGCGGGCTCCGTTCTCGACGGCCTCCGCGACGAGGTTGGCGACGCGGTCGGCGGAGCGCTGGTTGATGACCGGGCCGATGACGGTGCCGGGGTCGGCCGGGTCGCCGTGCGGCAGCGAGCCGACCTTGGCGACGAGCTTCGCGGTGAACTCCTCGGCCACCGACTCGTGCACCAGGACGCGGTCGACCGACATGCAGATCTGGCCCGCGTTGTGGAACGAGCCGAACGTGGCCGCGTCGACCGAGTGGTCGAGGTCGGCGTCGTCGAGGACCAGCAGCGAGTTCTTGCCGCCGAGCTCCAGCACGGCGGGCTTGAGGTGCTGCGCGGCCAGCGTCCCGACGATCCGGCCGACCTCGGTGGAGCCGGTGAAGTTCACGGCCCGCACGCGCGAGTCGGTGATCAGTGCCTTCGCGACCTCGGCGGCGTCCTCGGGGGCGTTGGTGACGACGTTGAGCACGCCCGCCGGCAGGCCCGCCTCGTGCAGCACCCCGGCGATGAACAGCCCGGCCGCGATCGGCGCGTCCTCGCTGGGCTTGAGCACCACGGTGTTGCCGGCGGCCAGCGGCGCGGCGACGGCCCGCGTGCTCAGGATGACCGGGGCGTTCCACGGCGCGAACGCCGCGACGACGCCGAGCGGCTCGCGGAGGGCGAGCGACAGCTGACCGGGCGTGTCCGTCGTCAGCACCTCGCCGACCGGCTGGCTGACCGCGGCGGCGGCCTCGCGCAGGATGTTCGACGCCAGCACCACGTTGAACCCCGCCCAGCCGCCCACGCCGCCCACCTCGGCGGCCATGAGCGCCACGACCTCCGCCGTGCGGGTCTCCAGCAGGTCGGCGGCCTTCAGCAGGATCTTGCGCCGCGCGGACGGCGGGGTGGCCGCCCAGCCGGCGAAGGCCTCCTGGGCCGCGTCGACGGCTCGGGTGACGTCCTCGACGCTCCCCGCGGCGACGACGGCGTGGACCTCGCCCGTGAACGGGTTGAGGTCGTCGGTGGTACGGCCTTCCAGCGCCGGAACGCTTTCGCCGCCGATGAAGAGCTGACGCGTTTCGCTTGCCACGGTTGAAGATTCAACAGGCAAGGGGGCGATCATCCAAGCTTTTCTTCCGGTGGGTGGAAACCGGGCTCCAGCGTCCGGCTGATCCCGTGGGCCGCCACCTGCAGTGCCGACACCAGCCGCGCCCGCACGGTGCGCAGGTCCGGCACCACGATGCCCAGCGCCGCGACGACGTGACCGTCCACTTCGACCGGTACCGCGACGCTGCACGCGCCGAGCGTCATCTCCTCGAACGTCTGCGCGTAGCCGTCCCGCCGGATGCGGTGCAGCTGCGCGCGCATCCGCCCCGGTTCGGTGACCGTGAACGCCGTGAGCCGCGTCAGTCCGTGCGTGAGCACCTCCTCCTGCACCTCCGCGGGCGCGTGCGCGAGCAGCACCTTCCCGACACCGGTCGAGTGCAACGGCAACCGGCTTCCGGTCGTGCTCACGATCGGCACCGACGCGTGCCCCGACACCCGGTCGAGGTACAGGACCTCCGCGCCCTCCCGCACGGCCAGGTGCACCACGGCCCGCGTCGCGGCGTGCAGGTCGTGCAGGAACGGCTCCGCGACCCGGCTGAGGTCCACCTCGCCCGCCGCGAGCAGCCCGAGCCGCCAGATCCGCCGGCCGATCACGTACTCGCCGGTCTCCAGCCGCCGCACCGCGCCCCACTGCTCCAGCTCGGCCAGCAGCCGGTGCGCCGTGCTGACCGGGAGCCCGCCGCGCCGCGCGATGCCGCTGAGCGTCTGGCGGCGGTGGCGGGCGTCGAAGGTGCCGAGCAGCGACAGCAGCTTGGAGGACACGGAGGCGGCCATCCGCGAATTCTGCCTCTCGGGTGACACTGTGCGCGTGACGTACCTGGGTGAGGGCTGGGACAGCACGGCCGTCCTGGTCGACGGGTGGGTGGAACGACGGCCACGCCGCGAGGAGATCGGGCCGCAGCTCCTGCGCGAGGCGGTCGTGATGCCGTGGCTCGCGCCCCGTCTGCCGTTGCCCGTCCCGGTGCCGGAGGTCGTGTCGTCCTCACCCGTGGTGGTCCGGCACGCGTTCGTACCCGGTGCCGAGGTCGCCGACCTGACCGCGCCGATGGGCCGGCAGCTGGGGGAGTTCCTGCTCGCGCTGCACGCGTCCTCTGTGGACGAGGCCGCCCTGCTTGGCGTGGGACCCCTGGTGCTGCCGGTCGAGCGCTTCCGGGCGGAGGTGCGCGTGCCGGGCGGGGAGGAGCTGCTGGCCCGGCTCGGCGACCTGCCCGCGGACACGGTCGTGCACGGCGACCTCGGACCTGAGCACGTCCTGGGCCACGACGGCGCACTGACCGGGGTGATCGACTTCGGCGACCTGCACATCGGGGACGCGGCCATCGACCTCGCCTGGACGCTGCACGCCACGCCGCCCGAGTTCGCCGCCGCGCTCGCCGACACCTACGGCGTCACGGACGAGCTGCGGGAGAGGGCGTTGATCTGGCACAAGCTCGGCCCGTGGCACGAGGTCCTGCACGGCAACGACATCGGTGACACGCGAGTCGCCGAAATTGGTCTGGCTGGAGTAAAGGAGAGGTTGCGGACCGGGGTATCCCCGACCTGACAAGCCCACCGTCAGGAGGACGAGATGCCCTGGGTCCGCCGGCACCGCCGCAGCGCGCCGTACAGCTTCTTCCGGACCACCACGGTCCGCAGCCACTACCGCAGGCCCGCGGGATCCACCTGGGTCCTCGTGGCCATCGCGATCGCCGTGATCGTGCTGCTCATCGCCATCTTCTGAGGTGACCCTCTGCTGGGGGTAACCTCGCGGGCATGGGACAGTTGGGCGAGTTGTTCCCGGGGCCGAAGGTCCGTCGCGAGGCGACGGACGCCGGCACCGGCGAGGACTACGAGGAGACCGGGCCTCTCGACCTCACGACGGGCGCGGTGCGGCTCAGGCCGCGCCCGAAGCCCGTTCCGGAACAGGAGCCCGAGAGCACCGGGTGATCACCGGTACTACTCTTGCGCGGTGCTCGCCGCGCTGCTGTTCCTCATCCCCGCCGCCTTCTTCGTGCTCGGGATGGTGCGCGACCGGCGCAGGCTGAGCAACGCGATCTGGCTCGGCATCGCCCTCGTGATGCTGTTGCTGCTGCTCGCGGACGTCGGGCAGGACAACCCGGTGCTCAGCCTGCCGCTCGCGTTCGCGTTCCTCCTGGCCGTCGTCGGCCTGCTGCTGCTCCCGCTCGCCCTGCTGGCCAACGGCATGGTCATGGTCCGCAGGGAGGGCCGGTCGCTGGGCAACCTGCTGTCGTTGCTCGCGGGCCTCGCCCTGCTGGGAGAGATGGCGTACTTCGCCTGGGGCATCAGCCAGCCCAACGACTGGATCCGCGGCAGCGCCATCGGCCTGTTCCTGGTCTCGGCCTACATCGCGTTCCTGTTCGTGAGCCTGCTGCTGTACTCGGTGATCTACGGCCGCACCGGCCGCCGCAGCGGGTTCGACGGAATCATCGTGCTCGGCGCGGGCCTCATCGGCTCCCGCGTGCCCAAGCTGCTGGCGAACCGCCTCGACCGCGCCATGCGGCTCTACCACCGCGAACGCGCCGCGGGCCGGACACCGGTCATCGTCGTGACGGGCGGTCAGGGCGCGGACGAGGAGGTGTCCGAGGCGTTCGCGATGCGCGAGTATCTGGTCGAGCGCGGCATCCCGGACGACGAGATCGTGATGGAGGACCAGGCGACCACGACCGACGAGAACCTCCTGTACAGCAAGGCGTTGCTGGCCGAACGCGGCCACACCGGCCGGGTCGTCGCCGTCACGAACAACTACCACGTGTTCCGCACCGCCGTGCTCTCGCGCAACCACGGCCTGCGGCTGCAGGTCATCGGCGCGCCCACGGCCTGGTACTTCGTGCCGAGCGCGTTCCTGCGGGAGTTCGTGGCGCTGCTGGTGCGCAACCCCGTCGTGCACGGCCTGGCGTGCCTGCTGCTGATGGCGGGCGGTCTGGTGCTGACCCAGATCTGACTGTTCCCGTCTAACTGTCTGCGGGAAAGATCCAGGACGGCCTGCCCCACTTCGCGATGAACGTCTGAGCGTCCACTTCGGTCTGCGCGTGGAGGACGGGACTGCCGTACGTGGAGTCGTTGCTGTACAGGTGTTCCACGGTTACGCCACCAACGCGGACGGTGCCGCCGAGCGCCTGCGCCCGCCACTCCAGGTCGTCGTCGCCATACCACCAGCGGAACCGCTCGTCGGCACGCAGCCCCGACTGCCCGTCGACCACGAACGCGTAGCCCGTCATGCGGTGGGGTTTGAGGACCGGGCCCTGCTCGGTGTTGTGCCAGGTCTCGTTGTCCCCTGACCGGTCGGGGTAGGCGATGGAGGCGCCGTACTCGTCGAGCGCGGCGGTCATCTCGTCGAGGAAACCCCGCGGCAGCACCAGGTCGTCGTTCAGGACGGCCACCGCGTACTTCTCGCCGCCCGCCCGGTCGTGCGCCCAGTCGAGGCCGAGGTTCCACAGCCGGTAGATGTTCGGCGGCTGCTCCTCGTCGCGGAGCACGCAGGCCTCGACGTCCGAGACGGGCGGGGTGCTCGCGTTGTCGACGACCAGGACGCGCTCGGGCGGGAGGCCGAGGGTCGCGAGGGTCTGCCGCAGCTCGGCCGGGCGGTCGTGGGTGGGGATGACCGCGAAGGTGAGCGTCATGATCGCCATGATGGCACGGGGGCCGGGGAGGTCCCGGCCCCCGCGGTCTCACAGGGTCCTCAGCAGGTCCTCCATCTCGGTGATCTCCTGCTGCTGACCGTCGGCGACGGCCCTGGCGAGCTTCCGGGCGTCCTCGTCCTGACCCTGGTCGAGCTCGGTCCTCGCCATCGCGACGGCGCCTTCGTGATGCTTGATCATCAGGTCGAGCCACCTGCGGTCGAACTCGGCGCCGCTCGAGTTCTCCAGTCCGGCCATGTCGTCGTGGCCCGTCATTCCGGCCATGTCGTGGCCTTCATGCTTCGTGCCGGCGCCCCACTCGGCGAGCCACTCGTTCATCCGCGCGATCTCCGGCTTCTGAGCCTTCTCGACGCGGTCGGCGAGCGCGCGCACCTTGTCGTTGCTGCTGCGCGACGGCACCAGTTCCGCCATGTCCAGCGCCTGCTCGTGGTGCGGGACCATGCTCTGCGCGAACGTCACGTCCGCGTCGTTGTGCGTGGAACCACCGCAGGCGCTCAAAACGAGCATGCCGACGGCAGCCCCGATGAGGGACTTCTTCAAGGGGTTTCTCTCTCCGCGTGTGTGGACAGTGCTGAATGGACTGAGGAACTCAGTTCCGCAGCACGCAGAGAGTCGTGAGAAGTGGTCTGCCACCCGGTGGCGGACGCTGGGGTGTGCGCAGCGGCGCCTCGGTCGTGGCCACCGCGTCCCGGGGGAGCGCCGTCCGGACGAGGAACCGGACCGTGAGCGCGACGGCGGCCGCGACCAGCACCGCGAGGCACAGGTGCAGCAGGTCGTGGTCGTGCGGCGGCACGGGTTCCTGCTGGTGGGTGACCGCGTGCCCGGTGTGCGGGGTTTCCGCGGTCGCCACGTGGTGCATCCCCGCGACGGCGAGGACGAGCGCGCCCAGCAGCACCCACTGGGTGAGCCGGCGCCTCGTCACGGGACAAACCCTACGGGGGTATCTGTTGCCGTCAATACCCCCTAGGGGTACCTTCGGGTGGGCCTTGAAGGAGGACGAGATGGACCACGCACCCGTGAGCCTCACCCGGCAGGCGATCTCCGCGACGCTGCACTGCCTCACCGGCTGCGCGATCGGCGAGGTGCTCGGCATGGTCGTCGGCACGGCGCTGGGCTGGCACAACCTCGCCACGGTCGTGCTGTCCGTGGTGCTCGCGTTCGTGTTCGGCTACTCGCTGACGATCCGCCCGGTGCTGCGCTCCGGTCTCGCGTTCAAGGCGGCCATCGGGGTCGCGCTGGCCGCCGACACCGTGTCGATCGCCGTGATGGAGGTCGTCGACAACGCCGTGATGCTGCTCGTGCCCGGCGCCATGGAGACCGGCCTGGCGACCTGGTTGTTCTGGGTGTCGTTGGTGTTCTCGCTGGCGATCGCGTTCGTCGTGACGGTGCCGGTGAACCGGTGGATGATCGCGCGTGGCCGCGGGCACGCCGTGGTCCACCAGCACCACCACTGAGCGCTACGCGCGGGTGAAGCGCATGACCCAGTTCGTCTCCCAGGTCTCGCCACCGTCGTAGGAGAAGGCCTGCTGCCACACGGGTTCGTCGCCCGCGGTCCAGTCGAACCGGAGCCTCACCGCGTGCCCGCCGACCACGTCGTCGCCGAAGAAGACGCCGTGCCCGTCGTCGAACCGGCCCTCGAGCGGCGGGTCGAGCCTGCCGGGGGCGCGGCTCGACGCCCACCAGATCCGCCACACGTCGTCGGCGGGGTCGTACTGCCGCAGGGTGAAGCCCTCCCAGTCCGCGGCGCGGATGCTGTCGACGTTCGCGCCGCCGCCGAGCACCGGCCGTGCCTCCGACTCCGACTCGAACTCGACCCACTCGGTGCCGCGTCCGGGGATGTCGTCGATCTTGCGGTTGGCCACGTGCCACCGGCCGTGGAAGAAGTCGAAATCGTTCTCGCTCATGGAAACGGACGCTAAACCGATTCACTGACAACGTATGACAGTGATCGGGTGTTGACGCAAAGGTCTGGACCATTTTACGGTTCCCGGCAGTGGCCGCCGCCCTAGCCAGGAGGTCCTTCCCTTGCGACTGCTCACGAGAGTGGTCCCGGTACTAGCCCTGCTAGCCGGGACCCTGATTGCGGTGACGAACGCGCCCACCGCAGCCGCTGCCCACGAGGACTGCCGGCCGGACGGGCTCTACAAGACGCCGGGCGTCGAGTCGCCCTACTGCACGGTCTACGACACCGCCGGACGCGAGAACCTCGGTGCCGACAAGTCCCGCCGCGTCATCGGGTACTTCACCAGCTGGCGCACCGGCAAGAACGGCCAGCCCGGCTACCTCGCCAAGGACATCCCCTGGAACAAGGTCACGCACCTCAACTACGCGTTCGCGCACATCGACGGCCAGAACAAGATCTCCGTCGGTGACAACAGCGCCACGAACTCGTCGATCGGCATGGAGTGGCCCGGTGTCGCCGGCGCCGAGATGGACCCGTCCGTGCCCTACAAGGGCCACTTCAACCAGCTGACGAAGTTCAAGAAGCAGTACCCGGACGTCAAGACGCTGATCTCGATCGGCGGCTGGGCCGAGACCGGCGGCTTCTTCAACGCCGACGGCACCCGCAACGCCTCCGGCGGCTTCTACAAGCTCGGCCAGAACCAGGCCGCGATCGACACGTTCGCCGACTCCGTCGTCACCTTCCTGCGCCAGTACGGCTTCAACGGCGCCGACATCGACTACGAGTACGCGACGTCCAACAACCACGCCGGCAACCCCGACGACTTCTGGATCTCCAACGCCAACCGCGGCACGCTGTGGACCGGCTACCAGGCGATCATGAAGACGCTGCGCGAGAAGCTCGACCGCGCCGGCGCCGCCGACGGCAAGCACTACCTGCTGACCGCCGCCGTCCCCGCGTCCGGCTGGCTGCTGCGCGGCCAGGAGTCGTACCAGGTCGTCAAGTACCTCGACTACCTCAACGTCATGAGCTACGACCTGCACGGCTCGTGGAACCACTTCGTCGGCCCGAACGCCGCGCTCTACGACGACGGCAAGGACGGCGAGCTCTCGGCCGGTGGCGTGTACACGGCGCCGCAGTACGAGGGCATGGGCTATCTCAACACCGACTGGGCGTACCACTACTACCGCGGCGCCATGCAGGCCGGACGCATCAACATCGGCGTGCCGTTCTACTCGCGCGGCTGGCAGGGCGTCACCGGCGGCACGAACGGCCTCTGGGGCAAGGCAGCTCTGCCGAACCAGTCGCAGTGCCCGCCCGGCACCGGTTCCGCGGTCGGCTCGACCACCCCGTGCGGCAACGGCGCGGCCGGCATCGACAACCTGTGGCACGACGTCACCGCCGGTGGCGCCGAGGTCCCGTCCGGCGTGAACCCGTTGTGGCACACGAAGAACCTCGAAGCCAAGATCACCGGCTCCTACGGCGCCCAGTACGGCCTCGACCCGGCCAACGACCCGACCGACCGCCTCACCGGCACCTACACGCCGTACTACGACTCGACGCTGAAGTCGCCGTGGCTGTGGAACGACGACAAGAAGGTGTTCCTCTCCACCGAGACCGAGCAGTCCATCGCCGAGAAGGCGAAGTACGTGCGCGACAAGGGGCTCGGCGGCATCATGATCTGGGAGCTCGCCGGCGACTACCGCTTCGACTCCGCCAAGAACGAGTACTTCATGGGCGACACGCTGCTGTCGACCATCAACTCGGGCCTGAACGGCGCCGCTCCCTACGGCGCTTCGAAGGCTTCCGCGCAGCAGACCCAGTCGCTGGCGGTCGACGTGGACGTCTACGGCTTCGCATTGGGCGACAACAACTACCCGATCACGCCGAAGATCAAGTTCACCAACCGCTCCTCGGTGACGATCCCCGGCAGCACGAAGATCACGTTCGACTACGGCACCAGCGCCCCCGGCAGCATGGCCGACCAGTCCGGCTTCGGACTCCGGATCACGTCGAAGGGCCACAGCGGCGCCAACGTCGGCGGCCTGCGCGGCGACTTCCAGAAGGCGGAGCTCACCCTCCCGTCGTGGCAGTCGCTCGCACCGGGCGCGTCGATCGAGCTGACCGTGAGCTACCAGCTGCCGATCGCCACGCCGTCGAACTTCGTGTTCACCTTCGGCGGCCAGTCCTACGCGATCACCGCCGACTACCCGCGCATCGGCGGCGGCACCACGCCGACCTCGACGACGACCACCACGACCACCACGACCACGACGACTGCCCCGGTGTGTTCGCTGCCGGCGTGGGAGAGCTCGAAGGTCTACACGGGAGGCAACGAGGTGTCGCACAAGGGCCGCAAGTGGAAGGCCCAGTGGTGGACGCAGAACGAGGAGCCCGGCACCACCGGTGAGTGGGGCGTCTGGCGCGACCAGGGCGCCTGCTGAGTTCTCCGTCAGCGATCTGTCAGGCGCGGGCCTTAGGCTGTCTCTCGTGACCGCCCCAGACCCGCGCCTGCAGGAGCTCGTCCTGCTCCGCAAGGTCCGCGACCGGATCGACCGCGAGTACCGCGAGCCCCTGGACGTGGCCGCCCTGGCCCGCGGCGTCCACCTGTCCGCCGGCCACCTGTCCCGAGCCTTCCGCGCCGCCTTCGGCGAGTCCCCGTACAGCTACCTGATGACCCGCCGCATCGAACGCGCCATGACGCTGCTCCGACGAGGCGACCTGTCCGTGACCGACGTGTGCTTCGAGGTCGGCTGCACCTCGCTCGGCACCTTCAGCACCCGCTTCTCCGAACTGGTCGGCATGTCGCCCAGCCAGTACCGCAAGGCCGCCTCGCTGGACGGCCAGGGCATCCCGAACTGCATGGCCAAGGCCGTGATGAGGCCGATCAGGAATCGAGAAGCGGCACCCGGCCACTCCGATTAGGTTGACCGCCATGTCAGTCATCATCGCCGCGGCCTTCCTCCCCGCAGACGACCCCGAGAAGTCCCTCGGCTTCTTCCGCGACGCCCTCGGCTTCGAGGTCCGCCAGGACGTGGGCCAGGGCACCATGCGCTGGATCACCGTCGGCCCGCCCGACCAGCCGGACACGGGCATCGTCCTGCACCCCCCGGCCGCCGACCCCGGTGTGAGCGACGAGGAACGCCGCACGATCGCCGTGCTGATGGCGAAGGGCGTCTACACCGCGTTGTCGCTCGCCACGAAGGACCTGCAGGGCACGTTCGACCGGGCGCGATCCTGGGTGGAGTCGACCGGGTTCGGTGAGGTGCTGCAGGAGCCGGAGGACCAGCCTTGGGGGGTGCGGGACTGCGCGTTCCGGGATCCGGCCGGGAATCTGGTTCGTGTGAACCAGCTCTGATTTTTCGTTTTCGGGTTCTCCTGGTTTCTTGATCGCGAGTTGTCCACAGGCTGGTTTGGTGTTGACCTGCGGTTATCTGGATTCCGGTAGCCTGTGGACAGAGCGGGAACCAAAAACGGGGTTCGCGCGTTGCGTCAGGAGGAATCGCGCGGGGGAGCAGTGGGGGTCGCGCTGGGCAGATGGCTCGGTAGCTTTTTCGGGGTTCGTCCGGGGCGGCTTTTGGGGCTCGTTCGGGGTGGTTTGGTTGGCAGCCGAGCGTCCGGGTTGGCCGTTTCGGCGGCTTGAGGCCCGCGTGGCTTGGACGCTTCAGCCGCCTGCTGGCTCTGCCCACGCGAAGCCGTCAGTCACTTGCTCTGGCTGCCACGCGAAGCAGTCAGCCGCTTGCTCTGGCCGTCCACGCGAAGCAGCCGGCCGCCTGCCTCGGTTGCTCACCCAGGACACCACGGCCGCCCCTCGTCCACGGAGACTCCGGTGGCCTTTCCGGGCCGCTCATCCTGAATGGTTCGCCCGCGCCTCCGCCGCGCCCCGCGTCATTCGCCCACCGCGCCCCGCCCTGCCGCGCCCCGCCCTGCCACGCCCTGCTCTGCCACGCCACGCCACGCCATGCCACGCGTCGCTCGCCCTGCCGCGCCCCGCGTCGCTCGCCCACCGCGCCCCCGCCGCGCGTCGCGTCGCTGGCTGGCCGTGCCCCGGCCGCCGCGCTGCGCCCCGCCCCGCCCGCCGCGCGCTGCGCGTCGCCACTGCGCAAACCCCGGTTGGCCACCTCCCGAGACTCGCGGCTGGCTGCTCCGCGTGAGCGGCCGGCACCCAGCCCCCACCTCCCGCAGCCCGGACGCGAGCCACCCCACCACCTCGGGCTGAGTTGATCACGGCGCACACCGCCGCCAGGTACCGTGACCGCGTGCAGGAGCCCGTGTGGAACGAGTGGCGGCGGCCCGGCCCCACAGCCGCCCAGCGGCGGCGGGACGTCGTCGTCGCCGGCATCGTGCTGCTGTGCGCGGTCGAGATCACCGTGCTGATCAACAGCATGGGCGCCTTCACCTTCGGGCGGGCGCCCAGCCTGCGCGAGCAGCTCGCCTGGGTGCTGGCGCTGGCGGTGCCGCTCGTCGTGCGCCGGCGGTATCCGGTGGCCGTCATGATCGTGGTCTCGGTGCTGTTCATCGGCGCGCAGTGGCGGCAGACCGGCGACAACCTCGTGCCGTCCGGTGTCCTGTTCCTCGCGATCTTCACCGTCGGCGCGTGGGAGCAGAACCGCGTCCGGGCGCGCTGGTCCCGGATCGGGGTGATCGTCTGGATGTTCCTGTGGCTCGGGTTCCACCTCGTGCGCGCGATCATCGGGCCCGAGGTGCAGTTCAAGAACGCCGCGGGGCCCATGGACCCGATGCTCGCCAACGTCCTTTACGGACTCGAGTTCAACATCTTCTTCTTCCTCTTCGCCTACGTGGTGGGCGAGATGGCGTGGACGGCGGCGCGGCGGCAGGCGCAGCTCGAGTTCAAGGCCGAGGAGTTGCGGCGTTCGCAGGAGCAGAACACGAGGGGCGCTATCGCGGCTGAGCGCATGCGCATCGCGCGGGATTTGCACGACGTGGTGGCGCACCATGTGTCGGTGATGGGCATCCAGGCCGGTGCGGCGCGGCGTGTTCTCGACTCCGATGCCGGCATGGCGCGCGATGCGTTGCAGACGGTTGAGCAGACGGCGCGGACGGCGATCAACGAGTTGCGTGGGTTGCTCGGGGTGCTCCGGGCTGATGCCGAGACCGACTCCAGGGCTGCTCCTGGGCTCGATGACTTGCCTGAGTTGCTCGACAACGCGCGCGCTGCCGGGTTGGAGGTGTCGCACGGCGTCTACGGGTCGCCACGTGACGTGCCGTCGGCGGTTGCGTTGTCTGCTTATCGGGTCGTGCAGGAAGCACTCACGAACGTCGTCAAACACGCCGATGCGCGGCATGTGGACGTGCGGATGCGTTTCCTGGACAGCGCGTTGGAGGTCGAAGTCGCCGACGACGGGCGTGGGCACTCGGCGTCCAACGGTTCTGGATTTGGGCTTGTCGGTATGCGCGAACGTCTGGCCGTGCACGGTGGTTCGCTGGAGGCGGGGCCACGGCGTGATGCGGGCTATCTGGTCCGTGCGTCGTTGCCGACGGAGGAGAGTGCGTGAGTCTGCGAGTCGTGCTGGCCGACGACCAGGACCTGGTCCGCGCCGGCTTCCGGGTCATCCTCGGCACGGAGCCGGGCATCGAGGTCGTCGGTGAGGCGGGCGACGGTGCCGAAGCCGTCGACCTGGTCGCGTCGCTGCGGCCGGACGTCGTGCTGATGGACGTGCAGATGCCGCGGATGGACGGCCTCGAAGCCACGCGGCGGATCCTTTCCGCAGGTCACGGCACGCGCGTGGTCATCCTGACGACGTTCGACCGCGAGGACTACCTGTTCGAGGCGTTGCAGGCGGGGGCGAGCGGGTTCCTGCTGAAGAACGCCTCGCCCGAGGACCTCGTCGAGTCGGTGCGAGTGGTCGCACGAGGCGACGCGCTGCTATCGCCCGAGGTGACGCGGCGGGTGATCGCGCGGTTCAGCACGGCCGGTGCGCGGGAACGCACGCGGCCGCCCGAGCTCACCGACCGCGAGTTCGAGGTGCTGGTGGAGCTGGCGAAAGGCGCGTCCAACGCGGAGATCGCCGCCGCGTTGTACCTAGGGGAAACCACGGTGAAGACGCACGTCTCGCGTGTGTTGGCGAAGCTTGGGTTGCGCGATCGCACACACGCCGTGGTGTTCGCGTACGAGCAAGGGATCGTCACGCCCGGAGGGTGACTCCCCACGCAATCCGCCTGAGCAATCCACCTACGCAATCTGACGTACGCGAGATCAGAACGTGAGCGGATGATGCGCGCGCTCGTGGTCGCGAGAGTAGGACGCGACACCACGAGAGAAGGAGCGCAACGCGATGACTACCACCCGCAAGCTCAGCGGCCGTGCCCGCAAGGCCGTCCTGCTCGTGCACGTCCTGTCGGCGGCGGCGTGGCTCGGCATCGACCTGGCGCTGGGCATCCTGGTCGTCGTCGCACTGTCCACTTCGGACGTCAACACCGCCGGTGTGGCGATCCAGGCGGTCGACATCTTCGCGATCTGGCCGATGTTCGGCGCCAGCGTCATCTGCATGATCTCCGGTGTCGTGCTCGGCGTCGGGAGCAAGTACGGGCTCGTGAGGTACTGGTGGGTCGCGGTCAAGCTGGTGGTGAACGTCGGCATGTCGCTGCTGATCGTGTTCGCGCTGCGGCCGGGCATGGCCGAGGCGGCGCGGATCGGCGAGCGGATGACGGCGGGAGATCCGGCCGCGGTGCTCCCCGGCAACCTGATGGGGCCGGTCGTCGTCGCGCCGACGCTGCTGCTGGTCGCCTACGTCCTCTCGGTGTTCAAGCCGTGGGGCCGGATCCGCAGGTCAGCGAAGCCAGTCCAGCGTCAGCGCCGCGACCTCGTCGGGGCGGTCTAGCTGCAGGAAGTGCCCGGCGCCCGCCACGACCTCGACCCGCGAACCGGCGGCGAGGCCCGTGGCGGCGTCGGCGTACTTGTCGGGCGTGATGCACCCGTCGTCGGCACCCGCGAGCACCAGCATCGGCACCTCCGCCGGCTTCTCGGACACCTGCCCGAGCTCGGCGAGCGCCGGGTCGTGCAGCGACCGGTCGAAGTTCGCCCGGTACAGCTTCAGCGCGTTGGCCCTGATCGCCGGATCCGCGTACATCTCCCGCACGTGCGCGGGCACCTCGAGCCCTGGCGACCACGTGCGCCACAGGTAGCCGATCAACGTGTCGTTCAGCAGCGCCTCGCCCACACCCGGCACCTGGAACAGGAACAGGTAGAAGAACCGTTGCTGCTGCGCGGGATCGTCGAAGATCGTGCGCAACGCGGCCGGCGGCGGCACGGACGCCGTGACGACCCGCCGCACGAGGTCCGGCCTGATCGCCGCGAGCCGCCCGGCCACACCCGCGCCGATGTCGTGCCCGAACACGTCGACCGGCTCGTCCGACAGCGCCGCGTTCACCGCCGCGGCATCGGCGGCGAGGGTGAGGCCGTCGCCGAACGGCAGCTGGTCCACAGTGGACGGATGGTGCCCGCGCAGGAACGGCGCGACGACCCGGCGGCCGGCGGCGACGAGGCGTTCGGCGAGCGGCCCGAACGATGCCGGGTGGTCGGGGAAACCGTGCCAGCACACGATGATCGGCCCGTCGCCCGCGGCCAGTGCGGGGAAGTCGAGCCGCTCGGTCCGGATGACGATCTCGTCGAAGTCCATCAGAAGTCCACCCTCATCACGAAACGCCGCTTGGTCGGGTGCGTGACCTCCGTGAACCCTGCCTCCTCGAACACCTGCCGGGCGCCGACGTGCATCTCGCCCCACGTGACGTTCTGGCCCGGTGCGGCGAGCATCGGGTACGCCTCCACAGCGCGCGCACCGTTCTTGCGCGCATGCTCCACGGTGGCGACGGCCAGCTCGTAGGTAAGGCCCTGGCGGCGAAAACCCTTGCGCACCACGAAGCACGTCACGGACCACACGCCGTCGTCGTGCCTGTCCTCGGTGCGGCCCTTCCAGGGAATGGGCATCGTGAGCAGCTTGGCGTAGTGGGTGCGCGGCTCGACCGCCACCCAGCCCGCCGGCTCGTCGTCCACGTAGGCGACCAGGCCGCTGCCCCGCGCGGACTGCTCCTCGTGCGCGGCGTAGCGCTGGTCCTGCGTCGAGTCGCGCCAGATCCAGCCCTCGACCTTGTACCGCTGGCAGTGGCACTTGCCGGGCTCGGAGCCGTCGAAGATCGCCTCGACGTCCTCCCAGGGCACCTCGTCCGACGGCACGATCCGGATCATGCGGCTCAGCCTAGCCAAGCCGAGATCCGCTGGCCGGGCTTTCCGGGCGTCAGCCGGGTGCCTGGATTCCGGTCGCCGGCGTCTCCTGGGCCGCCGCCCACGACGCGAGCAGGGCCAGACCGTCCGCGGTGGGCGTGCCGGCGGGCGCGGTGTAGACGGTGAGGAGCAGACCGGCGTCGGCCGTCAGTTCCATGGCCTCGACGTCCAGGTCGAGCCGGCCCACCACGGGGTGGTGCAGGCGTTTGCGTCCTGACCGGTGGAGCCGGACGTCCTGGGACGCCCACCGCTGCCGGAACAGCTCGCTGTTCGTCGCCAGCTCACCGACCAGGGCGATCAGCTCCTCGTCGTGCGGGTCGCGCCCGGCCTCCATGCGCAGTTTCGCGGCCACGTCCCGGACGATCCGGTCGTAGTCGACGAAGAACGCTTTCGCCGCGTCCTCGTCCAGATACACGAACCGGGCGGTGTTCGGCGGCCGTCGCGGGTCGGCCAGCACCGGTGAGTACAGCGCGCGGGCGAGATGGTTCGTCGCCAGGACGTCGTAACGGCCGTTGCAGATCCAGGCCGGCGCGTCGGTGATGGCATCGAGCACCTGCTGGAGCGCCGGACGCACCGTCGCCGCGGGTCGCCGGCGGCGCGGACCGCCGGGCGACCGGGACTGGCGCGCGAGGTGGAACAGGTGGTCGCGCTCGGCCTCGTCGAGCTGCAGGGCGGAGGCCACCGCGTCGAGCACCCCGTCGGACGCGCCGGTCAGGCTGCCGCGCTCCATGCGCACGTAGTAGTCGACCGACACGCCCGCCAGCAGAGCCACCTCTTCGCGGCGCAGGCCCTTGACCCGGCGGTTGCCGCCGTACGCGGGCAGCCCGGCCCGCTCGGGCGTGAGCCGCGCGCGACGCGAGCTCAGGAACTCCTTGATCTCGGTGCGCAGATCGATCTCGACCACTCCTCCACCGTAGGCGCCGGTCGCGGATCGAGGGAGGTCCTGCTGGTACCCCTGCTGCTCGCCGGTGTTGTTTCGGCCTCGTTCGCGGTCGGGTCGTCCGGCCGGGGTTCTCGCTGGTAGAGCTCGGGTGACCGTGCGTTCCTAGGTCCCCGACGCGGTCGTGGCGATGCCGCCGTCGACGGGGATGACGGCGCCGGTGAGGTAGGCACCGGCCCGGCTGGCGAGGAAGACGGCGGTGCCGGCCATGTCGTCGTCGCGGCCGAGCCGGCGCAGCGGTGCCTTCGCGGCGATCTTGTCGCCGACGGCCTCGAGCGTGGACGCCATCATGTGCGACGGGAACGGGCCCGGCGCCACCGCGTTCACCGTGACGTGCTGCGGCCCCAGCTCCCTGGCGAGCACCCTGGTGAGCTGGTGGAGCGCCGCCTTGCTGGCCGCGTAGGAGTAGTTGGGTGAGTCGGCCACGTGGATGGCGGCGATGCTGCCGATGTTGACCACGCGCGCGGGGTCGTCGGCGGTGCCGGCCTCGCGCAGTGCCGGGAGCAGCGCCTGCACCAGCCAGAACGGCGACTTGAGGTTGATGTCGACCACCTCGTCCCAGGCCCCGGCCGGGAACGTCTCCAACGGCTCGCGCCACATCGCGCCCGCGTTGTTGACGAGGATGTCCAGACGCCCCGAGTCGGCCACGACGAGATCCGCGAGGCGCCGGCACTCGTCGATTTCGGACAGGTCGGCGGGGATCGCGCGCACGTCGCCGAACTCGGACAGCGCGCGCTCGGCCTCCGCGCACGCGTCGGTGTTGCGCGAGCTGACGACGACGCGGGCGCCTGCCTGGAGGAGGCCGCGCGCGATCATCATCCCGATGCCCCTGGTGCCGCCGGTGACGAGTGCGTGTTTTCCGGTCAGGTCGAAGAGGCCGGCGTGGGTGGTGAAACTGGTGTCCGCCATGGGTGGGTTGTTCCTTCTGCGGTGGAGGCGTGTGCTGGCACGGGCGCGCTTCGGTTGCGGCGCAACGGGTCGAGCCGAGGGCGCGGCTCACCGGGTGACGCCGCGGCTGCGGCTCGACGGGCAGGCCGAAACTGCGGCTCAACGGGTCAGGCCGCGTTTGCGGCTCGACGGGCGACGCCGCGGCGCGTTTCCGTGGGATTCGTCGGGATTGGTCGGCGCCTTGTCGAGAGTGTGTGGAACCGGGTTCTCGGTGGGCGTGGTGCGTGCCTTCCGCGGATCCGTCGTGTGTCCTCGGTGCGGCTGGGAACCGACTTGGCAAGAGTGGCAGGCGTTTCGGGCGGCTGGGAGATCCTGGTGGTACAGGTACTGGGGGATCCCCTTTGCGAGGCGTGTGCCTGGCGCCGCCGCACCGCGTGGGCCCAGCGCCGCACCGCGTGGGCCCAGTGCGGCCTGGGCGTGTGCCTGGCACGCCGGATCACGCTGCCGGAGTCGCCACCTGCGCGCCCGCACGGTCAGGTGCTCGACCTGTCCGGAATCGCGGAGTGCACCGTCAGGGTGCTCGGCGTGTATCGGGGCTCGGCGTCGTCGCGAATCGGCCCGTCGCGACGGGCCGGCTCCGCGACATCCCGGCCCGCGTTCCGAGCAGCTCCGACCCCCGGCCCACATCCCGACGGACTGCCCAGCCGGTCTCTCCACAGCCCCACAGCCCCGGCCGAACCCGAGCGATCCGGCCCCCGCGTTTCCTTGCCTTGCGGAACGAAGAAATCGCGATTTCGGTTCCCCGTCTGTCCACAGGTTACCGAAAACGAAGAACCCGCAGGTCAGCGATCCGCAACCCTGTGGACAACTTGAGATCTTGAAATCCGACACAGTGGAAATCCCGAGCGACCGGCCGCACCGCTCGGACAGGCTCACCGCCGAACGGCAGGGGCCCCGAACAACGGCAGCAGCGCCGGAACGTCCAGGAACGTGGTCACCCCCGTCACCAGCCCGTCACGCGTGTCGATCAACACCAGGGCGAACGGATCCGCCAGACCCGGCCGCATCTGCCAGTAGGCGGGCGAGGCGTTGGCGGCGACCGGCACCAGCCACGCGCCGGCGCAGGACGCCGCGGGGTCGCGGAGAGCGACCGAAATGGCGGGACGGCCGCGCAGCCACCAGGCGAAAGGAGGCATGGACGTCGTCGCGTCCTCGTGCAGCAGCGACACGAGAGTCTCCACGTCGTGCCGGTCGAACGCCTCGCAGTAGCGGGTCAGCAGTGATGTCTGCACCGGGTCCGACGGGTCCAGCGGTGTGCCGGGGTCGGCGACGTCCAGGGTGGCGCGGGCTCGTTGCAGGGCGCTGTTCACCGCGGCCACCGAGACGGACAGCAGTGCGGCCACCTCGGAAGCCTGCCACGCCAGCACGTCTCGCAGGATCAGCACGGCGCGTTGGCGTGGTGGCAGGAGTTGCAGGGCGGCCAGGAAGGCGAGGCGGACGGACTCGCGCAGCACGGCTCTGTCCTCGGGCAGCACCAGGGCGTCGGGGGCGGGGTGCACGAAGACGCGTTCGTGCAGAGGTGTGCCTATCTCGCCGCCGGACGGGCCCAGGTCCACGGCCAGGGCTCGGCGTTGGGTGCTGCGCAGCATGTCGATGCAGATGTTCGTGGCGATGCGGTAGAGCCAGGTGCGCAGCGAGGCGCGGGAGGCGTCGAACGACGAGTACGACTTCCAGGCGCGCACCAGTGTTTCCTGCGCGGCGTCCTCGGCCTCGAAGCCGGAGCCGAGCATGCGGTAGCAGTAGCCGGTCAGCTCCACCCTGAACGGCTCCAGCGCCTCGATCACGCCGACGACCCTACGCGGGCCGATGAGTTTTCGCGGGCCGCTCCGTACACAGGGCATGACGGACATCCGCGCGGCGATCGAAGCCGAACGACGAGACCAAGCAGAACTGCTCGAAAGCCTCACGCCGCACCAGTGGGACGCGCCCAGCCTGTGTGCGGGGTGGACGGTCAAGCACGTCGTCGCCCACACGACGCTGCCGTTCCACTCCAAGGGCACACGGGTGGTGCTGGAGATGCTGCGGTCGGCCGGCCGGTTCAACCACGCCTCCGACCGCATGGCGCGCAAGGACGCCAAGGCACTGTCCACCGGCGACCTCGTACAGATCCTCAAGGCCAACGCCGACCACCCGTGGACACCACCCGGCGGCGGCGCGGTGGGGGCGTTGTCGCACGACGTCATCCACGGGCTCGACATCACCGTCGCGCTCGGACTGGACCGCCGGGTGCCGCACGACCGCCTGAAGCTGGTGTTCGACGGCATGACGCCCGGCGCGGTCAAGTACTTCGGCGCCGACCTCGCGGGCAAGCGGCTCGAAGCCACGGACCTGGACTGGACGTTCGGGGAGGGCACGCCGGTCCGCGGGCTCGCCCAGGACCTGCTGCTCCTCGTCTGCGGCCGCGAACTGCCACCGCACCGGCTCAGCTGACCGACGACCGCACCTGCGCCGTCGCCTCGATCGTCGCGACCAGGAACCGGGCGACGACCTGGCGTTCCTCCGCGCTCATCCGGCCCCAGGCCTGGGCATAACCGCGTGCCAGCGGGGCGAAGAACTCCGCAGCCAGCACCTGGGCGTCGGTGAGCACGCGCAGCTCGACGCGGCGCCGGTCCTCGGGATCGCGTTCGCGGACCACGTGGCCGGCCCTCTCCAGGCGGTCCAGTACGGACGTCGTGGCGGACGCGCTGAGGTTCAGGGCCTTGGCGAGCGAGCCCGGCGTCATCGGTGTGGTCATGATCAGGTTCAGCGCTGTCATGTCGGTCGGGTGCAGTGCGTGCGCCGCGCTGAAGATCTCCAGGAACCGGTTCGACTCCATCACCAACCCGCGCAGCAACATGCTCAGGTCGTAGTCGGTTGCGTCGCTCACGATGCCAGCATACAGTTCGGCCATCGAAAGATTCGACGATCGAAGGAATCACTGATGCGTGTGCTTGCCGGGGTCCTGCTCGTCGTCTGGTTGGCCCTGGGCGGCTTCACCGGGCCGTACGCGGGCAAGCTGTCCGAGGTCGCCGAGAACGACAGCAGCGCGTTCCTGCCCAACTCCGCCGAGTCCACCCAGGTCGCCGAGCTGCAGAAGAAGTTCCAGCGCGAGAACGCCATCCCGGCGATCATCGTCGTCGAACGGCAGGGCGGGCTGACCGACGAGGACAAGAAGTACCTGGCCGGCGAGGTCGAGGGCTTCCAGGCGTCCCCGGTCATCCCCGCGCCGAACGACAACCAGGCCGCGCAGGTCGTCGTCCTGCTCGACCCGGCGAAGGACGTCAAGGACTCCGTCTTCGAGCTCCGCGACGGCACCAGGGGCGCCCCGCAGGGCCTGACCGTGCTGGTCACGGGTCCGGCGGCGCAGGTCGCCGACCTCGTCGAGGCGTTCGGCGGGATCGACGGGCTGCTGCTGATCGTCGCGGGCGCGGTCGTCGCCCTGATCCTGCTCGTGGTCTACCGGAGCCCGCTGCTGCCGGTCGTGGTGCTGGTGTCCGCGGTGTTCGCGCTCGGCCTCGCCAGCTTCGTCGTCTACCTGCTCGCGAAGAACGACGTGCTGGCGCTCAACGGCCAAAGCCAGGGCATCCTCTCGATCCTCGTGTTCGGCGCGGCGACCGACTACGCGTTGCTGCTCGTATCCCGGTTCCGCGAGGAGCTGCGCGACACGCAGGACCGGTTCGCCGCCATCCGCACGGCCTGGCGCGGCACCGTCGAACCCATCGCGGCGTCCGCCGGCACCGTCATCCTCGGTGTGCTGTGCCTGCTGTTCAGCGACCTCGACTCCAACAAGGGACTCGGGCCCGTCGCGGCCATCGGCATCGGCGCCGCCCTGCTCACCACCATGACGTTCCTGCCCGCCACACTGGCGCTGCTGGGACGCGGCGCGTTCTGGCCGTTCTCGCCGAAGTTCGGCTCCCCGCACCCGGAGACCAAGGGGCTCTGGGGCCGGGTCGCGACGTTCGTGCGCAACCAGCCCCGCAAGATCTGGGTCGTCACGACGCTCGTGCTGCTCGTCGGCGCCGCGTTCCTGCCGCAGCTCAAGGCGTCCGGCACCGCGCAGTCCGACGTGTTCCTCACCGAGGTCGAGTCCGTCGCCGGCCAGGAGGTGCTGTCCCGGCACTTCCCCGGCGGCACCGGGTCGCCGACCGTCATCATCGCCGCCGAGGGCAGGACCGCCGAGGTGCTCGAGAAGTCCAAGGTGGACGGTGTCGCGGACGTGCGGCCCAGCGGCACCGCCGAAGGACTGGTGCGGATCGAGGCGACGCTGAAGGACGCGCCCGACTCCGACGCCGCCGTCGCGACGGTCGAGCGCCTGCGTGCGGCGGTGGACGGCATCGACGGCACGAAGGTCGGCGGGCAGACGGCGACGCTGCTCGACACCAGGACCACGTCCGAGCACGACCGGTTGCTGATCATCCCGATCGTGCTGGTCGTGATCTTCCTCGTGCTCGCGCTGCTGCTGCGGTCGTTGCTGGCGCCGTTGCTGCTGATCGCGACCGTGGTGCTGTCGTTCGCGGCCACCATGGGCGTGTCGGCGCTGGTGTTCAACCACGTCTTCGACTTCCCCGGCGCGGACCCGGTGGTGCCGCTGTTCGGGTTCGTCTTCCTGGTGGCACTGGGCATCGACTACAACATCTTCCTGATGACCCGGGTCCGCGAGGAGACCCGTGAGCTGGGCACGGTCGACGGCACCATCCGCGGGCTCAGCCTCACCGGTGGCGTGATCACGTCGGCCGGCGTGGTGCTGGCGGCGACGTTCGCGGCGCTCGCGGTGCTGCCGATCCTGTTCCTCACCCAGATCGCGTTCATCGTGGCGTTCGGCGTGCTGCTGGACACGCTGCTGGTGCGGTCGTTGCTCGTGCCGGCGCTGTCGGTCGACATCGGCGGCCGGATCTGGTGGCCCTCGAAGCTGCGGTGAGCGAGGATCACCGGCATGACCTCCACGGCCCGTCAGCTCAACCGCGCCACGCTCCACCGGCAGATGCTGCTGGAGCGTGAGCCGGTCGACGTGCTGACGGCCGTGGAGAACGTCGTCGCGATCCAGGCGCAGGAACCCGCCTCGCCCTACCTCGCGCTGTGGAACAGGGTCGCGGGCTTCGACCCGGCCGCGCTGGACGAGGCGTTCGCGACCGGGGCGGTCCGCAAGGCGTCGCTGATGCGGATCACCCTGCACGCCGTCACCGCCGCCGACCACGCCGTGTTCCACCACGCGATGCTGCCCGCGCTGAGGGCGTCCCGGCTGTACGACAAGCGGTTCAAGGGCATGGACATCACGATCGACCAGGCCGACGCGCTGCTCGCGCACGTGCTGGAGTTCGCCACCGAACCGCGGGCGAAGGCCGAGATCGAGGCGCTCCTGCACACGCACGTCGGCGACGTCGGCCAGCCCGGCGTCTGGTGGGCGCTGCGCACCTACGGCGGGCTCGTGCACGCGCCCACGGGCGGGCCGTGGTCGTTCGGGCTGCGACCGTCCTACCAGGCCGTGACCGCCGAGCCGCGCGAACGGACGGCGGCGCTCGCCGAGATGCTGCGCCGCTACCTCACCGGGTTCGGGCCCGCGACCGTGCTCGACATGAACCAGTTCACCATGCTGCCGCGCACCTCGATCCGGGAGGCGCTGGCCACGCTGGACCTCGTCAGGACCGGCGACCACTACGACGTTCCGGAGGGGACGGTCCCGGACGAGGACACCCCGGCGCCGCCGCGGCTGATGGCCATGTGGGACAGCACCTTGCTCGCCTACGCCGACCGCAGCCGCATCATCCCCGAGCAGTACCGGAAGGTCGTCATCCGCAGCAACGGCGACACCCTGCCGACGCTGCTCGTCGACGGGCACGTGGCCGGGGTGTGGCGGCCGACCGAGGACGGCGGGGTCGAAGCGACCTCGTTCCACGCACTCACCGACGACCAGTGGGCGGGGCTCGCGGAGGAGGCGGCGGCGCTGCGGAAACTGCTCGGCGACCGCGAACCGCAGGTGTACAAGCGTTATGCACGCTGGTGGACCGGACTTCCCGCCCGTGACGTCCGCGTCCTCTAGAGTCGCGCGGCGACCTCACGAGCGCGGTCCAGCTCGCGCCGGAATCGGGCGGGGTTGGCAGCGGCGAGCATCTCGTACAGGGCAAGGGACTCGGCGATGGCGGCCTCGGCTTCCCCTGTCTCCGAACGCAACCGGCGGATCTCCGCGTGGTCGCAGAGTGCGTCGGCGAGCAGGCAGGCGTACTCCTCCGGGTCCTCGGCGTGCCACTCCCGGTACTCGGCGACCGACCGCAGCGACGCTTCCAGTGCGGTCCCGAGCTCACCGGCCAGCGCCGATGCGAGAGCGAACGTGTTGCGCGCCATGGCCTTGCCGTCGGCGATGTCGTACAGCTCGATGCCTCTCGCTGCCGCCTCCGCCGCTTCGCGGTAGGCGTGCCGGGAGATCAGCAGGCTCGCACGGTTGGACCACGCACGGGCCAGTTCCGCGCGGCCGCTCTCGCGGTCCTCGTGCCGGGAGGCGAACGCGATGGCCTCGTCGCTGGCGGCCAGTGACTCGTCGAACCGGCCGACGTCGTGCAGCCTGCTGCCGAGCCCGACCAGCACGAGAGCCAAGCGCAGTTCCAGCTGCGTGACCTTGGCACGACCCTCGGCCTTGGCGAGGAGTGCGCGATATCGCTTGACCGACTCCTCGGCCGCCTTCACGGCTTCCTCGTCGAGGCCGAGGTCGTGCAGTCGGTTGGCGTGGTTGTTCAACGCAGCCGCGAGGTGACCGCGGAACTCGTCGGTTCTGGCGCGCTTGCGGATGACGGCGACGGCTTCGGCGTGCGACGCGCGGCACTCGTCGAAGCGGCCCAGGCGGAGCTGCAGGGTGCTCAGGTCGTTCAGGACGTTGTAGAGGCGGATGGCCTCGCCCTTCGCGTGCCGCCAGAACTCGGCGGCCTCCCCGAGGTTCTCGGCCGCGCGCTCCAGCTCACCGATCCTCGTGAGCCGCGTGGCGTGTTCGCGCAGGGCGTGGGCGAGGCCGTACCCCGGCGGCGGACCGTTCTTGACGGGCCTCTGAGTGCGCAGCGCGGCGACGTCCTCACCCGCGACGCGGGCCGACTCCTCGTGCCTGCCCAGCTCACCGAGCAGGTCGAGGACCCAGTACCGGGCCGAGTTGGCGACCTCCGTGCTGTAGTCGCCCTCCACGGCCAGCTTCGCCGCGAGCCGGAGCTCGTCCTCGGCCACCGGCAACGCTTCCTCGTACTGCTCGTTGTCGATGAGCAGGGTGCGCAACGCCGTCAGTGCCCGCCGCAGGTCCACGGACTCGCCCGCCTCGCGGCGGAGGTCGATCACCTCGTAGTACGCGCGGCGGGCCAGGTCGTCCCAGCCCGCGTCGTGGAACGACTCGGCCAGGTGGACCAGGGAGCTCGGCAGCTCGTCCGGGTGCCGCCACGTCGAACGAGGGGTGTCGCGCAGCCGTTCCACGATCGGGAAGTGGACCCGCATGACCTTCCACGGGTCGGGCCAGGCGTCCTTGCCCTTGCGGTGATGCGTTTCCTCGTACCGCACTCGTTCGATCACGGACGAGTGGATATCACGCCGGGAGCACCTCGGGGACCGGGTTCGCCGCGACGGTGCCCACCGGTTCCGACGCGAGCCGCGCGCTCATCGTCCCGCCCTCGGGCGTCCCGGCGGGCGACGGGATCTTGCCCAGCAGGTAGCCGGCGTGGCTGATCGCGAGCAGCACCAGGAACGTGTCGGAGAACCCCGGCAGCCCGCCGATGCCTGCCGGGGTGTCCACCGCCCGCAGCGCCGCGACCGCCTGCGCGACGTAGATGAGCACGAGCAGCACGGTGATGACGAAGTTCTGGAACTTGGACAGGTCGATCGACTTGCCCGCCGACGCGCCCTCCTCGGCGGTGAGCATCTCCATGAACCGCCCGCGTTCCTCACCGCGCACGTACGCGGCCACGTTGTCCGGCCTGGTGTTGCTCTTGACCACCTTGATGGCCGCCGCCACCACCCCGGACCCCGTCGCGATGCTGAGCAACGTCAGCACCTGCGCCGGGATCGTGAACCCGGCGACGTCGACCTGCCCGGCCGCGAACCGCCCGAACGCCATCCCGCTGACGAGTGACAGCAGCACGACCGTCCACAACAGCATCTGCAGCCGCGACAGGCTGTACCGGCCGCGGGCGTCGCGCAGCACGCTCTGCGCGCCGAGACGGCTCGGGACCACCACCGCGAGCAGCACGATGACGAGTGCGGACACGATCCAAGCCCAGAACGTGGTCGCCATGGCGGCCTCCTCGCTACGCCGTTCGGACGCTGTGGGGAGTACGTCGCCGCCGGGCGACCTGGCGTTATCACGCCGGGTAACGATTCGGGGGTCGGTCTACCAGCGGCAGGCGGTGTCCGGCTCGCAGCACGGGGCCAGGAAGCGGCAGCTCGGGCAGATCCACTTGGAACCGTTGCCGTACGGGCGCAGGTCGTCGGCCTCGCACTGCGGGCACTGGGGGAGCTGGACGGTCTTGCGGGCGGCCTCGGTCACGGACCACACCGTACTTCAGCGGTGGGCGGCCACCAGGCCGGCACGTCCACGCCGCCCGCGGGTGGTGGAAGCCGTCCACCCGGTCCAGGTCCACCGTCCGGCGACCTTCTCGCACGGGGTGTGGACGCACCCGTGACCTGGGGCACGCGGGTCGTCAGGATCGCGTCAAGGTGCGGGCCGCCCGTGTCAGGGTCCCGTCCGGGGCCTGGGCACGGGCGCCCGCCGGGCGTGTGCTGGGCGCATGACGCTCGCGGAGTTGTTGCCCAGCACCGGATGTTCCACCGCGCCGGTGCTGGAAGCGGGTCTCTGGCCGGACGGCACCCGTCTCGACGGCCAGGACCTCGTGATCGGTGGGGTGAGCGCGGCGCAGCTCGCGGCGCGGTTCGGCACGCCCTGCCAGGTGCTGGACGAGTCGACGGTCCGGGCCAGGGCGAGGGCCTTCCGCGCGGCGCTGCCGGACGCCGAGGTCGTGTTCGCCGGGAAGTCGTTGCCCTGCCCCGAGGTCTACCGGTGGATGGCGGACGAAGGCCTGTCGCTCGACGTGTCGTCCGCCGGTGAGCTCGCCCTCGCGAAGGCGGCGGGTGTGCCCGGCGACCGCATCCTCCTGCACGGCAACGTGAAGACCGGCGAGGACCTCAAAGCCGCGCTGGAGCACGGGGTGTCGAGGATCGTCGTCGACTCGTTCGACGAGATCGCCCAGCTCGGCGCACTGGCCCGGCACGGCCAGGAGGTCATGATCCGCGTGACGCCGGGCGTGGACGCGCACACGCACGCGGCGATCGCGACCGGTGTGGAGGACCAGAAGTTCGGGTTCTCCCTGGCTTCCGGCGCCGCGCTGGAGGCGGTCCTGCGCGTGGTCGAGCAGCCGTCGCTGCGGCTCGTCGGGCTGCACTGCCACATCGGCTCGCAGGTCCGGCACGTCGCGTCCTACGAGGAGGCCGCGCGGCGGATGGCCGGGCTGATCGCGTCGTGCGGGGTGCGGATCGAGCAGCTCGACCTCGGTGGCGGGTTCTGCGCGCCGTACCTGCCGGGGGAGTCGTCGTTCGACCTCTTCGGCTTCGCGCAACGGGTTCGCGGCACGCTCAACTACGAGTGCGCGCTGCACCGCGTTCCCGTGCCGCGCCTGCTGATCGAGCCGGGACGGGCGATCGTCGCGAACGCAGGCGTGACGCTGTACCGGGTCTGCGCGGTCAAGGAAGGCACCACGCGGACGTTCGTGGCCGTGGACGGCGGGATGAGCGACAACCCGCGGCCCGCGTTGTACGGCGCCAAGTACGCCGTGCGGCTCGTCGGCAGGGGCGGGAGGCCGAAGCCCGTCACGGTGGTCGGCAGGCACTGCGAGGCCGGGGACGTGCTGGCGGACACCGTGCTGCTGCCCGCCGACGTCCACGCCGGTGACCTGCTCGCCGTGCCGGTCACCGGCGCCTACCACCACGCGTTGGCCTCGAACTACAACCAGGTCGGCCGGCCGCCGGTCGTCGCCGTGCGGGACGGGGTGGCGCGGCCGATCGTGCGGCGGGAGACCGAGGAGGACCTGCTGCGCCGCTACCTCTGAGCACCGAACCAGCGGGCGAGCTGCTCGTCGAGGTCCTGCTGCCGGTCACCCGCCCACGCCACGTGCCCGTCGGGACGCAGCAACACGGCCGGAAAGTCCAGTGCCGCACCGGGATCCGCGAGCAGGTCGACCCGATCGGACCACCCGGCGACGCCCAGGGTGCCGGTCCGGTCGAGCACCAGGCCGCGGCCGTCCCGCAGGTGGTCGTGGAGCGTGCCCTTCGTCAGCTCGACGTCGCGCAGACGGCGGCCGAGCAGGTCGGGGCCGGGGCCGAAGTCGTAGCGGACGCCGAGCGCGGTGATCTTCTCGATGAGGAACCTGTTGACCTCGTTGAGGTCCATCAGCTCCGTGACCAGCCTCCGCAGCGCACGGGCACCCGGTTCGTCGGCCATCAGGTGCACCTGGGCGCGGGTGTTGTCCAGGACGTCCTCGGCGACCGGGTGGCGTTCGGCGTGATAGGTGTCGAGCAACCCGTCCGGCGCCCAGCCGTGGATCTGCGCGGCGAGCTTCCAGCCGAGGTTGACCGCGTCCTGCACGCCCAGGTTGAGGCCCTGGCCGCCGGCGGGCGGGTGGATGTGCGCCGCGTCGCCCGCGAACAGGACCCTGCCGACGCGGTAGTGCTCGACCAGGCGGGTGGCGTCGCCGAAACGGGACAGCCAGCGCGGGGAGTGGGCGCCGAAGTCGGTGCCGGCGACCGTGCGCAGCTCCTGCTTGAAGTCGTCGAGCGTGGCCGAGCGGTCCTCGCTGACCGCCGCACAGGGGACCACCACGCGGTAGCGGCCGTCGCCGAACGGGCCGAGGTGGAACACCTTGACCGTCTCGCGGATCTCGGCCGCCCGCGCGACGACCTCCTCCTGCGGCGCGGAGAACTCCAGCTCGCCCATCAACGTGTCGTTGCGCGACGGCTCGCCGGGGAAACCGACGCCGACCAGCTTGCGCACGGTGCTCCGCGCGCCGTCGCAGCCCACGAGGTACCGCGCCCGCAGCCGTTCGCCGTCCGCCAGCTCGACGGTCACCCCGTCGTCGTCCTGCTCGACCCCGGTCACCCCGAGGCCGCGCCTGACCTCCGCGCCCGACGCGACCGCGTGGTCCTCGAGGACGCCGTTCACGTGCGGCTGGGAGATGCCGAGCAGGATGCCGAAATCCGAGTCCAGGCCTTCCGGCGTCGGCTTGGGGATGCCCGCGAAGCTGCCGCCGACGGGGCGTTGCCTGCCGCGTTCGAGGAGGCGGTCCAGCAGGCCGCGCATCGCCATCAGCTCGAGACTGCGGATGTGCAGGCTCACCAGGCGCACGAACGACGGCGGAGGATCGGCGTCCCTCTCCAGCACCAGCACCCGCACGTCGTGCAACCGCAGCTCGGCCGCCAGCATCGCGCCGGTCGGACCGCACCCTGCGATGATCACATCGAACACGAACCACCCGTTTCCGCAGCTCCTGAGGTCGGTCGCAGAT
The DNA here is from genome assembly GCF_042738015.1 of Lentzea sp. NPDC059081. Classification (NCBI taxonomy): domain Bacteria; kingdom Bacillati; phylum Actinomycetota; class Actinomycetes; order Pseudonocardiales; family Pseudonocardiaceae; genus Lentzea; species Lentzea sp. NPDC059081. The sequence continues at coordinate 356,975 of NZ_JBHYGW010000004.1, forward strand.
TCTCGGGCGACGGGTGCGCGGCCGCAAGCGATATTCGCCCGTTCCGGCCTCCAGTCGAACGTGTGTTCACTAGAGTGCGCGAATGCACTCGTACGCCTACGTCGCCGACTCCCGGCTGGACGAGACGCGGCGCGCACTGGGGCTGCAGACCTCCGGCGGCCGGGCGCCGAACCCGCGCTTCTTCACCGGGTTCCTGGCCGACTCGCAAGCGTCCGCGTCGTCGTTGCTCGCCATCGCGAAGATCGCCGGGACCCGCTACTTCCAGCCCACTCCCGAACGGCTCCGCGATCCGGTCGTCACGTGCAACGGCGACCGGCTGCGGTTCGAGTCGTTCTCGGGCTGCTGCGGGGTCTACGCGCGGCTCGACGTCCTCAGTGGAGCGTTGGACGGCGAGGTGCACGACCGCGGCACGACGAACGTCGACATCAACGAACCGCTGCGGCGCGCGCTGGCCAGGGTGACCAAGGGCGACCCTCTGCACCTGACCGTCGGGCCCGACCAGGTCGAGGTCGGCACGCTCGACGGCGCGATCGTCGAGAAGAAGGTGCCGCTGCCGCCGCGCTGGCTGCGCGGGTTCGCCGAGACCCAGGTGCTGACCTCGCGCTTCGACCTCAAGGCCGAGCTGTCGCCCGCCGACGCGCAGCGGTTCCTCAAGACGCTGCCCAAGGGACGTGCGGCGGTGTGGGCGGTGCCGTCCGGGAAGTCGTTGCGGCTCAGCGGAACCGCATCGGCCAACGCCGTGTGCCTGGCCGGCCCGAACCGGCTGGAGACGCTGCTCCCGTTGCTGCGCTTCGCCAAGGCCGTGCGCCTCTACGGCCCGCCCGCCGACGGTCAGCCGGTCGCGAGCGGCTGGGAGGTCGACCTCGGCGCGCAACGGCTCACCCTCGTCCTGTCGCCCGAGGTGAACCGCGGCCTGTCCGGTGAGGGCGCCGTCCTCGACGGGCTCGCCGCCGGGGACGCGGACACCGACGCCGAACTGGTCGGCGCGTTGCTGGACTTCGAGCCACGGGTGGACGTCGCGGACCTGGCGGACCGGTCCGGGCTGACCGTGCAGCGGGTGAAGGACGCGCTGGCCCAGCTCGGCACCGCCGGACGGGTCGGGTACGACCTCGCCGAGGCGTCGTACTTCCACCGCGAGCTGCCTTACGACGGCGCGGACGTGCAGGCCATGAACCCCAGGCTGCGCAACGCGAAGGCGCTCGTCGAGCAGGACGCCGTGCGGTGGGACGGCGACACGGCGCTGGTGGGCACGTACCGCGTGAACGGCGACGCGTGCACCTGCCAGTGGTGGACCGAGTACCGGGGCGGGCGGGGCAAGTGCAAGCACGTGCTGGCCGTGGACATGGTGAGAGGCAAGGCGTGAGCTTCGACAGGATCCAGGCGCTCATCGAGTCGCGTCAGCTCCTCGCGCTCGGCGAGGTGCTCAAGAGCCTCGGGCCGGAGGAACGCGCGGAGTGCGCGAAGGAGCTCGTCGCGTACGAGAAGAAGCACCGGGCGGGCAGCCGGAGCTGGGAGCACTTCGACACGCTCGCGGTCGCGGGCGCCGGACTGCTGCCGAGCGCCGCGACGCTCACGCCGTGGATGATGCGCTACCGGATCTGGTGGGACGAGACGAGCCCGCTGAACGCCGGGCCCGTGGTGCTGGACGTGCTGCGCAGCCGGGAGCTGCCGTGGACGCCGGACCTCGTCGCGCGGCTCGCCGCGAAGATGTCGGCCCGCGACCTCTCCCGGACCGACGTGCTGAGGGTGGTCCTGGCGTTCTGCGGTGACACCCCGCCCGACACGGACGGCTTCCTGGCGCACCTCATGGCGTTCGACGGCCACCGGCAGTGGCGGCCGGGCTTCGACCCGCTGATCCCGCGGATGCTCGAGGTCGCCGGTGCCGGAGCGGCGTTCGCCGTCAGCCGGGAGTGGCTGCCGCTGCTGCGCGACCGGGGCGACCGGCGGGTGGTGCTCGACGGCTGCCTCGCCCGTCTCCAGCAGAGCGGCGGCGTCACGGAGATGCAGGGTTTCCTGGCACTGCACGACGTCCTGGACGTCACGCTCGACGAGACGGCCGAGCACGTCCGGGACTACGTCGCGATGCTGCCGGACGCCCGCTCCACCGTCGCCACCCTCGCGCAGGACCGGCTCCGGCAGCTCGACGAGGCGGGCAGGCTCGACTTCGACCTGCTCGGCGAGGCGAGCCGGTGGGTGTTCGGCCGCAGCGAGAAGAAGCTCGTCCGCACGCAGCTGTCGTGGCTGGGCAAGCACGCGCGGACCGCTCCGGACGAGGTGGTGCTGATCACCGCGGAGCTGTTCGCGCACGAGTCGGACGATCTGCGCGGCCACGCCGTCAAGCTGGTCGCCAAGCACCTCGCGAAGATCAGTGACACCACCCGCGCCGAACTGCTGGTGCTCGCCGAACAGCTCCCCGCCGACCTCGCCTCGCAGCTCGGAGGCGTTGCGACGCAGGAAGAATCCGTCATTCTCGCCCCGTTCACGCCGGGGCCGTGGCCGGAGCCGATCGCCACGCTCGACGAACTGACGCGCGAGGTGCTGGGACTCTACGGGCGCAACGCCGGACAGATCGGCGGCGTCGCGGCCGAGCGCGTCGTCGAGGCGGTCGTGCGGTTCGCCTGGCAGGACCGGGAGACGCTCACCCAGGCGTTCCAGCCGATCTACGACAAGCACCCGTGGATCCTGAACCGGTCCGCCTACGACGCCTACCCCGACCACGCCAAGCGCAACGCCCACACCGAGTTCATGGCCGTCCTCGCCGCCGTCGCGGAGCCGGCGAAGCCGCTCGGAAAGATCTCCGCGGCGATCCACTTCGCCCGCGAGTGGCGCGTCCAGCTGAAGCGGGCGAACAACGGCGGTCTCGCGGAGCAACTCGCCGAGCGGCTGCACGAGATCGAGAAGGGCCTCCGGTACTCGCCGAGGCCGGCGCTGGTGTCCACCCCGACCGCGGGGTCCGGCCTGCTCGACCCGACCGTGCTCGCGGACCGGCTCGCGAAGGCCGACGCCGAGGGCTGGGAACCGTGGCAGCGCGACCTGAAGCAGGCCTGCCACCGCCTGCCGCCCACCACCACGGCCGCTGACTTCGCCGCGGTGCAGGGCAAACCGGCGGCGAAGGTCCGCGAGTGGCTCTCCGCGAGGACCGACCCCGTGATCACCATCGAGGAGCGGACCTACCACTACCCCAAGTACTGGCGCACCCAGCAGGACCTCAGCGACACGGGCCTGCTCGCCGTCGTCGTCCCCGGCCTGGAAGAGCCGCAGAACCGCATGCACACGTTCGACGAGTGGGGCCCGATGATCGAGTGGTGGCCCTCGGTGCTGCCCGCTCAACGGGAGGTCGTCGCCGCCCACCTCGTCCCGCACCTCCGCGGCCGCACGGCGTCGAAGGGCGGCGACGGCCCGCTGCTGCCGATGCTCGCCGAGTCCGACGGCCCGGCGGGACCGGCTCTGCACCTCGCCCTCTGCTACGGGCTCGGTGCCGAGCTGACCGTCAACCGCGCCCACGCCGTGGACGCGGTGCTGATCCTCGCTTCCCGTGACCAGCTGGACGGCGCGCTGCTGGGCGACCTGCTCGGCCGGACGCTCGACCGCGGTCTCGTGGTGAGCCGGGTCGTGCCCGGTCTGCGCGACGCGGCCCGGTCCGGTGCCGCGCGGCAGATGTGGGACGCCGTGTCTGCGGCGCTCCCGCAGATGTGGACCAGCAACCGGGTGGCCGACGTCGTCGAGCTCGCCGTCGAGCTGGCCCAGCAGGTCAGGCCCGGCGGTGAGGTGCCCGGCCTGGCCGGCGTCGCGGCGCGCAAGGGGTCCAGCCGGGCGGTGGTGCAGGCGAAGAGGCTGGTGGCGGCACTGGGCTAACCCGCGAACACCGGGTAGTGGTCGGACAGGTCCGTGTAGGTGTGCTTGCGGCCCCACGACGTGACCGACCACTCCGGACTCTTCACCCGCCGGGTCTCGTTGCGCAGCAACGGCCCCTGAACGGTCAGCACGTAGTCGAGGTGCTCGGAGGCGTACTCCGGCCCGTACTGGTCGCGGCAGACGCTGTTGTCGGCGCAGTCCCACGAGAACGGGTGCCCGCCGATCTCCGGCGTCCGCACCCCCAGTTCGGCGACCATGCGCGGGAACTCGTCGCTCGCCCTGACGACGTTCAGGTCGCCCGCCACGTACACGGGCTCGGACGCGGGGATGTTCCGCGCGGTCAGGAACGCCTTGATCTCGGCCCGTTGCCTCGCCCGGACGGTCTGCGGTGAGGTGGTGCAGGCCGAGTCCTCGGCCTGGGCGTGCGTGCCGATCACGTGCGCGGGCCCGGCCGGCGTCTCGACGCGCACGTACGCGAACCCCTTGTTGGAGAACCAGTCCGCACCGCACGCGTCGCGGTGGACGTGCTGGATCCTCGTGGTGATCGGCCACCGGCTCAGGACCGCGACGCCGCCGTCCTCGGGCGTGGAGTCGCTGTAGGCACCCGACGTGGTGTCCCAGCCGGCACGGCTGCGGCCCAGGACCGGCGTCTGGTGCGGGTAGGTGTCGCGCAGGTTCGCCAGCAGCCGGTCCGAGGCGGCGTTGTCGAACGCCTCCTGCAACACCACGACGTCCTGCCCGGCGAGGACACCGGTGCTGTCGACCAGGTCGGCGCGCTGGAGCTGGCCCCAGTTCGGGTAGAGGTTCCGCGACAGCAGGAAGACGTTGTAGGTGGCGATCTTCAGCGGAACCGCGGCGGTGGCGGGTGCGGCGGTGATCGTCAGGAGGGCGGCGGCCAGGAGCGTGAGCAGGCGCATGAGGGCCGATGGTGGTGGACGTGAAAGTCCTTCACAACCGGGCCGGAGGTGTCGTATCGATCCAGGCGTCACCTCGATCCGGACATCATCTCGATTCGGGCGTCACCGCAACCGGTCGAGGTCCGCCCCCGACTTGTCGACCAGCGCCCGCATCGCCTCGTAAGCCGCCTCCGGGTCCCGGGCCGCGATCGCGTCCAGCACCGCGCGGTGCGACGGCACCGGGTCGTCGTCCACGGTCCCGTGCACCAGCTTGTCCCGTTCCGCCAGCCCGATCGCGATGATCCGCTCGACCTGCGTGAGGAACGTGTTGTGCGTCGCGGCCATCAGCAGCCGGTGGAAGTCGAGGTCCGCGCGCACGGTCGCGGCCAGGTCGCGGGCGGCGGCCATCCGGTCCAGGGCGCCGGACAACGCCTCGATGTCGGCTTCGGACGCGCGTTCGGCGGCCAGCCGGGCGGCGGCGGGCTCGACGATCACGCGCATCTCGGTGAGCTCGTCGAACAGGCCGTGGTCGGAGCCCGCCTGGGTCTGCCAGCGCATCACGTCCGTGTCGAGCAGGTTCCACGACGAGCGCGGCTGCACGAAGGTACCGCGCTTCTGCCTGGCGTCGATCATGCCCTTGGCGGACAACACCTTCAGGGCCTCGCGCAGCGCCGTCAGCGACACGTCGAGCTCCTCGCGCAGGGCGGGGAGGTCGAGGGTGTCGCCCTCGCCGATCTCGCCGGCGAGGATCCGGCCCGCCAGCGCCTCGACGGTCTGGCCGTGCACGCCGCGGAGACGCTTCTCGTTCATGAGGTCAGAGCATACGGCACATCATAAATTATGAATTATTCTTGACTTGATCACCGTCAACGCGCAGTCTTCTCAGCCATGGACAGGCGTCACTTCCTCCGCGTCACCGCCGCCGCGGGAGCCGGGTTGCTGGTCAGCGGCACGGCATCCTGCGCCACCTCGGCGTCCTCCGGCCCCGTCACCCAGACCGCGGGCACCGCCACGATCCAGTCGAACCTGTCGGCGCCCGCGGCGAAAGCGGCGATCGACGCGCTGGTGAAGGCGTTCAACGACAAGAAGGGCGCGCAGGCGTCGGTCAACACCGTCGCCTCCGAGACCTTCCGCACCCAGCTGCCGAGCTACCTCACCTCCGCGAACCCGCCCGACCTCTTCACCTGGTACCCCGGCGCGCTGCTCACCGGGTACGAGAAGAAGGGCCTGCTGCTCGACGTCAGCGACGTCTGGCAGACGATGGGCGACTACCCGCAGTCGTTCAAGACGTTGAGCGGCAAGGTGTTCGTGCCGACGACGTACTACTGGTGGGGCTTCTTCTACCGGAAGTCCCACTTCGCCAAGTGGGGCGTGACCCCGCCGAAGACGTGGCAGGAGTTCGTCGCGCTCTGCCGGACGTTGCAGTCGAAGGGCGTCGTCCCGCTCGGCATGGGCGCCGGGTCGGACTCGCCGTGGACCGCCTCGGCCTGGTTCGACTACTTCAACGTTCGCGTCAACGGCGCCCCGTTCCACCGAGAGCTGCTGGCGGGCAAGCAGAAGTTCGACGACCCCAAGGTGAAGGCGATCTTTACGCCGTGGCGCGAGGTGCTGCCGTTCACCGACCCCAACGGCACCGCGATCGGCTTCCAGGAGGCCACGACCGCGATGTTGCAGGGCCGCACGGGCATGCTGCTCACCGGCGCGTTCTTCGCCGACGCGGCACCGAAGGACGCGATCGACGACATCGACTTCTTCCGGTTCCCGATCATCGACCCGGCCGTGCCGCTGGCGGAGGAGGGCCCGACCGACGGGTTCTTCGCCAGCGCCAAGTCGCCGCACGTCAAGGAGCTCAAGGAGTTCCTCACCTACGCGGCCACGGCCGAGGGGCAGGAGGTCTACATCAAGGCCTCGTCCGGCACGGTCCTGCCGACGCACCCGAACGCCAAGGACTCCGGCACGCCTCTCGTCCAGAAGGGACGCGCGCACCTCAAGGAGGCCGCGGAGATCACCCAGTTCTTCAACCGCGACTCCAGCGACGCGCTGCAGCCCACCGCGGACGCCGCGCTGGTCAAGTTCCTGCAGCAACCCGACCAGCTCGACACCATCCTCGCCACCTGGCAGAAGGCCGCCGAGCAGGTGTGGTCGAGCTGACATGACCAGGAGAGTCCCTCCCGTCCTGCTGCTGTTCGTGCTCATCCCGTTGCTGGTGGAGGGGTTCTGGGTCTTCTGGCCCGCGGTGCAGGGCTGCTGGCTCGCGCTGACGAACTGGGACGGCGTCTCGCCGCCCCGGTTCGTCGGGCTCGACAACTACGCCAGGATGATCGACGACCCCGTCTTCCACATCGCCGTCACCAACACCGCGATCTGGCTCGTCCTCTTCGGCGGCCTGTCCGCGGTCGGCGGCCTCGGCATCGCCGTGCTGCTGCAGAAGGAACGCCGCGGCGTCGGGATCTACCGGGCGGCGTTGTTCATCCCGGTGGTGTTCTCGCTCGTGGCGACCTCGCTGATCTGGCAGGTGCTCTACCAGCCCGGCGGGCTGTTCGACAGCAGCCCGCTCGCCGACCCGGACACCGCGATCTACGCCGTGCTGGTGCCCGCGCTGTGGCGGCAGGTCGGGTACGTCATGGTGCTGTACCTGGCCGGGCTCAAGGGCATCGACCCGGGGCTGTACGAAGCGGCCACTCTGGACGGTGCCACGGCCTGGCAGAAGTTCACGCACGTCACCTGGCCGCAGCTGTCCAGCGTCAACTCGGTGGTGCTGTCGGTGATCGTGATCGACTCGCTGCGGTCGTTCGACGTGGTGTGGTCGATGACGCGCGGCGGCCCGTACCACTCGTCCGAGCTGCTCAGCACCTACATGTACTCGACCGCGTTCCAGTCGCTGAAGCTCGGCTACGCCTCGGCACTCGCGGTGGTCATCTTCGTGCTGGCGTTCGGCGTGATCGTGACCTACCTCGTCCGCGCGTTCCGGGAGAACTGAGATGTCCAGCAACCGCGTCTTCCACGCCGTGGCGGGCACGATCTCCGTGCTCTGGCTGCTGCCGATCGCGGCCGTCCTCGTCACCGCCGTCCGGTCGTTCGACGACATCGCCGCCAACGGGCTCGCGTCGCTGCCGCGGTCGTTCACCTTCGCCGGGTTCACCGACGCGTGGACCAACGGCGGCGCGGGTGCCATGTGGAACAGCGTGCTCGTCACGATCCCGACGGTGTTCCTGTCGCTCGCACTGGCTTCGGCGGCGGCGTACGCGTTGAGCCGCTTCGCGATCCCCGGCCGGCGCACGATCATCCTGCTGATGCTCGCGGGCAACCTGCTGCCCCCGCAGATCCTGCTGGTGCCGGTGTCGAAGCTGACCGAGCTGCTCGGCATCTACGACACGCTCGTCGCGCTGGTCGTCGTGCAGGTCGGGTTCGGGCTGGGCTTCTACACGTTCGTGCTCCAGGGCTTCATGCGCGCGATGCCGGACGAGGTGCAGGAGGCCGCCACCATCGACGGCGCCGGGCCCGTCCAGATCTACTGGCGGATCGTGCTGCCGATGACCAGGCCCGCGCTCGCCGCGCTGGCCGCACTGGCGTTCACCTGGATCTTCAACGACCTGCTGTGGGCGATCACCGTGCTGCGGTCGTCGTCGGTCATGCCCGTGACGCCGGCGCTGCTCGCGTTGCAGGGGCAGTACGTGTCGAACTGGAACGTGATCGCGGCCGGGTCGGTGATCGCGGCGATCCCGACCGTGGCGGTGTTCCTGCGGTTCCAGCGGCACTTCATCTCCGGACTCGCGGTGGGAGCGGTGAAATGACCTGGACGCCCAGAAGTTGGACACTGAGGATGGCCACCACCTCGTACACGGTGGCCGTCGAGCCGGGTGGTCGCTGGGCGGAACTGGTGGCGTGGGGCCCGCACGGTGTCGAGGTCGGTCCGTCCGCGCTCAAGACCCACGGCGATCTCCACTTCATCACCGAGGCGGACGCGGCACCGGTCGAGTACGTGCCGCGCGGGCAGCGTCCGTTCACCGGTGCCGATCTCGAAGTCGACGGCGACTCGTGGTTCACGTTCCAGGGCGCTGCCGAAGCCGGTGGTGTGCTGCGGCTGGCGTTCGTCGATGCTGTCGCAGGGCTTCGCGCAGTTCTTTGCTACCGGCCTGAGACGTCCGTCGACGTGCTGTCGCGCTGGGTCGAGATCACCAACACGTCCGCGGAACCGTTGCGGCTGGAGCGAATCGGGTCGGCGGGTGTGTGCCTGCCGACGAGTAGCCCACGGCTGTCGTTCCTCCACGGGGAGTGGGCTCGCGAGTTCCAGCTGGACCACGTGGACCTGCCCGCCGGCGGGTTCCGCATCGGCAGCTCCTACGGCGTTCCCGGGCACAACTACGCGCCCTGGCTGTCGGTCGACGACACGTGGGGCGTGTCGCTGTCCTGGTCCGGGTCCTGGGAGATCACGGCCGACGTCGAACCGTCCGGGCTCACGCGCGTGCGGGCCGGGATGCTCGGCCCGGTCGTCGTCGAACCGGGGGAGACCTTCACGACGCCCGAACTCGCACTGGCGTACTCGACCAACGGCCTCGCACAGGTCTGGCACGCCTACGACCGGCTGCGCAGCAGGAAAGCGCGCAAACCCGTGCTCTACAACTCGTGGGAGGCGACCGGGTTCGAGGTCGACCTGCCCAAACAGCGCGAGCTGGCCCGGATCGCCGCCGACCTCGGCGCGGAGCTGTTCGTGGTCGACGACGGCTGGTTCGCCGGACGGCACGACGACACCGGTGGGCTCGGCGACTGGTACCCGGAGTCGCCGGACTTCGGTGGGTTCGTCGACGACGTGCGGGCGATGGGGCTGGAGTTCGGGCTGTGGGTCGAACCGGAGTCCGTCAGCCCGAAGTCGCGGCTCTACGCCGACCACCCGGACTGGGTCTACCGGCTGCCCGGCCGCGAACCCACGCTGATCCGCAACCAGCTACTTCTCAACCTCGGCTTGTCCGAGGTGTACGAGTTCGTGTTGTTGACATTGGACCGTCTGCTGACGGACTACCGCATCGGCTACCTGAAGTGGGACATGAACCGTCCCGCCACCGAACGCCCGCTCGACCAGGACGACGCCCACGTCCGCAACTACTGGCGGGTGCTCCGCCACCTGCGGGAGAAGCACCCGGACGTGCTCGTCGAGGGCTGCGCGGGCGGGGGCGGCAGGACCGATCTCGCCACGACCGGGCTGGTGGACGTGGTGTGGCCCAGCGACAACACCGCGCCGCTCGACCGGTTGAAGATCCAGCACGGGTTCCTGCACATGCACGCCCCGCACCTGATGTCGTCGTGGGTGACGGACGCGCCCGGCGTGTTCGACGCACGGCCGCGGTCGCTCAAGTTCCGGTTCGTGCTCGCCATGGCCGGAGTGCTCGGCATCGGCGCGGATGTGCGGCACTGGTCCACTGGCGAACGCGACGAGGCCAAGGCGTTGATCGCCCGCTACAAGGAGATCCGCCACATCGTCCACGGCAGCGAGGCCCACCTGCTCGACTACGCGGTCCAGTACAACGGCGAGGACCGAGTCGTGGTGCTGGCGTGGAACACCGGAGCGCTGACCGGGGTACCGGAGGTGCCAGGAAGGCCGTCGCGGGTAAAGTTGCGCGGTCTGAGTGGGTCCTATGTGGACGAGAACGGCCAGGTGTACTCGGCGGCGCACCTGACCCACGTCGGGCTGCCGTTCGCCTGGACCGCGGCGAACGACGCCGACGTGGTCGTGCTCAGGCCCTCAGCAGGGCTGTGACCTCGTCGATCGGCGTGCGGGCGAGGGCCGACCCGACCCCGCACGCCACGGCGCCCGCCTCCAGCCACGCGGGGACGTCGGCCGGCGCGACACCGCCGGTCGGCACCAGCGGCGCGTACGGCAGCACTGCCAGCACGTCCTTCACCCATTGCGGCGTCGGCGCGGGGAACACCTTCACCGCGTCCGCACCTGCTTCGAGCGCCTGGACGACCTCGGAGACGGTCCCGGCGCCCGGCAGCACCGCGGCGCCGTAGCGGTGCCCGGCCTGGATGACCGCGGTGTTCAGGTTGGGCGCCACCAGGAACTGCGCTCCGGCGCGCACGGCGGCCACCGCGGAGGCCTCGTCGAGCACCGATCCCGCGCCGATGACGGCGTCCGGGTGGTCCGCCCGGAGCTGCCGAATGGCGTCGAGCGCGCCGGGGTTGGTCAGCGGCAGCTCGAGCGACGTGAGTCCCGCGTCCAGCAGCGGAACGGCGGCCATGACGGCGGAGGAGGTGTCGGCGGTGCGGATGATCGCGATGATGCCCTGCCGCACGACCGCCTGGGTGATCTCGTAGCGGTAGCTCACGCTCGCCAGCCTACTACACATAAATTAGGAATTATTCTTGACACCCGAGTCGGGGGCGGGGGAGGCTCACCGCATGTCCGTTCGCAGAGTCGCGTTGGCCATCGCCTTGATGTCCCTGGTTGCGACGCCCGCCTACGCCGGTGACGACCAGGGAGCGCCCATCTACTACGACAGCGGTGTCGCCAAGACCCCGTACATGGGGTGGAACACGTACTTCGGCCTCGGCGCCCCGACCGAGAAGGACGTCCGCGGCGTCGCCGACCACCTCGTGAGCAGCGGCCTGCGCGACGCGGGCTACAAGATCGTCTGGATCGACGGCGGCTGGAACGCGCCGACTCCCCGCAACGCCCGCGGCGACCTCGTCGAGGACCCGGCGAAGTTCCCCGGCGGCTTCGACAAGCTCGTCCGCGACCTGCACGCCCAGGGGTTGAAGGCCGGCATCTACACCGACGCCGGCCCGTCCGACGGCAAGAACTGCGCCGCGGGCAGCGGTGGCGGGTACTACGAGAAGGACGCTCGCCGGTTCGCGGCCTGGAAGTTCGACGCGATCAAAATCGACTTCCTGTGCGGGATCGCGGCGAACCTCAAGCCCGCGCAGGCGTTCGCTGACTTCAGCAAGGCCGTGCGGAAAGCCGGGCGGCCGATGATCCTCAACCTCTGCAACCCCGTCACCGACGAGTGGGGTGTCCCGCACGGGCCGGACCAGGTCGCGGACATCTCCTACACGTTCGGGCCGCTTCTCGCCGACTCGTGGCGCACCTCGACCGACGTCGCGTTCGGCACGCCCTACGAGGGCATCTGGCGCGACGTGCTGCGCAACATGGACCGCAACGCCGCGCATCCCGAGGCGAACGGGCCGGGGCACTACAACGACCCGGACTACCTGATCCCGATGCGCAGGACGCAGCAGGGCACGTACGAGCTGAACGAGGAGGAGTCGACCTCGCAGTTCGTGATGTGGGCGCAGATGTCCTCGCCGTTGATCATCGGTTCGGACCCGCGCACGCTGCCGCCGTCGATGATCGCCACCCTGAAGAACCCGGAGATCCTCGCGGTCGACCAGGACCCGCTGGCGATCCAGGGTGTGCGGGTGGCGTCGACCGGCGACACCGATGTGTACAGCAAAGTGTTGTCCCGTAAGGGTGAGCGTTCCGTCGTACTGCTCAACCGGCGTGAAGTTCCTGCTGCGATGACGGTCGACTTCGCCCCCGCCGGGCTGCGCGGGGACGTGACGGTTCGCGACCTGCGGGCGCGTGCCGACCGAGGTACCGTCTCTGGTTCGTACACCGTGACCGTTCCGGCGCACGGCACGGCGATGCTGAAGCTGCGGGGAACGGATCTGGTGCCCGGTGAGGCCGTCGGGTCGGACGCCACCGCGTCGCCCGCGATCGCCCGTGTCGGTGACGAGGCCCTGGTGTTCTCGCGGGGCGTCGGTGGCGAGCTGCGGATGTTGCGCGGAGGCAAGTGGTCGAGCTTGGGCAAGGCGATCCAGGGACAGCCTGCTGTCCGCGCGGTCGGATCCGACGTCGAGGTCACGGTGCGAGGGCTCGACAACCAGGCCTGGCAACGTACCCTCCACAACGGACGGTGGGGTGGCTGGAAGCCGCTGGGCGGCAAGCTGACCGACGCGCCTTCGGTGTCGACGGATGGCACGATCGTCGCTCGCGGGCCGGATGGTCGCGTGTGGCTCTACCGCGGCGGCTGGACGTCGTTGGGTGCGCCCGGTGACGCCCCGATCTACGGCAGGCCGAGCGTCGCGGGCGGTCAGGTGGCCGTGCGGACCGCCGACGACAGCGTGTGGGTGCGGCCGGTGTCGGGTGGCGCGTGGACGTCACTCGGAGGCGTGATCTCCGGCAGCCCGACGATGGTCGAGTTCCAGGACCGGATCTACCTGTTCGCGCGGGCGAGCGACTACACGGTGTGGCAGGTCAACAGCTCCGCCGGGGTGTGGGGCGGGTGGTTCAACCGGCCGGAGTTCCCGAGCAACTCGCTGGTCGGCGCGGTGGGTGCTACTGCTGGTCCCGACGGTTCCGCGTGGACAGTGGTGCGCGGGCCGGACAACAAGGTCTACCGGCAGACCCTCTAGGAGAACGTGCATGAAGTGCGCGGTGGTGTCAGGCGCGGCGGCCGGGATCGGCGCCGCCACGGCACGGCACCTGACCGAGGCCGGCTACCGGGTGATCGGCATCGACCTGCACGGCGACGTGGCCGTGCGGGGCGACGTCAGCGACCCGGCCACGTGGGAACGGGCTTTGGCGCTGTGTGACGGCGTGGACGCGTTGGTGAGCAACGCTTTCACGGTGGATGTCACGCCGCTGGACGCCATGGCACCGGCTTCGTGGGAACGTCAGCTCGCAGTCAACCTCGGCGGTGCTTTCCACGGCCTGCGGGCCTGCTTGCCGTCGTTGCGTGCTCGTGGTGGCTCGGTGGTGCTGGTTTCGTCGGTGCACGCGCACTTCGGCATCCCCGGCCATGGCGCCTACGCGGCCTCCAAGGGCGGGCTGGTGGCGTTGACCCGCCAGCTCGCCGTGGAGTACGCGCCTGCCGTGCGGGTGAACGCGGTGGTGCCCGGTCCCGTGCTGACGGCGGCATGGGACCGGGTCCCGGTCGAGGACCGGGAACGCAGTGCCCGAGCCACCCCGGCCGGTCGTCTCGGCGACCCGGCCGAGGTGGCCTCGGTGATCGGTTTCCTCCTGTCTCCGGCGGCGTCGTTCGTGACGGGCGCGGAGATCCTGGTCGACGGCGGCTGGTCCGCGGCAAAGGACTCCTCATGAAGGTGACGGCGGTCGAGACGTTCCTGGTCGAGCCCCGCTGGCTGTTCCTCAAGGTGAGCACGGACGAGGGGGTGACCGGCTGGGGCGAGCCGGTGGTGGAGGGCCGCGCCGAGACCGTGCGCGCCGCCGTCCACGAACTGGCCGAGCTCGTCGTCGGCCAGGACCCGTTGCGCGTCGAGGACCACTGGCAGGTCCTGCGCCGCGGCGGCTTCTACCGCGGCGGCCCGGTCCTGTCGTCCGCCCTGTCCGGCTACGACCACGCGCTGTGGGACATCGCCGGCAAGGCACGCGGCCTGCCGGTCCACGAACTGCTCGGCGGTCCCGTCCGCGACCGGATCCGCGCCTACTCGTGGGTCGGCGGCGACCGGCCCGACGGCGTGTTCGACGCGGTGTCCGCCCAGGTGGCGGCGGGGTTCAGCGCCGTGAAGATGAACGCCACCGCCGAGATACGCCCGATCGCGTCGCCCGCGGAAGCCGCGGCGGTCGTGGCGCGTGCCCGTGAGGCTCGTGAGGCGCTGGGACCCGGCGGCGACCTCGCGATCGACTTCCACGGCCGCGTTTCCCCTGCCATGGCACGACGTCTGGTGCGGATGCTCGAAGAGGTCCAGCCGATGTTCGTCGAGGAACCGGTGCTGCCCGAACTGCCGCCCGAGGTGCTCGCGTCCATCGTGCAGGCCTCGACCGTGCCGATCGCGACGGGGGAGCGGCTGTTCTCGCGCTGGGAGTTCAAACCGGTGCTGGACGCGGGCGTCGCGGTCGTGCAACCCGACCCGTCCCACGCGGGCGGCATCTCCGAACTTCGGCGCATAGGCTCGCTCGCCGAGATCTACGGCGCGTCGATCGCACCGCACTGCCCGCTCGGCCCGATCTCGCTGGCGGCGTCGCTGCAGGTGGCGTTCACGACGCCGAACTTCCTGATCCAGGAGCAGAGCGCGGGCATGCACTACAACGGCACCGACCCGTCGTACCTGGTGGACATGGCACCGGTGCGCGTGGTCGACGGCTGGATCGCCCGGCCGACCGGACCCGGGCTGGGGGTCGAGGTGGACGAGGCGGCGGTGCGGAGGGCGGCGGAGGTGGGGCACGCGTGGCGGTCGCCGATCTGGCGGCACGACGACGGCGGCTTCGCGGAGTGGTGACAGGGACTGTCAGGCGCTGTCAGTGACATGTGCGGCCGGTGTCAGCCCGCGCGACGACTGTGGGACGTGCCGTCAGGGAGGCGGCATGATCACCACAGGGGAGCTCTGCACATGCACGTCACGATCATCGGCGCCGGCCTCGGCGGACTCACGCTCGCCCGCGTGCTGCACGTCCACGGCATCCCGTCCACCGTCTACGAGGCGGAGGAGTCGTTCGCGTCGCGGGGACAGGGCGGCATGCTCGACATCCACGACTACAACGGGCAGCTCGCCGTCGAGGCGGCCGGGCTGATGGACGAGTTCCGCGCGCTGGTGCTGGAGGGGCGCGAGGCGTTGCGGGTGCTCGACAACGACGGCACCGTGCTGCTCGACAAGGCCGACGACGGCACGGGCGGCAGGCCGGAGATCCAGCGCGCCGACCTGCGGCAGATGCTGCTCGACAGCCTGCCGGAGGGCACCGTCCGGTGGGCGCACAAGGTCACGGACGTCGAGGGCAGGCGCGTCACGTTCGCCGACGGCACCACCGTCGACGCCGAGGTGCTGGTCGGCGCGGACGGCGCGTGGTCGCGGGTGCGGCCGGTGCTCACGGACGCGAAGCCCGAGTACACCGGCATGTCGTTCGTCGAGACCTACCTCTACCAGGCCGACACGCGGCATCCGGCCGCCGCGAAGGCCGTGGGTGGCGGGTCGATGTTCTCGCCAGGCCAGGGCAAGGGGATCTTCGGGCACCGCGAGGCCGGCGACACGCTGCACGCCTACGTCGAGTTCAGCCGGCCGCTCGAGTGGTTCGACGACCTCGACGTCACGGATCCGCAGCGGGTCGCGGCCGAGTTCGAGGGCTGGGCGCCCGAGCTGACCGCGCTGATCACCGAGACCGACACCGTGCCGGTCTTCCGCCCGCACTACACGCTGCCCGCCGGGCACCGGTGGGAACGGGTGCCCGGCGTGACGCTGGTCGGGGACGCCGCGCACCTGTCCGTGCCCAACGGCGAGGGCGCCAACCTCGCCATGCTCGACGGGGCCGAGCTGGCGAAGGCGTTGGCGGGCAACGACGTCGAGACCGCGCTGACCGAGTACGAGGAGGCCATGTTCGTGCGGGCGGTGGCGGCGACCGAGGACTCCGACCGGATGCTGGAGAGCCTGTTCGGCGAGGGCGGCGCCCCGCAGAAGCTGCTCGACATGCTCAACGACGCCTGAGCACCACGGAGGCCAGCAGCGCGGCCATCAGGGCGACGCCCGCCCACATGAACGTGCGCCAGCCGTCCACGAAGGACGCCGACAGCATCCCTCCCAGCAGGGCGACACCGAGCGCGGTGCCGAACTCCCTGGTGACGTCGTTGAGCGCGGACGCGACCCCCTGGCGTTCCCGGGGGAGGGAGCTGGTGATCGCCTCGGTGGCGGGCGGCATCGACAGGCCCATCCCGATCCCCATCGCGATCATGCCGGGGAGCACGGACAGGTACCCGTCGGAGACGAGCAGGGCCATCAACGCCAGGCCGAGCCCGGCCGCGGCGATCCCCAGCGCGGTGGTCGTGCGGGCACCGACCCGTTCGGCCAGCCGCGGGGCGAGGCCGGAGGTGACCATCATCAGGCCCGCCATCGGCAGCAGCGCCACCGTGGCGAGCAGTCCCGACCAGCCGAGCACGGTCTGGAAGAACGGGTACAGCATGATCGACACGCCCGCCTGCACCCCGAACACCACCAGGATCGTCACCGACCCGGCCGCCAGCTCCTTCTCGCGGAACAGCCGGACGTCCACCAACGGCGTGCGGTGCCGCAGCTCCCAGGCCACGAACGCCGCCGTGCCGGCGAGCCCGACGAGGAGGCTGACGACGTCGCGTTCGTGCAGGAAGTAGATCAACCCGGCCACGCCGACGACCGACGTCAGCGCGCCCACCACGTCGAACGGATGCTGCTCGCCGCGGGAGTCCGGGACGGACCGCCAGACCATCACCAGCGCCACGACGACCAGGGCCACCGGCAGCACGAACAACAACCGCCAGCTCGCCCAGTCGACCAGGACGGCCGACAGGAACATGCCCAGCAGGCCACCGCCGCCGGCGACGCCCGTCCACACGCCGATCGCCCTGCCGCGCTCCTTCTCCGGGAACGACGAGGTGATCACGGCGAGCGTCACGGGCATGATCGTCGCGGCACCGACACCGCTGAGCACCCGTGCCGCCAAGATCACCTCGGTCGACTGGGCCAGACCCGCGAGGACGTTCGCCACGCCGAACACGACCAGGCCGGTCAGCAGCGCGGGCTTGCGGCCCCATCGGTCCCCGGCCGCGCCGAGCGGCAGCAGCAACGCCGACAGCGTGAGCACGTAGGCGTTGATGATCCACAGAACCGTGCTCCGCGAGGCACCGAACTCGGCGGCGAGGTCGGGCTGGGCGACGTTCAGGCCGGTCACCGAGGAGATCACGGCCATCAACGCCACGGAGATCGCGACCAGCACGGCTGTGCGCTGACGGGTGCTGTCGATCGTGGTCACGCGAGCAGGTCCGCGTTCATGTGGGCACCGGCCAGCGCACCGGCGGCGGCGGACGCGCCGACCTGGGCGGTGAGGTCGGTGGCGTTGCCCGCGACCCACACGCCCTTCACCGGGGTCGTGCCCGCCATGCCGGTGACGAACTTCCGCCCGTTCGGCACGTCCTCCAACGGCAGCCCGAGGCCTTCGATGCCGTCGGTGCGGGCGATCATCGTGGTGGCGACGGCGATCACGCGTCGTGGCACGACTTCGCCGTTCGTCAACCGGACACCCGTGATCTGCTCCTTTGTGGACTCGATCTCCGCGACCGGGGTCTCGACGATCCGGATGCCGCGCTCGGCGAACTTCGCACGGGTGTCGTCCTCGAGCTCGGTGCCGTTCGCGAAGAACACGATGTCGTCGGACAGCTGCCGGAACAGCAGCGCGTGGTGCGCCGAGCCCAGCACGCCGATCGGTTCGTCGCGGACCTCCCAGCCGTGGCAGTACGGGCAGTGCACGACACCGCGGCCCCAGTGCTCGGCCAGCCCCTTCACGTCCGGGAGCACGTCGCGCAACCCGGTCGCGACCAGCACGCGCTTCGCGGTGAGCGAGGTGCCGTCGGCCAGCGTGACGGTGAAGCCGTCCGGGGTGGGTTCGGCCTTGACCACCTCGCCGTGGACGATCCGCCCGCCGTACTTGCGGACCTCGTCACGGCCCCTGCCCAGCAGCTCGGCGGGCGGGATGCCGTCCAGGCCGAGCAGTCCGTGCACGCCGTCGGCCGGGGCGTTGCGGGGCGTGCCGCTGTCGACCACGACGACCGAACGGCGTGAGCGGGCCAGCATGATCGCGCCGTTCAGGCCGGCGGCGCCACCGCCGATGACCACGGCGTCCCAGAGTTCGTTCATGGCTCCGACGGTAGGCACCTCTTGCGGATGAGGCATACGATCGTGCGCATGACGCAAGAAGATGGCGATCTGGACAGCCTCGTGCGCAAGCGCATCCGCGCGTTGCGGGTGGCGCAGGGCTGGTCGCTGGACGAGCTGGCGACCCGCGCGCGGCTGAGCCCGTCGTCGCTCAGCCGCATCGAGAACGGCCAGCGCCGCCTCGCCCTGGACCAGCTCGTCACCCTGGCACGGGCCCTGGACACCACGCTCGACCAGCTCGTCGAGACCGACACCGACGACGTGATCGTCAGCCCGATGATCGACAGCGGCCACGCCACGATGCGCTGGCCGATCAGGGCCGAGCCCGGCATGACCGTCATGCGCCAGCGGATGACGACCCCGCCGCCCGACAACCCCGCGTCCCTGCGCGCGCACTCCGGGCGGGAGTGGCTCGTCGTGCTGTCCGGGGTCGCGGTGCTGCTGCTGGGCAACCGGCGGTTCCGCGTGGAGACCAACCAGGCGGCGGAGTTCCCGACGATGCTGCCGCACGCCATCGGCACCGCGGGCGGGCCGTGCGAGATCCTCGGCATCTTCGACCGGGAGGCACGGCGCGGCCACAACGCCGACAAGAAGAGCTGATCTTGCGCGGACGGCACCGGGCCGGGCGACCGTCTTGCCGAACGCGCAAGTGACCGTGCACCTGGCGCACGGCCGACCTACGTTGGGCCCATGAGCGAACACGGACATGGCCACGGCCACGGTCATGGGCACGGGCACCGCCCGGTGCACTCCGATCTGTACACGGCGCTGCTGGCCGAGCACACCTCCGCCGAGCCCGGCCCCCGCCACGTCGTCGACCTGGGCGCCGGTGCGGGCGCGGGCACGTTCGCCCTGCTGAGCCGGTTCCCGGAAGCGCGGGTCACCGCCGTCGACGTCTCGGTCGAAGACCTCCAGCGCCTCCACGACCGGGCGTGCGAGCTGGGACTCGCCGATCGCGTCCGCACGGTCCAGGCCGACCTCGACGCCGGCTGGCCGGATCTCGGCACCGCGGACCTCCTGTGGGCGTCCGGCTCGCTGCACCACCTGGCCGACCCCGGCCAGGTCCTGCGCAAGATCCACGACGTGCTGGCACCCGGTGGCGTGGTCCTCCTCGTGGAGAAGGCCGTGCACGACGGGCTGCACGGTGGCGACTGGGCTCCGATGCTGACCGAGGCCGGCTTCACCGTGGCGGCGGACCGCACCCTCCGCGACAACGGCCTGCAGGTGGTTCTGGCGCGTCGGGAAGGCGGGAAATGAACCACGACGAGTTCCGCGAGGCCCGATGGGCCGAGATCGCCGGACCGAACGGCAAGGCGACCATCGTCGCCAGGGGCAAGGTCGCCGGCCCCGAACCGCAGACCCTGACCGGGATCCCGGGGGAGTGGCACGTCGACGGCCAGGGCGCCCTCCGGCACACCATCGACGGCGTCACCACCGAGGTCGACGGCGCCCTGCACCTGCCGGACGGACGCGTGGCCTTCGCGGGCGGCGCCGACGGCTTCTACGGCGTGGTCGTCATGGACCACCAGGCGCTGGACCGCTCCGGCCTCACGGGCATCGACACCTACCCCCACGACCCGAGCTGGGTCTTCGAGGGCGAGATCCGCGCCGCACCCGAGCGCAGCATCGACGTCGAACACCTGACGTCACCCCGCCACACCGAACCCGTCCAGGCCCCCGTCGACCTGGTCGTCACGATCAACGGCACCGAACACGTGCTCGCGGTCGTGGAAACCATGCCGGACCAACGACTCGTCATCTTCACGGACGAGACCAACGGCAGCGGGACGCCGGACATCGGCCGCTGGCTGAACCTGCCGCTGGCCGACCCCGGCACCAAGATCACCGTCGACTTCAACCAGGCGACCCTCTCGCACCACCACGTGTCGCCGTCGGTCTTCACCTGTCCGCTGTCCCCACCCGGAAACCACCTCCCGATGCGAGTCGAAGCAGGAGAACGCGCGCTCATGTACGACCTCAAGGCCAAGGCCGCCGGCTACCTCCGCCACCTCGAGAACCGGGAGTGGTCCGCAGCGCGGGCGATGTGCGCCGAGACCGCCACCGTCTGGCACAACGACGGCAAGGGCGACTCGACGATCCAGGAGAACATCGCCGGCATGGCCGCGCAGATCGAGCCGATCGAGTCGATGCGCTACGACATCACGCGGCAGTTCGACCAGCCCGGCGAGGTGTTGCAGCAGCACGTCGTGAACGTCGCGATGAAGGACGGCGGGCAGTTCCGGCTGGACGCCGCCGTGTACTTCCGGTTCGAGGACGGGCTGATCACCCGGATCGAGGAGTACGCCTGCATGCCCGCCTAACGCGAGGCCTCCACGAGCGCCGCCCTCAGCCTGTCGAGGGCGGCCGCTCGCGCTCCCACCAACGACGGTTCCGCCACCGACGCCGCCACCACGGAAACCTGACGCGGCAACGAAGAACACTCCGCGCGGATCGCGTCCAGCAACGCCGGCCCCCACGACCCGCCGACCACCACGACCTCGGGGTCCGCGAGCGTCACGAGCCCCATGACCACCCCGCCGACCGCCCGCGCCAGCACGCCGGAGTCCGCGCGCAGCAACCGTGAGACGTCGATCGCCGTGGTGCCGGACTGTCGCAGTCCCAGTTCGCCGAACACCTCGATGAACGGCACCGCGCCCGACGGCCCGGTCGTGATCAGGTGCGAGATCTCCCCGGCCAGCCCCGAATGCCCGCGCCGCACCTCGCCGTCGGACACGACCGCGCACCCCAGTCCCTCGGCCAGGTACAGGTAGGCGAAGTCGGCGACGCCCAGGAACGCGTGCTCGGCCTGCGCCGCCCAGTTCACGTCGTTGTCGACGACCACCGGGCCGCGCACCCACGGCGACAGCACCGCCACCGGGTCGAGATCGCCCACCAGGAACGGCGAGTCCGGCAGGTGCACGAGCCGGCCGGTTCGCCGGTCAACCGGGTCGGCCGCGCTCACCGTGCACAGCCGGACGTGGTGTCCGGCAACGGTTTCCTCGGCGACCGACGGCAGGACCGACGCCACGTCACCAGGTCCGGAGATCGCGCGGTGCGTCCGCGAGACCTCGTCCCCGTACGCGTCGACGACGAGAGCCGTCACGCCGTCGGGCGCGATCGTGATCACCAGCCCGACGCCCACGTCCTCGGCCAGGCCGTAGAACGAGCCGACGCGTCCCTTGCCGCGGCCGCCGGGGGTGCGTTCGCCGGTGTCGGCGACCAGGCCGGACGAGACCAGGCGGCGGACGCTCTCGCTCACGGTCGGCTTCGACAGGCCCGTCTCCACCGCCAGCTCGGCCCTGGTCAGGCGCCGGGCGGACATCAACGAGCGCAGCACGTGCTCGTCGGAGATCGAGCGCAGCAGCTCCTGGGACGGCCGGGTCACGGCCGCCATTCTAGTTAGGGGCCTTGCCCAGAACGGGGCGACACGCTTACAGTTCCAAGTTAGGAGGCCTTACTGGAAGGAGTCGACGTGCTGCCGAACTGGGAGACCACGCCCGCTGACCTGCCGAAAGCCGTGCGGGAGGTGAAGCAGGCGATCCGCGCGAACATCGAGGCGTCCGGACGGAGCGTCGAGGAGGTGTTCGCCGTCGTCGAGGAGCGGATCCAGCGCGAGGTCGACGACATCCGGGCGCGCGGCAACGACGTCTGGCCGGTCCTCGACTACGCCGACATCGAAGCCGGCACCGCCCCGACGGACGAGCTGACGAGGCGCGGCTGCCTGGTCGTGCGGAACCACTTCGACCACGAGCAGGCCGTGAAGTGGGACAAGTCCATTGTGGACTACGTCGAGGGCAACCACTTCTTCGAGGACTACCGCGGCCCCGGCGACGACTTCTTCGGCAGCGTCGGCTCGAAGCCCGAGATCTACCCGATCTACTGGTCACCCGCGCAGGACGAGGCGCGCAAGCACGAACGCATGGCCACCGTGCAGCGGTTCCTGAACAGCGTCTGGAAGAGCGACGGCTGGTTCGACCCCGACCGCGACGTCCACTACCCGGACCGCATCCGCCGCCGCCCGCCCGGCGCGAGCTCCAACGGGCTCGGCACCCACCTCGACCCCGGCACGCTCGACCTGTGGATGACGGCCGAGTACCAGCAGGCGTTCCGGCACCTGTTCGACGGCACGCCGGAGCAGTACGACCCCTGGGACGCCGCCCACCGCACCACCGGCCCGCAGTACCCCGGCACCACCATGTGCTCGGTGTTCCGCACCTTCCAGGGCTGGACGGCGCTGTCGGACATGAAGCGCGACCAGGGCGTCCTGCACACCGTCCCGATCCCCGGTGCCATGGCGTACCTGATGCTGCGCCCGCTGCTCGACGACGTCCCGGACGACGACATGTGCGGCGTGACCGTCAACCAGGTCTTCCCGGTCAGCACCAAGTACCACGAGCTGCTGACGCAGGCGCTCAGCGGCATCCCGGACATCCGCGCCGGCGACTCCGTCTGGTGGCACTGCGACATGATCCACAGCGTCGCGCCCGTCGAGGACCAGCAGGGCTGGAGCAACGTCCTGTACATCCCGGCCGCGCCCTGGTGCGCCCGCAACGAGCGCTACGCCGAGGAGATCCAGCGCGCCCACGCCGCCGGGGACAGCCCGAGCGACTTCCCCGACGAGAACTACGAACGGGCCTGGCCCGACCGGTCACGTCCCCAGGCCTTCGAAAGCGCCTGACATTGTTCGCGGAACTACACCTGGGCCATTCCTCCGTCGACGCAGAGTTCCGCGCCGGTCATGAAACTGCTTTCGTCCGACGCCAGGAACAGTGCCGCGCCGGCGAGCTCCTCGGGACGTCCGAGGCGGCCCAGGGGGACGTGCGTGGCCATTTGGGCGCGCAGCGCCGCCGGGTCCTGCCCGAAGTACTCGGCCTGCCCGTCGATGATGGCGGTGTCGAACGGCCCCGGGGTGAGCACGTTGACCCGCAGACCTCTGCCGCCGAACTCGGCTGCCCACACGCGCGCGTAGGAGCGCACCGCCGCCTTCGCCGCGCTGTAGGCGCTCGATCCGGGCAGTCCCTTGAACCCCTGGATGGAACTGACCAGGACGATCGAGCCGGTGGCCGGCATGAGCGGCAGGAGCGTCTGGACGGTGAACAGCGTGCCGCGGGCGTTGAGGTCGAACGTGCGGTCGAAGTGGTCCTCCGTCACCGCGCCGAAATCGGCCCGCTCGATCATGCCCGCGTTGGCGACGAGCACGTCGAGCCGCCCGCTCCGGCTCCTGATGGTCTCGGCGAGCTCGTCGAGATCGCTCGGCGACGTGGAGTCCGCGACCACGGTCGTGACTCCTTCTCCGATAGAAGCCGCGGCTTCTTCGAGAACCTCCTTCCGGCGGCCCGTGATGTAGACGTGGGCACCTTCGGCCGCGAATTTCTCGGCAATTGCCAGGCCGAGACCTGCTCCGCCGCCCGTGACCAGAGCGACTTTGTCGGCGAGACGCATCGGTTCTCCGTTTTCCTCGCATGATTCGTGCGATTCAGAAGGTACGCACGACACCGATATAGACGCAAAGAGTCGACTGCTATGATTTGCATAGAAGGTTTCTATGTAGCGAGGCGGCATCCGGTGAACTTGCGGCAGTACGAGTACGCCCTGACGGTGGCCGAAGAGGGCAGCATCACCGCGGCGGCCGAACGGCTGGGGATCGCGCAGCCGTCGTTGTCCCAGCAGATCGGCACCCTGGAGAAGCAGGTGGGGGTGCGCCTGTTCACGCGCACCCCGCAGGGAATGGCGCCGACGGCGGCAGGCCGGGCCTTCCTGGCGGAGGCGGAGATCGCCACCACCGCGTCCCGGCGCGCGCTCACCGCCGCCCGCTCCGCCGACGCGGACCTCACGGGAGAGCTGGTCATCGCCGCCTACCTGGGCCTCGGGACCCACCGGCTGCCGCGTGCGCTCGGCGAGCTGCGCCGCCGTCATCCCCGGCTGGAGGTGACGATCCACGAGGAGCCCGACCCGGCGGAGATGGAGCGGCTCGCCCGCCAGGGCACGCTCGACCTGGTGCTGGTGCACGAGGTCCCGCCGGGATGCCTCTTCGACGTCCACCCGCTGGGCAGGGAGTCCTACGTCGCCGTGCTGCCGGACGGCCACCCGCTCCTGCGCCGGGACGAGCCGCTGCTCCTGGAGGACCTGGCGGCCGAGGGATGGGTGCGCTACCGCCGCACCAGCAAGCTCGACGAGCACCTGGCGCGCCTGCTCGCCGACCGCGGCCTCGCCCCGCGCACGGTCGGCAGGGCCACCCAGATCTCCACCGCGGTGCGGCTCGCCGCGGAGGGACTCGGCGTCACGGTCGCGCCGTCCTCCGCGATCCCCGACGGCTGCGCGCACCTGACCCGCCCGCTCCGGCCCGTCCTCTCGGAACCGGTGGTCGCGGGCGTGCGCCGGTCGCCGGGCCGGGCCGAGATGGCCTTGCTGGACCAGCTGGTCCGGCAGGACTGGTCCAGCGCCGGCGACAGCGCGTCCCAGCGCTGAGCACTACGAACGAGCCTGGCCCGACCGGTCACGGCCCCAGCGCCACCCGGAACACCGCGCCCTCACCCGGCGCGGTGTCCAGCTCGATCCGCCACCCGTGCGCCGCGACCAGCGCCGCCACGATCGCGAGCCCCAGCCCCGTCCCGCCGGGTCCGCGCGCCGGATCGACCCGGTAGAACCGCTCGAACACCCGCGCGGCCTGCTCGGCGGTCATCCCCGGACCGTGGTCGGTCACCGAGAACCCCTCGTCGGACAGCCGTACCTCGATCGGCGACCCGGCCGGAGTGTGGAGCAAAGCGTTGTCGACCAGGTTCGTCAGCACCTGCCGCACCCGCGCCTCGTCCGCCTGCACCACCACGGGCCCGGCGGGCAGCTCCACCGACACCACGCGCGAAGGATCCCGCAACCGTGCCTCGACCACGGCGTCGTTGACCGGCACGACCAGGTCCACAGTGGACAGCACGAGCGGCTGCTCGGAGTCGAGCCGCGCCAGCTGCAACAGGTCGTCGACCAGCAACCCCATCCGCGAAGCGTGGTCCTCGATCCGCTTCAGCACCTCGGCGGCGTCAGTGGCCGCGCCCTGCCGATAAAGCTCCGCATAGCCCCGGATCGACGTCAACGGCGTGCGCAGCTCGTGCGACGCGTCCGCCACGAACTGCCGCATCCGGCCCTCCGACCGCACCCGCGCCGCGAACGACTGCTCGATCTGCCCCAGCATCGTGTTCAACGCCGACGCGAGCCGCCCCACCTCGGAACCCGGCCGCCGCACCGGCACCCGTCGGGAGAGATCACCGGCCGCGATCTCCCCGGCGACCTGCTCGACCTCCTCCAACGCCCGCGTCGAGGCTCTGACCAGCGCGTACCCGGCCATCCCGACCAGGATCAACGCGCCCAGGCTGATCAGCAGGAACGCCAGCCGCAGGTCGTCCACCGCCCGGTCGACCTCCGACTGGTCCACCGCCGCGACCAGCTCGTCGCCGTCGAGCGACCGCATCACGACCCGCAACGACCCGATGGTCACGTGCTCGCCGGGGGTGAGGGACCCGAACGCCGGCAGCCCCGCGATCGGCGTCCCGGCGAGCACCCCGGACTCGTCGCGCAGCACCATGTTGTCCCGTACCGGCAACGACCTCGGCAGCGACACCGCGCGGTCCAGCCGGGCGTCGAGCTGATGCAGCAGGTAGTTCTCCATCACCTTGGACCCGATCAGCCACGTGCCGACCAGGCCCGCGGCCACCAGGGCCACGAGCACGACCACCAGCCGCACGCGCAACGTCATGGGCGGATCATGTACCCGATCCCGCGCACGGTGTGGATCAACCGGGACTCGGCCGTGTCCACCTTGCGCCGCAGGTAGGAGATGTACGACTCGACCACCCCGGCGTCGCCGTCGAAGTCGTGCGACCACACCTGGTCGAGGATCTGCGCCTTCGACAGCACCCGCCCGCTGTTGCGCATCAGGTAGTGCAGCAACCGGAACTCCGTCGGCGACAGCTCCACCACCCGCGACCCGCGCCGCACCACGTGACTCTCCACGTCCAGCGACAGGTCGCCGCACGTCAGCAGCTCGCTGTCGGACCGGCCGGGCAGGGTGCGCCGCAGCACCGCCGTCACCCGCGCGATGACCTCCTCCAGGCTGAACGGCTTGGTGATGTACCCGTCGCCGCCGACCGTCAGCCCGGTGATGCGGTCCTCCGTGCCGTCGCGCGCCGTCAGGTACAGCACCGGCACCCGCACGCCGTCCGACCGCAGCCGCCGCACCACCTCGAACCCGTCCCGGTCGGGCAGCATCACGTCCAGCAGCACCAGGTCCGGGGTGTCGGAGCGGGCCGCGGCCAGCGCCTCGCCGCCGGTCGCCGCGCTGGACACGGCGAACCCCGCGAACCGCAGGCTCGCGCACAGCAGCTCGCGGATGCTGGGTTCGTCCTCGACGACGAGCAACCGGCCGCGTTCCACCCGGGAATCCTGCATCAGCCGGTCGTCGGCCGCTGGGTGATCGTCTGCCCGGTCACGGTGCCGTCCTGGCCCGCCTGGCCCTGCACGACGACCTGCTGCCCGTCCTTGAGGTCGGTGAGCTTGCCCTCGGACGTGACCTCCACCTTCGTCGAGTCCGAGGTGGTCACCTTGACGACCTTGCCGTTCTGCGTCTTCACGTACACGGTCGTGCCGTCGACGTGGTCGATCGTGCCGACGGTGCCGCGCCCGCCGAAGTTGCCGCCGTTGGGCCGCTGCTGGGCGCCGGAGGGCGGTGTGCCGTTGCCGCCGGGGAACTGGCGTCCGGCGGCGTTCTGGCGGGCCGGGGTCTGCGTGGAGCCGAAGGACTTCTGCACGAACACCCCGCCGACGAACGCGACGATCGCCAGCACGGCGACACCGAGGATGACCGTGGTCTTGCCGAACCCCGCCTTGCGTTCCTTGAGCTGCGCCGAGAGGTCGTTCTCGAGCGGCTGGTCGAGTGGGTTGGTCACGTCAGGAGCTCCTTATTCGTGCCGGAGGGCTTCGATGGGGCGCAGCTTGGCCGCGCGGGAAGCCGGGTAGCTGCCGAAGAACAGGCCGATCAACGCCGACACCGCGAACGCGAGCAGCACCGACGACGGCACGACCACGGGCTGGATGCCGGCGATGGTGAACTGGCTGCCGACCATCCCCGCGGCGACCCCCAGCGCACCGCCGAACAGGCTCAGCAGCGTCGCCTCGATCAGGAACTGGCCGAGGATCGACGACCGCGGCGCGCCCACGGCCTTGCGGATGCCGATCTCGCGGATCCGCTCGGTGACCGTGACCAGCATGATGTTCGTGATGCCGATCCCGCCCACCAGCAACGAGATAGCCGCCACCGACGCCAGCAGCACGGTGAACGTCTCGGTCGTCGCGGTGCGCGCGGTGAGCAGCTGGTCCTGGCTGAGGATGCGGTAGTCGGCGGTGTTCGTGATCTTGTGCCGGCCGTTGAGGATCGTCGTCACCTGGGCCTGCGCGTTCGGCAACGCGTCCGCCGACTGCGCCTGCACGACGATCTGGGTCAGGCTGCCGTAGCCGGTCAACGCGTTCTGCGTCGTCGTCAACGGCGCCACGGCCAGGTCGTCCGCGTCCTGCAACCCGCTGGACCCCTTGGCCGCCAGCACTCCCACGACGGTGAACGGGATGTTGTTGACCAGCATGGCCTTCCCGACCGGGTCGGTGCCGGGGAAGAGGTCCGCGGCCACGGTCGAGCCGATCACCACGACCTTGCGCGCCTGCTCGACGTCGTTGGCGGAGAACAGGTTCCCCTGCGCGACCGAGCTGTTCGTGGTGGTGAAGTAGTTCGGGTCGGAGCCGATGAACTGCCCGATGTCGTGCGTCGTGTCGCCGTACCCGGCCGTCGCCTGCGCCGAGACCACCGGTGACGCGTACTTGACGTCGGGGGAGTCCTGGCCGACCAGCGCCGCCGCGTCCGCCGTGGTCAGCGGCTTCGCCGTGCCGCCGGGCTGGGCGCGCTGCGGGCTGATCGTCAGGATGTTCGTGCCGAGCCCGGCGATGCTCTGCTGCACCGCGCTCGACGCGCCGTTGCCGACCGCGATCAGCAGGATCACCGACGCGACACCGATCAGGATGCCCAGCGTCGTGAGCCCGGACCGCATCTTGTTCGCCGTCAGGCCGCGCACGGCGAAGGCGGCGATCTCGAAGAGCCTCACACCAGCACCCCCGCCACCGTTCCGTCCACCACGCGCACGGTCCGCATGGCGTGGGCGGCGACCTCGTCCTCGTGCGTGATCAGCACGACCGTGCGCCCGCTGGCGCTGAGCCGGTCGAGGATGCCCATCACCTCACGGCTGGAGTCCGTGTCGAGGTTTCCCGTCGGCTCGTCCGCCAGCACGATCGCCGGGGACGTCACGAGAGCCCGCGCGATCGCGACCCGTTGCTGCTGGCCGCCCGACAGTTCGTTGGGCCGGTGGTGCGTGCGGTCCTTGAGACCGACCAGATCGAGCGCGGCCAACGCGCGCTCGCGACGTTGTGCACGTCGAACTCCCGCGTACACCAGCGGGAGTTCGACGTTGGCGAGTGCCGTAGTGCGCGGCACCAGGTTGAAGGACTGGAAGACGAAACCGATCTTCCTGTTGCGCAGCAACGAGAGCTGCTCCTCGTCGAACTCGCCCGTGTCGATCCCGTCCAGCAGGTACTCGCCGGACGTCGGCACGTCGAGACAGCCGAGGATGTTGAGCAGCGTCGACTTGCCGGAGCCCGACGCGCCCATGATGGCGATGTACTCGCCCTTCTCGACGGTGAGGTCGAGGCCTCGCAACGCGTGCACGGCGGTGTCGCCGGACCCGTAGGTCTTGCGGAGGTCGCGGACCTCGATGACGGGGCTCATCGACCGGTCCCGGTGAACCCGCCGCCGTTGCGCTGGCCGCCACCGGTGCCGGGGAAGGTCCCGCCCTGCTGCTGCCGGTTCTGGTTCTGGTTGGTCGACGTCGTCACCGGCGGCAGCACGACCTCCTCGCCGACGCTCAGCCCGGACTTGATCTCCACGTACTGGTCGCCGCGCACCCCGACCTCGACGGTCTTGCGGGTCTCCGCGCCGTTCTCCACCACCTGGACGGTGCTGGTGCCGCTGACGGTCTGCACGGCCGCGGCGGGCACGGCGAGGACGTTGGTGGCCCCGGCGACGGTGATCTCGACGCTCGCCGACTGGCCGGGCCGCAACCCGTCCGGCGGCTGGGTCAACGTCAGCGTCACGCCGTACTGCACGACGTTGTTCGCCGTCGTGGGCGTGAGGTCGACCTGCGCGACCTTGGCCTGGATCGGCGTCGACTGCATCGCGTTGACCGTGACGGTCGCGGCCTGGTCGCCCTTGAGCTTGCTGACGTCGGACTCGGACACGTTGGCCTTGAGCACCAGGTTCTTCAGGTCGGTGACGACGACGAACCCGGACGGCGTGGCCGAGGTCGTGCTCGTGCTGGTGGACGCGCTGTTCGAGGCACCGACCTTCTGGCCGACCGACCCGGTGACCGACGTGATCGTGCCGTCGCCCGGCGCGGTGAGCGTGGTGGCGTTCAGGGTGTCCTCGGCCTGCTGGAGCGCGAGCTGCGCCTGCCGGTACGCCGTCAGCAACGCCGTCGTGCCGGTGCCCTTGGCCAGCGCCGCGTCGAGGTTGCCCTGCGCGATGTCGACCTGCAGCTGCGCCTGCGTCGGGTCGAGCTTCGCGAGCGGCTGGCCCTTGGTGACGGCGTCGCCGACCTTGACGTCGATCTCGGTGACCGTGCCGGCCGCCCCGAACGACGCCGCGGCGCTGAACGAGCTCTGCACCGTGCCCGATGCCGTCACCACCTCGCTGACGTCCCGGTTGGCGGCAGCGGCGGTGCGGGCGGCGGTGGGCTGGGCGTTGCCGGAGGAACCGAAGAACACCAGATAACCGGCCACCCCGGCACCGAGGAGCACCACCACCAGCAGCCCGTTGATCACCAGGGATCTGCGACGTCGCGTCATGGACCGGGATCGTCGTCCCCGAGTCTGTGGCCCGGCTGCGAGTTTCCTGGGAGTGCGCTGAAGATCACCGCTGGAGATCACAGCGCCCGTTTTTCACCCGGTTGTGCACCTTTTGCTTTTTCAGCAAGCCCTAGCGTCGAGGAATGGCCACGACCACCCCCTCCACCGCCTACAGCCGGGACCTGGGCGACGAGCTGCGGCGACTGCGCGAGACCTGCACGGAACTGACGGGCGCCGCGCTGTCCGTGCGGCTCGGCTGGGACCCGAGCAAGCTCTCGACGATCGAGACCGGCAAGTACCGCGCCAGCGAGATCGACCTCGTGCAGTACCTGTCCATGTGCGGCAAGGACATCGACTTCTTCGAGGACTTCAAACGCCGGTACCGGTACGCGTTCGAGGAGTACATCGTGCAGGTGTCGGACAACCTGCGGACGCTCGCGATGGCGGAAGCGACAGCCGCGACGATCACGAGCTATGACGCGCAGGCGATGCCCGGGCTGGTGCAGACGCCCGAGTACGCCAAGGGGCTGTACCGGATGGGCGGGTACGTCGCGGAGGAGCGGATCCCGGCAGTGGTGCAGTTCAGGATGGATCGGCAGGCCATCCTGAGGCGGCACGACCGGCCGGACTGCCTGTTCTACGTCCACGAGCACGCGCTGCGGACGCGGGTCGGTGATGACCGGGTCATGGCGGAGCAGTACGCGCGGCTGCTCTTCCGGCAGTTCAGGATTCGGGTCGTCCCGGCGGATGCGGCGTTGGTGGCGAGCAGTTGCGTGCTGTGGGAGTACGAGAAGGCGTTGCCGATCGCGTTCACGTCCACCGACCTGGCGAAGGTGTTCGTGCAGGATCCGGGCGCGATCGCACGGACCCGGCTGCTGTTCGATCGTTTGGCCGAGGTCGCCTTGGATGAGGAACAATCGCGGAGCAAGCTGGCTGAGTACGCTGGCCGACCGCGAGAGGACCTCGATGACGCAGGAACGCGCATGGCGTAAGAGCAGTTACAGCGGTGCGACCGAAGACGACAACTGCGTCGAGGTGTCGCTGGCCGGCGATGCCCTCGTCCGCGACTCGAAGAACCCCTCCGGCGGCGTTCTGACCTTCTCCACGGCCGCCTGGGAAAATTTCCTCGCGAACCGTTGAACCAGCCGCCGTCCCCTCACGTGTACCCGCCGAACGAACGGGAACCGAGGGGACGGGCCATGGCTGACGAGAAGACGGTGCTGATCGGCCGCTGTGGCCCGACGGTGATGCTGCCCAAGCAGGGCAGCAAGGTCGTGCCGCTGCGCCGGAGCGAGCCGCTGCGGGTGGACGTCGCGGGTGGCGGGCCGGTCGGGCTGGCCTACGCGTGCACGCTGAAGTCGTTGCTGGGGGACCAGGTCGCGATCCGCGTGCACGACCGCCGGTGGATGCGCCGGGGCAACCGCGTCGTGTGGCGCGGCACCGCCGAGGGCAACAACCGGCGCGAGCAGGTCGTGACGTGGCAGTCCAACGTGTGGGCGGCGCTTCCCGAGGCCGTGCAGCAGCGGCTCTTCACGCCCGGCAAGTTCTCCGAGATGTGGCCGCTGGGGCCGGACTCGCCCGCGTCGAAGGGGCGTCCGCGCAACATCAAGATCCGCTGGATCGAGGACTGCCTGCTCGACATGGCGCAGGACGTCTACGGCATCGAGGTCGTGCCCGCCGCGTACGAGAAGCCGGCGCGCTGGGACGGTCTGCACGTGCTGGCCATCGCGGACGGCGCCCGTTCCGCCACCCGCGACTCGTTGAAGGACCACTTCGGCACGCCGAGCCGGGAACTGTTCTCCGTGGACGGTTCGCCGCTCGACGAGCGGGTGCTCGGAATCCGCGTCACGGCGAAGGTTCCTGACGAGCACACCGTGCCGTTGACGGTGGGGCAGAACAGGTTCCTGTTCAACTCGCTCGGCGGTGGCTTCATCAACATGCGCCTGACCGCCGAGGAGGCCTCGGAGATCGTGGCGCTCGGCGAGAGCGGGCCGGTGTCGTGCATCGGCAAGTTCGGGTGCGCGATGCGTCCCGACAACGGCCGGTTCGTGTGCGACCGGCACCGCGCGGTGTTCAAGCCGTCCGTCGACCGGCTGTCGTTCCTGTGGCCGCGGATCCTCGACGGCCTGCGGTTCTTCGGCGTTGGTGTGGCCGATGTCGTGGCGATCAACTCGTTCACGCTGGGCATGCAGCAGATGTCGAAGTTCACCGCCCAGCTCGCGCCCTCGACGTTCGGGTTCCTGCTCGGCGACGCGGCCAACTCGCTGCACTTCTGGCCCGGCCGCGGCCTGAACACGGGTCTGAAGAGCGCGCTGTCGCTCGCCGTGAACCTGCAGAAGCGCTGGCGCGGCAAGGCTTTCCGCGCCGCCGACTTCGCGCAGCACGAGGGGATCATGCAGCAGCTGCAGTACCGCGAGAAGTCGCGCGCCTGGACGACCATGCTGATGCCCGACTCCGAGGGCACCCCGCGCGGCATCGAGGACCGCATCCGCGAGGGCCTCGTGGGACCGTACGACCGCACCGCGCTGGTGAAGACGCTGTACCAGCGCGTCCTGGAGGTCAAGAAGCGCCTCGGCGACCGGATGGGCTCGCTCGCCACCGACGAGTGGTACTACGGCCGGATCAACGCGATGGACACCCGGACGTTGAAGGTGATGGTCGAGTCCGGGGCGTGGATCACCCGCGAGATCGGCGGCGAGGAGGTCGAGATCCCGTCGGCCGAGATCACGACCCCCGAGCCGGTGCGCCGCGGGTTGTCGCTGGTCAGCTGAGCCGGCGCCGGTGCTCGCGCACCCAGTCGCGCGCGGCACCGATGGCGGCGGGCACGCCGTGGTCCCGCAGCCCGACCATGGCCGGGTCGCCCGCCGCGGCACCGGTCTCGATGCCGCGGCGGCAGCGGTCCTGCCACCAGAGCACGGTGTCGACGACCTCGCCGCGGTCGGCGAACCCGTAACCGTCGCAGATCACGCCGATCATCCCGGCCGCCTCGGTCACGTCGACCGTCGTGCGGCCCAGGTCCGGGTACTGCCAGCAGATGTGTGCGAGGTCGTGCACACGTTCGCCGGGGGCGGCCAGGTCCCAGTCGACGAACGCCACCGGACTCCCGTCGCGGTAGACGGTGTTCTTGGGCGCCAAGTCGTTGTGGCACACCACCGAACCGCCCGCGGCGAGGTCGGTGCCCTCCGTCAGGTCGTGCATCCGACGGGCGAGCGCGGCCACCTCCGCCAGGTTCGCGTCCGTCCTCGCGAACGCCTCGTCCCTCCAGGCCGCTTCGCCGTCGACGAAGCTCAGGACCTCACGACCCTCGGCGTCGACGCCGAGGAACAGAGGGGCGCCGGGCCAGTCGCCGAGGTGGCGGAGCAGCTCGTGCACGTAGGACGAGCGCGCGTGTCGTGGCCTGCGGACGGTCCCGCCGACCCGCACCACCGCGTTGATCCAGCCACCCGGCAACGACATCAGACCTGAGCGTAGCCGCCGTCCACGGCGAGGTCGGCGCCGTTGACGTAGCTCGACGCGTCCGAGGCGAGGAAGACGGCCGCCGCCGCGATCTCCTCCGGCTCCGCCATGCGACCGAGCGGGATCGTCGCGTCGGCACCTTCGAGCGCGTCGGTCGGGAGCAGGTCGAGCAGCTTCTGCGTGCGAGTGGCGCCGGGGGAGAGCACGTTGATCCGGTACTGCCCCTTGCCCGCGCCGTGGGCGAAGCCGCGGACCAGGTTGCGGATCGCGGCCTTGGTCGCCCCGTACGCCGGCATGAACGGCTCGGGCCGCGTGCCCGCCGTCGATCCGGTGAGGATGATCGACGCGCCCGGTGCGAGCAGCGGCAACGCCTTCTGCACGGTGAACAGCGAGCCCTTGACGTTGGTGGTGAACAGGGCGTCGAACTGCTCCTCGGTGATCTCGCCCAGTGGTTCGATGCTCCCGATCCCGGCGTTGGCGACCAGGACGTCGATCCGGCCCGCCCGCTCGGCGACCGTCGCGTAGAGCCGGTCGAGGTCGTCGAGCTTGCCCACGTCGGCACGGACTCCGGTGACTTCGGGACCGAGCTCGGCCTCGGCCTCGTCGAGCTGCGCCTGCCGCCGTCCGGTGATGAACACCCGCGCACCCTCGGCCCTGTAGGCCCGCGCGATCGCCAGCCCGATCCCCGAGTTGCCCCCGGTCACGACCGCGACCTTGTCCTTGAGCACGTTCACGGCTTGCCCTCCTGGTTGTTGACTGATTGGTCCATAACACTCGCATGTGGACCGACCGGTCAAGAACCGGTGGGAAGCGTCACGGTGCTCAGTTCGCGGGAATAAGTCCGGCGAGCAGGGCCTCGGCCATCGTCGACAGGACGGCCGGGTCCTGGCCGATGCGGCCGAGCACGACCAGTCCGAGCTGCCCGGCCAGCACGGCCCTGGCGGTGAGGTCGGGGTCGAGCCGGGCCGCGATGTCGCCTTCGCGTTGCGCCCGTTTGACGGCCTCCGCCAGCACGGCGGAGGTCGCCGCGTAGCTGCGCCGTGCCTCCGCCGCCACCTCGGCGGTGCTCGCCGACAGCTCCATCGCGGTGTTGGCGAGCAGGCAACCGCGGCGGGCGTGTTCGCCACTGGGGTCGCGGAACGAGCCGAGGACGAACTCGCGGACCACGTCGACACCGCGGTCGGCCTTCTCCAGCCACGCGCGCAACATGCGGTCGTTGGCCTCGTCGTACTCGCGCAGCACGCGCAGGAACAGGCTCTGCTTGTCGCCGAACGCCCCGTACAGGCTGCCCTTGCCGAGGCCGCTGGCCGACATCAGGTCTTCGAGCGACGTGCCCGCGTACCCCTTGTCCCAGAACGCCGCCCGCACGGCCGAGAGCACGCGTTCCTCGTCGAACTGGCGTGGTCGCGGCATGAGCCGAGGTTACCCATAGTGGACCGATCGGTCCAAGCGGGTCGGTGACGGGTGCGCGAGGTCGGTGTTGTCGAGGACGACGGTAGCGCGGCCGGCCGGTCCGACCTCGTCGAGGTACCGGCGGCTCGCGGCGTGGTAGCGCCGGGCCCGAGCGGGGTGGTGGAAGCCGTTCACCGCCA
This sequence comes from Lentzea sp. NPDC059081, assembly GCF_042738015.1. Lineage (NCBI taxonomy): Bacteria > Bacillati > Actinomycetota > Actinomycetes > Pseudonocardiales > Pseudonocardiaceae > Lentzea > Lentzea sp. NPDC059081. Next base: position 392,334 of record NZ_JBHYGW010000004.1, read on the forward strand.
CCCGCTCCGGATGGCCGAGCCGCACGGACGCGAGGTGGTCGGCCACAGTGCCCAGCGCATGGTCCCGGGGCGTGTCACTCATCGTCGACCTCGCGCCGGGACAACCGCACCTCCTCCACGTCCAGCTTCCGCTGGATCGTCCGCAGCACGATGTCGTCGATCGCCTCCTCGTCCCGCAACCGCACCACGGTCGCCCGCTTGTGCGCGATCAGCTCCAGCCGCAGCGCCGCGTACTCGAGCTCGGCCTGCGCGATCTCCTCGTCGCCCGCGGCCTTGCCCCGCACGACCTCCCTGTGGTGCTCGTACTCGGCCAGCACCCGCTTGTAGACGACGTCGGACACCCCGACGCGGTCGGCGATCGCGGGCAGGGCCTCGTAGGCCTCCTCGGACGCCGTCGTCTGGGCGAGGTGCAGCTCCTCGTCGAGCGCCGTGTCCTCGGGCAGCCGGGAGAGGCGGATGATCGACGGCAGCATGATCGACTGGACGACCAGGGTCACCAGGACCACGCCCGACGTGATGAGGACGATCTCCTCGCGGAACGGGAACGGGCCGCCGCCCACGACGGTCTCGGGCACGGCCAGCGCCGCCGCCAGCGACACCGCGCCGCGGAAGCCGGCGGCCGAGGTCACCAGGCGCTGGCGGGCGCCGACGCGGCGAAGCCGTTGCTGGGGACGGCGGTCCAGGGCGCGGATGATGTACGGCGTGGTGTAGCTCCAGAGCAGCCGGGTGCCTGCCACGGCCAGCGCCACCAGGCCGATGGCGCCGAACGTCGCGAGCGTCTCGGAGCCGTCCAGCGAGCGCAGCGCGCTGTGGGCCTGGAGTCCGATGAGGACGAACAGGGCGCCGTTGAGCAGGAACGTGGCGATGCCCCAGAACGCGTAGCTGACCTGCCGGGTGTCGGCGCGGATGAGGCGCGGGCCGACGCGGGCCAGGGCGAGACCGCAGGTCACCACGGCGATCACGCCGGAGCCGTGGATCGTCTCGGCGAGCAGGAACGCGGCGAACGGGGTCAGGATGCTGACGACCGTCTCGTGCAGCGGGTTGTCGAGGCGCTTGCGGACCTGCACGGCCAGCCAGGCCACCACGAGTCCCGCCGCGGCGCCGCCCGCGTAGGAGAGCAGCAGCCGCAGCCCGACCATGCCGGTGCTGAACTCCGCCTCGCCGATCGTGATCGAGACGGCGATCGCGTAGATCACGAGCGCGGTGCCGTCGTTGATCAGCGACTCGGCGCGCAGGATCGTGGTGGTGCGGCGCGGCATGCCCCGCGCGATCGCCGAGACGGCGGTCGCGTCGGTGGGGGCCAGCGCCGCGCCGAGCACCCAGGCCGGACCCCAGTCGAGGCCCAGGGCGTGGGCCACGGCGGCGACGGCCGCGGCGGTGGCGAGGACGAGCAGCGTGCTGAGCAGCACGATCGGGCGCAGGTTGCTGCGGATCTCCCGCAACGACGTGTTGAGACTCTCCCAGTACAGCAGGGCGGGGAGGAAGATCAGCAGCATCGCCTCCGGCGGGAGGCTGACCTCCTCCAGGGCGGGCACGAAGCCGAGCAGCGCGCCGCACACCACGAGCAGCACCGGGGCGGCCACGCGCAACCGCCCCGACGCGACGCTGCTCGCCAGGATGCAGACGCCCAGCACCACGACCAGTTCAAGACCGAGCATGGGCTAAAAGATAAGCGGCTCACGCACTCAGCGCGTCATCCAGTTCCGCCAGCAACCGGGACTTGGGCCGCGCTCCCACGATCTGCCGGATCGGCACGCCGTCGCGGAACAGCAGCATCGTCGGCAGGGACATGACCTGGTAGTCGCGGGCGGTGGCGGTGTTCTCGTCCGCGTTGATCTTGAGCACCGTCAGGTCGGCGCGTTCGCGGCCGATCTCGTCGAGCACCGGCGAGAGCATGTGGCACGGCCCGCACCACTGCGCCCAGAACTCGACGAGCACGGTCCCGGTCCGGGTGCTCTCGGCGAAGGTGGCGTCGGTCAGCTGCACGGGAACTCCTCAGGGTCGGCCACGAGGCACGGGTCTTGGAAGGCGAGTCTGGCCAGCAGGAACTCCCGGACCGCGGTGAGCCGGTCCAGGCAGGCGTCCACCTCGGCGAGCTTGCGCCGGTAGACCTCCCGCGAGTCGGGACACGAGTCGCCGGAGGAGTGCCCCGCCCGCAGGCACGCCACGAACGGCCGGGTGTCCTCCAACGACAGCCCGACGGCCTGCAACGACTGGATCTCCCGCACCAGCCGCAGGTCGTGCTCGCCGTACTCGCGGTAGCCGTTGGCCGCGCGCCCGGCCTCCAGCAGTCCCTCGGACTCGTAGAACCGCAGCGCACGGGTGGTGGTGCCGGCCCGCTTGGCCAGTTCGCCGATCCTCATGACCGAACGCTAAACCTTGACGTGCGCGTGAAGGCAAGACCGGCGCGGCGGGTGCGAGGATCGGCCGGTGGACGAGGAGATCATCGGGCCGGGGGTGCGCCTGCCGGACATGGCGCCGGACGAGGTGTGGGTGGTCGGGGCGGTGGTCCTCGACGCGGACGGGCGCGCGTTCGTCCAGTTCCGCGGGCCCGGGCGGAGGTTGTTCCCCAGCACCTGGGACGTCGTGGGCGGTCATGTCGAGGACGGCGAGACCGTGGTGCGGGCGCTGCGCCGCGAGATCGCCGAGGAGACGGGCTGGGCGTTGCGCCGGGTGGTCCACGACCTCGGCACGTCCGCGTGGGACGCGGGTGACGGGATCGTCCGCCACTCGGCCGACTTCGTCGTCGAGGTCGACGGCGACCTGAGCCGGCCGGTCCTGGAGTGGGACAAGCACCCGCGCTTCGCGTGGGTCGGCGTCGACGACCTGCCGCTGTTGATGGAGAACCGGGCGCCCGATGACACGGCGGTCCACGACGTCGTGGCCAGGGCGCTGCGTCGGCGACCCGGCTGAATATTCCCGCCGAGCCAAGGTTTCCCACCCAGTGGCCGCCCCAGCGCCGACCCCCGCGCCCGCAACAGAATGCGGGGAAAACGACGAGAGGGGGACCGGTGGGCTCACGACTGCACCTGGCCGTCGCGCTCCAGGCGACCGGCGACGAGGCGTACAGCGCGAAGCACTGGGCCGGGCTGGTGCGCGCGGCCGAGGACGCCAAGCTCGACTTCGTCACGTTCGACGACTCGCTCGACGGGCGGCCGGGACTGGACGCCGTCCTCACGGCTGCCCGGATCGCGCCGTTGACCTCGCGGATCGGGCTGGTGCCCACGGCAGTGGTGACGCACACCGAGCCGTTTCACGTGTCCAAGGCGATCGCGACGCTCGACTACGTGAGCAAGGGCCGCGGCGGCGTCGCGCTGACGGTCGCCGAGAACCCGGCGGTGGCACGGCACTTCGGGCGTCGGGACGACCTCACCGACCTGTGGGACGAGGCCATCGACTACGCCGAGGTGCTGCGCCGGCTGTGGGACAGCTGGGAGGACGACGCCGAGATCCGCGACGTGGCGACCGGCCGGTTCATAGACCGCGAGAAGCTGCACCACATCGACTTCGAGGGCCGCTGGTTCTCCGTGCGCGGGCCGTCGATCACGCCACGCCCGCCGCAGGGCCATCCGCCGATCGCGGCGACGGAACCGGTGGGGGACATCGTGTTCTCCGACCGACCCTCGGTCAGCGGGCTCGTCTTCCGGGACGTCGACGCCTCCACGCCGGTCGACCAGCTGATCGCGTGGCACGCCGAGGGGTTCGCGGGCTTCCGCCTGCACGGCGATCTCGCGCACATCACCCGGGTGCTCGTCCCCGAGCTGCAACGCGCTGGCGTGTTCCGCACCGAATACGAGCACACGACGTTGCGCGGCCACCTCGGCCTCACCCGTCCCGCCAACCAGTTCGCCTGAAGGAGCGCGAGATGACCAAGCAGATCCACCTCGCCGCGCACTTCCCCGGCGTGAACAACACGACCGTGTGGAGCGACCCGGAGGCGGGCAGCCACATCGAGTTCGACTCGTTCGTCCACTTGGCACGGACCGCCGAGCGGGCGAAGTTCGACTTCTTCTTCCTCGCCGAGGGACTGCGGCTGCGCGAGCAGGGCGGCGAGATCTACGACCTGGACGTGGTCGGCCGGCCGGACACGTTCACCGTGCTCGCCGCACTGGCCGCCGTCACCGAGCGGCTCGGGCTCGCCGGCACGATCAACTCGACGTTCAACGAACCGTACGAGGTGGCCCGGCAGTTCGCCTCGCTCGACCACCTGTCGGACGGCAGGGCCGCGTGGAACGTCGTCACGTCGTGGGACGCGTTCACCGGCGAGAACTTCCGCCGCGGCGGGTTCCTGAAGCAGGAGGACCGCTACACGCGCGCCGAGTCGTTCCTGCGCACGGCGTGGAAGCTGTTCGACACCGGCGTCGGCGAGTTCGCGCACCAGGACCAGCACTTCGACATCAGCGGCACGTTCGGCGTCCCGCGCTCGCCGCAGGGCCGGCCGGTGATCCTGCAGGCCGGCGACTCCGAGGAGGGCCGCGAGTTCGCCGCCGCCACCGCCGACGCGATCTTCTCCCGGCACGGCACGCTGGAGGCGGGGCAGAGGTTCTACGCCGACGTGAAGGGCAGGCTCGCGAAGTACGGCCGCACCTCCGACCAGCTGGTGGTGCTGCCCGCGGCCACGTTCGTCCTCGGCGACACCGACGCGGACGCCCAGGAGAAGGCCGCGGTCGTGCGGCGGCAGCAGGTCAGCGGCGCGACCGCGATCCGGTTCCTGGAACAGGTGTGGAACCGCGACCTGAGCGCGTACGACCCGGACGGCCCGCTGCCCGAGGTGGAGCCCCTCGCGGGGGAGAACACCATCGCCAAGGGACGGGCGAGCGTGCGGATGTTCAAGGACCCCGCCGCGACCGTGCGGGAGTGGCGGGAGAAGGCCGCGGCCAAGAACCTCTCCATCCGCGACCTCGTGATCGACGTGAGCGCGCGGCAGACGTTCATCGGTTCGGCGGACACCGTCGCGACGCAGATCGACGACCTCGTGCAGCAGGACGCGGCGGACGGGTTCATCCTCGTGCCGCACGTGACGCCCGGCGGCCTCGACGAGTTCGCCGACACCGTGGTGCCGTTGCTGCAGGAACGCGGTGTGTTCCGGGAGGACTACACAGGTCCGACGCTGAGGGAGCATCTCGGACTCCGATAGTTGTTCAGCAAGTGGACGTCCTTGCCCAGCCGATTCGCCGGAACTTAACGTGAGCGTCGTTGAGTGAGTGCTCTCCTGGAAGAGCGCAGGGAGGGGAGGACAGGATGGCCGTCTTCGCCACGATCATCCTGTCCTCCCGCTGCCACAACGACTGTACGAGCTGATCTCTCGTCCGGCTCGCCTCACGTTCCCCGCCGCAGCAAGGACTCCCCATGGCCTCTCCCGGCACGCTGACGCTTGTGTCCACAAAGGACGATGATGACCCGGCCTCGTTGCAGGTCGTGCCGGCACGGCACCCGTGGCGCTGGGTCGGGGTCGCGTTCGTGCTGGTCCTGGCGGTGCAGTTCGTCCACGGGCTCGTCACGAACCCCGCGTGGGACTGGCCCACGTTCGCCCGCTACTTCACCGCCCAGTCGATCCTGACCGCCGTCGGCACGACCATCCTGCTCACGGTGCTGGGCACCGGGCTCGGGTTCGCGCTCGGCATCGTGGTCGCGGTCGTGCGGATGTCGAAGAGCCCGTTCCTGCAGGCGGTGGGCTGGACCTACATCTGGGCGTTCCGCTCGATCCCGCTGATCGTGCAGCTGCTGTTCTGGTTCAACATCTCCTACCTCTACCAGCGGCTGAGTCTCGGCATCCCGTTCGGGCCGGAGCTGGTGAGCTTCGAGACGATCGAGCTGATCAGCCCGCTGGGCGCCGCGGTGCTCGGCCTCGCGCTGCACCAGGCGGCGTACGCGGCGGAGATCGTGCGGTCCGGCGTGATCTCGGTCGACCGCGGGCAGCTGGAAGCGGCGGCCTCACTGGGCATCCCGCGGTTCCGCCAGTTCCGCAGAATCGTTCTGCCGCAGGCGATGCGCTCGATCCTGCCCAACGCGGCCAACGAGGTGATCAGCCTCTTCAAGGGCACCTCGGTCGTGTCCGTGATGGCGATCGGCGAGCTGTTCTACCAGGTGCAGGTGATCTACGGCCGCAACGCGCGGGTCGTGGCGCTGCTCATGGTCGCCACCGTCTGGTACATCATCCTGACCACCCTGCTCTCGATCGGCCAGCACTACGTCGAGCGCTACTTCGCGCGAGGAGACCGCCGATGATCGAGGCGCGGATGATCGAGGTTTTGGGCGTGCACAAGAGCTTCGGCTCGCTGGAGGTGCTGCGCGGAGTGTCGCTGGAGGTCGCGGCCGGCGAGGTCGTCGTGGTGCTCGGGCCGTCCGGGTCGGGCAAGTCGACGTTGCTGCGCACGATCAACCACCTGGAGAAGGTCGACCGCGGGTTCATCACGATCGACGGCAACCTGATCGGCTACCGGCGCCGCGGCGACAAGCTCCACGAGCTCAAGGAACGCGAGATCCTCAAGCAGCGCAAGGACATCGGGTTCGTCTTCCAGAACTTCAACCTGTTCCCGCACCTCACCGCGCTGGAGAACGTGGCGGAGGCCGCCGACCTCGCCACCGCGCGGGAGTTCCTCGACCGGGTCGGCCTCGCGGACAAGGCGGGCTCCTACCCGCGACAGCTCTCCGGCGGCCAGCAGCAACGCGTCGCGATCGCCAGAGCCCTCGCCACGCGACCGAAGGTCGTGCTGTTCGACGAACCGACCTCCGCGCTCGACCCCGAGCTCGTCGGCGAGGTGCTGGACGTGATGCGCGACCTCGCGCGGTCCGGCACCACGATGGTCGTCGTCACGCACGAGATCGGCTTCGCCCGCGAGGTCGCCGACCGGGTCGTGTTCATCGACCAGGGCGTGATCGTCGAAGAGGGAACACCGGCCGCCGTGCTCGACCACCCCGTCCACGACCGCACCCGCGCGTTCCTGTCCAAGGTCCTCTAGCAAGGAGTCCGTTGTGCGCAAAACACTTCTCGTCGCGCTCGCCCTGGTCCTGGCCGCGTGCGGGACGGCCGAGAGCGAGCCGTCCACCAGCGGCGGCACGAACCTGAACGTCAACCTCGGCCCCGACCAGAACCGCGTGACGGCCGCGAAGGACGACAAGATCGCCTCGAAGGTTCCGGAGAAGTTCAGATCCAAGGGCGAGCTCAGCATCGGCGGGGACGCCGGCACATCACCACCACTGCGCTTCTACGCCACCGACGACAAGACCGTCATCGGCGTCGAGGCCGACATCGCGACCCTGATCGCCGACGTGCTGGGCCTCAAGCCCAAGATCGAGGTCTCCTCGTGGGAGAACCTCTTCGTCGGCCTGGACAGCGGGGCCTACGACCTCGGCCTGTCGAACATCACCGTCACCGAGGCGCGCAAGGAGAAGTACGACTTCGCCACCTACCGCCTCGACACGCTGGCGTTCGAGGCGAAGAAGGGCGGCAGCTGGAAGGTGAAGGAGCCCAAGGACGTCGCGGGCAAGGTGATCGCGGTGTCCTCCGGCACGAACCAGGAGAAGATCCTCGTCGACTGGAGCACGAAGAACGTCGCCGCCGGTCTCGCCGCCACCGACATCAAGTACTACCAGAAGGCCTCCGACTACTACCTCGCGCTGCAGTCCGGCCGCATCGACGCCTACCTCGGCCCGAACCCCACCTCCGCCTACCACGCGGCCACGTCCGGCCAGACCGAGGTGATCGGGAACTTCTCCGGCGGCGCCACCGTCCAGGGCAAGATCGCCGCGACCACCAAGAAGGACAGCGGGCTCGTCGGCCCGGTGCAGGAAGCCCTGAACCAGCTCATCGCCAACGGCAAGTACGCCGAGGTGCTGAAGCGCTGGGGCCTGTCCGACGAGGCGGTGCCCACGTCGGAGATCAACCCCCAGGGCCTGCCGAAATCCTGACCGAGGAGACGAGCCATGCGGTTCAGCATCACCATCGACACCGAGAACGAAGAGACCGCCATACGGCTGCTCGCGGCCATGAAGGACGTGGGCCTCGTGCAGTCGCCCGCGGAGCCCGTGGCAGAAGCGGAGGTCCGGATCCTGCCGCACACCAGACAGGTCCTGCTGCGCGACGAGGTCGTCGAGACGACCCGGCTGGAGTTCGAGCTGCTGCTGCACCTGTGCAAGCACCCGGACCGGGTGCACCGGCGCCGTGAGCTGCTGTCGGCGGTGTGGGGGATCGACGACGACTACAGCGGCGCCCGCACGGTCGACGTGCACGTGCGGCGGGTGCGGCAGAAGCTCGGCGACGTCGCGGACGTGATCCAGACCGTGCGCGGGGTCGGGTACCTGGTGGCGTCCAGCAGCCGGGTGCGGGTGGAGGGGGCGCCGAACGTGGTGCGGCTGGCGGACCGTCGCGCGGGATGACGGACGAGGGTTCGCCGGCGGGTGAGAGGCCGGGCGCCGGTGCGGTGGCGGCGCCGCTGGACCGCGGAAGGGAGTGCTCCCGTCGAGCCGCCGACAGAGGACGGTGCCGGGTGGCGGGAAGCTGGGACGGCGCGCCTTGGACGATGCCCGTCTTTCGCATGACGGAGGCGCGCTTCTTGGCTGAACCGCACCGGTCCGGCGTCATCTCACGGCTTCCCCGGTGCGCATGTCCGTTCGAAAAGGAGTTGCCCGCCCTCGCGGACCCGGTGTTGCATGCGACGACACCGGTTCTGCGGGGGAGTGGTTGATGCACCAGGGCGAGATCGCGACGGACGCGTCCCTCGTGGACTCCCTGATCCGCTCGCAGTTCCCGCGCTGGCGAGGACTTCCCATCACTCAGGTGCGCCACGGCGGCACCAACAACGCCCTCTACCGCCTCGGCGACGAGCTGGCGGTGCGGCTGCCGCGCATCGGGTGGGCCAAGGACGAGGCCGAGCGGGACTTCGGCATCGTGCCGCTGCTCGCCCCGCACCTGCCGGTCGCCGTGCCGGAACCGCTGGTGCTGGGGGAGCCCTCCGAGGAGTACCCGTTCCGGTGGACCGTGGTGCGGTGGCTGCCCGGTGACATCTCGACGATCGGCGAGGTCCGGGAGAGCACGCCCGTCCGGCTCGCCGAGTTCGTCCTGGCGTTGCAGGAGATCGACGCCGGTGGCCGGGAGTGGACCACCTACCGCGGGCGGCGCGATCACTCGAACAGCGACGAGCAGGTGCGGGCCTGCATCGCCGAGCTCGGCGGTGACCCGAGGCTGTCCGCGTTGTGGCAGCAGGTGCTCGACGCGCCGCGCTGGGAGGGGCCCGGGCGGTGGCTGCACGCCGACCTGCACCGGGGCAACCTGTTGTTCACCGAGGGCGAGCTGACCGGGGTGGTCGACTGGGGCTCCGCCGGCGTCGGCGACCCGGCAGGCGATCTCATGACCGCGTGGTTGTTCCTGGACGCGAAGGGGCGGGCGCGTTTCCGGGCTGAGCTGCGCGAGTTCGACGACGCCACCTGGCTGCGGGCGCGCGGGTGGGCGTTGCAGATGGCGGTGGTCGCACTGCCGTACTACCGCGACACCAACCCGTTCCTCGCCGGGATCGCCCGGCACGTCCTCGACCAGCTACTGGCGGAACGCTCCTGGTGACGTGCCCGTCTCCCGGAGGAAGAACTTCGTGAAGTTGGTGGCCTCGCTGAACCCCAGCCGGTGCCCGATCGCCGCCGACGACAGGTCGGTGTGCACGAGCAGCCGTTTCGCCTCCAGCGCCACGCGGGCGTCGATCAGCGCCTTCGCCGTCCGCCCGGTCGCCGCCAGGCAGATGCGGTTGAGGCTGCGCACCGAGTAGCCGATCGCCGCCGCGTACTCGGCGGCGTTGCGCGACCGGGCGAACGTGCGCTCCAGCTCCTGCTGGAAGCGATGGAACCGCTCGTCGGCCTGCGCGGGCGCGTCACCGGGCAGGCGCGCGACGCGCAGCAGCAGAGCGCCCAGCAGCTGCCGGAGCAGGTCCAGCGGCTCGTTGGTCAGCAGGTTGCGGCGGTACTCCTGCCGGAGGTCCTGCACGGCACGGACGAAGACCGCGCGGTCGGCCTCCGGCACGGTGTGCCGGACCGGTCCGAACGGGGTGAGCGAGTGGGTCGCGAACGCCGGGGTGTGCAGCACCAGGAACGCCTCCGCGTCGCCGGCCGGCAGGCGCAGCACGCGACCGGGGCCGACGTGCAGCAGCGTGCCCGGCCCGCAGTGGTGGGTCACGAAATCGACCATGACCTCCGCCTCGCCGGACGTGATCAGGAACAGCTGGTGGAAGTCGGTGCGATGCACCCTCGTCAGCGTGTCCGCGCTGAGCCTGCGCCGGAGTGCGGCGAGGTCGAGCACCTCGAGACCGAGCCGGCCGCGGTCGGGGTTGCTGAACCCGAACTCCGCCACCTGTCCGCTTTTGACCATGGTGAGGCGTGATCCTACCTCGTTCCCGGTGCTCCGCCGGGACATGCTTCCAGCCATGAACAACAAGGACATCGTGCTCAAGGCCACCGGTGAGCTCTTCGGCGACCGGGACCCGTCCGCCGTGGACCGCTGGGTCGCGCCGGACTACCGCCAGCACAGCTCGCTCGCCGCCGACGGACCCGAGGCGTTGCGCGGTCTCGTCACCGGCCTTCCCGAGGGCTTCCGCTACGAACCGGCCCGTGTCATCGCCGACGGTGATCTCGTCGCCCTGCACGGCACTTACCACGGCTTCGGCCCCCAGCCCTTGGTCGCTTTCGACCTGTTCCGCGTGCGGGACGGCAAGCTCGCCGAGCACTGGGACGCGCTCACGCCCGTGGTCGAGCAGACCGCCAGCGGACGGTCCCAGACGGACGGACAGGCCGGGCCCGCGGACGCGGACACGGAGCAGAACCGCGCTCTGGTGCTGGAGTTCGCCCAGCGGATTCTCCAGGACGCCGACTACTCGGTCCTGACCGACTACATCTCCACCGAGACCTACCTGCAGCACAACCCGGAGGCCGCCGACGGCCTGGACGGGTTCGGCGCCGCGGCCGCCCGGTGGGCGTCGGAGGGCAAGAACCTCGTCTACAAGACCATCCACAACGTCGTGGCGGAGGGCGACCTCGTGCTGCTGCAGTCGGAGGGGGAGTTCGGCGACCCGGTGGCGTACTGGGACCTGTTCCGCGTGGCCGGCGGCAGGATCGTCGAGCACTGGGACGTCATCGCGCCGATCCCCGCGGACCTGCCGCACGCCAACGGGCTGTTCTGAGTCGCGCGGACCGTCCGCCGCCGCGGGGTACGACCACTCGGTGGTGCCATCCACTGTGGACGGTCTGTTCGAGCGCAACGGGTTCGCCAGGAGAGACCTCGGCGGTGCCGTCGTGCCCGCGGTGCGGCGGGGGCGGCGCGTGCTGGTGATCGAGATCGGCGCCGGGTGGAGCACGCCCGCGGTGGTGCGCCGGCTGGTCGAGCAGGTGGTGCGCGCACTGCCGGGGGCGCGGCTCGTGCGGATCAGCCGCGACCGCGCCGAGGTGCCCGGTGATCTCACGGGGCGGACGCTCGCGATCCGCGCGGACGTTACGGAGGTGCTCGCCCGAACCCCCGGCCCCCGAACCCGCAGCACCCCGAACCCATAGCACACAGCGCCATCCGCGAACCGGCGTAATGGTCCCCGCCATCTGGGGCCATTCGTCAGGTTACGTAGATGAGAAAGTTTCACTACCCCTCTCGACGGCACCTCCGATCTGTGCGTACGGTGACCAAGCACTAACCGTACCGGCCAGTAGTAACCCGAGCTGAATTCCTTTCTCCCCACCCCTGCAGGGTGAGGAAGTGAGCGCAGTGGACATGCCGTCGGATCGAGAACGGGTGCTGTGCCTGAGTCCTCTCAGCACCCCCAACCCGGCCCTCGTGGTCGCGGCCGAGCGAGCGGGCGCACTCGGTGTGCTCGACCTCGGGCCGAACGCCGCCGCCGATCTCGCCCGCGTCGCCGCGCGTCATCCGCGCGCGTTCGGGGTGCGGCTGCACGGACCGGTCAGAGGCGCTCTGCCCGATGCCGTCGACACCGTGGTCGTCGATCTCACCCACTACCGGCCCGACAGGTCTGAGCTGGGCGAACGTCGCGTTCTCGCGGTGGTCACCTCGGTGGCGGAGGCCGTTGCGGCGATCGAGTTCGGTGCGGCCGGCCTGATCGCGAAGGGTGCCGAGTCCGGCGGCCGAGTGGGTGGGTCACCCGCGTTCGTGCTGCTCCAGCAGGTGCTCGCGCTGACCGATCTGCCGGTCTGGGTGGCCGGGTCGATCGGGCCCGACACGGCCGCGGCGGCGGTCGCCGGTGGTGCGCGCGGGGTGGTGCTGGAAGGGCAGCTCGCTCTCGTCGCCGAAGTGCGGAAACATATTTCCGGCGAATTTGTCAACGCGCTCAGGGCGATGGACGGCGCCGACACCGTTGTGCGCGACGGAGTGCGTGTGCATCTTCGGCAGAACGCGCTCGAAATTGGTCAAGAAGGTTCCTTCGCTGAATTGAACCGTACCTCGTTCGGGACCGTCGGTGGTGTGGTCGGTGCCATTGCGCGGGGCATTCAGGACAATCTCACCCTGGCGGGTGAGCACCGTTCGATCCGGGCCGGCGGGCCGTTCTGCGACGCCGTTCCCGGCTTGCGCTACCCGATCGCCCAGGGCCCGATGACGCGCGTCAGCGACCAGCCCGCGTTCGCCGCGGCCGTCGCCGGGGGAGGGGCGCTGCCGTTCCTCGCGCTGGCCCTGATGGAGGGCGACGCGGTCCGCGCCCTGCTCGACGAGACCGCCGCCAAGCTGGGCGACCTGCCATGGGGCGTCGGTCTGCTGGGCTTCGCGCCGCCCGAGCTGCGGGCACGGCAGATGGCGGCAGTGCTGGCGGTGCGGCCTCGGTACGCGATCGTCGCCGGAGGGACCCCCTCGCAGGCGCGGGAGCTGGAGGACGCCGGGATCGAGGCGTTCCTGCACGTCCCGTCGCCCGCGTTGCTGCGCCGGTTCCTCGACGAGGGCGCGCGCAAGTTCGTCTTCGAGGGCTCCGAGTGCGGCGGGCACACCGGTCCGCGCACCAGCTTCACGTTGTGGCAGCAGCAGATCGACGTGCTGCGCGGGCGTGAGAAGGACGTCGTCGCGCTGTTCGCCGGCGGCATCCACGACGCCCGCTCGGCCGCGATGATCTCCGCGATGACCGCGCCGATCGCGGCACGGGGCGCGTCGGTCGGCGTCCTCGTCGGCACGGCCTACCTGTTCACCGAGGAGGCCGTCGAGCACGGCGCGATCCAGCCCGTGTTCCAGCAGGTCGCGCTGGAGTGCGAGGACACCGCGCTGCTGGAGACCTCGCCAGGCCACGCCGTCCGCTGCGCGCAGACGTCCTATGTGGACACCTTCGAGCAGGCGCGCGCCGAGCTGACCGGACTGTCGAAGCAGGAGAGCTGGGAACGGCTCGAACAGCTCAACCTGGGACGGCTCCGGCTCGCCAGCCGCGGCCTCGTGCGCGGCGAGAACGGCCTGGAGGAGGTCGGCGAGGACGAGCAGCGCCGCGAGGGCATGTTCATGATCGGCCAGGTCGCGACCCTGCGGTCCGAACGGACCACGATCGCCCGGCTGCACGAGGACATCGTCTCCGGCGTGCTGCCCGAGACCGGCGCCGGCACCGTCGAGACGGCACCGCTCGACGTCGCCATCGTCGGCATGGCGGCGATCATGCCCGGTGCGCGGGACGTCGCCGAGTTCTGGGCGAACGTGCTGTCCGGCACCGACTCCATCACCGAGATCCCGCCGGACCGCTGGTCACCCGAGCGCTACGACAGCCCGTACCGGTGGGGCGGGTTCCTCCCGCGCACGGAGTTCGACCCGCTCGCCTACGGCATCCCGCCCGCGTCGCTGACCTCGATCGAACCCGCGCAGCTGCTGGCGCTGGAGGTGTCCGCGCGGGCACTCGACGACGCCGGCTACAAGACGCGGGTGTTCGACCGCGAACGCACGTCGGTGATCTTCGGAGCCGAGGCCGGTGCGGACCTCGCGAACGCCTACACCGTGCGCACCGCGTTGCCCGCACTGGGAATCCGCGGCCTGGACGACCACCTGCCCGCGTTGACCGAGGACTCGTTCCCCGGCGTGCTCGGCAACGTGATCGCGGGCCGGGTCGCGAACCGGCTCGACCTCGGCGGCGCGAACTACACGGTCGACGCCGCCTGCGCATCGAGCCTCGCCGCGCTCGACGTGGCGTGCAAGGAGCTGGTCGGTGGCACCAGCGACATGGTCCTGTGCGGCGCGGTCGACCTGCACAACAGCGCCCACGACTACCAGATGTTCGCGTCGGTGAAGGCGTTGTCCGCCCAGGGCCGCTGCGCCACGTTCGACTCGGAAGCGGACGGCATCGCACTCGGCGAGGGCGTCGCGGCCGTGGTGCTCAAGCGACTGGCCGACGCCGAACGCGACGGCGACCGGGTCTACGCGGTGATCAAGGGCATCGGCGCGTCGAGCGACGGCAGGGCTCGCGGCCTCACCGCCCCACGACCAGAAGGCCAGCAACGGGCGTTGACCAGGGCCTACGCGTCGGCGGGACTGCCGGTCGAGAGTGTCGGCCTGGTCGAGGCGCACGGCACCGGAACCGTGGTGGGCGACCGGACCGAGCTCGCGTCGCTGACCGGGATGTTCGCCGGCGTCGAGCCCGGCACCTGCACGATCGGCTCGGTGAAGTCGCAGATCGGCCACACCAAGTGCGCCGCCGGCCTCGCGGGCGTGATCAAGGCGGCGCTGGCCGTCCACACGGGAGTCCGGCCCGGCACGTTGCACGTCAAACAGCCCAACGCCTTCTGGGACGCCGCGACCAGCCCGTTCTCGTTCGGTCACCGCACGTGGGCGAGCAGCGACCGGGTCGCGGGCGTGAGCGCGTTCGGGTTCGGCGGCACGAACTTCCACACCGTCCTCTCCGGCTACACCGGCGCGGACGAACCGCGCCACGGCCTGACCGTCTGGCCGGCCGAGCTGTTCCTGGTCCGCGGTGCCGACGAGGGTGCGGCACGCGCGGAAGCGGCCCGGCTGCGGTCGCTGGCCGACCCGCGGGTGCCGTTGCGCTCGCTGGCCGCGGCCTGCGGAGACGGTCCTGTCCAGGCTGCGTTCGTGGTCAGCACGCACGAGAGCCTGCTGAAGGCGCTGGCGGACGTCGAGGCGTGGCGTCCATCGGAGGTCGTGCGGCTGCGCGGAGGAGAACGGCCGAAGGTCGCGTTCCTCTACCCCGGCCAGGGCAGCCAACGGCCGGGCATGCTGCTCGACCTGGTCACCGCTTTCCCGCGGCTGCAGGACTTCCTCGACGAGCGGTACGAGCGCGTCATGTACCCGCCGGCCGCGCTGACCGCCGACGACGTGGCACGCCAGCGCGCGGAGATCACCGACACGCGCAACGCCCAGCCCGCGCTCGGCATCGCCGGGCTGATGGTCACCGCGTTGCTGGACTCCGTCGATGTGCGGCCGGATCTGGCCGGCGGACACAGCTACGGCGAACTGGTCGCGCTGTCGGCGGCCGGGGTGTTCGGGCCCGAGGAGCTGCTGGAGCTGAGCGCCGCGCGGGCCGAGGCGATGCTCGACGCCGTCGGTGAGGACCCCGGCACGATGGCGGCAGTCTCGGCACCGTTGGACGCCGTCGAGGCGTTGTTGCCGGCGGATGTCGTGGTGGCGAACCACAACGCGCCGGACCAGGTCGTGATCTCCGGCCCTACCGCGGCCGTGCACCGCGCCGTCGACGTGCTCCGGGAAGCGGGGCTGTCGGTCAGGAACATCCCGGTCGCCGCCGCGTTCCACAGCCCGTTGATGGCCGGCGCCCGCGACCGGTTCGCGGCCCGGCTCGCGGCGATGTCGTTGGGGGAGAAGGCTTTTCCGGTCTGGTCGAACGTGGCCGCGCAGCCGCACGAGGACGTGCGCGACGGCCTGTCCGCACAGCTCGCCGGACGGGTCCGGTTCGTGGACCAGGTCGAGTCGATGTACGCGGCGGGCGCCCGGATCTTCGTCGAGGCGGGACCGGGCGGCGTCCTGACGTCGCTGGTGGGCAAGACCCTCGGCGACCGCCCGCACCAGGCGTTGCGCTGCGACGACCACGTGACGTTCCTGCGCACGCTGGCGGAGCTCGCGGCCGCCGGGGTCGAGGTGGACGCCGCACCGCTGTTCGAGGACAGGGCCGAACCCGCGACGGCCGTGCCGCCGCGGGCCCGCTGGTACGTCGATGGAGGTCTCGTGCGGGACGCGAACGGCGACGCACTGCCCGGCGGGCTGCGGCCCGCGACCGAGTTCCCGACTCTGCGCGTGGGCGCGGGGCTGGGCCGCGACGAGATCATCGAGAAGTTCCTGGACGGCATGCGGGACGCGGTCAGCGCCCAGCGCGACGTGCTGCTGAGCTACCTCGGCACCGCGCCCGCCGCCCCGGCCGCACCGGTGACGCAGGTGATCGAGCAGGCCGTCGTGGTGGTCTCCCCGGAAAAGCACCAGGACGAGCCCCAGGAGGACGTCGGGGCGGTCGTGCTGCGGACGATCAGCACGCGCACCGGCTACCCGGTCGAGATGTTGTTGCCGGGCCTCGACCTCGAAGCCGACCTGTCGATCGACTCGATCAAGCGGACCGAGATCGTCGGCGAGCTGGTCGCGGAGCTGGGCGCGTCCGGCTCGGTGGACGAGCTGGCGCAGCTCAAGACCATCGAGGGCATCGTCGGCTGGTTCGGCACGTCCGCCCCGGCCAGCGCGCCGGTGAAGGACGTGCGGGCGGTCGTCGTGCGGACCATCAGCACCCGCACGGGCTACCCGGCCGAGATGTTGTTGCCGGGCCTGGACCTGGAAGCGGACCTGTCGATCGACTCGATCAAGCGCGCGGAGATCGTCGGCGAGCTGGTGGCCGAGCTGGGCGCGTCGGGATCGGTCGACGACCTGGCACAGCTCAAGACGATCGACGGGATCGTGGGCTGGTTCGGGGACACCACCGCACCGGCCCTGACCGCACCGGAGCCTGCCTTGGAAGCTCCGAAGGGCGGCCGGCTGGTCCGGCTCGTTCCCCGGGTCGTCCCCGCGGAACCGGCCGCCGCGGTCGACCTCACCGGCAAGACCGTGCTGATCGTCGACGACAACGGCATCGGCCTCGAGCTCGCCGACCTCCTCGAACGCCACACCGCCCGGCCGCGCATCGAGCCGTCGTTCCCCGCCGACCTCGGCGGCATCGACGTCGTGGTCCGGCTCGGCGCGCGGCTGCCGGAGGCGTTCAGCGAGGTCAAAGCCTGTGTCACCACCGGGGTCGCGCTCGTCGTGGTCACCGCGGGCGGCGGCACGTTCGGCTTCGACCACCAGCCCGACGAGCTGCCCGGCGACATCGGGCTGCACGGCCTGGTCCGCACCGCGGCGCTGGAGTACCCGGACCTCGTCGTCCGCGCGGTCGACGTCAACACCAAGGAAAGCCACCGCGACATCGCCACCGCCCTGCTCGCCGAGATCGGGCCCGGACCGGCCGTCGTCGGCTACCAGGCGGGCAAACGGCAGGTCATCGACGCGATCGCCACCGATCTGGAGCCGCGGCCGCTCGCCCTCGACGCCGACAGCGTGGTGCTGCTGACCGGCGGAGCACGGGGGATCACGGCGCTGGCCGCCACGGCACTCGCCGAGCGCACCGGCTGTCACGTCGAACTCGTCGGCCGCACCCCGATCGCCGCCGAGGACCACCGGCTCGCTCACGCCACCACCGAACCCGAGCTGGTGAAGGCGCTGTTCGAGCTGGGGGAGAAGGAGAACGTCCCGGCCAAGGCCCGCAAGGTCCTCGCCGAGCGCGAGGTCCGGCAGACCATGGAACGGTTGCGCGCCACCGCGTCGAGCGTGCGCTACCACGAATGCGACGTCACGGACGCCGAGGCCGTCAGCAGGGTTCTCGACGACGTCAAGGCGCGGTTCGGGCGCATCGACGGCGTGATCCACGGCGCGGGCGTCCTCGACGACAAGCTGATCGAGGCCAAGACGCAGGAGTCGTTCGACCGGGTCTGGGCGACGAAGGTCAACGGCGCCAAGGCGTTCGGCGACGGGTTCCTGGTGCTGTTCGGCAGCGTCAGCGGGGTGTTCGGCAACCGCGGGCAGGCCGACTACTCGGCCGCCAACGACGCGCTCGACCGGATGGCGCGGTTCTGGGGCGCGCACCGGCGGGTCGTCGCCGTCGACTGGGGCCCCTGGGCCGGCGCCGGCATGGCAGTCGGGCTCGCCGACGAGTACGCGCGGCGCGGGATCCCGCTGATCGAGCCGCGGCAGGGCGTGGACGCGCTGCTCGCCGAGATCGCGGCCGGTGACGACGTCCAGGTGGTCTACCGATGGGAGGCGTAGCGATCGTCGGGATCGGCGCCGTCTTCCCCGGTGCCCCCGACGCGACGACGTTCTGGCGCAACATCGCCGGCGGCGTCGACGCCATCGGGCAGATCCCGCCCGGCCGCTGGGACCCGGCGACCTACTACGACCGGGACAGCACGAGCGGCGACCGGTTCTACTGCCGCCGCGGCGGGTTCGTCGACGACCTCGCGGAGTTCGACCCGACCAGGTTCGGCATCATGCCGTCCACTGTGGACGGCGCGGAGCCCGACCAGCTGCTCGCCCTCGCCACGGCCGCGGAGGCCATCGCGGACGCGGGCGGCGAGGCGGTCCTGCCTGTCCGGGACCGCGTCGGCGTCGTCGTCGGCCGTGGCGGGTACCTCACGCCCGGCTGCGCCCGGCTCGACCAGCGGGTGCGGCTCGCCGACGAGGTCGTCTCGGTGGTGCGCGACCTGTTCCCCGCTCTCGCCGGCGCGGACCTCGACACCGTCCGGGAGGCGATCCGGGAGAAGCTCGGGCCGGAGCAGCCGGAGGCGTCGATCGGGCTCGTGCCGAACCTCGCCGCGTCGCGCATCGCCAACCGGTTCGACCTGCGGGGCACCGCCTACACGGTCGACGCGGCCTGCGCGTCCGGGCTCGTCGCCGTCGAGCACGCCGTCCGCGAGCTCCAGGAGGGCCGCGCGGACGCCATGCTCGCCGGTGCCGTGCACGTGTGCCACCACCCGACGTTGTGGAGCGTCTTCACCCAGCTCAGGGCGTTGAGCCCGACCGAGAGCATCAAGCCGTTCGACGCCTCGGCCGACGGCACGCTGCTGTCCGAGGGCGTCGGCATGGTCGTGCTGAAGCGCCTTGAGGACGTCGGCGACGAACGCGTCTACGCGGTGATCCGCGGCATCGGCACCGCGAGCGACGGCCGTGCCACGAGCATGATGACGCCCAACCCGGAAGGCCAGCTCCTCGCCGTGCAACGGGCTTGGGAGAGCGCCGGTCTCGACCCGCTTGCCGACGGACCCGGCCTGATCGAGGCGCACGGCACGGCCACGCCCGCGGGTGACGCCGCCGAGCTGCAGACGATGATCAACGCGTTCGGCGGCGAGGGCGACGAGATCGGCATCGGCACGGTGAAGTCGATGATCGGCCACGCCATGCCCGCCGCCGGGATGGCCGGGCTGATCAAGGCCGCGCTCGCGTTGCACCACAACACCCTGCCGCCCACGCTGCACGTCTCCGAACCGCACTCGGCGTTGTGCGGCACCAGGTTCACGCCGGTGACGACCGCCCGCGAGTGGACAGGCCCGCACCGCGCCGTGGTGAACGCGTTCGGGTTCGGCGGCATCAACGCGCACGCCGTCCTGGACGGCCACACCGTCGCCAAGCCGCGCAAGCCCGTCCTGACGTTCGCCGCCGACACTGCCGAGGAACTGGCCGCGGCGCTGAAGGAGCGACGGACCTCCAGCGCCGACCGGGCGTTCCGGCTCGCCATCGGCAACCCCGACGACCGCAAGCTCAAGCTGGCCGAACGCGTGCTCGCCCAGGGCAAGGCGTGGCCCGGCCGCCACGACATCTGGTTCTCCCCGGAACCACTGGTGACCAGCACGGACCAGGTCGCGTTCCTGTTCCCCGGCTTCGAACGCGAGTTCACCGGCGAGGTCGTCGACCACGCCGTCGCGCTGCTGCAGGACGGCCGCCGCGAGGCCCGTGAGCTGATGGCGCTCGGCATCACGCCCGGCGCGCTCGCCGGGCACAGCATGGGCGAGTGGACCGCCATGGTCGTCGGCGGCATCTACCCGACGATCGACGAGTTCGTCGCCGCGCTCGGTCCCGGCGCGGTCGCCGTCGTCGACATCGCCTACGCCGCACTGGGGTGCTCGGCTGACACCGCCGCGCGGCACCTCGTCGACGGCGTCACGATCAGCCACGACAACTGCCCGCACCAGTCGGTGATCTGCGGCCCGCTCGACCGGCTCGAAGAGGTCGTCGCGACGCTCAAGGCCGCCGGCGTGATGGCGCAGCTCATGCCGTTCCGGACGGGCTTCCACACCCCGGCGCTCGCCCCGTACCTGGGCCGCGCGCGGGAGATGCTCGACCAGCTGCCGGTCCGCACGCCGGACGTCCCCGTGTGGTCGGCCAACTCGCTCGAACCGATGGCCGCAGGTGAGGTCCGCGACCTGGTGTTGCGCCACCTCGTCGAGCCCGTCAAGTTCCGGCCGCTGCTGGAACGCCTGCACCGCGAGGGCTTCCGCGCGTTCGTCCAGATCGGACAGGGCAGCCTGCCCGGGTTCGTCGGCGACACGCTGTCGGACCGCCCGCACCTCGCCGTCAGCTCCGACATCGCGCCGGAGGCGTTGTGGGCGTTCGGGTTGAAGCGCGGGACGGCACACCGCGTGAAGCTGCGGCTCGGCACGCCCAAGATCACAGTCGAACCGCTCGCCGCCGAACCCGTGCCGGCGGTGGACGACGGTCCGATGTCGGCGGCGGTGAACAAGCTGCTCGCACACACGAACGCCGTGGCGCGGGAAGTGATCGGTGCGGCACGCGGCCTTGGCGGTGGAGTCAGGCAGCGTGATTCTTCTCCGGCCGAGGCCGAGTTCTCGCGCGAGTTCTCGTTGCGCACCATGCCCGAGCTGGTCGACCACTCCGTCTTCCCGCAACCGCTCGGCTGGCCCGATCTGGAGGACGGGTTCCCGATCGTCCCCGCGACCGGCCTGCTGGAGGTCTTCGCCGACGCGGCCCGTAAGCTCACCGGCGGCACCGTGCACGGTTTCGCGCAGGTCAGGGCCAAGCGCTGGCTCACCGCACTGCCCGCGACCACCGCCAAGGTCTCCGCCCGCGCACACGGCCAGGACGTTCTCGTCAAGGTCGGTGACTTCGCCGAGGGCGTCGTGCTGATGGCGCCGCAACCGCTCCAGCGCGTGGACCGGGAACTCCAGGGCGTCCGCACGCCACCGGTGTCGGCCGAGGAGCTGTACACGGACAACTGGATGTTCCACGGACCGGCGTTCGCGGGCGTCACGAAGATCGAGTGCCTGGCGGACAACGGAATCGCGGGTGTGCTGACGCCGCTGCCCGCGCCGGGAGCGTTGCTCGACAGCGCCGGCCAGCTGATCGGGCACTGGATGCAGGTCTGCCACACCGTGGACCAGACCGTGCTGCCGACCGGGATCGAGCAGGTGACGTTCCACGGACCGGCGCCGACCGGCGACGTCCACTGCACGGCGTGGATCCGCGAGGTGACCGCCCAGACGATGGTCGCCGATGCCGAGCTGACCGTGGACGGCGTGCTGTGGTGCCGGATCACCGGGTGGACCACCCGCCGGTTCACCACGGACGACCGGATCTGGCAGGTCAAGCTCAAGCCCGGCACCGAGATGCTGTCGGTGCAGGACGAGGAGTGGCTGCGCGTCCGGGAGAACTGGTCCGACAGCGCCACCCGCGACCTGATCATGCGCCGCTACCTGAACTCCGCCGAGCGCAGGCACTACGGCGGACTGGACGTGCCGGCGCAACGCGGTTGGCTGCTGCGGGTGATCGCGGCGAAGGACGCCGTGCGCGCGTGGCTGTGGAGCCGTGGAGCGGGACCGGTCTTCCCGGTGGAGCTGACCGTGGCCGCCGACGGGAAGGTGCGCGGCGCCTTCGCCGTGCCGCGGGTCGAAGTCGTGTCGGACCGAGGCGGAGCCGCGGCCCGCGTGCGAACGGAGAACTGATGGACGAGGTGCTGCGGCAGGTGGCCAAGCTGATCACCGAGGTGGTCGGGCCGGACTTCCTGCTGGGCGTGGAGATCACCCGCGACACCACGTTCAGCGACGACCTGGGGCTCGAGTCGATCGAGTTCGTCGCGTTGGCGGACAAGCTCAACGCGCACTACGGCGTCGACCTCGTGGCGTTCCTCGCGGACATGGACATCGACGAGATCATGGCGATGTCCGTGGGCCGGCTCGTCGACCACATCACGGCCCGTGTCTGAGGTCCACGCCCGAGGGCTGCGGTTCCACGTGCAGCGGCTCGGGCCCGAGCAGGCGCCGACCGTGGTCTTCGTGCACGGCCTGGTGATGGACAACCTGTCGAGCTTCTACTACACGCTCGCCGCACCGCTGGCCCAGGCCGGGTTCGGCACCGTGCTGTTCGACCTGCGCGGCCACGGCCTGTCCGAACGGCCGCCCACCGGGTACACGCCGGAGGAGAGCGCGAACGACCTCGTGGCGGTGCTCGACGAGATCGGCGTGACCGAGCCGGTCTTCCTGCTGGGCAACAGCTACGGCGGTGTCGTCGCGATGCACGCGGCCGTGCAGGCCCCCGAACGGGTCGGCGGTGTCGTGCTCGTCGAGTCGGCCGTCGGGGGAGTGGTCGGCGACGCGTGGTTCGAGGACATCACCAACACGCTGACGGTCGCGGCGCTGGGCCTGGAGTTCGACCGCACGCAGGACCAGCTGATGGCCCTGGGCCAGCGCAAGATCGCGAAGCTCGCGGTGAACGCCAACGCGCTGCTCAACGGCACCACGCTGATCGACGACCTCGGCTCCGGCGCCAAGCTCGACCTCACGCAGGTCCGCTGCCCGGTGCTCGGCGTGTACGGCAGCGAGTCCGAGCTGATCGGCGCGGCGGCCGAGCTGCAGGAACGCATCCCGTCCTGCCGTCTGCACGTCGTCAACGGCCTCGGGCACACGGTGTTGCGGGAAGCCACGCCCGAACTGCTCGACGTGCTCTTCGACTGGCTGCCGTCATGAGCCGGTTCCTGTTCGTCGTGCCGCCGCTGACCGGCCACGTCAACCCGACCGCGTCCGTCGGCGGCGAGCTGCTGGCGCGCGGGCACGACGTGGCGTGGGTCGGCCACTCCGGCACGCTCGCACCCCTCCTGCCGGACGGCGCGGTGATCTTCCCGGCGATCGACGACGTGCTGGAGGCCGACATCCGCGCGAAGCGGGAGCGGTGGCTCGCGTTGCGCGGGATGGCGGTGCTCAAGTTCTTCTGGGAGGAGTTCCTGGTCCCGCTCGGCCACTCGATGCTGCCGGGGGTCTCGGACGCCGTGACGTTGTTCGCCCCGGACGTGGTCGTGGCCGACCAGCAGGCGCTGGCGGGACCGGTGGTGGCGCGCGAGGCCGGACTGCCGTGGGTCACGTCGGCCAGCACGTCCGCCGAGCTCGTCAACCCGCTCAGGACGATGCCGAAGGTCGACGCGTGGGTGCGCGACCTGCTGCACGACTTCGCGGGCGGCGATGTCCGGTTCTCCGACCGGCTGGTGCTGGTCTACAGCTCGAAGGCGTTGGTGGGACAGGACTTCGGCGACGAGGTGGCCTTCGTGGGCCCGGCGCTGAGCCACCGGGTGGAGCGGGTGGACTTCCCCTGGGAGTGGCTCGTGCGCGACGGCGTGGACGCGCGGCACGTGCTGGTCTCCCTCGGCACGCTGAACGGCCCCGCCGGCGAGCGTTTCCTCGGCCAGGCCCTGGAAGCGGTGGCGGACCTGGAGCTGAAGGTCGTGATGGTGGCCGATCCGCGACCGGCGCCCGACAACGTGCTGATGCTGCCGTCGGTGCCGCAGCTCGCGCTGATGCCGCACCTCGACGCGGTCGTCACGCACGGCGGCCACAACACGGTCTGCGAGGCGCTCGCGCACGGGTTGCCGCTGGTCGTGGCCCCGATCCGGGACGACCAGCCGACCGTCGCGGCACAGGTGGTGGCCGCCGGTGCCGGGGTGCGGCTCACGTACTCGCGGGCGCGGGCCGTGGACATCCGCAGTGCGGTCGAGTCCGTGCTGGACGAGCCGGAGTACGCGGCCGCCGCCGGACTGGTGCGGGACTCGTTCTTGGCGGCGGGCGGCGCGGCAGCCGCGGCCGACCGACTGGAGAAGGTGGTGGCCGGGTGATTCTCACCGTGCTGGTGGTCGTGGTCGTCCTGCTGGACGTGCTGCGCCTGCGTTCCCGCGCGTCGAAACTGCGGGTGCTCGCGCAGGGAGTGGGGGAGCACAAGCTCCTCAACGCCACGGGCGTGCATCCCGAGGGGTCGTGGGAGACCGACGCGGACCTCGTCGACCTCGTGCCGCGCGACCTGCCGACGGTCGCCGCGCTCGACCTGCTCGGCGCGGTCGACCCCGGCAAGTACCGCGACGACCAGTGGGCGCGCGGCATCAGCGCCTCGCAGGCCGTGCTGGTGCGCGACGAGTACGCCGAGGAGGTCGACGCCGACGACCCCACCGAGTTCGTCGCGTACGTCCGGCGGGTCAAGGACCACGTGCGGGCGACGGTCGACATCGCGGTCGCGCCGGGGCTCAAGGCGGGGCCGTACGACCTCGGCTACCGCGCGGCCACGTTGCGGCAGCTGGGAAAGCGGCCGTCGCTGTGGATCGCGGGCTCGGTCATCGGCTACGCGGCCGTCATCGGCGCGCTGGCCACCGACTGGCGGTGGGGACTCGGCGCGCTCGTCGCCTACTCGGCGCACCCGCTGCTCGTCTTCGCCGGGACGCCGCTGCGGCCGCGTGACCTGTGGGTGCCGCGGGTGCTGCGGACGCCGTACCTGTGGTTCAAGACGTCCGGCGGCAAGAAGTCCACCGCCGAGAAGCGCCAGGCCGCGCATCTCGAACAGGCCGCGCCCTGGTACGAGGAGAACCGCGACCGCAACTTCCACGAGTCGCGGCGCGACACCTGCCCGTCGTGCGGCAGCCAGGACCTCCGGCTCTGGGTGACCGCGCACGACCTGGTGCAGCGCAAGCCCGGCACGTTCACGATGGACCGGTGCGTCCGATGTGGACACGTCTGGCAGAACCCGCGGCTGTCCGAGGAGGGGCTCGGCTTCTACTACCGCGACTTCTACGACGGTCTGGGCGAGACGTCGGCCGAAGCGGTGTTCTCCGGCAAGACCGAGCCGTACTACGGCCGGGCGCGGATGGTCGAGCCGTTCACGAAACCCGAGCGGTGGCTGGACGTCGGCTCCGGGCACGCGCACTTCTGCCTGGGCGCCAAGGAGGTCCTGCCGCAGACCCGGTTCGACGGGCTCGACCAGGGCGCGGCCATCGAGGACGCGGCGCGGCTCGGCCGGATCGAGCAGTCGTACCGCGGCAGCTTCAAGGACTTCGCGGGCGAGCTCAAGGGCCGGTACGACGTGATCTCCATGCACCACTACCTGGAGCACGTGCGCGACCCGTGGGAGGAGCTCGACATCGCCGCGGACGTGCTGCCCGACGGCGGCTACCTGCTGATCGAGCTGCCGGACCCGGAGTGGCGGCTCGGCAAGCTCTTCGGCCAGTACTGGATGCCGTGGTTCCAGCCGCAGCACCAGCACATGATGCCGATCGGCAACCTGGAGCACGCGCTGGCCGACCGCGGCATGACCACCGTGGCCACCGAACGCGCGGAAGCCCACCTGTGCAACGACTTCACGCTCGCGCTGCTGCTGTTCCTCGGCAACATCGCGCCGCGCACGCCCGCGCCGTGGCGTCCCGAGCGGGTGAGGCTCCGCCGGACGCGCAGCTTCCTGGTGTGGTCGCTCGGCATCCCGGCGTTCTTCGTGGCGATGGCACTGGACCAGACCGTGAACCGGTTCCTGGCGAAGCGCACCGGCAACGGCAACGCGTACCGGCTCCTGGCCCGGAAAGAAGCGGCTGAGGCGTCATGATCGACATCGCGGACCGGCCGGAGATCGCGCCGGAGCTCCGGCTGGTGCCGCACGCGTTCCGCCGCACGTTCGGCAGGCCCGCGCAGGGCGTCTGGTACGCGCCCGGCGTGCTGAACCTGCTCGGGGGCGCGGTCAAGGTGCCCGCCAAGTGGGGCGCGATCGTCGCGGGCGACAAGCGCGACGACGGCCTGCTCGAACTGGTGTCGGTGAACCGGCCGACCGAACGCGCGCTGCTGCCGTCCGACGACGTCCCGGCGTGGGCGGCGGGGGTCGACGCGACGGGTGGCGCGGCGTTGATGTGCAGCGTCGACCTGCCGCAGGGCAGCGGCCTGTCCGCCGGCGAGGCCCTGCGGACGGCGGTCGCGCTGGCGCTCGCGGACCTGGCCGGTGACCCGCCCGAGGACGCTCCCGCGTTCGAGCTGGACCTGCCGGGTCAGCGGCTGCTCGTCGTCGACACGCGGATCCGGCGCTCCGAACCGCAGGGGGAACGGCCGTACACGCCGCGCACCGAGGACCTCGGGGCGGCGTTGACGGCCTACCACCACGCCCAGGACCCCGACCCGGAGCAGAACGCCGTGGTCTACGCCGCGCTGGCCGCCGGGGCGCGCGGGGCGAGCATGCTCGTCGACCCGCCGGGCAGGCCCGCGGTCGCGCTCGTCGACGCGGACCTGGTCCCGGCGGTGAAGAAGGCGATCACGAGGGCGGTGGAGGTGCCTCCCCGCTACCTCACGATCGTGCCCGGCCCCTTCAAGGCAGTGGCTTTACGGTGAACTCGGCCCGGCGCAGGTCCTTCGAGCTCGGACCCACGAGCAGGACGAACTCGCCGGGCTCGACCACCCGGTTGCCGGCGGCGTCGACGATCGTGCAGTCCGACACGGGCAGTTCCAGGTCGACCTTCACGGTCTCGCCGGGCTGCACGTCGACCTGCGTGAACGTCTTGAGCTCCTTGTCCGCCCAGCTCACGGACGTGACGGCGTCGCTGACGTAGACCTGCACGGTCTCCCGCGACGGCCGCGAGCCCGTGTTCGTGAGCTCGATCGAGGCCTTGACGGTCTCGTCCGGGCGCAGCACCGCCGTCTCCACGTGCAGGTCGCCGTACTCGACGGTCGTGTACGACAGGCCCTCGCCGAAGACGAACGCCGGCTCCTGCGTGAGGTCGGCGTAGCGCGTGCCGTGCTGGCCGCGGATCTGGTTGTAGTACGTCGGCTGCTGGCCCGCGTGCGCCGCGAACGAGATCGGCAGCCGGCCGCTCGGCTCGACCAGGCCGTGCAGCACCTCGGCGATCGCCCGGCCGCCCTGCATGCCGGGGTTCGCCACCCACAGCAGCGCGGCGGCGTTGCGGGCGGAGTCGGGCAGGACCAGCGGCTTCGACGCGAGCAGCACGACGATCAGCGGCTTGCCGGTCTCCGCGAGCGCGTCGAGCAGCGCGATCTGGCCGCCGATCAGGTCGAGCGTGGCGGTGGAGCGACCCTCGCCGACCAGCTCGATCTGGTCGCCGACCACGGCCACCACGTAGTCCGCGTCCTCGGCGGCGGCGACGGCCTCGGCGATCAGGTTCGCGTCCGGCGCGCACGGCTTCACGACCGGCGGGCGCGGCTGGCCGTCGGGGAACGTGTCGCCCTCGGGGTCCGGCTCCAGCGTCAGGATGTCGGCGCCGCGGGCGTGGGTGACCTCCTGCGACGACAGCTCGCGCAGGCCGTCCAGGACGGTGGTGATCATCTCGCGCGGGTGGCCGGTGGGCAGCCAGTCGGCCTGGCCGGACGAGCCGGCCCAGTCGCCGAGCTGCGTCTGGGCGTCGTCCGCCAGCGGGCCGACGACCGCGATCCTGCCCTTGGAGCGGGCGAACGGCAGCACGCCGTCGTTGCGCAGCAGCACCAGCGACCGGCGCGCGACCTGCAGGTTCAGCGCCACGTGGTCGTCGTGGTTGATCATCGTGCGCTGCCGCTCGGCGTCGGGCCTGCGCGGGTTCTCGAACAGGCCGAGGTCGAACTTGAGCGTGAGGATGCGGGTCACGGCCCGGTCGAGGTCCGACTCGGCCAGCAGCCCGTCCTCGACGGCCTGCAGCGCGCCCTCGAAGAACTGCGGGGTGGTCATGATCATGTCGTTGCCGGCCTTCACGGCGGCCGCGGCGGCGTGCGCGTAGTCCGGCTGCAGCTTCTGCTCCCAGACCATGCGGCCGACGTTGTCCCAGTCGGTGATGAGCGTGCCCTGGTAGCCCCACTCGCCGCGCAGGACCTCGTCGAGCAGCCACGAGTTGACGGTGATCGGCACGCCGTCGGTCGTCTGGTAGCCGAGCATGAACGTGGCGCAGCCCTCGCGCGCGACCTTCTCGAACGGCGGCAGGAACCACGACCGCAGCTTGCGCCGCGACAGGTCCGCCTCGCTCGCGTCCCGGCCGCCCTGGGTCTCCGAGTAGCCGGCGAAGTGCTTCGCGGTGGCGAGGATGGCGGTCTCGTCGGTCAGGCCGTCGCCCTGGTAGCCGCGGACCATGGCCGCCGCCAGCTCGCCGATCAGCACCGGGTCCTCGCCGAACGTCTCGTCGACCCGGCCCCAGCGCAGGTCGCGGGCGATGCAGAGCACCGGGGAGAACGTCCAGTGCACGCCCGTCGCCGCCGCCTCGACCGCCGTCACGCGTGCCACCTGCTCGACGAGGCCGGTGTCCCAGGTCGCGGCCATGCCCAGCTGCGTCGGGAAGATCGTCGAGCCCTCGAAGAACGAGTGGCCGTGAATGCAGTCCTCGGCGATGAGCAGCGGAACGCGCAGCCGTGTCTGCGTGGTGAGGTCTTGCGCGCGCAGCACTCGTTCCGGCGAGGTGTGCAGGATCGAGCCGACGTGCTTGCGCAGCACGTGGTCGTCCAGGTCCTCCCTCGAGTCCAGCTGCATCATCTGCCCGACCTTCTCGGCCAGCGTCATGCGGCCGAGGAGGTCGGCGACCCGCTCCGCGGTGGGCAGCGTGGCGTCGAGGTAGGGCACGTCGTCGCGATCCATGTGGTCTCCGAGAGGGCTCGTGCGGCGGCAGCGTCTATGGGAGCGCTCTCACAGTTGATACCTGAAACCGGTTCCGCGCGATACCGGTTTCTCGATTTCCGGTACAAACGAATCGGTTGAGAAGCGGTTTTCACCCTCGCGAACGCGACAAACCGGCTACCCGCGGGGCAGCCGGTTCCGGTGGGTGTCGTGGGGGTGACGTTTCGTCAGGACCGGGTTCCGGCCCTAC
Organism: Lentzea sp. NPDC059081; assembly: GCF_042738015.1. Classification (NCBI taxonomy): domain Bacteria; kingdom Bacillati; phylum Actinomycetota; class Actinomycetes; order Pseudonocardiales; family Pseudonocardiaceae; genus Lentzea; species Lentzea sp. NPDC059081. Next base: position 421,385 of record NZ_JBHYGW010000004.1, read on the forward strand.
TTCGAGACCGGGGCCCCGTTCGGCCCGACGGCGAACCAGCGGTCGTCGACGCCGTGGCCGGTGATGTCACCCGCGGCCTCGTCGTCGACGTACCGGTGGACCGGGTGGCCGCCGACGGTCACCTGCTCCAGCCCGTCCGGGCGCTTCACCGTGCCCAGGAGCGACGGGTCCACGCCCGGCGCCTCGAACTTGCCGCCCGCCGCCAGCAGGGGCGGCCACACGAGCGTGCACTCGGGTTCGACGCACGTCGGCTTGGGCGGGTTCGTGCCGTCCTGGGTGTTCAGGTAGAGCGTGTAGTGCTCGCGGTCGGCGAGCACCTGGCCGGCCTGCGAGTCCAGGACCTGCAGCTTCGCGATGTCACCCGGCAGGACCTGGGCCGGTCCCGCCACCGGGCCGGCCGCCTCCTCCCGGGCGTCCTCCGCCGGTGGGGCGGAGCAGGCGCCGAGAGCGAGCAGCACGACGAGGGCGAAGCGGGTCACATAGGTGGATTACGGACATCCGCCGTGGTCGGTTCAGCGCCGCGCACCGCGTGCCGTGTAGGCCGCGATCCCGGCGGCGAACAGCACGACGGCCGTCCACCTCGTCACCGGGTCGTCCGACGCCCCGGCAGGCCACGTGACGATGCGCCAGGTCAGCGAGTCGCCCGGCGGCATGATCGCGCTCACCGCCCACCACAGCACGGGCGCGGCCGCCGCCAGCCGGGCACCCGCCACCGTCGCCGCCAGTCCGGCGAGACCGGCCAGCCCGGCCGCGTCCCGCAGGACGAACGCCACGTCGGACGGCGCGTCGCCGAGCGCCTGGGCCAGGAGCACCGCGACGGCGGCCAGTGCGGTGGCCAGCAGCAGGTGCCCGAACCGCCACGCCGGCCACGGGACCGCCGTCGAGCCGTCCAGCTCCGGGTCCTGGCCCGCGAGACCGACCGTGACCACGAGGACCGCGGCCAGTGCCGTCAGCGAGGCGCTGATCGCGGTCCACGGGTCGTGCAGGGCCGACCACGCCGCCAGCACGACCACGGGCAGTGCGACGACCGCGGCAGGTAGTCCACGCGACCGGGCATACAGCGCGAGGGCCCTCATCGTGCCGCCAGGACCGCGAGGGTGGACTCGGAGTCCTGGCACGTCAGCAGCATGCTCCGCGCCTTCGCGACCCGGTCCAGCTGCTCCTGCGCCGGCTGGCTGCGCAGCGCCTGCCAGGCGGACTCGACCCCGGCGCGCAGCTCCGAGCTGCCCCACACGTACCTCTCGGTGGCGAGCTCCGTCAGGCCGCCGTTGAAGTAGCCGGCGGTCAGCAGGCGCACCGTGCCCTCCCGCGAGTCGCTCGTGTTCGGGGCGGCGCAGCCCGGCACGCCCGCCCCGGCGAGCAGTTCCAGCCGCAGCTGGCCGGGGGAGAGCTCCCACACCCTGGGGTAGCCCTGCGAGGGCAGGTAGACCACCCCGCTGCCGCGTCGGGGCGCGGAGAGATGAGCCATCGCCGAGGTGTCCTCGCGGATCTCCGTGGGCGCGTCGGGCAGCACCGCGAGTTTCGCCAGCACCTCCTCGCCCACGGCGGCCACGGTGGGCAGCGCGTCCGCGTGCACCCGGCTCAGGCACACCGGGCCGTCGCACACGAGCTTTCCCGCGAACGAGTCGGTCACCAGCACGTCGGAGAACTTCGCGGGCAGGACCGCCAGGGCGAGGACCGCCGCCAGCCCCGCCGGGACGAACGCCACCAGCTTCGCGGCGACCGTCCGCGACACGAGCAGCAGGAACCCCGTCACGCCGAGGCCGGTGAACCAGACGACCTGGCCGAGGTCCACGGACGTCGACGTGGTGACGAGGTCCGAGCTCGGCGGGTCGAAGACGGGCGTGAGCAGGGCGAACCGCGGGATCTCGGCGCCGGGGGAGTCCACCTGCAGCGCCTGCCCGGCCGTGGTCGCCAGCATGAACGTCGCCACCAGCGACACCGGCACGGTCAGCGGGTGGGGGAGCATCCGCCCGATCGCGAGCCCCACCAGGACGCTCGACGCGAGCGCCAGCACCACGGTCAGCATGAGCGGCACGAACCCGGCCGACACGAACCCGCCGCCCAGCGCCACCCTGGCCACGAGCCCCGCGCAGAGCAGCGCCGCGGCCACGGCGACGACGCCCGCCACCGCCGTCGCGAGCGTGCCGAGCCGGACCCAGCCCGGCCGGGACGTGGCGGTGAACAGCTCGGTCACCCGCGCGCGGTTGTCCCGCATGCCCTGGAAGACGGCCAGGCCGACGACGAGCGCCCACACGTAGGCGATGGGCAGGCGCAGTTCCAGCAGTGCCGAGGTGGAGTTGCCCTTCCAGCGCGCGTGTTCCGTCGTGACGAGCGCCAGCATGCCGGTGCCGGCCGCGAGGACGACCAGCCCGGCCCAGAGCGCGGTGGAGCGCCGGAGTTCGATGCGCAAGCCGGTCACCAGGCACCCCCGGACTTCGCGCTGATCAGTGCCGAGTAGCCGCGTTCGATCGGGCTGTCGCCCACGTGGTCGCTCGTTCCCGCGTCGACGAGGTCTTTCGGCGTTCCCTGGAACACGAGGGAACCCTCCGACACGAGCACGACGTCCGTGCAGGCCGCCGCGACGTCCTCGACGAGGTGCGTCGAGATGAGCACGCAGGACCGCTTGCCCAGCTCCGCCACCAGTTCGCGGAACCTCAGCCGTTGCGCGGGATCCAGTCCGACGGTGGGTTCGTCGAGCAGCAGGACGTCCGGGTCGTTGACGATCGCCTGCGCGATGCCCACGCGCCGGACCATGCCGCCGGACAACGACTTCATCCTGTCCTCGGCGCGGTCGGCCAGCCCGACCCGGTCCAGCGCCCGGTTGACGGCGCCGGGGATCTCCTTGGCCGGCATCTCCTTCAGCCACGCCAGGTACTCCACGAACTCCCGGACCTTGAACCGCTTGTAGAACCCGAAGTGCTGCGGCAGGTACCCGAGCCGGCGCCGGACCGGCCGCAGCCTGCCGCCGATCGGGGTGCCGAGCAGCGACAGCGTGCCCGCGCTCGGTTTCTGGACCGTCGCCAGCGTCCGGATGAGCGTCGTCTTGCCCGCGCCGTTGGGGCCGAGCAGCCCGTGCACGCCCTGGCCGAGCCTCAGGTCCAGCCCGTCGACGGCGTTGCGGCCGCCGCGCCCGCCCACCCGCACGACCAGGCTGTCGGCTTCGATCGCCCGCATCCTGTTCTCCTTCAAGTCAGTTCCGCGTACGACCGGCAAGACGACGGGATCGCTCGTCCGGTTCTCCGTTCGCTGTGACTCGGAGCACATCCTTTGTGGACGGTCACCACGTGCCGGGGCGGCCGGGGAACGCCAGCAGCGCGCTGTAGCCCCGTTCCAGCGGGCTGTCGCCGGGGTGCTCCGCCGTGCCCGCCGCGGCGAGCTGGGCCGGAGTGCCTTGGAAGACGAGCTTTCCCGCACTGAGCAGGACCACGTCCGTGCAGGCGGCGGCGACGTCCTCGACCAGGTGGGTGGAGACGACCACGCACGCGTCGGAGCCCAGCTCGGTCAGCAGTTCGCGGAACCTCAGCCGTTGCGCGGGATCCAGGCCGACAGTGGGTTCGTCGAGCAGCAGGACCTCGGGGTCGTTGACGATCGCCTGCGCGATGCCGGCCCGTCGGATCATGCCGCCGGACAACGTCCTCATCCGGTCGTCGGCGCGGTCGGCGAGACCCACCCGGTCGACGGCGCGCTGGACGGCGGCAGGGATCTCGCGGTCCGGCATCTCCTTGAGCCACGCCACGTACGCGACGAACTCGCGCACCGTGAACCGCCGGTAGTGCCCGAACTCCTGCGGGAGGTACCCGATCTTGCGGCGGGCCCGCCGGAGATCTTGTTCGCCGAGCAGGGACAGCGTGCCCGCGCTCGGTTTCAGGACCGTCGCGAGCGCTCGGATGAGGGTCGTCTTGCCCGCGCCGTTGGGACCCAGCAGCCCGTGCACGCCGCGGCCCAGCGTCAGCGTGACGCCGTCGACGGCCTTTCGCCTGCCCGCCTTCACCTCCAGGTCGCGGGCCTCGATCTCCCAGGCGTAGGTGGTGGGCGCGGTCATCGGGTCGCCTCCAGGCGGGTGAAGGCCATCCTGCGCCGTGCGATCACGAGCAGTCCCACGGCGAGGATGGCGGCCCACACGGGTGTGGTGTTCTCGTTGAGCACAGCGGACATCCGGCTGAACGCGATCGTCGGCGCCACGATCGCCACGGCCCAGGCCGCTGTCAGCGCGACGGCCGCGCGGGTGATCCCGACGAGCGTGCCGAGAGCGAGCGTGCCGACCGTGAACGCGAGGCACGGCAACAGCCAGCGGGTGAGGTCGACGCCCGTCAGCAGACCCGCGACCGCCAGCCCCGGCACCACCACCGCCAGCACCGCGGCCGTGCGCCGGAACACCAAGGGCAACCCCGCGCGCGGGGTTGCGGCGATCAGTTCGTAGGCGGGATCCAGCGCCCGGCTCCACGAGGCCGCGACCCCGAGCACCGGCAGCACGGGCGCGATCAGCAGCACCACCGACACGTTGCCCGCACCGGCGAGCTGGTCGAGCGCCACCGCGGCGGCCGTGACGAGCAGCAGCATGGCGAGCCACGGCCCGGCCGCGGGCGAGACCCACCCGGTGAGCCGCCGCTTCGCCCTCGGCATCTGCGGCGTGCGGTCGAGCATCGGTTCGAGGTCCGCCCACACGGCTTGTGCGATCGGCTCGGGACTCAGCCTGCCCCGGCACGGCGCACAGGTCTCGAGATGCGACTCGACCGCCCACAGCTCATCGGCCGCGATGTCGTCGTCACCACGCGCGTACCGGCTCAGCAACAGGTCGCCGGGATGGTGCGTCATGCCAGTGCCTCCCTCATCGCGATCCTCGCCCGCCGGGCCCGCGTCTTCACGGTCCCCTCCGGCACGCCGAGCAGCAGCGACGTCTCCCGCACCGACAGCCCGTCGAGCACCATCGCCTGCAACACCTGCCGCAGCTCCGGCGCCAGCCTGCGCAACGCGTCCCCGACCTCGTCGCCCACCACGTCGTGCAGCACGGCGTCCTCGGCAGCGGGAGAGGAGAGGTCCGGCGCGGCAGCCGCGGGCGGCGCCGCGTGGTGCGCCCGCCGCCGGAACGCGTCGATCAACCGCCGAGCCGCGATCGTCCACAACCACCCGACCGCACTCCCGCCGGCCGAGGCCCCGGCGAACGCGTCCGCCGCCCTCCACACCGCCAGGTAGGTCTCCTGCAGCACCTCGGCCACGACCTGGTCGTCCGAACACCGCCTGCGCAACCTGATCGTCAGCCACGGCGAGGTGCGCCGGTACAGCTCCTCGAAGGCGCGGCGATCACCCCGTGCGACACGACGCACGAGCTGCTCCTCGTCCAGGTCGGCCGGCTCACCCCGGATGGCTCTCACACTCCGCAAGACGCTGGGGGCGGCGGACGGGTTCTCGTCGTGGTGTGGCGTGCGTCACTGGCAAGGTAACGGGGGTGCGTGTGGGCCGCGATGTGGCCGGTGTGCCGATGACGGACCTGACGACGCTGACGCTGCCCGCCTGGGCCGATCCCGCACAGGAGGTCGTCGACGAGCATGGAGTGCAGATCAAGGCGGACTGGTGGCGTGACGCGATCGGTTCGCGCCGGTTGCCCGGTGTGCCGCCGGTAGGGGAAGAGCTGACGAGAGCGGAGGTCTGGGCTCCGGCGGACGACGTGTTCACGCTCCTGTGGCGGACCCTGGCCTGGGGATCGGGGCCGTACCTGCGGCTGAACCTGCGTCGCCTGGACAGCGTCGCCGCGGACGTGCCGGGCTGTGAGCGCCTCCTGACGAAGGCCGCGGAGCTCTCGGGGAGCGACCCGGCCGGGGCGTTCGCGCTGCTCCGGCCGGGCAGGCACAACGCCATCCGGTCGTTCGGGCCCTCGTTCTTCACGAAGTTCCTGTACTTCGCCGGCGGAGGGGCGCCGGAGCACCCGTGCGCGATCCTCGACCGGGTCGTGGCGACGAGGCTGCGCGACGAGTGCGGCTGGGCCTCGCTCCACCGGTACGGCCCGTGGCCTGCGGAGACCTACGAGCGGTACTGCGGTCTGCTCGCCCGTTGGGCAGGGGAGCGCGGCTGCACGGCGGCTCAGGTCGAGCTCACCCTGTTCCGAGGGCTCCAGCAGGCAACCCCACCGCCAGCGTCAGCTCCAACACCCGCTGCGGCGAGCTGAGATCCGGAAAAAGGTCCCGCAACTGCCCCACCCGGTACCGAACGGTCTGAGGGTGCACGAACAACGCCGTCGCCACCTCCTCCCGCCGCCCCTGGTGCAGCAACCAGGCACGCAACGTCTCCTCCAACCGCTGGGCCGTCCCCGCCGACAACGACCGCAACGGCGCCAGAGCACGTGCCCGCAGGTCGGCGTAAGCGTCCGGATCGGCGCTCAACACCAGCTCGGACAGGTGCTCCTCGGTGTCACGGATGTCCGTGGACAACGAGCGCGCGCGCAACGTCCGTGCGTACGAGGTCGACGCACGCATCCACGGTCGCGCGGGGCCCACGACGGCATGGCGGCCGCTCAGCTGTCGTAGCAGGTGGGCGCGGTCGGCGTCCGGCACGAGCAGCACGCCCAGGGAGTCGGGCAGGTCGTCGAGCACCAGCGTGCCGGGGTCCAGTGAGCGGAACGCGGGGCGGGCGAGGGCGGCGGGCAGCAGGGCCACGGTCAGCGAGGTCGGCACGGGCCAGGCGGCGCGGCCGGCGGCGGCCAGCAGGACCTCCGTGCTCGCGCCGGCCAGCAGGTCGCGGGCCAGTTGTTCCAGGTGGCGTTCGTGGGCCAGGCCTCGCGCGGCCAGCTCGTCGGCGTGGCCCGCGGCCGAGGCGGCGGACAGCTCGTCGATGTAGGCGAAGGTCAGCTCGGCGAACTTCGCCACCTCCGCCGCCGGCAAACCCGCTGGTACGGCGCCTGCGGCCAGGCCTCGCCAGGCCACGCGGGCGCCCACGCGGTAGGCGCTGAGCAGGGCGTCCATCGAGCGGCCGTCGCGGACCTCGCCGCGGCCCAGTTCGTAGGCCGCGTCGCTCGCGTCGCCGCCTGTCGCTGTGCCGCCCGCCAGGTCGAGGTAGTGTCCGAGCGCTGTGCGGACGGCCCGGCGGATGGTGCCGCCCATGCGCCCCGAAAGTGCGTTGGCGTAGCTCGGGACCTCGTCGATGATGGCCTGCACCACCTCGTCGGCCGTGGTCCTCAGGACCGCGCGCAACGCCGTGACTGTCTTCTCGTCCAAGGCCAATTCGGTGGCCCGCTGTATTGCATGACTCACGATTTGTTCCCCGCGAACAATTCTGCCGAGCAGATTCACGTCGTACGGACAGGACTTTACGCCCTGAGGCGCATCAAGCTGGAGTCATGACGAGTGCCGCCCTCCGCAGCAGGGCGTGGAAACTGCTTGAGCTGGTCACGACGCCGCTGCTGCCGTCTGACTACCTCGACCTGGTCAGCCCGCTCCGCGCGGGCGCTGACCTGCGAGGTCGCATCGAAGCCGTGCACCCCGAGACCGGGGACGCCGCGACCATCGTGATCAGGCCGGGCCGGGGCTGGCGAGGTCACGTCGCCGGCCAGTACATCCGCGTCGGCGTCGACGTCGACGGCGTGCGCCTGTGGCGCGCGTACTCGGTGACGTCGCCGACCAGCCGCGCGGACGGCCGCATCACCATCACGGTGAAGGCCATCCCCGACGGCAAGGTCAGCAACCACCTGGTCCGCAAGGCGAGACCCGGCACGGTCATCCAGCTCGACCAGGCGACCGGTGAGTTCGTCCTGCCCCGCACGACCCCCGCCAAGGTCCTCTACCTCACCGCCGGCAGCGGCATCACGCCCGTGATGGGCATGCTGCGCGACGCGCAGCTCGCCGACGTCGTCATGGTGCACTCGGCGCCGCGCAAGGAAGACGTCATCTTCCGCAACGACCTGCACGACCTCGTCGCGGACAAGTCCCTCACGCTCGTCGAGCTGCACACCGACACCGACGGCATGCTGAACGTCGCCGAGCTCGAGAAGCTGGTCCCGGACTGGGCCGAGCGCGAGACGTGGGCCTGCGGTCCCACCGGCCTGCTCGACGCGGCCGAGGCGCACTGGACCGAGCACGGCGTCGCCGACCGCCTGCACACCGAGCGCTTCCGCCCGACCGTGGTCGTCGCCGGTGACGGTGGCGAGGTCACGTTCGGCAAGACCGGCAAGACCGTCGAGGCCGACGGCGCCACCCCGCTGCTGGACGTCGGCGAGAACGCGGGCGTGCTCATGCCGTCGGGCTGCCGCATGGGCATCTGCTTCGGCTGCGTCACCCCGCTCAAGGCGGGTGCGGTGCGCGACCTGCGCACCGGTGAGATCACCGAGGCCGAGGACGGCGTGCTCGTCCAGACCTGCGTGTCCGCCGCGGCGGGCCCCTGCGAACTCGAACGCTGACCTTCGAACGCTGACCGTCGCACACCGACCGTCGACCGTCCCCGCCACAGACCTCCCTCCCCCCGCGAAGTGGCCCACCCCCAGCCACTCCACTGCGAAAGCGAGCCCCATGACCGCCATCGACCCCACCGCCCACCTCACCGCCGAGCAGATCGAGGAGCTCGGCCGCGAGCTCGACGCGATCCGCGACGAGGTCATCGCGAGCCGCGGTGAGAAGGACGCCGCCTACATCCGCAAGGTCATCTCGGTGCAGCGCAAGCTGGAGCTGACCAGCCGGGGCATCCTGCTGTTCTCCCTCTTCCCGCCGGCCTGGCTGATCGGCACCGCCGGCCTGTCCGTGGCGAAGATCCTGGAGAACATGGAGATCGGCCACAACATCCTGCACGGGCAGTGGGACTGGATGCGCGACCCGAAGATCCACTCCACCACCTGGGAGTGGGACCACGTCTCGCCCGCCGACCAGTGGAAGCACTCCCACAACGAGCTGCACCACACGTACACCAACGTGATCGGCAAGGACAACGACCTCGGCTACGGCATCATGCGCGTCGACGAGGACCAGAAGTGGCACCCGATGCACCTCGGCCAGCCGCTGTGGAACTTCATCAACGCCTGCTTCTTCGAGTACGGCATCGCCGCGTACGACCTGGAGCTCGGCAAGAACCTCCACAAGCGCCGCCGCAAGAACCCGGAGTTCCGGGCGCGGGCGAAGGCCGTGGGACGCAAGATCCGCCGCCAGGTGCTCAAGGACTACGTGATCCACCCGCTGCTGTCGGGCCCGTCGTTCCTCACCACGCTCGCCGCGACCTTCACCGCGAACCTGGTCCGCAACCTGTGGTCCCACTCGGTGATCATGTGCGGTCACTTCCCCGAGGGCGTGCAGACCTTCGAGCGCCGCTCGATCAAGGGCGAGACGCGCGGCCAGTGGTACCTGCGCCAGATGATGGGCTCCGCGAACATCAGCGGCAGCAAGGCCATGCACATCATGACCGGCAACCTGTCGCACCAGATCGAGCACCACCTCTTCCCCGACCTGCCGAGCAACCGGTACGCCGAGGTCGCCGTCAAGGTGAAGGCGCTGTTCGAGAAGTACGAGCTGGACTACGTCTCCGGCCCGCTGCCCAAGCAGGTCTTCTCGGCCTGGCACAAGGTCTTCCGCCTGTCGCTGCCGAACAAGAAGCCGAAGGTGACGACGCCGGACCGCGACCAGGAGCTCGTCGCCGCCTGACAACGAGACATTTACAAGACAGAAATTGGTTTAGATCTTTCGGCCGTACCGGCTGACACGCCGGTACCGGTGAGATTCCTTCGTGGGGCCCGAGACGTTGTACCCCTGCTGCTGCATCGGGCCCTCCGACGGAGGAACCTATGCGAAGGGTCTACCTCGTCGCGGCCACCCTGCTCATGGCCGCGACGGTCTGCACGCCTGTCTCCACCGCCAACGCCGCGGCCGCTGCCGCGATCACCGAGACCGTCTACGTCGAGTCCGCAATGGACAGCGACTCGGACGGCAAGCTCGACCGGATCGCCGCGGACGTCATGCGGCCGGACACCACCGGACGAGTGCCGATCGTCATGGAGGCCAGTCCCTACTACGGGCTGAGCGCCGCCAAGGCGACCAGCGCCGGCGTGCCGCGGGGCTTCGGCCGGTGGTACGACGAGTACTTCGTGCCGCGCGGGTACGCCGTCGTCGAGGTGGAGATGCAAGGCACCTCCCGCTCGACCGGCTGCCCGACCACCGGCGGCCCCGAGGACACGGCGAGCGTCCGCGCCGTCGTCGACTGGCTGAACGGCCGTGCCAAGGCCTACTACGCCGACGGCCGCGAGGCGAGCGCCACCTGGAGCACCGGCAACGTCGGCATGCTCGGCGTCTCCTACAACGGCACGCTGCCCAACGCGGCGGCCGCGGCGAACATCCCCGGCGTCAAGACGATCGTGCCGATCGCCGCCATCTCCAGCTGGTACGAGTACGCCCGCGACCAGGGCATCGGCTACAGCGGCTGGGAGTCCGACTACCCGACGTTCCTCGCCAACTACGTCGTCAGCGCCGCGCAGAAGCCCAAGTGCAAGGCGGTGTTCGACAAGCTGACGGCCGACGACGGCGACGGGTCGTGGGACTACACGTCGTTCTGGAAGGCCCGCGACTACCGGGTCGGCGCGAAGGACGTGACCGCGTCGGTGTTCGTCGTGCACGGGCAGTCCGACTGGAACGTCAAGCTGTCGCAGTTCGGCCGCTGGTGGAAGGAGCTCGAGGCGCGCAACGTGCCGCGCAAGATCTGGCTGCACCGCGGCGGTCACCTCGACCCGATCTCGTTCCGCCAGGCCGAGTGGCAGCGCGTCATGGGCCTGTGGATGGACCACTGGCTCAAGGGCGCCGACAACGGGATCATGGACGAGCCCATGGCCGACGTGCAGAAGCCGGACGGCAGCTGGGAGCAGGACTCCTCCTGGCCGCGGCCCGGTACGGCGGCGACCACGCTCTACCTCGGCCCGGCGGCGAGCGGCGTGTCCGGCTCGCTGACCACCACCCCGGTGACGAGCGGGACGCAACGCCTGGCGGACAACACGAACCTGACCGAGGCCGCCATGATGGCCAACCCGGACACGGCCGACTCACGTCGGCTGGTCTACGCGACGGCACCGCTGGCCAAGGACACCAGGCTGTCCGGTGAGGTCAGCGTGACCGCCCGGATCACCTCGAACCGCGCGTCGACGGCGTTGACGGCGGTGCTCGTGGACTACGGGCCCAGCACGCAGGCCACGCTGACCGACCGCAGTCCGCTGCAGCTCTCGACCGAGACCTGCGCCAAGAACGACCTGCGCGACCGCACCGGCTGCGCGCGGCCGCCGGACGTCTCGGTGCAGGCCGTGACCGCGACGATGCTGACGAAGGGCGCCATCGACGCCAAGAACAGGTCGTCGCTGGAGACCGGCACGTCGCTGCCCACCGGTCAGGCCGTGGACGTCACGTGGAAGCTGCACCCGCGCGACGCCCTGATCCCGGCCGGGCACCGGATCGGCATCGTGCTCGTCACCAACCACAGCTCGTACATCGCGCGGGACACCGGGTCGAGCGGCATCGCGCTCGACGTCTCGCTCGGGCTGAGCAAGGTGGTGCTCCCGATCGTCGGGGGAGCGGTGGCCACCGCCTGATGACCGGGTGCCTGCGCTCCGTGACTTCACAGCGCGCAGGCACCCGTCCCCCTAGCCTGGCGCGATGTCCGTGGGGGAAGCAGCTTTAGCCGTCATTCCGAGTCCGACGCAGGGCGTCTGGCACCTCGGGCCGGTGCCGATCAGGGCGTACGCGCTCTGCATCATCGCCGGCATCCTCGTCGCCGCCTGGCTGACCGAACGCCGCTACGTGCAGCGCGGCGGCAAACCCGGCGTGATCAACCAGATCGCGACGTGGGGCGTTCCGTTCGGCATCGTCGGCGCCCGGCTCTACCACGTCGCCACGAGCTGGCAGCCGTACTTCGGCCCCGGCGGCAACCCGCTCAAAGCGCTCTACATCTGGGAAGGCGGGATGGGTGTCTGGGGCGCCATCGCCCTCGGGGCGCTCGGCGGCTGGATCGGGGCGCGCAGGGCCGGGGTGGCGCTGCCGCCGCTCGCGGACGCCGCCGCGCCGGGAATCCTGCTGGGCCAGGGCATCGGCCGCCTCGGGAACTGGTTCAACAACGAGGTCTACGGCGGCCCGACCGACCTGCCGTGGGCGCTCACGATCCACCAGTGGGACCAGAGCGCCGGCCGCGCGGTCCTCGGGCCGGACGGCCGGCCCGTGGTGCTGGGCACGTTCCACCCGGCGTTCCTCTACGAACTGCTGTGGACCTTCGCCGCGGCCGCCGTGGTGATCTGGGCCGACCGCCGGTTCCGGCTCGGGCACGGCCGCGCGTTCGGGCTCTACGTCGTGCTCTACACCCTGGGCAGGCTGTGGATCGAGGCGCTGCGGATCGACGAGGCGAACACCGTTCTGGGCCTGCGCCTGAACATCTGGACCTCCGTCATCGTCTGCGTGGTGGCCGCCGCGCTGACCGTGTGGTCGGCGCGGCGGCACCCCGGCCGGGAGGACCTCAGGTCAGCTTCGGAGCCGAGTTGTACGCCTCCGCCAGCAGCCGAGGCGTCCGAACGGACCGCTGCGGGCTGATCGTGACGGTCCTGCTCTCGCCCGGCAGCAGCCAGAAGTAGTTGTCGCTGTACAACGTCGGCAGGACGCGGTCGGTCCCGTTGCGCTCGCGCAGCGACAAGCGGACCATCGCCGCCACAGTCTTGCCGGTGTTGCGGACGACCGCGGTGTAGCCGTTCTTGTCGGCGCTCAACGTGGTCGCCAGCTGCGTGTACGGCACCTGGTTGAGCGCCCGCATCGCGGTGTCCGTCCGGTACCGCCAGTAGGTGTTCTCGGAGAGCACCGCACCGCCGGCGTCCGTCAGCGTGAGGCGCAGCAGGTGGAACGCGGGCAGCGCGTCGTCGAACGGCACGGTGAACGCGGTGCTCGTGCCGGTCGCGCCGACGTCGAGCCTCTGCTGCTGCGCCTGGCCGATCGCCTTGCCGTCCAACGAGTGCAGCTGCGCCTTGACGGTGACACCGGTCAGCGCGGACGCGGTGTGGTTGACCGCCGTGACCTGCCAGGTGGACGGGCTGGCCTGCACGTGCCGTTGCTCGCAGCCCTTGCGGGAGCCGTAGAAGCTGCCGTTGACGTCCAGGTCGTAGTCGTAGGTCTGCCACACCGTGCTGTGCCAGGCCGGGTGCGACATCCACAGCAGCACGCCGCTCGCGTCGTTCCACAGCTTGGCGTTCCACGCCTCGAAGATCGCGCGCATGTTCTCGTAGTTGACGAACTGCGCCTTGCGGCAGAACTCCTCCAGGCTGCTCGACGGCGCGAGACGGGCGTCGATCGCGGCCTTGTAGCCGCCCGGCTGCTGGTTGCTGTTCTCCGACCAGTCGTGGTGGTACCAGGCCTCACCGATCGGCCAGCCCGCGTCGCCCTGGCCGACGAGGTTGCGCATGCTCTCCACCACCGACACGGTCGGCAGGCCGATCTCGCTCCAGAACCCGAACTTCCCGCCCGTGGCCTCACCGGTGCCGTACGAGCGCGGGTCCACCCACCGGTAGGTGCCGTCGCCGGTGATCACGCCACCGGCCGAGTTGGGCTGGTACATCAGGTCGGTGTTGGTGTGCACGATCTCGCGCAGCACCTGGTCGACGGCCGACGGCGGGCTGCCCTCGTTGCAGCCGAACCACATCGCCGCACAGGCGTGGTGGCGGTAGCGCAGCACGGTGTCCTCCGCCTGCGCGAAGAACTGCTCGTGGTTGGCCGGGTCGGAGGACCAGCCGAGCCAGAACTCGTTCCACAGCAGGATGCCGTACCTGTCGCAGGCGTCGAACAGCTCGTCGCGGTAGGACGAGCCGACCCAGTTGCGGATCATGGTGAAGTTCATGTCCCGGTGCAGCGCGACGGCGGCGTCCGCGCGGGAGGCGGGCATCCGGCGCAGCAGCTCGTCCCAGCCCCAGCTGCCGCCGCGGCAGAAGATCTTGACGCCGTTGACGAGGACGACCAGCGGCTTGGGGGAGTTGTCCCGGTCCGCCACGTCGGTCCAGGTCCGGCCGTCCTGCGAGACCTGGATCTTGAACGTGGCCGCGTACGCGGTCTCCCAGCGCAGCACGACCCGGTCGAACGACGTGCTCGCGCCCAGGTCGACCTGCACCCACTCGTTGTCGTTGTAGTTCGAGGTCCAGCGCGACTTCGGGTCGCCGTCGGTGACCGCGCCCGGTGAGGTCCAGTCGGCGCTGGAGGAGGCCTCGGCGGTCCTGCCCCGCGCCAGGTCCGCGTCCGGCGACCTGCTGTCCACGACGGAGAGGGTGAAGACCGAGAAACCCCAGCTGGTGGCGCGCTTCAGGCCCTGCATCCGCACGTACCGGGCCTGCTGGGCGGCGAAGTCGACGGTCTGCTCGGCGGCGCCGTCGACGATGGTGATCGGCAGGTCGTACTGATAGGTGATCTGCCGGATGCCGAACTTGACGGTCTTCCGGTCGCTGACCGCGGTGCCCTGGGCGACGGTGAGCGTCAGGTCGTGCAGCGCCGGGTCGCCGTAGCCGTTGGGCCACCACAGCTTCGGGTTCTTGATCCGCAGCTCGGAGTGGGTGGAGGGGGAGAAGACCACCGCGGACTCGGACTTGGCGGGCACGCTGACGGTCTTGCTGACCTTGATCCCGTCGAACGCGGCGGTGACGGTGACGCTCCGCGCGGTGGCCTCGACGTTGCGGACGGGCACGGTGAACGTGACCTCGGCGGTGGCCCTGTCCGGCAGGACCGTGTCGATGCGCGGGTCGCCGAGGACGACGGCGCCGGTCGACCGCAGCCGGACGTGGTTCCAGATGCCCGAGGCCCGGTCGCGCACGGCCGGCATCCAGTCCCAGCCGGACACCGCGAGGTAGGTGGGGGAGTTCTTGAACATCGTCGAGTTCGCGCCGACCCACGCCTCGCCGCGCGGCCCCTTGTCGCCGGGACTGCCGGGGAACGGCATCGGCGTGATCTTCACGGCGAGGTGCTGCTCGCCCTGGCGCAGGCCGCCCGTGACGTCCAGCGCGGCCCGGCCGAACGGGTTGCTCATCGCGCCGATCTTGCTGCCGTTGAGCCAGATCTCGGCCTCGTGGTTGATGCCGTCGAACTCCAGCCAGACGTGCCGACCGGCGCCGGTGTCCAGCCCGCGCGGCAGGGTGAACGCCCGCCGGTACCACCACGAGTGCCGGGACAGCGCCTCCGGGATCCTCAGGTTGTTCATGCCCTGCACCGGGTCCGGCAGGTGACCCTGCTCGACCAGCGACGCGAGCACGGTGCCGGGCACGGTCGCGGGCACCCAGCCGCGGGTGTCGACGCCGGGACCCGAGAGCGCGGCGCCGTCCGGCACGAGGTCCGCCATCGTGAGGACCCAGCCCGACTCGAGCGGTACCGACCCGTCGGCGGCGACCGCCAGCGCGGGGCTCTCGTGGTTCTGGACCGGCCAGTTGGTCCACCCGCGCACGGCGGGCCGGGTGTCCCTGGTCGTGCCGAAGACCTGGAACCCGTTGAGCCCCAACGGGTTCGTGGTGGACCGACGGGACGAGGAGAACCGGACCCAGCGCGCCTTCACCGCCAGCGGGATGGTCACCACGCCACCGGTGCCGGAGCCGGTGCTGTAGGCGGTGCGCCAGGTGCGGCCGTCGTCGGAGACGTCCAGGTCGAACACGACGGCGTAGCCGGAGAGGATCTCGGTGCCGAGGGTGTCGGCGCGGGAGGCGTTGGCGTCGAACGCCGGGTCACCGGGCCCGGCCTCGAACGTCAGGACCACCGAGCTGATGTCGCACCGGCCCTGCAGGTCGACGATCAGCCACTGGGCGTCACCCTGGGCGGCCCGCCAGCCGGAGCCCTTGACGCCGACCTGCGCCAGACCGTCCACGGCGAACTCCGCCGGGGTCGCCGCGTAGTCGGTGGACGAGACCGACACCGGGCGGAACAGCGCCAGGTCCTTCGGCTGCGCTCCCGGCTGGGGTGCGGCGTGTGCGGCCGCGGTCACCACGCCGCTCAGCCCGAACCCGGCGAGCAGCCCGCCGCCCATGGTCAACGCCTGTCTCCGCGACACACCGCTGCCGAAGTCCTGCGCCATTGAGAGCTCCGATCATTGCCCTGACAACGTTGCCAGGAAGCTTCGGTCTCGTGTCCTCCTCGGTCAACCAGACAAGCAAGACAGGATTTCTCCGGTTCGACATCGATGTCACCGCCGGGTCGGACATCGGAGCTCTCTCCAGGCAGAACGCGGTTCCCGGAACTCGGACCGGACCCGGCCCTAGGACCGCTGGACCACCGCGGTCACGGTGATGTCGACGTACCGGCCGATCAGCACCGCCGGTGCCCTGATCCCGAGCGTCCGGCGGTCCAAGCGGGCGGTCGCGGTCAGCACCGCCTCCCGCCCGTCCACCGACGACAGCTGCGCGATCCCGCTCACCGACATGGACGTGCCCCGCGCGGTGAGCGTGCCGGTCACCTGCCAGCCGTCGGCGACGGGCTGGACGGACGACGCGGTGAACGTCATCGCCGGGTGCCGGTCGAGGTCCAGCAGACGCGGTTTGCGCAGGTCCAGGTCGCGTTTGGCGATCCCCGTGTCGATGGCGCCCAGGTCGAGCGTGCCGTGCACGGCGAGCAGCGAGCCGTCCGCGGCGATCTCGACCGACCCGCCGGTGACGGGCACCGTGCCGCGCGCCCTGCGGCCCAGGTTGCCGACCTCGAACGACGCTGTGGTGCGGGACAGGTCGGCCTGCCACAGGCCGACGCCCGGCGCGGCCGTCACGACCGCGCGCCGGAGGGCTCGAAGACCTCGTGCACCGGGTAGATCTCGACGCGGTCCGGCCCCGGCAGCAGCGCCGGGTCCTCGCCGGGCAGCAACTGGGTGCCGAGAATCGCCTTCTGGGTGTCGATCAGCGCCTGCTCGGACTCGGCGATCGTCACGACGACCTCGGCGCCGTCGGCCCGGCGCAGCACGTAGGTGGTGAGGGTGCCCGGCACGGCCGCGGCGGTGGGGGCGATGCGGTGCCTGGCCGCGAAGTCCGCGGCGGCCAGCTGCTCGGGGCTGCGCGGTCCGTCGAAGTAGGTGAGCTGCGCGTACATGGTCCGCCTCCTGGTCGTTGGTGGCTCCGAGTCTCGGCCGCGCGCGTCGCCGGCAGATCCGTGCCAGTGCGGAGTCCGGTACTGAACCGCCACCGGGCGGCGATACACCGGGTGTGGAGGCTCCGATCTTCGGGCGGGACCGCGAGCTCGCCGAGCTGCGCGCCGCGGTGGCGGCCGGCACCGGGCGGCTGGTGCTGGTCGGCGGTGACGCGGGTATCGGCAAGACGCGTCTCGCGGCGGCGGCCGCGGCGATGGCGGGCGAGTACGGCGTGCCCGTCGTACGGGGTCAGGCCGTCGACGATCCCGGCATGCCGCCGTTGTGGCCGTGGCGCCGGGTGGCCCGCGACCTCCCGGCACTGGACCACGTGCTGTCCGGTGCGCGCCTCGACCCGGACGCCGGTGCCCGGTTCGCGATGGTCGCCGACGCCACCGACGCGCTGGTCGCGGCCGGTCCGCTGCTCGTCGTGCTGGAGGACCTGCACTGGGCGGACCGCACGTCGCTCAGGCTGCTCGCGCACCTCGCCGGTGACCTGGCCGGCTCGCGCGTCCTGGTCGTGGCCACCTACCGCGACGGCGGGCTGCACGGCGTGCTGCCCGACCTCGTGCGGGCACCGGCCACGCGGGTGATCCGGCTCACCGGCCTGACCAGCGCGGACGTCGCCGGGTGGGTGCGCAGCAGGACGACGGACGGCGACGCCGGGGCGGTGGCGGCGAGGCTGGTCGAGCGGACCGGCGGCAACCCGCTCTACGTCCGCATGCTGCTCGACAGCGGCGAGGCCGAACCGGAGCTGCACCGGCTCGTGCTGTCCAGGCTGGGCGGTCTGAGCCCGCGCGCCCGCGACGTGCTCGCGGCCGCCAGCGTGCTGGGCGAGCGGGTCGAACCCGTCGTGCTCGCCGCCCTCGTCGGCGACGACCCGGCCGCCCTGCTCGACGAAGCGGTCGCCGCCCGCGTGCTCCAAGACGGCGCCTTCGCGCACGCGCTCGTCCGCGACGCGGTCTACCAGGACCTCGCTCCGTCCACCCGCGCCGACCTCCACCGGCGGGCCGCCGTCACGCTCGCCGAGACCGGTGGGGCGCCGGGCAGGATCGCGGCGCACTGGCACCGCGCGAGCGGTCCGGACGCCCCCGCCGAGTGCACGAAGTGGGCCTCGGCAGCGGCGAAGGCCGCCACCGCGGACCTCGCCTACGAGGACGCCGCCCGGTTCGCCGCCCTCGCCCTCACGTCCGCACCGAACCCCACCGCCGCGCTCACCCTCGACCTGGCGCGGGCCGAGTTCCTGGCCGGAGAAGCCCTCGCGAGCCTCGGCCACTGCCGGGCCGCCGCCCGGCTGGCCCAGGACGCGGGCGAACCCGGCCTGGTCGCCGAGGCCGCGCTCGTGATCACCGGCATGGGCGACCGCTCGTTGCTCACGGCCGTCGACCAGCTGTGCACGACGGCGTTGCGCTCGCTACCGGAGGACGCCACCGCCCTGCGCGCCCGGCTGCTGGCACGGCGCGCGATGGCCGCGACCGTGACGGGCGAGGCGACACGAGCACGGGACCTGTCGGCCGCCGCGCTCGACCTGGCCGAGCGCAGCGGCGACCCGGACGCCGAGCTGGACGGCATCCACGCCCGCCACATCACGTTGTGCGCACCGCAGTTCCGCGCCGAACGGGTCGCGCTCGCGCACCGGGCCGTGGCACTGGCCGCGACCGCACGGCAGCCGCACGCCTCGCTGTGGGGGCACGTGTGGCTGGTCGACGCGGCGTTCCAGGCAGGCGACCTGGCCGCCGTCGACCACGAGCTGGACCTGATCGAACAGTTCGCCGCGGAACGGCAGCACGCCGTGGCGTGGTGGCACCTGCACCGGCTGCGGGCGACGCGAGCCGCGTTGGTCGGCAGGCTCGACGCGGCGCGGGAGCACAACGAGACCGCCCGCGAGGTGGCCGAACGGATCGGCGCCACCGCCGCGAAGGGCATGTACTACGCGTTCGAGCACTGGCTCGCGCAGATGCGCGGCACGATCGACCGGGAGGCGGCGAGCGAGGCGTTCGGGGTGCTGGAGGAGGTCGCCGACATCCCGCTGGCCCGCGTCTACGTGCCGTTCCTGCACGCCCTGCTCGGCGATCTCGACCAGGCCCGGTCCACGTTCGAGGAGTTCAGGAGGATGCCGGAGACGCTCGAGGCCGGCCCGATGTGGGCGCCGCTGGTCAGCCAGATCGGCGTGATCGCCTGCCTGCTCGGCGACGGCGAGGCAGCCGGCCTCGCGTACCGCACGCTGTCCACTTTGGAGCCCGACTTCTCCGCGGACGGCTCTGGCGCGGTGTTCTGCAGCGCCGCCTCACCCCAGCTGCTCGGCGACCTCGCGATGACCTGCGGCCGCACCGCCGTCGCCGCGGAGCACTACCGCCTGGCCGCCGAGATGAACGCGCGCATCGGCGCCCGCCCGTTCCTCGCACTGAGCAGGCTCGGCCTCGCGCGGGCACTCACCGAGCAGGGCGATCTCCCGGCCGCCAGGACGCTCGCGACCCAGGCCGCGGCCGAGTTCCGCGCCCTGGGCATGACCACCCGGCTCGCTGACGCCGACCGCCTGCTCCAGCGCATCGGCGTCGAGGAACGCGCAGCGGATCCCTTGTCCCCGCGCGAGTCCGAGGTCGTCGACCTGATCGCTCAGGCGCTCACGAACCGGCAGATCGCCACCAGGCTCACGTTGTCCGAACGCACCGTCGAGACCCACGTCCGCAGCGTGCTGGCCAAGCTGGGGCTGCGCACCAGGACCGAGATCGCCGCCTGGTCGCTCACGCGCCAGGCGTGACGAGACCCGTCTCGCAGGCCGGTTCAGTCCTCGTCCATTCCGCGTCCAGTTCGCCGGAACAGCATGCGTCCTGTCGGTTTCCGATCCCAGCGGAGGTGTTCCACCCATGACCTGGCATCGCACAACCCTGGCGGTACTGGCGACGGCACTCGTCGCGATCTCCTCGTTCGCGACGATGCCCGCCGCGTCGGCGCAGGCGGTGGACGTCCGCGCCGGGCTGACCGGCGTCAGCACGGACAACGGCCCGATCGTGTTCACGAGGTCCGGCGGTCCAGGCACCCTGGACGTGATCACCTGCACCGGCACCTCCGACTACCCGCACAACTCCAGCGGCACGCCCAGCGCCGTCACGGGCAAGTCCCGCAGTTCCTGCACGGCGCCCGTCGCCCAGGTCCGCGCCCAGGCCGAGCTGTGGCGTTACCTGGACGGCTACGGCTACACGCTGACGGGCATCGGTTCTCTCGCCTACGACCTCACCACCGCGGGCCCCTTGACGTCGACCGCGTACGACATCTGCCAGGGACGGCTCGCGTACTGGGTGACTGTCGGGCGCCACACCTTCTACGCACCGCCCGGATACTCGCCGCCGTCGATCACCCTCACCACCCAGACACCCCCGGTCGGCGTGAACTGCTGAGTCGCGGCCGGGGCCTGTCCGCTCGCGGCGCCGCCGACATCCCCGACCAGCGGCGTCGCGAGGCAACCCGAAGCTCGTCACCTCCCAGCCTCGCCTCTCACGACCTGGCCGTGCAGCAACGCCTCCGGAACATCTCGGAAGACCTCACCGGCGTGCGATTCCCCATGAAGGGAACAGATGCCGCCATGGCGTGACCCCGCAGGCAGGGCATCTACGTCGCCGCTGAGGAACGCTGCGAAGGTACCGAAGGCGTGGTGGTCAACCCCCGCTGGCGGGCGGGAAGTACCGACTCACCTCCGGTGACGCGAGCGGACTCAGGTCACAGTGTCCGTGCCGACGGTCCTTTACGTTCGACCGGTCGCGTTCTGCCCTCGCGATCGGCGCGGATCGGCGGAAGGCTCTGGACATCGAGGAGATGGATCATGTCGTCAACGGCCGTCAGCGGCGTCCTGCACCAGGAGCTGTTCATCGGGGGCAGCTGGACGTCAGCCGAGGACCAGGCGGTGTACGAGTCGGTGGACCCGTTCACCGGTGAACCCGCGTGCCGGGCCGCCGCCGCCAAGGCGGTGGACGTCGACCGTGCGGTCGCCGCCGCGAGGAGGGCCTTCCCCGAGTGGGCGAGCCGGGCGCCGGCCGAGCGCTCCCGGATCCTGTTCGCGTGCGCCGACGCGATCGAGGCGCGAGCGGAGGAGATCTCCGAGGCGGTCACCGCCGAGATGGGCGGTCCCGCGGGGTGGGGCCACTTCAACATCAAGATCTTGGTCGACAAGATCCGGTATGCCGCGATGTGCGCCTATGAGGGACTGACGGGCGAGGTCATCCCGTCCGATGACACCCGCCGGACGGCGCTCGCCATCAGGAAGCCCGTGGGAGTCGTGGCGAGCATCGTGCCCTGGAACGCACCGGTTCTCCTCGTGGGCGCGTCGGTGCCGGCGGCGCTCGTGCTCGGCAACACGGTGGTGATGAAGGCCTCCGAACAGACGCCTCGCACGCACGGGCTGGTCGTGCGCTGCCTCGCAGAAGGAGGGCTTCCCGACGGAGTGATCAACCTGATCACCAACGCACCGCAGGACGCGGCCGACGTCGTCGACGCTCTCGTCTCGCACCGGGACGTGCGTCGGGTGCACTTCACCGGATCGACCCGCGTGGGGCGCATCATCGCGGAGAAGGCGAGCAGGACTCTCACGCCGGTCGTGCTCGAGCTCGGGGGCAACGCGCCGTTCATCGTGCTCGCCGACGCCGACCTGGACGTTGCCGTGAGTGCCGCGGCTTTCGGCTCGTTCGCCAACACGGGACAGGGCTGCCTGTCCACGGGGCGGATCGTGGTCGATCGGAGCATCGCCCAGGAGTTCGCGCACCGCCTGGCCGAGGTGGCCGGCTCGATCGTGTACGGCGATCCGCGGCACGCGGAGACGATGCTGGGTCCTCTGATCAACCCGAACTCCGTGAAGCACGTCCAGGAGCTCGTGGACGATGCCGTCGCGCGGGGCGCCGACCTGCTCGCCGGAGGCCGGGCAGAGGGGCCCTGCTTCGCGCCGACGGTGCTCGCGGGGGTCACCTCCGAGATGCGTGCCTACCGGGAGGAGTCGTTCGGGCCGATGGTGACCGTCATCCCCGTGGACGGGCCGGAGGAAGCTCTCGCCGTGGCGAACGACAACGACTACGGGCTCACCTCCGCCATCTTCAGCCGCAACGTGACGTTGGCACTCGATCTGGCCAAACGCCTCGACGTGGGCATGTGCCACATCAACGGCGCGACTCTGGACGACGAGGCGCAGATGCCGTTCGGCGGAGTCAAGAACAGCGGCTACGGGAAGTCCGGCGGACGGGCGGGCCTCACGGAGTTCACCGAAGTGGAGTGGATCACCATCGAGGGCCCGGGAACGCCGAGGTACCCGATCTCGGAGTGAGCGGAAGCCGTGCCCGGGCCGCGCCCAGGAGGTGCGGACCCGTCCGCGTCGGACCGCCGGTGCCGGCGGGCACATGAGAAGATGGACGACGCGCGGAGCACGGCTGCGAACCGGTCCCGCGCAGGATCTCGAGGGCCGCCGCGCCGGCTCCGTCGGGCTGAGCTGCCAGGGAGGCGTGAGGTGACGACCCTGGCGGCTCTCGGCCCGTCGGCACGGGAGGCGTGGAAGGACAGCCTTCTCGGCGAGTTCCCCGAAGAGGCCGTGAGGGTGCTGCTCGAGGGCGCGAAGCAGCAACGCCTGGCGAGCGGTGAGTCGATCCAGTACCTGTGGGAAGAGCCGGGCCGAGTCTTCCTGATCGTCGAGGGACTGGCACGGGTCTACGTGTCGTCGGAGTCCGGACGAGAGATGACCGTGCGGTACGTCTCTCGCGGTGAGGTCGTAGGACTGCCCGCCCTCGTCGCCG
Organism: Lentzea sp. NPDC059081; assembly: GCF_042738015.1. NCBI lineage: Bacteria > Bacillati > Actinomycetota > Actinomycetes > Pseudonocardiales > Pseudonocardiaceae > Lentzea > Lentzea sp. NPDC059081. Next base: position 444,214 of record NZ_JBHYGW010000004.1, read on the forward strand.
GACGGAGCAATCCCAACGTCGGCATCAAGGTCATGATCGACACGGAGGTCGTCCTGCTGTCCGCGATGAGCTTGGTGCGCATCGCGAGCCGGGACGCTCGGGTGGCGTGGCCCATAGCGCGCTACGTGGCCGAGACGCTGCACGTGTCCGAGCAGCTGTGGGGCACCAACGTCTTCCAGCAGATGCCACCACGCGTCGCGTACCACCTTTTGGAGTTGTGCACGCGACAAGGCGAGGACCTGGTCGTCCACGCGACCCAGGACGAGCTCGCGCGCGCGGTCGGATCGGTCCGCGAAGTCGTCGCACGGACGCTCAAGGCATTCGCGCGAGAGGGCGTCATCGAGCGTGGCTCCCAGGTGATCCGACTGCTCGACCCCGCGAGATTGCACGGAATCGCTTCCTCGGCTGCGGTGTGAGACGAACGGTTTGCCCCAGGTCGTAGTACCTGCGTTGCGCCGAGCACCTGTAACTCAGGTTACGGACTCCGCGAAAACCGGTGTCTAAGGTTTGCGGTGCGCCCTGAAAAAAGATGGAGCGCGGCCGAACATTCCGGTCTGCACCGAAAACTCACGAGTGTTCATTTGACGCGCCGGAGAGGCAGCGCGGTGAACCGAGCCATGCGAAAGGACGTGAATTCGTGGAATTCCTGGTCCGTTTCGACACCGCATTTCCGGACTCGATGACCGCGGCCGAACGCGAGAACCTCCGTGTCCGGGAACGCGCCCGCGCCGCCGAACTGCGCGAAGCAGGCCATCTCACGAGGCTGTGGCGCGTGCCTGGAAGGCGCGCGGTCATCGGGTTGTGGCGAGCCGATGACGCCACGGCGCTCCACGACGCCTTGGCCTCTCTCCCGAGCTTCGCCTGGATCGATGCGGTCGTCGAACCCCTCGCTGCTCATCCGCAGGAGCAGGTATGACGCCGAAACCGGAGATCCCGGGCACCTACGTGTTCGGCATCGAGGACTGCAGACGGGGCTTCGCGCTGAACGCGCTCTGCGCCTCCCTCGCCACGCCCCGGAACCGGATGCGGTTCCTGGCGGACGAAGCGGCCTACTGCGACGAGTTCGGCCTCTCCGCGGACCAACGCGCCGCACTGCTCGACCGCGACTGGAAGGCGATGCTCGACGCCGGGGGGTCGATCTTCTACGTCTGCAAGCTGGCGATGGTGGACGGGAGGTCGATGCAGTACCTGGGCGGGGTGTTCACCCACATGACCACCGAGGACTTCATCTCGGCACTCGAGGCAGGAGGACGTCGCCTTGGCTGAAGTGACCTGGGGCCTGGCCACGAGCCACGTGCCGTCGATAGGCGCCGCACTGGATCAGGGCAAGACCGAGGATCCTTACTGGAAACCGCTCTTCGACGGCTACCGCCCCGCGCGTGCGTGGATGAGCGCGCACCCACCCGATGCGATCGTCCTGGTCTACAACGACCACGGCAACGCCATCTCGCTCGACCTGATGCCGACCTTCACCATCGGGACGGCCGCTCGGTTCGAAGTAGCCGACGAGGGCTGGGGAAGGCGGCCCGTGCCCGCCGTCATCGGTCATCCGGACCTCGCCACCCATCTGGTGGAGAGCCTGCTCGACGAAGAGTTCGACATCACCGTCGCGCACCGGCTCGAGGTGGACCACGGGCTGACGGTGCCGCTCTCCGTCTACTGTCCCGAGCCCGGCGATGCCTGGCCGTGCCCCGTGATCCCCGTCGTCGTCAACGTCATCCAGCACCCACAACCCACCGCTCACCGCTGCCTGGCACTCGGAGAAGCGATCGGGCGGGCCGTCAGGGCCTATCCCGAAGACCTGAAGGTCGCGGTCTTCGGGACCGGTGGCATGTCGCACCAGCTCGCGGGGGAACGCGCCGGCCTGATCAACCCCGCCTTCGACCGGATGTTCCTGGACAAGATCCAGGACGCCCCACGATCGCTGGCGGACCTCACCCGCGAGGACTACGTGCGCGCGGCGGGGTCCGAGGGCATCGAGATGATCATGTGGCTCGTCATGCGCGGCGCCCTGGGCCAGAACGTCACCCGGATCGCGGAGGCCTACCACGTGCCGGCGTCGAACACCGCGGCCGGCCTCGCGCTGTTCGAGAACGGAGCCTGACCGGTGACCACGTTCGTACTCCTGCACGGAGCGTGGCACGGTGGATGGTGCTGGTCCCGCGTGGCTCCGCTGCTGCGTGACGAGGGGCACCGGGTCTTCGCGCCGACCTTCACCGGGTTGGGCGATCGCGCTCATCTGGTGTCACCCGCCGTCGACCTCAGCACTCACATCGATGACGTGGTGCGCCTCCTGGACGCGGAAGGGCTGACCGAGGTCGTGCTCGTGGGTCACAGCTACGCCGGCATGGTGCTGAGCGGCGTGGCCGGGGCACGACCCGAGGCGCTCCGGCTCCGCGTCTACCTCGACGCCTTCGTCCCGGGAGATGGCGAGTCCGCCATCAGCCTGCTCCCCGAGCCGGTGGCTGCGCACTACCGGGAATCCGTCAGGGATCGAGGGTTCGGGTGGCTGATCCCGCCGCGCTCTCTCGAAGTGCTGGGAGTCACCGACTCCGCCGATCTGGAATGGCTGTCACCTCGGCTCACTCCACAGCCGTGGGGCACGTACCGCGAACCCGTTGCGCTCAGCGCCGCGGCGAACCGGGTCCCCGCTGCCTACGTCGAATGCACCGACTGGCTCCGCGTCTTCGCAGCGCAGGCCGATCGAGGTCGCCGCCGGGGCTGGGACGTGCACGAGATCGCCACCGGACATGAAGCCATGGTCACCGCCCCCGAGGAGCTGTCCGCTCTTCTCCTGCGGCTGACGTGAATCCGTCCAGCCCGCCCACCTTCTCCTGTCTGTCCATTCGTGAGGAAGACCATGACCGATAGTGAACCTGCCACCCTGGTCGTGAGTGCGCACGCCGGCGACTTCGTGTGGCGCGCCGGCGGGGCGATCGCGAAGGCGACGCGGCGCGGTGAACGCGCCGTGATCGTGTGCCTCTCCTACGGCGAACGCGGCGAGTCGGCAAGCCAATGGCTCGAGGGCAGGACCCTCGAGGAGATCAAGGCCGTCCGCCGGGCCGAGGCGGAGAGCGCGGCGGCGGTTCTCGGCGCCGAGGTCGAGTTCCTCGACGCGGGGGACTACCCGCTGACGGAGTCGCGCGAACTGGTGGACCGGCTCGTCGGAATCTACCGCCGGGTGAGGCCCACCGTGGTGCTCACCCACCCGCTGGTCGATCCGTACAACGGAGACCACCCGGCCGCGGCGAGGATGGCGGTCCAGGCGCGGATCCTCGCCCAGGCCGTGGGGTACGAGTCACCCGGTGAGCCCTTGGGCGCGCCTCCCGTGTTCTTCTTCGAGCCCCACCAGCCCGAGCAGTGCGACTTCAAACCGAACGTGCTCCTCGACATCACGGACGCGTTCGCGACCAAGCGTGCCGCGATGGAGTGCCTGCCTGCCCAGACCCACCTGTGGGACTACTACACGGACCTCGCCACGCGCCGGGGCGTGCAGGTCAGGCGCAACGCGGGCCCCAACCTCGGTCTGACGACCGGGAGCAAGGGCGAGGCCTTCATGCGCTACTACCCGGAAGCGACGGACGTCCTGCGATGAGGAAGATCATCTTCACCGACCCCCCGCGCGCGGCGCGCGACGGTGTCGAGGCGCTCACCCGGTTCGGTGTCGCCACCGTGCACGAGGCACTCGGCCGAACCGGGCTGGTGGGCCCGGCGATCCGGCCCGTCCAGGCCGGCGCGCGCATCGCCGGCACCGCTGTGACGGTGCTCAGCTGGCCGGGAGACAACCTGATGATCCACGCCGCGGTCGAGCAGTGCCGCGAGGGGGACGTCCTCGTCGTGGCGACCACGTCGGAGTCGTCGGACGGCATGTTCGGCGAACTGTTCGCCACGGCGCTGCAGCACCGAGGTGTACGAGGGCTGGTGATCTCGGCCGGGGTCCGGGATGTCGCCGAGCTGCGAGCGATGAACTTCCCCGTCTGGTCGCGGGCGATCAATGCGCAGGGAACGGTCAAGGCGACAGGGGGTTCCGTGAACATCCCTGTCCACATGGGCAACGCGCTGGTGTCTCCCGGTGACGTCGTGATCGCGGACGACGACGGAGTCATGATCGTTCCGCGCGCCGACGTCGCCACCGCTGTGACGGCGTCCGAGGCCAGGGAAGCGAAGGAACAACGCAACCGCGAAGCGTTTCGGCGCGGCGAGCTGGGAATGGACATCTACGGGTTGCGGGGCGTGCTCGCCGAACTCGGGGTGACGTACGAAACCGCGCCGCCCGAATAGCACGTGCCGCGTGCTCCTCGCATCGACCCGATCGGGCGCCACATTCAGAGAACTACCTGCCGTCAACGGCGAGATGAGGACGAAACCATGCCCTACGGCGAGCCGTTCGAGCTGCTCTACCGACTTCCGATCCCGCCTGAAGAGGGGAAGTATCCGGGCCTTTCACCGTCACGTCGTGTCGAGCACGGGCTGCTGGTGGAACGCGACGTGCCGGTGCGGATGCGCGATGGCGTCGTCCTCCGGGTCGACGTGTTCCGGCCGGAGGGACAGTCCGATCTTCCCGTGCTGCTGACGTACAGCCCGTACGGCAAGCACGCGCGCAAGGGTTTTCACATGCTGTACCCGCAGGGCGACGAGGATCGCGGTTTCGTCGACCCCGGCACGGAAGACGTGACGGTCTCCCACTACACGGTGTGGGAGGGACCGGACCCGTTGTACTGGTGCGGTCGGGGTTTCGCGGTCGTGAACGCCGACGCTCGTGGCTCCTGGGGGTCGGAGGGAACCCTCACCTTCCACTCTCCCCAGGAGGCGGACGACGGCTTCGACCTCGTGGAGTGGGCGGCAGGCCAACCGTGGAGCAACGGCCGGGTCGGCATGACGGGAGTGTCCTACCTGGCGTGGAGCCAGTGGAACGTCGCAGCCACCCGGCCGCCGCACCTGTACGCCATCAATCCCTGGGAAGGGTATTCCGACCCCTATCGGGACATCTCGATGCACGGGGGCATGCGGGAGACGCGCTTCCGCTCCTGGTGGATCGAGTCGACGGCGTACTCGCGCAACCGTGTGGAGGACGTGGTGGAGATGTGCAAGCAGCACCCGCACTTCGACGCCTACTGGGCGGCGAGGACGCCCGATCTCTCCAAGATCGAGGTGCCGCTTTACGCCGTCGTCGACTGGGGGGACCACGGAATCCACACCAGAGGGACGATCGAGGGTTTCAAGCAGGCGAGCTCCACGGAGAAGTGGCTGGAGGTCCACGGCCGCATGAAGTGGCCGTACTACTACCGTCCCGAAAGCCTGGCCCGGCAGCTGGAGTTCTTCACGACGTTCCTCAAGAAGCCGGCCGGTGCGACGCTGGACTGGCCGCCAGTGACCATCGAGGTGCGCGAGTCGCACTTCGTCGGAGAGGTGCGGGACGAGAAGGCCTGGCCGCTCGAAGCGACGACCTGGACACCGTTGTACCTCGACGCGTCGTCGAAGGGACTTCGCCGGGAAGCTCCCCCTGCCGCGTCCGTCGCGTACGACTCCCAGGACGACGGCGACCACGCGGAGTTCACGATCACGTTCGGCGAGGACACCGAGCTCACCGGCACCATGTCGCTGCAGTTGTGGGTGGAGAGCGCTTCCGACGACGCCGACCTCTTCGTGGCGATCGAGAAGCTCGACCGGGACGGTCGACGGGTCACCTTTCCCCTGCAGTCGATGTTCCACGACGGACCAGTCGCACTGGGCTGGCTGCGCGCGAGCCACCGCGAACTCGACCCCGGGCGTTCGACCCCCGGGCAACCGTGGCACACGCATGCCAGGTCGCTTCCGCTGGAGGTGGGGGTCCCCACCCTGGTGGACATCGAGATCTGGCCGTCGTCGACCCTCTTCCGCGCCGGTGAGGGACTCGTGCTCCGGGTCAAGGGCACGGAGTTCCACACCTATCCGGGGGTCCCGGCCGTCATCCACCACCAGGAACCGCTCAACGTCGGCCCGCACACGATCCACACGGGCGGCGACCATCCGTCGCGCCTTCTCGTCCCCGTCATCCGTGACGCCGCAGCACCCACCCAGCCGAGTCGCTGACCGCCGTTCACCGGCTGTCGTACAAGTCAGGAATCTCAGATGTCAACGTCACGTCAGATGGAGCAGCTGGACAAGATCAAGGCCACGGCCGGAGATCGGAACCGGCGGATCCTGCTCGCCGGAGCGCACGTGGTCACGATGGACGACCGAGGCGAGTTCGTGGGGGACGTCCTGATCGAGGGAGACAGGATCGAGGCTCTCGGGCCAGGTATCGCGGATCGAGTGCACGACAACGCCATCGCCGTGGACCTGTCCGGATCGATCCTCATCCCCGGACTGGTCGACTCGCACGTTCACGCCTGGCAGGGGCAGCTTCGCGGCATCGCCCCCGACGTGAGCTTCGCCGAGTACATGGCACTGCTCCACGGCCGGCTCGGAAAGGCCTATCGGCCGGAGGACATGGCGATCGGGGAGCGGTTGACCGCTGCCCAGGCTCTGAACGCGGGGACGACGACGATCGTCGACAACAGCCACAACTCGCGGACCAAGCAGCACTCCGACGCGGCCGTCGAGGCGTTGCGCGCCTCCGGCATCCGCGCCGTGTACGCGGCGGGGCCTGCCCATGAGGGGGACCACGAGCACCAACTTCCCGCAGACGTCCTCAGGCTGAGGGACGCTTACTCCTCGGCAGACGGACTCATCTCCGTACGGATGATGGACAGCTGGCCCACCGTGGAGAGCTGGACGTTCGCCGCGGAGCACGGCCTCGACGTGTCATCCGAGGTGGGCGGCTGGGTCACAGACCTGGAGAAGCTCCTGACCTCCGGTCTGCTGAGCTCCGCACACACCCTCAACCACTGCTCGGGTCTGTCCGACGAGTGCTGGGCCGCCATCGCGGACAGCGGCGCGGCGGTGAACGTCGTACCCCGGTCCGACTCCCACCTCGGCCTCGGCGCCTCCATCCCGATCCTCGAAGTGAATCGACGAGGGATCCAGGAAGGCATCAGCTCCGACAACGAAGTGGCCTACGGGCACGACCTCTTCACCGAGATGCGGGTGTTGCAGACCATCCAGCGCGGCTTGAGCTTCGCCGAGACCTATTCCGGCGTTGCGGACGTTCCCGCGCCGTACGGAGCTCTCGACGCGCTCAGGGCCGCGACGATCGGCGGTGCCATCAACGCGGGACTCGCGGACCAGGTCGGCACGCTGGCCCCTGGCAAGAAGGCGGACCTCGTCGTGCTCGCGCTGGAACCGGTGCAGACGCGCATCTCGGGTTCGGCGGCCGGGACGGTGGTGAACTTCGCCGGAATCGCGAACGTCGACGCGGTCTTCGTGAACGGGGCGGTGGCCAAGTGGGGTGGGCAGCTCACCGGCTTCGACTACGGGAAGCTCGCGCGGGACGGTGAGGACTCGAAGCACTACCTCTTCGACCACTCCCGGTAGTGCTTCGTCAGGTGTTGCTGACCTGCGTCGTCGCGGGTGCGGACGCTGTTCCCGCGTTCGGTCTCCGGATGGCTGAGGAACGCACCGATCAGCGGAGCACCTGGGCCACGAGCTCTTCTGCCAGGGGAGGTGCGGGGTTCACGTGCCCGTGGGCCCGGGGGCACCGGAAAAAGGAAATGGCGTCGCACGCTTCTGCTTTCCGAACAGTCGGGTTCCAGGACGAGGCGATGGGAAAGTCCATGATCGGATTCGCCTCACCTGCGTACGTACCCCGCGTCGGAAGTGGGTTCACCACGGCGTGCCCGGCAGCGACCCGACCGGCCGGACGGCGGCAGGGGAGGGCGTCGTGCGTGCGTCCGACGGCGCCCTGCCCGGCCGGTCGGCACCGGTGCGGTGTGGTGTCAGGCGGTCTCGGTGATCGGGCGGTCGACCCACGACATCATGTCGCGGAGCTTCCTGCCGGTCGCTTCGATCGGGTGGTTCTCGCCGTCCTGCTGGAGCTTGCGGTAGTGGGCACGGCCGTTGTCGTCCTCGGCCACCCACTCGCCCGCGAAGGTGCCGTCCTGGATCTCGCCCAGGATCTTCTTCATCTCCTCCTTGACGGCGGGAGTGATGACGCGCGGGCCGCGGGTCAGGTCGCCGTACTCCGCGGTGTCGGAGATCGAGTAGCGCATGCGGGCGATGCCACCCTCGTACATGAGGTCGACGATCAGCTTGAGCTCGTGCAGGCACTCGAAGTACGCGACCTCGGGGGCGTAGCCCGCCTCGGTGAGGACCTCGAAACCGGTCTGCACCAACGAGACCGCGCCACCTGCCAAGACGGCCTGTTCACCGAAGAGATCGGTTTCCGTCTCCTCGGTGAACGTGGTCTTGATGACACTGGCGCGCGTGCCGCCGATGGCCTTCGCGTACGAGAGGGCGAGGGTTTCTGCTCCGCCGGAGGCGTCCTGTTCGACCGCGATGAGGGCGGGGACGCAGGAGTCGGCGGCGCCGTGGGCGGTCTGGCCCCTGGCGGTCGGCTCCCTGGTGGGCGACGTGGGTGCGCGGGGCACGGAGGCCCGGGCGGGGTGGGGGACGCATCAAGTCGAGCTCTCCATGGCACGGCGGTTCGGTGGCGCCACTGTGTTCGACGGGTGATGCGGAATCGCGACGATTTCGTGCAATCGCCTGGTCGCGGGCCGCTTCACCCGCCGGACCGGAGCGCCGCTCATGCGCCCGGCGTGACGAGGCCCGTCTCGTAGGCGAGCACGACGGCCTGCGCCCGGTCCCGCAGCTCCAGCTTGGCGAAGATCCGCGCCACGTGCGTCTTCACCGTCGCCTCGCTCAGCGTGAGGTAGTCGGCGATCTCCGAGTTGGACCGGCCGTGCCCGACGAACGTGAGCACCTCCCGTTCGCGTGGGGTCAGCGCGGTGAGGTCGCGGTGCACGGCCGGCGCCACCGGTGCGCCGGAGGCGAAGCGCTCCACCAGCCGGCGCGTGATCGACGGCGCCAGCAGCGCGTCGCCCGTCTCGATCAGGCGCACGGCGGCGACGAGGTGCTCCGGTGTCACGTCCTTGAGCAGGAACCCGCTGGCACCGGCCGCGAGCGCCTCGTAGACGTACCGGTCCAGGTCGAACGTCGTCAGCATCAGCACCCGGCAGTCACCCGGCCCGCGCACGATCCGGCGGGTGGCTTCGAGGCCGTCCATCGTCGGCATCCGGATGTCCATCAGCACGACGTCCGGCCGCACCTCGCGCACCACCGTGACCGCCTCGGCGCCGTCGGCCGCCTCGCCGACCACCTCGATACCGCCGGACTTGAGGATCATCCGGAAACCGATGCGCACGAACGCCTGGTCGTCGGCGATCACGACGCGGGGCGCGCTCACGGCTTCCCGATCGGGATCTTCGCCCGGACGCGGAACCCGCCACCGAGCCGACGCCGTGCGTCGAGGTCGCCACCGAGGACGGCCACCCGTTCGCGCAGTCCCAGCAACCCACGCCCCTGTCCGTCCTCAGTGGACACCACAGAGCCGGACAGCACGCTGGGACCGGCGTTGAGCACCTCGACCCGCAGGTGGTGGTCCGCGTACCGCACGGTCACCTCCGCCGCCCGCCCGTCACCGTGCTTCAACGCGTTGGTCAGCGCCTCCTGCACGATCCGGTACGCCGTCAGGTCCACACCGGACGGCAACGGCCGCGGCTCACCGGAGATCCGGACCTCGACCGGCAGCCCGGCGAAGCACATCCGGTCGACGAGCGAGCCCAGCCGGCTCAGACCCGGTTGCGGCGTCAGCAGGTCGTCGCCGTCGGCGGACGGCGCGAGCAGTCCCAGCATGTGCCGCAGCTCGGTCATCGTGTCGCGGCCCGCGCTCTCCACCGCGAGCAACGCGTCGGTCGCCTCGTCCGACCCGAGCACCCGCCGCGCGGCACCGGCCTGCACCACCATCACGCTCACGTTGTGGCTCACGATGTCGTGCAGCTCCCGCGCGATCCGCGCCCGTTCGGCGTCGACGGCGGTGCGGGCGGCGGTCTCCCGTTCCTTCTCCAGCAACCAGCCGCGCTCCTCGACCGCACGGGCGTACGCGCGCCGCGCCGACGCCAGCCGAACCCCGAGGTACGCGGCGGCCAGGCAGGCGACGACGGCCACCACCAGCTCCCACACGGTCGCCACTGTCCCAGAGCCGTGACGACCGGCGCATCACACCCCGGATGGAGCCGCTACATCCCCGGGATGACGCCGGTCGCGGACTTACCTCCCGGGACTGACGCCCCGCGGGACGCGCGCCGATCAGGATTGCCGCCATGCAGAACGCAGACGCCGTCGTCGAGATGACGAACGTGCGCAAGGAGTACAGCGACTCGGTCGCGCTGGACGGGCTGTCGCTCACCGTCCGCGCCGGGGAGGCCGTCGCGGTGATGGGACCGTCCGGCAGCGGCAAGTCGACGCTGCTGAACATGATCGCGGGCCTCGACCGGCCGTCGTCGGGGTCGGTCGTCGTGCACGGCACCGACCTGGGGGCGCTCGACGAGACGGGACTCGCCCTGTTCCGGCGGCGCGGGATCGGCATGATCTTCCAGTTCTTCAACCTGCTCGACGACCTGTCGGCGCTCGACAACGTCGCCCTCGCCGCCCAGTTGACCGGCACGAAGGCGGGGCAGGCGCGCGCACGGGCGCTGGAGCTGTTCGGGGAGCTCGGCATCGCGCACCGCAAGAACGTCTACCCGGCGCAGCTCAGCGGTGGCGAACGGCAGCGCGTCGCGGTGGCGCGGGCGTTGATGAACCGCCCGGCCCTGCTGCTCGCCGACGAACCGACCGGCGCGCTCGACAGCCGGTCCGGGGAGCAGGTGATGGACCTGCTGCTCGACCTCAACCAGATCGGCCAGACGCTGCTGCTGGTCACCCACGACGAACGGCTCGCGACCCGGTGCGCCACCAGGGTCATCGAGGTCGTCGACGGCCGGATCGCCCGCGAGCAGAGCCTGGAGCGGACGGCGTGACCGCCGTGTGGACCGCCGCGTGGGCCGCGGTGCGCAGACGGACGCTGCAGACCGTCGTGATCGGGGTCGTCGTGTGCGCGGCCAGTGCGACGCTGGTGATGGCACTGGGGTTGCTGGAGGCGTCGGCCGCGCCGTTCGACCGGGCGTTCGCCGCGCAGCAGGGAGCGCACCTCACGGTGGCGTACGACCCGGCGAAGGTGTCGGAGGCAGACCTGACCCTGGCCGCGGGAGAGCACGCGGGACCGTTCCGGCAGGCCACCGTGGACACGTCGGAGGGCGAGGTCTTCCTCGGCACGCTCACGGTCGTGGGCAGGGCCGATCCCGGTGGGCCCGTCGACCGGCTGCCGGTGTGGCGGGGCCGGTGGGCGACGGGGCCCGGCGAGATCGTGCTGAACCGCATGCCCGGCACCGTGGACGGCCGGATCGACCTGGGCTTCAGGATCGCGCTGCCCGGACGTCCCGCGCTGACGGTCGTCGGGTTCGCCCAGTCCGTGACCGGGTCCGCCGACGCGTGGGTCACCCCGGACCAGGTGACCGCGTTGCGGCCCAGCGCCGTCCAGATGCTGTACCGCTTCGCCGCGGCCGGCACGGCGGCCGAGGTCGAGGCCGGCCGGGCCGCGGTGACGGCGGGGCTGCCGGGGGACGCGGTGCTCGGCACGTTGTCGCACCTGACCGTGAAGGACAAGGCGACGTCCGAGCTCGGCGTGTTCATCCCGTTCCTGATGATCTTCGGTCTGCTCGGGCTCCTGGTGGCGGTGCTGATCGTCGCCAACGTCGTGAGCGGCGCGGTCGTCGCGGGACTGCGGCACATCGGGATGCTCAAGGCGATCGGCTTCACCCCCGACCAGGTCATGGCCGTCTACCTGGTCATGATCTCGATTCCCGCGGTCGCCGGCTGCGCGCTCGGCACGGTCGCGGGCAACCTCTTCGCGAAGCCGATCGTGCAGGACGCCGTCGAGGGTTTCGGGATCGACGAGCTGAGCTTCGCGCCGTGGGTCGACGTCGTCGCGGCGCTGGGGATGCCGCTGGTGGTGGTGCTGGCGGCGCTCGTCCCGGCATTGCGGGCGCGCCGGTTGCCGGCCGCGCGGGCGATCAGCGCGGGCACGACCCCGCACACCGGCCGGGCGGTGCGGGTCCAGCGCCTGCTCAGCGGCACCCGGTTGCCGCGCCCGGTCAGCCTCGGCCTGGGCCTGCCGTTCGCGCGGGTCGGCCGCAGCGCGCTGACGCTGGCCTCGGTCGTGCTCGGCGTCCTGACCGTGACGCTCGCGACCGGCCTGACGATGTCGGTGACCGCCTACGACGACGCGGTGCACCCGGACTACGCGGACCGGGTCGTGCTGAGGGCGGGACCGCCGCCCGGTGCCCCGAACGTCCGGCCGGTCGGCGTGGGGCCGGAGGTGGCGCGGCTGTCCGACGCCGAGGACGAGGCGCTGCTGCGCTCGGTGCCCGGTGCGACGGCCGTGCTCGGCCTGACGCAGCTGGAGACCGAGGTCGCGGGCGGCACGCAGGAGGCCACGGTCTTCTTCTACCGGGGCGACGTCGGCGCGCTGGGCCCGCGTGTGCTGACGGGGCACTGGCCCGACGGTCCCGGCCAGGTCGTGGTGCCGTCGCGGTTCCTCAACCAGCGCGGGTTCGCCGTGGGCGACACGGTCACCGTGTCGGTGCCGGGCAACCGGACGCGGCTGCAGATCGTCGGCGTCGTGCTGACCAACAACGCCGACCAGGTCTACGCCGACTGGTCCGCACTGGACGCGCTGGTACCCGGCACCCGCGCCAGCTCGTACCAGGTCCAGCTGGGTGCTGGTGCCGACCGTGACGCGGTGGTCCGTGCCGTGGCGGCGAAGGACCCGGGACTGCACGTCCTGCCGCCGCGCGACGGGGCGTCGTCGACCGCCGCGATCATCGTCAGCGCCGCCGTCGTGCTCTCGCTGGTGCTCGGGGCCGTCGCGGCCCTGGGGGTGTTCAACACCGTCGTCCTCAACGCCGGGGAACGCCGCCGCGACCTCGGCATGCTGAAGTCGATCGGGATGACCCCGCGCCAAGTCACCGCGTTGCTGGTGACGTCGATGGGCGCGCTCGGGGTGCTGGGCGGGCTGATCGGTGTGCCCGCCGGCTTCGCCGCGCACCAGCTCGTGGTCCCGGCCATGGCGCGCGCCGGCCAGTCCGACGCCGTCGACATCCTCATGGACGTCTACCACGCGCCACTGCTCGCTTCGCTGGCGTTCTCCGGGCTCGTGATCGCCGTGCTCGGCGCGGTCGTCCCGGCTCGGGGAGCCGCACGGCTCTCGATCGCCACCGTCCTGCACAACGAATGAACCAGGGGGTCAGTTCATGCGGAAGGTTTTGGCTTTGTCGTTGGCACTGCTGGGAGTTCTGGCCGTGAGCCCACCGTCGCTCGCCGCTGGCGGCACGGTGATCAGACGGACCTCCTACGGCATCCCGCACGTCCGCGCCGCGGACTACCACGGGCTGGGCGAAGGCCTCGGGTACGCGTTCGCCGAGGACAACCTGTGCGTGATGGCCGGTGTCGTCGTCACGGTGGCGGCGGAGCGGTCGCGGTGGTTCGGGGAGGGCAGCCTGGACAGCGACCTGTACTACCAGCGCCTCAACCAGTCCGGGGTGGTCGAACGGCAGCTCGCCGCCCAGTCCCGTCAGGCGCGGGACCTCGTGCGCGGCTACGCGGACGGCTACAACCGTTATCTCGCCAGGATTCCGAACGCCTGCGGCGGTGCGGGGTGGGTGCGGCCGATCACCGAGCTCGACATCTGGCGGCGCGTCCACCAGGTGGCCACGCTGACCGGTGCCGAGGGGTTCCAGGAACAGCTCGTGGCCGCCGCGCCGCCGGGATCCCCGACCGCCGCCGCGCCGATGCGCGCCCGTGAGGAACGGCCTGCCAGCAACGGCATCGCGCTCGGCCGGTCGTCGACGGTCGCGGGCACCGGCATCGTGCTGGGCAACCCGCACTTCCAGTGGGCCGACGACTGGCGCTTCTACCAGCACCACCTCACGATCCCGGGCGAGCTGAACGTCAGCGGTGCGGGCCTGTTCGGCGTGCCCGTGGTCAACATCGGCCACAACGACCGGCTGGGGTGGACGCACACGGCGTCGGAGGCGCAGACCGTGACGCTGTCGAAGCTGGCCCTCGTCCCCGGCGACCCCACCGCCTACGTCGTCGACGGCCAGGTGCGGCGCATGATCGCCGAGCAGGTGACGGTGGGAGGCGTCTCCCGGACGCTGTACCGCACGCCGGACGGCCCGGTGTTCGAGGACGACCGGCTGTTCCAGTGGACCGACACGACCGCGTATGTGTTGCGCGACGTCAACTACGGCAACCTGCGGGTCATCGACCAATGGCTCGCCATCGCCCGTGCCCGCAGGGTCTCCGAACTGCGCGCCGCACTGGTGCGGTTCCAGGCGCTGCCGTGGGTGAACACGCTCGCGTCCGACTCCACCGGAACCGCCTACTACAGCGACATCCAGGTCGTCCCGCACGTCACGGACGACAAGCGCGCGTCGTGCGGCACCGGGCTGGACGTGGACCTGGTGGTCCTCGACGGCAGCCGCGCGTCGTGCGGGTGGGGGAGCGACCAGGACGCAGTCGCGCCGGGCAGGTTCGGCCCCGGCCGGTTGCCGGAGCTGGTGCGGCAGGACCAGGTGAGCAACATGAACGACAGCCCGTGGCTGGCCAACCCGGCCGCGCCGCTGACCGGGTACCCGTCGATCGTCGGCGACGTCGGCACCGAACGGTCGCCGCGCACCCGGATGGGGCTGGAGATGTTCGGGCCGGGCGGCTTCTCGCTGGAGGGCGTGCAGGAAACGATGCTCCGCAACCGCAACCTGACCGCCGAGCAGGGACGCCCCGCCGTGGTGGCGATGTGTCAGGCCAACCCGACGCTGACCGCGAGCGACGGCAGCGCGGTGGACGTCCGTGCCGCGTGTGCCGCCTTGGCGTCGTGGTCCGGCACCGGCGACACCGGTCCGTCGAGCCGGGGCGCCTACTTCTGGCGGGCGTTCATCGCGGCGGCCGGCAGGCCCGGTGTGTCGATGTGGGAGGTGCCGTACGACCCGGCCGATCCCGTGCACACCCCGCGCGGTGTCAACGCCGCGGATCCCGGAGTCCGGCGCGCGTTCGCCGACGCCGTGAACCTGTTCGCGTCCGGCAGCGTCCCGGTGGACGTGCGGCTGGACGACGTGCAGCAGTACGAGGGCATCCCGATCCACGGCTGCCGCGGTCCGGAGGGCTGCTTCAACGTGATCTCGACGCCCTCACCCCGGCCCACCGCGCACATCCCGCACGGCACCAGCTTCGTGATGGCGGTGGAGCTGACCCGCTCCGGCCCGCGCATGCGGTCGCTGCTGGTCTACGGCGAGTCCGCCGACCCGGCCTCAGCGCACCACACGGACCAGGCCCGGCTGTACGCGGCGAAGCAGTGGGTGACGGCCGCGTTCACCGAACGGGAGATCGCCGCGGACACCCGTTCCGTGCGCTGCCTCTAACCCTCGAAGCCGCCGTGCCTGCCCGCTCCGGACGTGAAGCGGGCAGCGCCGGCGGCCCCTTCCCGTTGCACGACAGGCACTCCCGCCGCGCCCTCCGCCCGCAGCGCCTCCTCCAGCGGCAGGTCGAGACCCGCGTAGGTCGACGCCCGGTCCGCGAGCACGCACTCGAACGGGAACGAGGCGATCTGGTCCGCCAGCTCCAGCGCGGCGGGCACGGCCTGGCCTGGCTCGACCACCCGGTTGGCCAGCCCGATCGCCAGCGCCTCGTCCGCCTTGACCGCACGCCCGGTGAGGATCAGGTCCAACGCCCGCCCCAGCCCCACGACCCGCGGCAGCCGCACCGTGCCGCCGTCGATCAACGGCACACCCCACCGCCGGCAGAACACCCCGAACGTCGCGTCGCTCTCGACCACCCGCAGGTCCGCGAGCAGCGCCAGCTCCAGCCCGCCCGCGACGGCGTACCCGCTGACCGCCGCGATCACCGGCTTGGTGAGCCGCAACCGCGTCGGCCCCATCGGCCCCGAACCGCCGCCGTCCGGGTCGAGCTCGTTGCGCCGCTCCGGGTCGCCGACGGCACTCAGGTCCGCCCCCGCGCAGAACGTCCCGCCCGCCCCGGCGAGCACCGCCACGCGCTGGGCGGAGTCGGCCTCGAACGCCTCGAAGGCGTCCCGCAGGTCGTCCGCCATCCTGCGGTCGACGGCGTTGCGCCGGTCGGGACGGTTCATCCAGATCACCGTCGTCGTGCCTCGCGTCTCGACGCGCACGTCGTCCATCGGCCCTCCTCGGTCCGACCTGAGGTTAGGCCTTCCGGCTGGTGGAAAAACCGGATGACCGAACGTCTCGCGGGCAAGGTCGTCCTCGTCACCGGCGGAACCTCCGGCATCGGCGAAGCCGTCGCACGCCGCGTCGTCGCCGAGGGTGTCGCGGTGGTCGTCGGCGCACGCCGGGCCGAGGCAGGCCGGGCGCTGGTCGCCGAGCTGGGGGAGCGGGCGGTGTTCGTGCGCGCCGACGTCACCGTCGAGGCCGACGCGGAAGCGCTGGTGGCGGCCGCTGTGCGCGAGCTCGGGCGGCTGGACGTCGCGGTGAACAACGCCGGCACGGTCACGGCGGGAGGTCCCGTGCAGGGCATCGACGCGGACGCGTGGGCCGCCGACCTGGCGAGCAACCTCACCTCGGTGTTCTACGGCCTCAAGCACCAGATCCCGGCGCTGACGGAAGGCGGGTCGATCGTCAACAACGCCTCGATCGGCGCCACCACCGGCATCCCCGGCATGTCCCCGTACGTCGCGGCCAAGCACGGGGTGATCGGCCTGACCCGGTCAGTCGCCCTGGAGTGCGCCGCGCGGGGCGTGCGGGTGAACGCGCTGGTCACCGGCAACGTGGACACGCCGCTGTACCGCGGCCTGCTGCACGCCGGCCCGGACGACGACCTCGGCGAGGCGCCGAACCCCTCCCAGCGCACCGCCGCGCCCGCCGAGATCGCGGCGTTCGTGGCGTTCCTGCTCAGCGACGAGGCCCGGTTCATCACCGGCGCCGCGCTGCCGATCGACGGCGGGGCCACGGCCGGTTGAGCCCCGCCCGGTGACCGCCGACATGATCACTGGCGCCGCGGCGGCCGATGCCGTCTACTGTGCGCCATGGCCATCGTCTCTCCCGGCTTCACCGGACGGCGCCAGTCGCCGGAGGTGCGGCTGCCACCCGGTCAGTACCTGGCGGAGGACTTCCCGGTGCTCACGGCCGGTCCCACGCCGCGCGTGCCGACGGACCGGTGGGAGCTCACCGTCAGCACCGAGGTGGGGCAGAAGTACACCTGGTCGTGGCAGCAGCTGATCGAGCTGCCCGCCGAGAAGGTCACGACGGACATCCACTGCGTCACCAAGTGGTCGAAGCTGGGCACGCGCTGGAAGGGCGTCTCGCTCGACGTGCTGCTCGAGGACGTGGAGACGGCGGCCGACTACGCGCTCGTCCACTCCTACGGCGGTTACACGACCAACCTGCCGCTGGAGGACCTCCTCGACGGGCAGGCGTGGATCGCCTACCGCTACGACGACGACGAGCTGACGCCCGAGCACGGCGGCCCGGCGCGGCTGCTGGTGCCGCACCTGTACTTCTGGAAGTCGGCGAAGTGGGTCCGCGGGATCCAGTTGCTGCTGGAGGACGAACCCGGCTTCTGGGAGAGCGCGGGCTACCACGACTACGGAGACCCATGGCGCGAACAGCGGTATCAGGGCGACTGACCTGGCGGCTGGCGTCGCTCGCCGAGGCGGGCGACATCACGAAGAGCGCGCGCCGGCTCGTGTTCGACGTACCGGACTGGCCGGGTCACCTGCCGGGCCAGCACGTCGACCTGCGCCTCACCGCCGAGGACGGCTACTCGGTGCAGCGCAGCTACTCGATCTCGTCGGCACCGGACGGCGACCGAGTCGAGCTGGCCGTGCAGCGCGTCGAGGACGGCGAGGTGTCGCCGTACCTGTGCGACGTGCTGCCCGTCGGCGCGCAGATCGAGCTGCGCGGCCCGGTCGGCGGCTGGTTCGTCTGGCGTGCCTCCGACCCGTCTCCGGTGACGCTCGTGGCCGGCGGTTCCGGCATCGCGCCGCTGATGGCGATGGTCCGGGCGCGTGCCCAGGAGGGCAGCCGCGTGCCGTTCCGGCTGGTCTACTCCGTCCGCACACCCGGCGACGTCTACTTCGCCGACGAGCTGCGGCGCCGCGCCCGCGAGGACGCGGGCCTGGACGTGCGGATCGTGTACACCCGGCAGGCTCCGGAAGGATCTCCGGAGCCGCCGGGCCGGCTGGGTGTGGCCACCCTCAACACGTACGCCTGGCCCGCCGAGTTCAGTCCGCAGACGTTCGTGTGCGGACCGACCGGGTTCGTCGAGACCGTGTCGGACGTCCTCGTCGCCCTCGGCCACGACCCGCGCCGCGTCCGCACCGAACGTTTCGGCTGACAGGAGCACCGATGAGCGAGGACCACGACCCCGGCCACGTGGACGGCAACGCCCTGGCGGGTGACCTCCGGGAGATCTTCGCCGTGGACCTCACCGCGGCCACCGGCCAGTGCTCGGGCTGCGGCTACCGCGGCTCGGTGGCGACGTTGCGGGTCTACCAGAACGCACCGGGCGTCGTCGCGCGCTGCCCCCACTGCGAGGAGGTCGTGCTGCGGCTCGTGCGCGGCCGCGACCGCGCGTGGCTCGACCTGCGCGGCACGGTCAGCCTGGAGATCCCGCTGCCGTCCTGACGGGCGTGTGCCCACCGGGAGAGCGACCACGTTTTGGGCCCTCCGGGTCTGGAACACGTCCAGTCCTGACGTAACAACGCGGTCATTTCCACGAAATTTGTCCGGTTGACAGGCCTGATACCGCCATTTGGCCGTAGACCAGCGTCCGACCTGTGTGCGTGGATGTACGGGAGCGCTCTTACAACGTTGTAAAAACGAAGGGGAATCTCGCCGATGAGAAAAGCCGCCCCCGTTCTCCTCGCGCTGCTGCTGGCGCTGGGCGTCTTGCCCGGAACGCCACCGGCGAGCGCCGCCGAGGCTGTGCACGGTCTGAAGGGCGAGTACTTCAGCATGTCCGCGCCGGGGGCTCGCGACTTCGCGAAGCTCGGCGGCACCGTGCTCGACAGCCAGATCAACCAGTCCGACCTGACCGGTGTCTTCGGGTTCCTGAACGGTCAGACCGAGCACACCACCGCCCGCTGGACCGGGCAGATCGCCGTGCCGCAGACCGGCGACTACACGTTCTACGCCATTGGCGACAACGGCTTCCGGCTGCTGATCGACGGCCAGCCGGTGATCGACCACTGGGTCCCGGACTGGGACAAGGAGCAGACCAGCGCGCCGGTCACGCTGACCGCGGGCAAGCAGTACGACTTCAAGCTGGAGATGTTCCAGGACGTCGGCGGCGCCAACATGTTCCTGCGGTGGTCGACCGCGGGCGTCGCGAAGCAGATCGTGCCGGAGTCGGCGTTCACGCCGCCGGCGGGCTTCCAGGCCGTGCCGCGCACGGCGACCGTCTCCAAGGACGGCCGCACCCTCACCGCGGACTTCGGCGGCCGGGTCTCGGGCGTCGGCGACCTGAAGGACCACCTGCGCGTCGAGGTCGACGCGACGCCGATGCCGGTCTCGGTCATCACGAGCAGCCGGGACAAGGTCACGATCCAGCTGGCCGAGCGGGTCCTCAAGGGCCAGCTGGTGCGGATCTACTACGACGGCGCGGGCGCTCTCGCCGTCGACGGCAAGAAGGTCGAGAAGGCCGCGCGGGTCATCACGAACACCTCGACGGAACGGCTTCGCACGCCGTGGGGTGAGAAGTTCGACGCGCGCAACCCGTTGCCGGAGTACCCGCGTCCGCAGCTCGAGCGGGACAAGTGGGTGAACCTGAACGGTCCGTGGGAGTTCTCGGCGGCCAAGGAGGGCCAGGCGCCCACGTTCGGGAAGAAGCTGCCCGAGAAGATCATCGTGCCGTACCCGGTCGAGTCGCAGCTGTCCGGGCTGGAGCGGCACGAGGACCACATGTTCTACCGCCGCACGGTGAACGTGCCGCACGACTGGAAGATCGGCAACGGCCAGCGGCTCAAGCTGAACTTCGGCGCGGTCGACTACCAGGCCAAGGTCTGGGTCAACGGCAAGCTCGTCGCCGAGCACACCGGCGGCTACACCGCGTTCAGCGCGGACATCACCGACGCGGTGAAGCGCGGCGGTGAGCAGGAGATCGTCGTCGCTGTCACCGACACGACCGGCCCGAACCAGCCCAAGGGCAAGCAGTCGCCCAACCCCAGCGGCATCTTCTACACCCCGTCGTCGGGCATCTGGCAGACGGTGTGGATGGAGCCGGTGGCCGACCAGGGCATCGACGAGATCAAGACGGTCCCGGACCTCACGACGAGCTCGCTCGCGGTCGAGGTCAAGTCCGCGGGCAACGCCACCGTCACGGCGGTCGCCAGGGACGCCAAGGGCAAGCAGGTCGGCAAGGTCACCGGTGCGGCGAACTCCAAGCTGTCGCTGCCGGTGCCGAACGCGCACCTGTGGACCCCGGACGACCCGTATCTCTACAAGCTCGACATCACCCTCGGCAAGGACGCGGTCAAGAGCTACTTCGGCATGCGCTCCACCGGCATCACGACCATCAACGGCGTCCCGAAGCTCACGCTCAACGGTCAGCCGATCTTCAACCTGATGCAGCTCGACCAGGGCTTCTACCCGGACGGCCTGAACACCGCGCCGAGCGACGAGGCGCTGGTCTTCGACCTGAAGGCGCAGAAGGATCTCGGCTTCAACTCGGTCCGCAAGCACATCAAGGCCGAGCCCGCCCGCTGGTACTACCACGCGGACCGGTTGGGGCTCATGGTGTGGCAGGACTTCGTGGCCCTCGAGGACGGCAACAACCCGCTCTCGCAGGAGCGGTTCGTCAAGGAGGGCAAGGAGCTGATGCACCAGCTCGAGAACTACCCGTCCATCTACGCCTGGATCGTGTTCAACGAGGGCTGGGGCGAGTGGGACAAGACCGTCACCGGGCAGATCACCGACGAGGTCAAGGCGCTCGACCCGAGCCGGATCGTCAACGCCCACAGCGGCGTGAACTGCTGCGCCTCCAAGGGTGACAGCGGCAGGGGCGACGTCATCGACCACCACGACTACAACAACACCGACCCGGCCCGCCCGGACGGTGGCTCGCGTGTCGTGATGGACGGCGAGCACGGCGGCTTCACGCTGCGCACGCCGGGTCACCAGTGGCCGGGTGCGCCGATCGCGATCTACAGCGGTGTGGCGGACAAGGCGGCGCTGACGGCGAAGTACGTCGACAACACCCGCACGTTCTACCTGGGCCAGGCGCGCCAGGAGATGTCGGCGTCGGTGTACACGCAGGTCACCGACCTCGAAGGCGAGCTCAACGGGCTCTGGACCTACGACCGCAAGCGCATCAAGGTCGATCCGGGACCCGTCCGTGAGATCAACCGGCGCGTCATCGAGGCCGGTGCCAACGCGGGCAAGCCCTACCCCTACGCGGGCAAGGGCGAGTGGAACTTCGACGAGAAGAAGGGCACCACGGCGAAGGACTCGAGCGGCGGCAACAACGCGCTGTCGCTCACGCCGGCCGGGGTGACGTTCAAGGACGGCGCGCTGCAGTTCAGCGGCGGCTCCGCGGACACCTACGGCCCGGTCGTCGACACGACCGGTGACTACACGGTGCACGCGAAGGTGAAGCTGGACGAGGTTCCCGGCAACTACGCGACCGCGGTCAGCCAGGACGGCAGGGAGCGGGAGAACCCCTTCTACCTGCAGTACGGGCAGGGTGCGTGGGCGTTCAGCACGCCCGGCGGCAACCGCGCCCGGTACGAGGTCGTGCCGGAGATCGGCCGCTGGTACGAGCTCACCGGTGTCCGCGCCGGCAACGAGATCCGGCTCTACGTCGACGGCGTGAAGGTCGCGACGGCGGCGGCGGGTCCTGCGCTCGTCAGCACCGGCGCGTTCACCGTCGGCCGGGCCAAGTACAACGGTCAGAACGTCGACTACTGGCGCGGCGCGGTCGACGACGTCGACGTGGTCGGCAAGGCGTTGACGGACGCGGAGGTGGCCCAGCTCTCTTGATGTTGGGAGAACGCTCTCCAGACGTGGTACAACCTGGTGCATGAGCAAGAGCGCACCCACGCTGGAGGACGTCGCGAAAGTGGCGGGCGTGTCTCGTGCGACGGTCTCCAGGGTCGTCAACGGGACACGCAACGTCGACCCGCACATCCAGGAGACGGTGCGCAGTGCGATCGAGCAGACCGGGTACACGCCGAACCGCGTGGCCCGGTCTCTCGTCACTCGCCGCACCGGCACGGTCGCGTTGGTCATCTCCGGGGCCGGCGGGGGATCGGACGTCTTCACCGACCCGTTCTTCGGCCGGGTGACCGCGGGCGTCGTGGACTTCCTGCGGCCGCACAGCGTGCACCCCGTGCTCATGCTCGCCGACTCCGACCAGTCGCGCACCGAGGTGGTCGAGTTCCTCAGACAGGGCAGCGCCGACGGCGCGCTCCTGGTGACCACCCACCCGTCCGACCCCCTGCCCGGCCGGCTGCTCGAGGCCGGAGTGCCCGCTGTCCTCTACGCGCGGCCCGGCCGGCCGATGCCGGTCAGCTACGTGGACATGGACCACCGTGCGGGCGGCACGATGGCCGCCGACCACCTGGTGGCGGCGGGGCGCTACAACATCGCCACGATCTCCGGCCCGCTCGACGTGCTGGCGAGCCAGGACAGGCACGCCGGCTTCCGCGACGCGATGGCCCGCCACGGCTTCCCGTACGTGCCGACCGCCGAGGGCGGGTTCACGGCCGAAAGCGGGGCCACGGCGATGCGGCGGCTCCTCGTCGAGTGTCCCGACCTCGACGCCGTGTTCGCCGCGAACGACCTCATGGCCCAGGCCGCCGTCGACGTGCTGCACGAGCACGGACTGCGCGTGCCCGACGACGTGGCCGTGGTCGGGTTCGACGACAGCGCGCCCGCCCGCACCTGCCGCCCCCAGCTCACGACCGTGCGGCAGCCCGTCGAGCGGATGGCGGCGCAGATGGCCGACCTCCTGCTGGCGGACCTGGAAAAACCGGGACAACGGCCGAGATCCGTCATCTTCGAACCGGAACTCGTCGTACGGGCCTCTGCCTGATTGACCTGTCCGACACCCGGCGTTAACGTCCCTTGGGAGAGCGCTCTCACGCCCCTGTCCAAGGCTTTCAGCCCTTCCCCCGTCAGGCAGGATCATGGGCTCAACCCTGTCCAGGGCCGCCGCGCTCGGCGCTGCCGCTCTGTGTTTGGTGACCACCGTCAGTGCTCCCTCCCAGGCAGGCGCCGCCGCGTGCGGCTCCACGAACGTCGCTCTCGGCAAGTCGGCCACGGCGTCCTCCACCGAGAACGGTGGTACTCCCGCTTCCGCTGCGGTGGATGGCAATGCGGGTACGCGGTGGTCGTCGCAGTTCTCGGACCCGCAGTGGATCCAGGTCGATCTCGGCTCCACGCAACAGGTCTGCCGTGTCGCCCTCACCTGGGAAGGCGCGTACGGCAAGGCTTTCCAGGTCCAGGTGACCGACAACGCCGCTGACTCGTCGTCGTGGCGAAGCGTGTACTCGACGACGACCGGCACCGGTGGCACGCAGACCCTCGACGTCAGTGGCTCTGGCCGGTACGTGCGGGTGCTGGGCACCCAGCGCGGTACCGGCTACGGCTACTCGTTGTGGGAGCTCGGTGTGTTCACCGAGGACGGCTCGACCGGCATCCCGGCGACCGACCCGCGCAACCCGGACTTCGGTCCGAACGTGTACGTCTACGGGCCGGGGTCGTCGCAGTCGGAGATGCAGTCGCGGCTGGACTCGATCTCCGCGCAGATGAAGACGAACCAGTTCGGCTCGCAACGCCATGCCGTGCTCTTCAAGCCGGGTACGTACAACGCCGATGTGAACCTGCGGTTCTACACGCAGGTCGCGGGTCTGGGACTGAACCCGGACGACGTGAACATCAACGGCCACATCCGGGTCGAGGCCGACTGGCTGCAGCAGGGCAACGACCCGAACAACCTCGGCAACGCCACGCAGAACTTCTGGCGCGGCGCCGAGAACCTCTCGGTCACGTTGCCCGCCAACCAGATCGAGCGCTGGGCGGTCTCCCAGGCCACCGCTTACCGGCGGATGCACCTGCGTGGTCAGGCGCACCTGTGGAACGGCTACGACGGCTGGGCCAGTGGTGGTCTGATCGTCGACAGCAAGATCGACGGCGTCGTCGTTTCCGGCTCGCAGCAGCAGTTCCTGACCCGCAACAGCAACCTCGCCGGTGGCTGGTCTGGCTCGGTGTGGAACATGGTGTTCGCGGGCACGCAGGGTGCTCCGGCCGATCACTTCCCGAACCCGTCGCACACGACCGTCGACACCTCGCCGGTGACGCGGGAGAAGCCGTACCTGTACATCGACAGCTCGGGTTCGTACCGGGTGTTCGTGCCGGCGCTGCGGACCAACTCCCGTGGCACGAGCTGGGAGAACGGCAACCCCGGCTCGTCCATCTCGCTGGCCGACTTCTTCATCGTCAAGCCCGGCACGCCGGTCGCGACGATCAACTCGGCATTGGCGCAGGGCAAGCACCTGTTGCTCACGCCGGGCATCCACCAGCTCGACGACACGATCAAGGTGACCCGCGCGAACACGGTCGTGCTCGGCCTGGGCCTCGCCACGCTCACCCCGACCACCGGCAAGGCGGCGCTCACCACGTCCGATGTGGACGGTGTGAAGCTCGCCGGGTTCCTGGTCGACGCCGGCGTGCAGAACTCGCCGGTGCTGCTGGAGATCGGTGACTCGACCAGCGCGGACCACTCGTCGAACCCGACCTCGTTGCACGACGTGTACCTGCGCGTCGGCGGGTCGCAGGCGGGCAAGGCGACGGTGAGCATGCGGGTCAACAGCCGCAACACCATCATCGACCACACCTGGGTGTGGCGCGCGGACCACGGCTCCGGCGTGAGCTGGACGGCGAACCCCGGCCAGAACGGTGTGGTCGTCAACGGCGAGAACGTGACCGCGTACGGGTTGTTCGTCGAGCACTACCAGCAGAACAACCTGGTCTGGAACGCCAACGGCGGCCGCGTGTACCTGTACCAGAACGAGCTGCCGTACGACCCGCCGAACCAGGCCGCGTGGATGAACGGCTCCAAGCGCGGCTGGGCGGGCTACAAGGTCGCCGACTCGGTGACCACGCACCAGGCGTTCGGCGTCGGCGTCTACGCCTTCAACCAGGCCGACCCGAGCATCGTGACCGACAACGCCTTCGAGGCGCCGAACCGGTCGGGTGTGAAGTTCACGCACCTGGTCTCGGTGTCGCTGGGCGGGGTGGGCACGATCGCCAACGTCATCAACGGCACGGGCGGTCAGGCGGACCTGGCGAACCAGGTCCGCTACGTCGTGAGCTACCCCTGACCGAGGCGGTCCAGCTGCCTCCTGCGTGACGACTCGATGGACGCCGCGAAGCTCTTGGTCGCGGCGTCCGTCCCGTTCTCCTGTTCGCTGCGCGCCAGTTTCGCGGTCTGGTCCAGGTGCTCGTGGAGCTTCTTCGCGAGCGACGCCGGGTCCGACCGGATGGCCAGCAGGTCCGCCGCCGAGACCAGGCCGGGCATCTGGTGGCCGGCGTGCAGGTTGGTGTCCGGCAGCCCGGCCCGGTCCCGCAGTTCCCTCAGCCGGGCCAGCTCGCCCGTGTGCGAGGTCCTCAGCTCGGCGGCGAACTCCCGCAGCTGCGGCGGAGCGACGTCGAGGGCGGGCAGGAGCTGTTCGTTCATCGGGATCATCAGCTGCACCCAGGCCGTGTCCGTGCTGTTGAACGGCGACGCGGACGGGGGAGCGGGCGGGTCGGCGGGCGCGGCCGAGCACGCGGACAGCAGCAGCACCGCGGAAACACCCCAGGGCACGCGCCGCCCTGGGGTGCATGAGGAGGAGAACGTCACCGCGGCAACCGGTAGTCCGGTCCGAGTGCTGCTCCTCGATCCGGTTTGTAGAGGTCGAATCCGCGTGGGTCGCATTGGAGTCCGCCGTTGATGCAGTGGCGGACGAGTGCTGCTTGGGTGGGGGCGTCCCAGGCGTTCATGAAGTCGTAGTGCCAGGTGTAGCCGCGGCCGCTGGCGAGCCGGACCCGGGACATGTCGCCGGAGACGGGGAACGCCATCTTGAACTCGATCATCGGTACCGCGACCGGGTGGGTCGACGGGCAGACCAGGGTGGCACGGTCGGGGTAGGCCATGTGCGACTGGTGGTTGGCCGAGTCGAGGTCACGGCCGTTCCAGCAGCTCGGTGCCTGGTAACGGACGTTGAGCTGGGTGCCCGGGGTGCAGTAGGCGGGGATGTCCCAGTTGTGGAAGCTGTCACCGCACTCCCAGCCCTCCACCGCGCCCGGCGCGGTGCGGAACTGTTCCTGGGTGGCGGTCGCGCTGCCGACGACGAACCGGAGCCCTGGTGGGAACGGGACGACGTCCTGGTACCTGAGGATGCCGGACTTGTAGTAGATGACCTGCGGGAAGTTGGGCGGGACGATCTGGTCGCCGTTGTAGACCGACGGGAACCAGTACGCCGACTTGTCGTCCGGGGTCTTGCAGTTGGTCTGGGCGGTTTTGAGGGAGTCGTTGGTGCTGCGGGCGTTGGTGGACGGGTTGCCCAGGAACGTGTGCATGTGCGAGGCGCCCGGCAACCCCGGGAACACGATCGGGTCGTCCGGGAGATGGGTCGTGACCGAGCAGTTCGCCTGGAACTCGTGGTGCGTCACCAGGTCATCGGCCTGAGCCGACTGGTTCGCGACGACGACGACCGCCGTCACGAGGGCGGCCGCGGCCGCCATTGCGCTGAGTTTTCGGGACACCTGTGTCCTCCTGCCGACGTGGGGAACCGGCTTGGGAGAGCGCTCCCCCAAGCAGCGTCCCGCTCCTGTCCGGCAGGTGTCAAGACCGGGTCTTTGACACCGCGGCACGGGTGGTCGTACCGTGCGGCGGCAGGGTTGTGAGAGCGCTCTCCACGTCACGCACCCCTGGAGGCTCGATGGTCCGCCGGGACCCGCTCACCGGTACCCGGCTTCCGCGACCGGGTGGATTCCGCCACCGCATGAGGTGAATTCCGATCTCCGGCCCCGGGACCGTGGCTAGCTTCGGCTCCATGACCGTCGAAGTGGCGCTGGGGCCGGGATCGAGCACATGGGACCGACTGGGTCAGTGGCGGTACCTGCTGGTGATGCACCGCGCGCTGGTGTTGCAGGCCGCGCATCCCGCCGTGGGTGCGGCCGTGGCCGAGTACTCGGTCTACAACGCGCGACCGTGGCGGAGGTTGTTGCGCACGCTGGAAAGTCTGCACACGTACGTCTACGGCAGTGCCGCCGAACAACGCCGTGAGCTCGCCCGGCTCGACCGGCTGCACCGCCGCATGCAGGGCACCGACGGCCACGGCAGGGCGTTCGACGCCGGCGACACCGCGGCCAGGGCGTGGGTGCACCTGACGATGTTCGAGGCGGTGCTGACCATGCAACGCCTCGGTGGCGAGCCGATGTCGTCCGGGGAGACCGCCCGCTTCTACGACGAGTGGAGGCGGCTGGGGCAGGAGTTCGGCCTGTCCGCCGGCGACCTCCCGGCCACGCCGGAGGAGTTCCGCACCTACTTCGACCACGTCGTCGCCGAGGTGCTGGAGGACAACGCGACGGTGCGGGACCTGATGTCGGGCAGCGTGTACCGGGTGCCGCCACCGCCGGGGCTGCCGATCCCCGGCCCGGTCTGGGCACCGCTGCGGTACGCCGTCGTGACCGCCGTCGTCCAGGCCACCGCCGTGACGCTGCCCGCCGCGTACCGCGAGCGCCTGCGCCTCACGACCCCGCCGGGACTGGGTCTGCTCGTCGACGGCCTGCACCAGTCGGTGCGCCTGGCGTTCGACCTGCTGCCGAAACCGTGGCGGTACATGCCGTTGGCGGCCGCGTCGATCAGGGCGGCCGCCGCACCGCCGGCGCCGGTCGTTCCCGAGTCGTTCTTCGAGGCCGTGCTGGACCAGAACGGTGACGGCCGGCTGCGGTGGCCGGACCTGCTGGCGATGGCGCGGGAGATCAGCACGCACTTCGACCTCGACGAGAAGGACGAGGACCGCGTGCACGAGGCGTTCCGGTCGTGGTGGGAGCAGCTCTGCACAGCCACCCGCACGTCGCCGGACGGCACGGTGACCGTCGCGGCCTACACCCTGGCGTTGGCCGACGGGCGGTATCCGGGCGCGCCGTCGAGGGAACACGGCTGCGGGGCGGTCGCGGCCGTGGTGCGCGGGCTGGTGGACCGCGACGGGAACGGCGAGGTGCGGCAGGACGAGTACACGCGGCTGCTGGACCACAGCCCGCGGCGGCACGAGCTCGTCGCGGCGATGCGGGAGCTCGACCACGACGGGGACGGGACGATCCACGGGGACGAGCTGGAGCAGGCGTTGCGGGAGTTCCTGGTGGGGGAGAGGGACTTCGCGGCCGCCCGTCAGCTGCTCGGGCGGATCTGACGGCGGTCACGGCGTGGGCCGCGCCTGCGATGCGACAGGACATCTCCGCTGCCGTCGAGGCGACCAGCGTCCTGGCCCTGACCGACCGGCGCTTGATCTTCGTGTCCCCGTCACCTCAGGTGATCTCCTGGTCCTTGTGTTCCATCACCAAGGCGCAGGTCGTCACCAGCCCGGGTGCGAACCACATCGGCGGCTACCTGGTCGACGGGGACGAAGGCTCGTTCCAGCTGGGAATCGACAAGGCGTGGGGCCCGGCGTTCGGAGCGAGGGTGAGCTTCGCGTGCGCGGTGGCCAAGATCAGAGATCCCCGCTGACCGCGGTCACGGCGTGGGCCGAGCCTGCACCAACCCGTTCATGTGCGCGTAGGCCACCGCGTGCACCCGATCCCGCAACCCCAGCTTCGCCAGCACCCGAGACACGTGCGTCTTCACCGTCTCGTCCCCGACGTGCAGCAACGCCGCGATCTCGGCGTTGGAGTAAGCGGCCGCCACCAGCTGCAGCACCTCCCGCTCCCGCGCGGTCAGCAAAGCCAGCTCCGGCGGCGTGGGAGGCGGCGCGAGGCTCACGGCGAACCGCGCGATCAACCGCTGAGTGACAGAAGGATCGATCAAAGCGTCGCCCCGTGCCGCCACCCGGACGGCGGAGATCAGCTCCTCCGGCGGCAGCGACTTCAGCAGGAAGCCCGAGGCACCCGCCTTCAACGCCCGGTAGACGTACTCGTCGGAGTCGTACGTGGTCAGCAGCAACACCTTCGTGGTGTTCGCGGGGTCGGTGAGGATCTTCTCGGTCGCGCCCAGACCGTCGAGCTTCGGCATGCGGATGTCCAGCACGGCCACGTCCGGGCGCAGGCGGGCCACCTCCGTCACGGCCGCGTGGCCGTCGGCCACCTCCGCCACGCACTCGAGGTCGGGCTGGGTGTCGAAGATCGCGCGCATTCCCGAGCGGAGCATGGCGTGGTCGTCCGCCACCAGCACCGTCAGGGTCATGACGCCTCCAGGGGGAACGTGACGACGGTGCGCCAGGTCCGGCCGTCCGGGTCCAGGCCGGAGCTGGTGGTGCCGGCGAACATCGACGCCCGGTTGCGGATGCCCACGAGACCCCTTCGCACGGAACCGGTGCCGTTGCGGGCGCCTGCCGTGTTCTCCGCGGCGACGACCAGTGCGGCGGGAGCGTACTGCAGCGTCACCGTCACGCCGGACGCGTCGCCGTGGCGCAGGGCGTTGGTCAGCATCTCCTGGATGATCCGGTAGACCGTGACGTCCAACGACTCCGGCACGTCCCGGCGCCGGCCGCTGACCTCCAGGCGGGCGGGGAGACCGGCGGCGCGGACGCCGTCGAGCAGCTCGTCGACGTTGTCGAGCCCTGGCTGGCGGGCTCCCTCGGACTTGGCGCCGTGCAACAGGTCGAGCAGGTGCCGCAGGTCGACCATGGCCGCCCGGCTGGCGATCTCCACGGACCGCAGGGAAAGCCCGAGCCGGGTGTCGCCGTCGGGCAGGCCGAGCCGGGCGGCACCGGCGTGCAGGCCTATCGCGCTCACGTGGTGCACGATCACGTCGTGCAGGTCGCGGGCGATCGCGCTGCGCTCCTCGCTGACGGCCTTGGCGACGGCCGCGGTCGCGTCGCGCTGTTCCATCTCCGAACGCTTCTCCAGCTCGGCGAGGTACGCGCGGCGCGCGGTGGTGTAGCGGCCGACGAGCCACGGCAGCACGCCCGCCTTCGTCGCCACCAGCACCGCCGTCACCGGGCCGTGGCCCACGGCCAGGATGCACGTCATGAGGCTCGCGGACAGCACACCCAGCGACAGGTACGCGGGCGTGCCGCGCAGCCAGGCCCCCGCGCGGTAGCCGGCGATCAGCAGACCGGCCTCGTTCGCGTCCACGTTGTTGCCGAAGGCGAGCAGCACGAACACCGGCAGCACCGCCTGCGCCGCCGCCACCCAGCCGGACAGCTTCGCGGGACCGGCCAGCATCGCGTCGACCGCCAGCGTCAACCCCAGGACCAGGGCGGTCTGCGCCACGGTCTTGTGCTCGAGCAGCACGAAACCGGCGTCCGCCACCATGCACACGGCGGCCACCAGCCACGACTGGTGCCTCAGCGGAATTCTGATCGAGTCCATCGCACGACAATCCTGCCGGATCGCGGCCCTGAGGTCCTCCCGCTGCGCAGGGGTCGGAAATCCCCCGCGCGGGGGACTCGGGTTCAGCCGCCGCAGTGACGCGCCAGGCCCGCCCCGATCGATACGTTCTGCCGCGATGAAGCGAAGTGGTGTGATCCTGCTGTTCCTGCTGGGCGCGATCCTCGGGATCGCGGGCCCCGCGGCGGCCGACGGCGCGCAGTCCGGCGCGGACGTCCACGTCGCGCAGAGCCTCGGTGACCGCGAGCTCACGGTGATCATCCGGCGGGTCGCGGAGGTGCCGGGACCCGTGCACGTCGACGTCGTCACGCACGACGGGTCACCGCCGGGGGAGATCACGCTGACCGCCCGTGCGGTCGGTGCGCGGACCAGTTCGACGACGGTCGTTCTCGGTGCCACGCCGGGGTTCTACCCCGGTGTCGTGAACGTGGACCGGCCCGGCCCGTGGGAGCTGGCGGTCGACGACGCGACGATCCCGTTCGTCGTCCCGGCGCTCGTCGCGTCGCCGTGGGAGAACGCGACCTACGGCGGGTTCATCGCCGCGGGAGTGCTGCTGTTGCTGGCATTGCTCGCCGCGGTGTTCGGCAAGCCCGGTCTCGCGCTCGTGCCCACCGCGGGCATGGTCGCGGCGATCTCGGTGGCGGTGACGGCGGCGTTGCTGTCGCCCACGATCCCGCCGGTCGCGGCGCCGGGCACCCAGCTCGACCCGACGTTCGACAACGTCAACGACCCGTGGCAACGAACGTCCATAGTGGACTTCTCGCGGCCGCCGGTGAACCTGGTGCCGCGCGTGGACGGCACCGACCTCGTGCTCGGCCTGACCGACGGGTCGTCCGGCCGGCCGGTGGACGACCTGCTGGTGCACGACAGCGCGTTCGTGCACCTCGTCGTCGTGTCGCCCACCGGACACCTCCGCCACCTGCACCCGGTCCGCACCGCACCCGGCGAGTACCGGGTCAAGCTCAAGAACGCGGAACAGGGCCGCCACGCCGTCGCGGCCGAGATCGCGCGGCGCGGCGGGGGAGTGCAGCTGCTGCGGTCGAGCGTCGAGCTCACCGGGACGGGCACGGCACCGGAGCCGGGAAAGGCCGACGTGGCAACGGAAGTCCGGGAAGCGGGACGGCCGAGCACCATCACCGCCAAGTTCGGCGAACGCGACCTGCAGCCGTGGCTCGGGATGCTCGGGCACATGATCGTCGCCGGCCCTGTCACCGGCAGCCCGAGCGCTTACAACACAGCCGACGCGCCGGTCTGGGCGCACGTGCACTCGATGATCCCACCGGTCCCCGGCATGCCCGACAAACCGGACGAGAGCGTCGCCGCGTACGGGCCGGACGTGCCGTTCACCTACTCGTTCCCGTTGCCCGGCAAGTACCTCGTGTGGATCCAGGTCGAACGGGACTACTCGGTCGTCACCGTCCCGAAGGAGATCGACGTGCCGGCGCCGAAGGGAGCTGCGAAGTGAAGCGCTGCGCACTGGGAGCCGCGGCCGTGGCGATCGCGCTCGTGGCCGCCCTGCTCGTCCTCTGGCCGCGCGGCGTCGAGGCACGGCCGCAGGTCGCCGAGAGCGGGCAGTTCCGGTTCGAGCTCACGCCCACCACCACGAAGTCCGGCAGCAACACGCTCGACCTGGTGGTCACCGACCACTCCGGCAACGCCGCGAACGGCGAGGTGACGGTCGAACCCGCGATGCCGCAGATGGGCCACGCGCTGGCCCCGATCACCGCGGCACCGGTCGGACCAGGCCACTACCGGGTCGGCGACGTCGGCCTGACCATGCCGGGCCAGTGGGAGATCACCGTGTCACTCAGCGCGGAGCGGGTCGTCATCCCGCTGCTGCTCACCTAAGAAGGGGGAAACCACAAGTGGACATCACAGCAGTCGCCGCGCCGTCGGCGAAGGTCGCCGTCCCGAGGGGACTGGCGCCCGCGAGCGTCGTGCTCGCCGGTGCCGTCACCTCGCTGGTCGGCCTGACCTGGGACATCCAGTGGCACACCGACGTCGGTCCCGACACGTTCTTCACGCTGCCGCACCTGTTCCTGTACGCGGGCAGCGCGATCTCGGGCCTCGCGAGCCTCGCCGTCGTGCTCCTGACGACGGCGAACACCAAGCGCGACAAGGCGGTCGACCCGGTGGTCGGCGGTCGCGCGGTCGGCGTCCTCGGCCGCACCTTCGCCGCCCCCGTCGGGTACCTGGTCTCCGGCGTCGGCGCCGCGCTGTTCCTGGTCTACGGCCTGTGGGACCAGTGGTGGCACGGCCTGTACGGCTTCGACGCCGTGATCGACTCGCCGCCGCACATCGGGCTGCTGCTCTCGATCTCCATCACGATGGTCGGCGCGGTCATGATCTTCGCCGTCGCCCGCGACCAGAGGTGGGGCACCTACGGCGTCGCGGGCGCCGCGGCCACGTTGCTCACGTTCAGCATGGTCACCGTGCTGGGCCTGCGCGCGCTGCCCGGCGGTCCGGTGAACACGGTCAACGCCGGCAGCGCGTTCTTCTCGGTGATGATCCTGTTCCTGGGCGCCTACGTGCTGAACCGCCGGGGCGGCGCGCTCGCCGTCGGCGTCGTGGTCGCGGCACTGCAGGCGTTGTTCTGGTGGTTCTCGCCCTGGGCCACCGAGGTCTACGCGAGCGCCACGGGCCTGCCGTTGCGCGACTACGTCGACGGCGTCCCCGGCCTGCCCAACATGATCCCGATGAGCCTGCTGTTCGTCGCGATCGCCGTGGAACTGCTCCGCGGCCTGCCCTCGTGGATCCCGGGCCTGGTCGGCGGCGTGATCATCACGGCCCTCGCACCGGTGCAGCGCATCCTCGTGTACGGCGCGGGCTTCCCGGCCATGCAGCGGTACGTCGCCACCGTCATCGCGGGCGCCGTGCTCGGCGCACTGGCCGGCATGCTCGGCCGCCGGTTCGGTCAGATGCTGCGCCACCTCGCCCCGGTCAAGGAGAACACCCATGCGTAGGACGTTGCTGGGACTCGCGGGCACGGTCGCGCTGCTGCTCGGCCTCACCGCCCCCGCCCTCGCCTTCGAACCGGTGAACGTCGTCCACACCGAGAAGGTCAAAGCCGGTCCGTACGACCTGACGGTCGGCTTCAGCACCTGGCCGATCAAGGCCATGCAGTCCCTGGACTTCACGTTCGCCCCGGAGGGCGGCGTGGAGGACAAGAAGGGCACGCTCACGCTGCTCTACAGCGGCAAGAAGTTCAACGACGACCCGCTGGCCCGCCACCCGCGCAAGCGGGAGGTGTGGGGACTCGACATCCAGGCCCTGCCCGAGCCGGGCACCTGGGCGTTCCGGTTCGACATCGACGGCCCGGCGGGACCCGCCACGGGCGAGCTGACCGACCTCCAGGTGATGGAACAGCCCGGCCCGCCGATGGGGCTGTCGTGGGCGATCAGCACCATCCCGCTGTTCGGCCTGATCGCTCTGATCGTGATCGCGTGGCGCCGGACGCGGACCGTCGTCTAGGACCGGCCGAGGTGGCTCCGCGGACCCCGTGGAGCCACCTGACCGGGTGAAGTTCGGTCCTAACGGGTGGGGTGGCTGGAACCGCGGTCCTCCGGTCCGGTAAGCCCTCCGCCGTGCGTTTGCCTCACGCGGTTTGGATTGGCGGGCTGTTGGTGCCCGCGCTGCTCGCCGCCACCGGAGTGTTCGTCCACGGCGCCGGCATCGAACGGACGCTGGACGCCGACGTGCGGACAGCGCTGGGCAAGGCCGGCTACCACGGCGTCGTCGCGGTGACCGGCCGCTCGGTCGTGGTCAGCGAGGTCTCGCCGCGCTCGGCCGACGCGGTGCGCGCCGTCGTGTCCGACGTGGACGGCGTCGCCGACGCGGACGTGCGCACCGCCGAGCCCGAGCAGCTGCTCGTCGCCCTGCGCGGGCCGGAGCTCCTGCTGTCCGGAGCGGTCGCGGACGACGTCGAACGGCGTGCGCTCCTCGACGCCGTGAAGGCAGGGGACGACCACCGCGTCACGGCGGCGCTGCGCCTCGGCGGCACGCTGCCGATCCCGCCCGCCGTCGTCGGTCGCCTGGTCACCGCGGTGCTGGCCGGCAAGGTGTCCGACGTGACCGCGACCGTCCACAACGGTCAGATCGCGGTCGCGGCCAGGGTTCCCGACCAGGAACGCGCGAAGGTCCTGCGCGACGCGGTGCGGGACGCCACGAACGGCCTGCAGCTCACCGACCGCGTCGAGGTCGGGCCGTCCACCGTCTCCGGCGACCTGAACGTCGAGGCGCTGCACGACTCGATCAGCCGGCTGGTCAACGGCAACGGCGCGATCCGGTTCGTGCAGGGCACCACGGCGTGGGAGGGACACGGCACGGTGCTCGTCCAGCGCGTCGCCCGCATGCTCCTCGTCGCACCGCGCGCCTCGATCACGCTGGTGGCGCACGGCACCGATCCGCAGGTGGCGGAGAAGCGCGCGCAGATGGTGCGCGACGTGCTGGTCGGCCAGGGAGTGTCGCCCGCGCTGATCGCCACCGAGACCCGTCCCGCCCCCGACGAGTACGACCCGGCGACACGCCAGGTCGACGTCGTCGTCCGTTAGGAGTTCCCGTGCTCTGGTTGTTCTCGCAGATGTTCGTGCTGTGCGCGGTGGCGTTCGCCCTCGGCTCCGTGCTGACGTGGCTGACGGTGCGCGGCCGGCTCAGGGCCGAGCCGCCGAAGCAGGTGCTGGCCCTGCCCGCGCCGCGGCTCACCGCCGAGAAGGTCGTCGTGGACCAGCCCGTGGCGCGGCAGAAGTCGTTGCCGCTCAAGGGAAACTCGAAGACGATGGTCTACCACACGGCCGACTCGCCGTACTACCGGCGGATGAAGGGCGACCGGACGTTCGCGTCGGAGGCCGAGGCCGTGGCGGCGGGGTACCGGATGTGGACCACCAAGGGCCGCGTCAAGGCCTGACCCGCTCGGTTGTTTCAGCTCCGGCTGAATTGCATGCCCGGCGCATGGACCTGACAAGATGCGTCCGTGCTGGAGACCAGGCTGCTCGCGACGGTGAACCGGCTCGCGGGCCCGATCCGCGGCGCCGGCGTCGTCCTGATCAGCCTCTTCGGCGCGTTCTCGCTGGGCACGCCGGCCGGCTGGGCGCTGTTCGGGTTCGTGGCGCTGACCTCGATTGCCGACTTCCGGGTGCCGCTCGTGGCGTTGCCCGTGGCGTTCGTGCGGGTCGTGGTGCTGTCGGTGGTGCTGGGCGACAACGCGGGGCAGTGGGTGCTGACGGTCCTCACCTCGACGTTGATCACCTGGCAGTGGCAGTGGCCGCTGAGGGTGACGGTGCCCGCGACCACCGCGTTGCTCGCGATCCAGGTCGTGGTGGACGGACCGGACGTGCTGGTGCGGGCCGTGCTGGAGACGGTGCTCGCGCGGCTGGCCTACGAGCTGCTGCGCCGATCGAGCAGACGGGTCGACGTGCTGCGCGAACGGGCCGCCGAGCAGAACCGCGCCGCCGCCGTCGCACTGGACCGGGGCCGTCGCGAACGCGAGTACCTGGCGCTGCTGCACGACACGGCCGCCGCGACGTTCCTGATGGCGGCGCACGGCGGTGACCCGTCCTCGGTGGCCGCGCAGGCCCGCCGCGACCTGGTGGTGCTGGCCGAGCGGGGTGACGCGCAGGGCACCGCGGACCTCGGCGCGGCGCTGACGGTCGTGGCACGGGACAGCCCGCTGACGGTGCGGGTGTCCGCCGAGGTGGTGCCGGTGCCGGCGGGGGTGGCGCTGGCGTTCGTGCGGGCGGTGCGGGAGCTGCTGGCGAACGTGGCACGGCACGCGGGCACGTCCGAGGCCGAGCTGCTGGTGGCACGCGACGGGCGGGGCGCCGTCGTCGTGGTGCGGGACGACGGCCGGGGGTTCGTGCCCGAGGCCGTGCCGGAGCACCGGCGCGGGCTGCGCGGGTCGGTGGTGGACCGGCTGCGGGCGCTGGGCGGCTCGGCGGTGGTCGAGTCGGTGCCGGAACGCGGCACGACGGCGCGGTTGGCGTGGCCGGCCGATGACTGACCACGCGGTGCACGTCACCACCCGGCAGGTGCTCGTCGTCGTGGTCGTCGCCGTCCAGCTCGTCCTCACGTTGCCGTCGCTGGTGTCTCATGGGCAAGGTCCGGCCTGGCTCGCCTACGCGTTGCTGACCGCGGTCCTGGGCGTGGTCGCGGGGCACGTCGCGGCCGGTCGCGCGGTGCTGCCCGGGATCGTCGCCGTTGGCCTCACGACCATCGTGCTCACGGCGTCCGTGCTGGCGGCGACCGCGCTGCCGGCCGGTGCGTCGTTCGGACCGGCGGACTGGGCTTTCGGCCTGGTCGGCTGGTACC
Organism: Lentzea sp. NPDC059081; assembly: GCF_042738015.1. Lineage (NCBI taxonomy): Bacteria > Bacillati > Actinomycetota > Actinomycetes > Pseudonocardiales > Pseudonocardiaceae > Lentzea > Lentzea sp. NPDC059081. The sequence continues at coordinate 481,092 of NZ_JBHYGW010000004.1, forward strand.
TGCTGCTCGTGCTCGCGGACCGGCCGAAGGCGTTCGTGGTCACGCTGACCGCGCACATCTGCTACTGCGTCGCGTGGTTCGCGCAGACCGGGAACGGGGACGTGGGCACGGCCGGGGTGGTGATCCTCAGCGGCACGAGCTTCCAGCTGGGCGTCCTGGTGATCACGCGGGTGCTGCTGCGCGACGCCAGGCTGGCCGCGAGCGCCGCCGCCGAACGCGATGCCGCCCGCACCCGCGAAGAGCTGGCGCGGCAACGGGAACAGGACCTGCGGGCCGGGTTCGAGGGCCAGCTGGGTGCGTTGCTTCCGTTGCTCGCGGACCTCGCCGACGAGGTGGTGAGCGTGCGGGACGAGGCGACCCGGCTGCGGTGTTCGGTGGCGGCGGTGCAGCTGCGGAGGTTGTTCGCGGAGAACGACGACGTGCCCGACCCGTTGCTGCACGAGCTGACGGCCTGCGTGGACGTGGCGGAACGGCGTGGAGTCGTCGTGTCGCTCGCGGTCAGCGGCACGGCCATGGCGGTGCCGACGGAGGTGCGCCGGGAGCTGGTGGCGCCGATGGCCCGCGCGCTCGCCGCCGCCGGTGGACGTGCGAAGGTGAGTCTGCTGCGGACGGCGGGCGAGGTGCGGGTGGCGGTGGTGGCGGACGCGCCGTCGGTGCCCCTGGAGACCCAGGCCGCACCGGTGTCGGTGACGGTCGAGACGAGTGTCCACAGCGGACTGGTGAGGAGCGAGGCGCGATGGCGGACGACGTGACGGCGGTCGTGGTCGACGACCACCCCGTTGTGCGCGCGGGGGTCGGGCACTGGCTGTCCGCGGCGGGCATCGCGCTGCTCGCGAGCGGCGAGGACCCGGAGGTGGCCTGGACCGGTCCCGGCGCGGACGCGTCGGTGGTGGTGCTGGACCTGCACCTCGGTGGCGTCACGCCCGCGCTGTCGGAGCTGCGCAAGCTCGTCGAGGACGGGCGCCGGGTCGTCGTGTACTCGATGCGCGCCGACGACGAGGTGGTGCTGCAGTGCCTGGAGATCGGGGCGCTGAGCTACCTGACCAAGGCGGAGGGCGCCGAGCACCTGGTGCAGGCGGTGCGTGCGGCGGCGGCCGGTCAGTCGTACACGCCACCGGCGCTGGCGGGCGCGCTGGCGGGGGACTCCTCGGAGACGCGGCCGGCGTTGTCGCCGCGGGAGACCGAGGTCCTGGTGGAGTGGTTCCAGTCGGAGTCGAAGGAGTTCGTGGCGCAGCGGCTGAACATCACGCTCAGCACGGTGAACTCGCACCTGGAGCGGATCAGGGTGAAGTACGCCGCGATCGGCCGGCAGGCGCCCACGAAGGCGGCGCTGGTGGCGCGGGCGATCCAGGACGGGCTGATCGGCCTCGACGACCTCTGACCGGCGTGTGGTGTGAACGACCGATACCGCCGTTCGTCGCAGCGACCTACCCTCGGCGGTAACCGTCTGTAGTCGTCCGAGGAGTTCCGCCAGTGACGCACGCCCGAGGCCCCCTGTTCATCGCCGCCGCCGCGACGGCGGGCCTGCTGCTGTCGGCCTGCGGTTCCGAGACCGGCGGCACGGCCACCCCCGCGACCACGTCGGACACCTCCACCGCCGCCTCCGAGACGACCACCTCCAGCACGAAGGCGACCACCTCCGGCTCCGTCCCGCCGGTCGCCGGCAGCGACGTCACGGCGCCCGGCACGAAGCTCAAGGTCGGCGCCCGCGCGGTGATCCCCTACACGCTGAGCGACAAGAGCGGCACGATGGCCGTCACCCTCACCGCGATCGAGCAGGGCGCGAAGGAGGACCTCGCGAAGTTCGGCGACAAGGCCAAGAACATCACGCCGTTCTACCTGCGGGTCAGGGTCGAGAACCTGAGCGGCACCGACCTGAGCTACACCTCGGTGTCGCTGCGCGGCGTCGGCGCGGACGGCAAGGGCACCGGCGTGATCATCAGCGGTGACACCGAGAAGTGCGACTCGATCAGCGCGCCCAGGGCGTTCACGACGGCGGGCGCGTTCTACGAGACCTGCGTGCTGTCCGGCGCCCCGGACGGCCTGAAGGTCGCCGGCGCCGAGTACAACCGCGCCGAGTACACCAAGTCCCCGATCGTCTGGGAGAGCTGAGCCCGGGGGTGGGGGGGGGGGCGGGGAGGGGGGGGGGTCGGGCTTTGCCGTTCAACCTTTTTGCTCCACCCCCCTTTTCGCCCACCCCTTCCCCCCCGCCGGTCGCCCCCGCGCTGAGGTCGGTCGTCAGCCGGCTGTGACGCCGCGCTGCACGACCACGCTCCCGGTGATCACCGGTGGACCCGCGAAGACGGTGCCGACGAGGTCCTGGACCGCCTTCTTGCCCGAGGCGCCCTCGATGTGGACGTCCAGGGCCTCCTGGTCGGTGAAGGTGTCGAAGATCCCGTAGGTCTCGTCGTCGATCCTCACCGCGAAGAAGCTCGTCGTCCCCGGCTCGGCGTCGAGGACCTCCTTGGAGAACGCGAAGAACTCCTCGGCCTCGCCCTGCTTGCCCGGCAGCACCTTCAGCGTCGCCCAGATCGCCAGCTCACCCATGTCAGGCCTCGCTTCCCGGCACGACGGCCACGACGGCGAAGAAGTGCGGCCGGAACTCCGCGACGCCCTGCCAGTACACGGCCTCGTCGCGGAAGCCGGGACGGCCGAGCAGCTCGCCGAAGCTCTCGAAGCTGTCCCAGGTGCCGAGGTTGACGACCTGGCCGCCGTCGAGGCTGCGGTGGAAGTTGATCGACACCAGTCCCGGCGTGCCGATGGAGTCGGGCGCGTGCTTCCTGGCGAGCTCCAGCATCCGTTCCTGGTCGGCCGCAGCCACCGAGAAGACGCCGAAGTGCGCGAGCGGCGTGTCCCGCACCGAGACACGGCTCAGGTCGCCGGGCGCGCTGAAGTCGACGGCGTAGGCGCGCCTGTCGACCGGTTCGAAGCCCTCCAGCCGGCCGACGGACCACTCGTCGGGCACCTCCTCCGGTGCCTCGGCACGCCACTGGCTGTACACCACGAACTCGCCGTCCAGACCGGCCAGCAGCAGCGCGGCGACGAAGCCCTCGCGGCCCGTCAGCACGGACGGCAACTGCTCGCGGGCGCGGACGACCTCGGGTTTCGCGGCCACGTCCGCCGGGCTGCCCGCGGGCCTGCGCGGCCTCGACGAGGTGCCCGAGTCCGCGGTGGCGGTGCCGGCGCGGACGAAGCGTTCGATCACGGTGACGACCGGCGCCTCGGGGCGGACGGTCAGCACGGCGCTGTTCAGAGCGGTGGTCATCGGTTTCTCCCATCTGGGGTCTGCCCTTCCGACGCTAGCTTCATTTGCTCGCGCGCGCAAACAATTTCCCTTCGAGGGGCTCCCCCAGCACAATGGGGTCATGGCTCACGGCATCGACGACACCGGCTCCGAACGCGGCTCACTGACCCTGGAGGAGCAGGCGATGTGGCGCGCGCTGGGACGGGTCGTGCAACGGCTGCCCCGCCAGCTGGACGACGCCATGCTCCGGTCGACCGGGCTCACGATGACCGAGTTCTCCGTGCTGCACGTGCTGTACGAGGCGGAGGACCGGACGTTGCGCATGAGCGACCTCGCCACCAGCACCGGGCTGTCGATCAGCCGGGTCAGCCGGGTGGCGCTCGCGATGGAGGGCCGGGGCTGGTGCAGCCGCCGGCGTGACGAGGAGGACGGCCGGTCGGCACTGGCCACGCTCACGCAGTCCGGCGTGGAGGAGGTGCAGCGGGCGAAGACGCGCTACAGCGACATCGCCCGGCAGCACGTCCTCGACCTCGTGCCCCGCGAGAGCCTGAACGTGCTCGCGGAGGCGCTGACCGCCATCGCCTCCCGGCCCTGACGGCCGTCAGCAGACCGTGAGGATCTCCGACCCGGTGTCGGTCACGACGATCGTGTGCTCGAACTGGGCGGTCCAGCTCTTGTCCTTGGTGGTGACGGTCCAGCCGTCGTCCCACATCTCGCCCTCGAAGTCGCCGAGCGTGATCATCGGCTCGATCGTGAACGTCATGCCGGGTTCGAGCACGGTCTTCACCGACGGCTCGTCGTAGTGCAGGACCACGAGTCCGCTGTGGAACGTCCGCGCGATGCCGTGGCCGGTGAAGTCGCGGACCACGCCGTAGCCGAACCGCTTGGCGTACGCCTCGATGACGCGGCCGACGACGTTGAGCTCACGTCCGGGCTTCACGGCCTTGATGGCGCGCATGGTCGCCTCGTGCGTGCGCTCGACGAGCAGCTTGTTCTCCTCGGAGACGTCGCCCGCGAGGAAGGTGGCGTTGGTGTCGCCGTGCACGCCGCCGATGAACGCCGTCACGTCGATGTTCACGATGTCGCCGTCCTCGACGACCGTGCTGTCCGGGATGCCGTGGCAGATGACCTCGTTGAGCGAGGTGCAGCACGACTTCGGGAAGCCGCGGTAGCCCAGCGTCGACGGGTACGCGCCGTTGTCGCACAGGAACTCGTGCGCCACCGCGTCGATCTCGTCCGTCGTCACGCCGGGCACGACGACCTTGCCTGCCTCCTGCAACGCCTGGGCGGCGAGGCGACCGGCGACGCGCATGGCCTCGATGATCTCCGGCGGCTGCACCCACGGGTCGGTGCTCTTCTGCGGCGCGGGCTTGTCCACGTACTCGGGACGCACGATGCGCGACGGCACCTGACGACGCGGGGATTGCACACCGGGTTGCAGCACAGCACGAACAGCCATGCGTTCCACATTAGCCGTCGGCGCCGGGGGCCACGGCCAGTAGCCCCACCTCGTCAGCGGCGGCGAGAAGGCGCTTGTCGTAAGCCACGAACGCATCCAGGAAGTCCCGAAGCCGAATAGCTGACGCCAAGTGGATGGCGTCCAGTGAACGCACCTGCTGCGGTAGCGCACCCGCGGCATCCAGCAGGTCGAACGACATCGGAACGTTGTCGAGCTCGACGAGGATCGTCGAGGCCTGTCGCTTCTCGGCTTCGCCCTCGTCCCACAACGCACGCATCAGTTCCACGCGGGAGATCGCGCTCGTCACGAGATCGGTCCGGTCACCGAGCCAGTCGACCAGAGCGTCCGTCTCCGACTCGGTCCTCACCAACTTCACCAGCGCCGAGGTGTCGAGGTAGATCACCAGCGCTCCTCGTCGCGCATCTGCTGCAGCTTGTCCGACAGCTGGCGACCCTCTCGCGGCGGCAGCGGACGCGGCAACCGCCGCCCACGGCCACGCACGAGATAGCCGTTGGCGGCCAGCATCAACCGCACGTTCGCGGGGTCGCTGGGCGGCCCCATCTCGGCGACAACGCGGCCCCTGTCGGTGATCGCGATGCGTTCACCTTGCTCTGCGCGCTTGACGTACTCGGCAGCGTGGTGCCGCAGCTCGCGAAGCCCAACTGATTCCGTCTCCATGTTTCACAATGTAACACATTAAGACCTCAGGTCCTGCGCGGCCACCGCGGCTCGTCCGGCGCCTCCCGCGGCTGGGGCACCCGCGGCACGGGCAGCAGCACGCCCGCCCGCACCAACCGCTCGCGCAGCAAAGTCAGATCCCTGTTCTCGCTCATCACGGCACCGCCTTGAGGAACCTCGCCGCCACCTCCACGGCTGGAGTCGAAGTCTCTCCGCTGAGAACGAGCGTCGCGAACGCGAGATCGCCGCGGTACCCCATGAACCACCCGTGTGAGTGCACGCCGTCACCGAACTGTGCGGTACCAGTCTTCCCCCGCACGTCTCCGTACGGCTTGAGCTGTGGTGCAGTGCCGTAGTCGACGACCTCGCGCATCATCTGGCGCACCGGGTCGAGCGCGGTCGCGGGCGGCGGAGCAGGCTGTTTGTCCGCTTTGGTCTCCTTGCCGCGCACCAGCTGCGGCACCGGCATCGAACCCTTGGCGATGGACGCCCCGACCAGCGCCATGCCGAACGGCGACGCGAGCACCTTGCCCTGGCCGAACGCGTCCTCTGCCCGTTCCACGACGTCGGTCGCGGGCGGCACGGACCCGGTGATCGTCGTCAGGCCGGCGATGTCGAAGTCGACGCCGAGACCGAGCGACAGCGCGGAGTTCGTCAGCAGGTCGGCCGGCATGTCGACGGCGAGCTGGGCGAAGGTGGTGTTGCAGGAGAACGCGAACGCCGACCGCAGCGGGATGGTGCCCTTGTCGAACTCGCTGGAGTTCGGCACGATCCGCCGTCCGTCGATGGTCGTCTTGCCGGGGCACGGCAGCGGGGTGTCCGGTCCCGCCTTGCCGGACTGGATGGTGGCCAGCGCACTCACGGCCTTCATCGTGGAGCCCGGCGGAAAGCGCCCGGTCAACGCGAGCGCACCTTGGGCGTCGGCGGGGTCGTTCTGCGCTACGGCCAGGATGTCGCCGGTCGACGGCTGGATCGCGACCAGGATCGTCGGCTGCTGCACGGGCTCGACGGCGTCCTCGGCGGCGGTCTGGATGGCGCGGGACAGCGCGACGTTCACGGCCTTGGCGGGTTCCGGCGCCTTCGAGTGCAGCTCCTCGATCTCCGCGCCCTGCGCGTCGACCGTGGCGATGCGGAAGCCCGCGCCGCCCGCGACGTCGTTCTCGACGAGCTTGCGCACGGCCGGCAGCACCTGCGAGGCGAAGGTGCGGCTCGGTGCCAGCAACGACGTCTGCGAGCTGAACCGCACGCCGGGCAGTTCGTAGATCTTCGGCTTGACCGACTGGTAGTCGGGGTCGCGCAGCGCCGCCACCTGGTAGGCCTGGCCCTCGGGCGTCTTGGCGACGCCGTCGGCGATCGTCTGCTGGGTGATGGCCTTGTCGAGCGGGTTCAACGCGTCGGCGAGCGCCTTCGAGACGGCACCGACGTCCCCGGCCTCCTTGGCCACGAGCAGCACCGACACGACGCGTTCCGGCGCGAGCAACGGCGTGCCGTCGCGGTCGAGCACCGGCGCGGGATCGGGCATGAGCTCGGTGAGCTGGATGGACTGCTGCGGCGCGAGCTTGGGGTGCGCCAGCGACGTCTGCCAGTGCACCTTCCAGGTGTCGTCCTCCTGGCGCACGTCGAACTTCGTCGGGTACGTCCAGTGCCGGTTCTTGCCGAGGTCCCAGTCGAGCGTGACGCTGGCCTCGGACGCGGTCTCACCGTTCTTGCGGATCTGGTCGACCTTGCTGGAGAGCCCCTCCGGCTTGAGCGCGCCCCGGAACTTCTCCAGGGTCTCCTTGGCGTCGTTCGGGTTGTCGGTCATCCCGGCGGCACCCTGCACGTCACCGGACGCGAGCTTCGCCAGGAAGTCGTTGGTGATCTCCGGAGCCCCCGGTTCCGACGTGAACAGCCCACAGCCGCTCACCGTCACCAGCACCACCGTGATCGTCGCGAGAAGGCGCACCCGCGCGAGTATGCCCGTTCAGAAGAGGACAGTGGCGTATTGCCCGACTTGTTCGAACCCGATTTTCCGGTAGGCGGCCTGCGCGACGTGGTTGTACCCGTTCACGTAGAGGCTCGCCGTGCGGCCGAGCACCCTGGTCAGCCGGTCCGCGACCGCCGCCGTGCCCGCCGTGCCGATGCCCGCGCCCCGGCGGTCCGGACGAACCCACACCCCCTGGATCTGGCCGACCTTGCTGGACATGGCCCCGATCTCGGCCTTGAAGACGACCTCGCCGTTCTCGAACCGCGCGAACGCCCGGCCGGCCGCGATCAGCTCGCTGACCCTGGCCCGGTAGCCGGCGCCGCCGTCCTCCACGCACGGGTCGATGCCGACCTCCTCGATGAACATGCTGATCGCGGCGGGGAGGTAGCGGTGGAGCTCGCTCGGCCGGACCTGCCGGACGTGCGGGTCGGGGGTGATCTCGGGGCTGCGGCTGATGGCCATCAACGGCTGGTCGGCCCTGACCTCCCTGGCCGGGCCCCAGTCCGGTTGCAGCTCCTCCCAGAGGGTGAGGACCTGTTCGGCCGGGCCCACCAGGCTGGAGCACATGCGGCCCCTCCTGCGTGCCCGGTCGGCGAACATGCGCATGGCGGCCTGGCTGCCTTTGAGCGGGATGAGGTTCGGGCCGGAGAAGCAGAGACCGTCGACCTTGCCCCTGATCGGCTTGGAGTCGCTGCCCCACATCTCGCCGCCGAGGCGCCACGGGTCCAGGCCGGCCACTTCGACCCTTGCCGCGACCATGCACGCTGCGACGGGGTCTTTTTCGAAGACTCCGCGTACGTCGATCAGGTCGCGCTCGTCGAGAACGCGCGCTCCGGCCAGCCTCAGCACGTCACCTAGCGTGCCAGATTTGGTGCTGATGTGACATCAGCCAGATGTGCGGCTGACGGGTGATCGTGGTGGTCGCGTTGGTTCCGCGACTTTGGCGGGTGGTTGGGTTGGTGCGTGCGGGTCCTGTTTCGTGCGCGGGGCTCTGCCCCGGACCCCGCCAACTGATCAAAGACCGGCCAGCGCCGTCTGCGGGTTGATGGCACGCCTGTTGCTTTGGGCGGCTTGCTGTTGCGTTCGTGTGTGCTGATTCCGTGGGGTGGTCCCGTCACGAGCGCATGGGAAAAGCAAAGGCGCGACCCTTCGGGCCGCGCCTTCACTGACTGCTTGCTTGCCTGCCTGCTGCTCTTGTTCTTGGTCAGCCGACCGTCACTGCCGGGGACTCGCCCTCCACGGGCTCCATCTCCTCGGCGATGCGCATCGCCTCTTCGATCAGCGTCTCCACGATCTGGTGTTCGGGCACGGTCTTGATGACCTTGCCCTTCACGAAGATCTGGCCCTTGCCGTTGCCGCTCGCGACGCCCAGGTCGGCCTCGCGGGCCTCGCCGGGACCGTTCACGACGCAGCCCATGACGGCTACGCGCAGGGGGACCTCCATGCCCTCCAGACCGGCCGTGACCTGCTCTGCGAGCGTGTACACGTCGACCTGGGCGCGGCCGCAGGACGGGCAGGAGACGATCTCCAGCTTCCTGGGGCGCAGGTTCAGGGACTGGAGGATCTGGTGGCCGACCTTGATCTCCTCGACCGGCGGGGCCGAGAGCGAGACGCGGATCGTGTCGCCGATGCCCTGGCGGAGCAGGGCGCCGAAGGCCACGGCCGACTTGATGGTGCCCTGGAAGGCCGGGCCGGCCTCCGTGACGCCCAGATGCAGGGGGTAGTCGCACTGCTCGGCCAGCAGTTCGTAGGCGCGGACCATGACCACCGGGTCGTTGTGCTTGACCGAGATCTTGATGTCGTGGAAGTCGTGCTCCGCGAAGAGCGAGGCTTCCCACATCGCGCTCTCGGCCAGGGCCTCCGGGGTGGCCTTGCCGTACTTCTGCAGCAGGCGGGGGTCGAGCGAGCCCGCGTTGACGCCGATGCGGATCGGGGTGCCGTGGTCCTTGGCGGCGGCCGCGATCTCCTTCACCTGGTCGTCGAACTTGCGGATGTTGCCCGGGTTGACCCGGACCGCGGCGCAGCCGGCCTCGATGGCGGCGAAGACGTACTTCGGCTGGAAGTGGATGTCGGCGATCACCGGGATCTGGGACTTCCTGGCGATCGCCGGCAGCGCGTCCGCGTCGTCCTGCGAGGGGCAGGCGACCCGGACGATGTCGCAGCCGGCCGCGGTGAGCTCCGCGATCTGCTGCAGCGTCGCGTTGACGTCCGACGTCAGGGTCGTCGTCATCGACTGGACGGAGACGGGGAACTCGCTGCCGACACCGACGTTGCCGACCATCAGCTGCCTGGTCTTGCGTCGCTCCGACAGCACCGGCGGCGGCAGTGCCGGCATTCCGAGCATCACGCCGTCACTCATGGGTTGTGCACCTTTCCGTGGATCACTCTTATTGCAACCTGATCGGGTTGACGATGTCTGCGGTCACGGTCAGCAGCGTGATGGCGCCGCCGATGAAGATGACCACGTAGGTGAGGGGCAGCAGACGCATGTAGTTGACCGGGGCGCCGGCGGGCTTGCCGCGCAGCTTCCGAATCCAGTCTCGCACCCGTTCGTACAGGTTGACGGCGATGTGACCACCGTCAAGCGGCAGGAGCGGCAGGAGGTTGAACACACCGACGAAGAAGTTCAGGCCCGCGAGCATCAGGATGAAGAACGCCCAGAGGCCGCGCTCGGCCGCGTCGCCGCCCAGGCGGGAGGCGCCGACCACGGAGATCGGGGTGTCGAGGTCGCGCTCGCCGCCGCCGATGGCCTTGACCACGGCCGGGATGCGCTCCGGGAAGCGCATGAGGCCCTGCCAGGTGTTCACGAACATCTGGCCGGTGAAGCCGACGGCCGCCGGGACCGCCTCGACCGGGCCGTAGGTGAAGGACTGCTGGACGATCACGCCGATCGCGCCGACCTGCTTGACCTCGACGCCGCCCTTGCCGTCGGAGATCTGGCGGCTGACCTTCGGAACGTCGACGGTGAGCGTGAGCTCCTTGTCGTCGCGGAGCACCTTGAACTCGTTCGGGCCGCTCAGGTCGCGGGTGACCTTCTGCATGTCCGACCAGGTCGCGATGGGCTTGCCCGCGATCGAGGTGATGCGGTCGCCGGGCTGCAGGCCCGCGCTCTTGGCCGGGGACGGGGCGCTGGCCGGGCACGCCGCGTCGACGGGCACCGTGTAGTCCTGCACGCAGTCGGTGATCTGGGCGAGGACTGGTTCGTCCTTGTTGTTCGGCAGGCCCAGCGACATCGCGAGGATCAGCAGGATGATGAAGCCGAGCAGGAAGTGCGTGATCGACCCGGCGGACAGCACGACGACGCGCTTCCACACCTTCTGGTTGTAGAAGGCGCGCTTGCGGTCGTCCGGGTGCACGTCCTCCAGGGCCGTCATGCCGGTGATCTCGCAGAACCCACCGGCCGGGATCGCCTTCAGGCCGTACTCGGTCTCGCCCTTGCGGAACGAGAAGAGCTTCGGGCCGAAGCCGATGAAGTAGCGGGTGACCTTCATGCCGAAGGCCTTCGCGGTCAGCAGGTGCCCGAACTCGTGCAGCGCGATGGAGAACGCGATGCCGAACGCGAACAGCAGCACCCCGAGGATGTTGACGACGGTGTTCACGAGAAGCTCAGTTCCTTCCAACCAGCTCGCGGGCACGTGCTCGTGCCCAGTCCTCGGCGGCCAGCACCTCCGCGACGTCCGCGGGGTCGTTCTGCCATTCGTTCGCCTCGCCGAGAACCTGGCCGATGGTGTCCACGATCGACAGGAACGACGTCTTGCCCGCTACGAAGGAGGCGAGTGCCTCCTCGTTCGCGGCGTTGTAGATCGCGGGCAGGCACCCGCCCGCGGTGCCCGCCTGCCGCGCGAGCTCGACCGCCGGGAACGTGACGCTGTCCAGGGGTTCGAACGTCCACGAGGTGGCGGTGTCAAAGGTACAGGCAGCGGCCGCGCCCGCGACGCGCTCCGGCCACCCCAGACCGAGCGAGATGGGGAGCCGCATGTCGGGAGGTGACGCCTGCGCGAGCGTCGAGCCGTCCGTGAAGGTCACCATCGAGTGAATGATGGACTGCGGGTGCACCACGACGTCGACGCGGTCGTACGGCACGCCGAACAGCAGGTGCGCCTCGATGAGCTCGAGGCCCTTGTTGACGAGGTTGGCCGAGTTGATGGTGACGACCTGGCCCATCGACCACGTCGGGTGCGCCATGGCCTGCTGCACGGTGACGGCCTCGAGATCGCCGCGGCTCTTCCCGCGGAACGGCCCGCCGGACGCCGTGAGCACCAGCTTGTGCACCTCGTCCGCGGTTCCGCCGCGCAGGCACTGCGCGAGCGCCGAGTGCTCGGAGTCGACGGGCACGAGCTGGTCCGGCTTCGCCGCCTTCAGCACGAGCGGCCCGCCCGCGATGAGCGACTCCTTGTTGGCGAGCGCGAGCGTGGCCCCCGTCTCCAGGGCCTTCAGCGACGGTTCGAGCCCCCTCGACCCGTCCATGCCGTTGAGGACGACGTCCGCCGGCGCCGCCTCGATCAGGTCGACCATGCTGGTCAACGTCCTCACGCCGGGCACGTCGGCGCCGTTCGCCACCGCCACGACGGGGACGTCGAACTCTGCGGCCTGCTCTTTCAGCAGGTCCAGCTGACGTCCGCCGGCGCCGAGCCCGACGACCCGGAAGCGGTCGCGGTTGCGCCGGATGACGTCGAGCGCCTGGGTGCCGATGGAACCGGTCGAGCCCAGGATCAGGACAGTGCGTGGAGTACTCATCGCCCCTCATTGTTCCGGAGAGTGCCTGAGAGCCCGGCACAGCCCGCTACTTTGATAACGGAGTGGTTTTGGAGGTGTGAAGTCACCAGATCGAGGGCATTCCATCCGCGTCAAGCAGATGGAAGGAGACTCTCGGTGGGCATCCTCGGATGGATCGTGCTCGGCCTGCTGGCCGGAGCCATCGCCAAGGCGATCATGCCGGGCAAGGACCCGGGCGGAATCATCATCACGATGCTGATCGGCATCGTTGGCGCGATCCTGGGCGGGTTCATCGGATCCGCGCTCTTCGGGACCGATCTGGGTTCGTTCTTCGAGATCCGGACGTGGCTGCTCGCCATCGTCGGATCCCTGATCCTGCTGGGCATCTACCGGCTGGTGACGGGTCGACGGACCCACGCTTAGCCGCGCCGCAGCTGAACAAACGTTTGAGGCCGTTCGGGTGTCACCCGAACGGCCTTCGCGTGTCGTGGCTGCTGTGTTTTTTGGCCGCTGCTTCGCAGACGGCGGCTCGGTCGTTCTCAGCTGGTCGGGGGGGAAAAGAGTCCCCCCCAGCGGGGTTCTCCACACCCCAACAAAAAGGGGGGAGGAAGAACAAAAAAAACCCCCAAACAACCACCCCC
>NZ_JBHYGW010000004.1:493805-556282 GCF_042738015.1 Lentzea sp. NPDC059081
TTTGTGGTCCGTTGTTGGGAGGGGGGGGGTTGTTTTGTTTCGGGTGGGTTGCGCGTCCTTTCTTTCGTGGTGGTGGGTTTCGCAGAAACAGGGAGGGGGGGGCTCCGGGACAACCAGCACGACCTCGCGAACCCCCGCATTCCGGGAGAGTGAGCTGGGGCCAAGGCCTCGGGCTCGGGCCTGACCTGGTTCCTGGTCGGCTGCGTCATTCGCCGCGCGTCCTCAGCCTCTGCCGCGCGTCCGTGCCCAGGTTGCGGCCGACCCTGGGCCGCGCGCTCGGCCACGCGGTCCCGCCCCCACTGGCCCGCGCTTGGCCTTGCGTGCGTTGGGTGACTAGTTCGCTATGCCTGCGTCCCGCGCCAGCAGGGCTGCTTGCACTCGGTTCGTCAGGCCCAGCTTGGCCAGGAGGCGGGAGACGTACGTCTTCACCGTTGCCTCCGACATGTGCAGGCGGGCGCCCACGTCGGCGTTCGACATGCCCTGGCCCAGCAGTGCCAGCACCTCCACCTCGCGGTCGGTCAGGCCCTCGACGGCCTTCTGCGCCTCCTGGCGCTTCGGCTGGCCCGAGGTTGCGACCATGCCCACGACGCGAGAGGTGACCATCGGCGAGAGGTAGGCCTCGCCGTTGTTGACGGCGCGCACGGCCCGTAGGAGTTCCTCGGGTGCGGAGTCCTTCAGCAGGAAGCCGGCGGCGCCGTCGGACAGCGCGCGCACGATGTTCTCGTCCTCGCCGAACGTCGTCAGCATCACGACGCGCACGGACGGTGCGACGACGCGCAGCTCCTTCGCGCACGCCAGGCCGTCCATCCGCGGCATGCGGATGTCGAGCACCGCCACGTCGACTCGGCGTTCGCGGACTATCTGCAGCGCCTCGCGGCCGTCGCCCGCCTCCGCCACCAGCTCGATGTCGTCGGCGGTGCCGAGGATGGCCTTGATGCCCGCTCGCATCAGCGGCTCGTCGTCGGCGATGAGCACCCGGATCATGAACCGTTCCTCTGCACGTGGATCTTCTTCTCGACCAGCTTGCCGTCCCGGAAGCAGAAACGCACCACCCTGGTGCCCTTCGCGAGGTACGACTGCTCGTCGGTGATGTGGTAGACGCACCGCGCGCCCGGCGGCTCCCGGGTGGCCTGCGACTTGCGTTCACCGTCTGCCACCAGGGGTTCGTCGCCGGACGGGAGCAGCTTCATCACGTCCGCCTCGGACTGGCCCACCTGGATCCGGTCGAGGTTCTCCTGCGACACGACCTCGGTCACGGGCTGCGTGCCGAGGTAGGTGAAGCCACCGATGATCACGGCCAGCACCAGCGTCGCGCCCGCGATCGAGCCGACGCCCGCCCACTTGCGGATGCCGCGCGGCGACTCGGTCTCGTCCTGCTCGTCCTCGGGCTCGTCCGGCAGCGGGGCTTCCTCGTACGGGAGCACGGCCGCGATCCGGAAGCCCCCGGACGGCAGCCCTCCCACGTGCAGGATGCCGCCGGCCAGGCGCACGCGTTCGGTGAGGCCGATCAGGCCGACGCCCGGCGCACCCCCCGGCGAGCCGTTGCGCGACGGGTTGTTGCGCACCTCCACAACCAGTGCGTCCGGCTCGTACTTCACCGTCACCTGCACGGCGGCGCCCGGTGCGTGCTTCGACGCGTTGGTGAGACCTTCCTGTGCGACGCGATAGGCCGCATGAGACACACGGGACGGCAACGGGTGCGCCTGCCCACCTCGGACCAGACTGACCAGCACACCGGCCTTGCGCGCGTCGCCGACCAACGAGTCGATGGACTCCACGGTCCGTGTCGCGGGGTCGTCGTCGGGGCCGTCCTCGGCTCGCAACACCCCGATGATCGCCCGTAGCTCCTCCATGCCCGTCAACGCCGCCGAGCGCAGCACCCCGATCGCCTCGCGCTGCTTCTCCCCCAGCGACGGGTCCATCGCCAGCGCGCCGGCGTGCACGGAGATCAACGACAGCCGGTGGCCCAGGCTGTCGTGCATGTCCTGCGCGATGCGGCTGCGCTCCCGCAGGCGCACCTGCCGCGACAACAGCTTGTGCTCGCCCCGCATGCGCGCCTCGCGGTCCCGCATCGCCTGCACGAGCGCCTCGCGCTGCGCGAGGTACCGGCCGACGAGGAACGGCAGCGCCACGCCCACGCCGAAGATGGTGATCAGGATCAGCATCGCGTAGACGGGGTCGAGGTCGATCGGCCGCGCTTCCCAGTCCCACATCAGCACCACGACGACGAGCGTCAGCGTCGTCGACACCACGGCCTTGACCCACGACTCGATCCGGCGCCCGGCCGTGTAGCTCAGCACGACCATGAACGCCGGCCCGCCGAACGGGATCGCCGCGCCCGCGATCATCAGCGTCGCCGGCAGCAGGTGCCGCGCCGGCAACAGCACGACGTAGGCGGCGACGTACGCGACGACCGTCCAGCCCGCCGCCCTGGTCTCCGCCCACGGCCCCGGCCACAGGTCCAGCAGGATCGCGGCGACGAGGACGAGCAGGTCCCCGATCAGCCGGACCGGGGTCAGCGTCCGGAACCGGGCCAGGGTGTCGGCGAGGAACGCCTCTCCCCTGGCCCGCAGAACAGTAGTCACGCCCTCAAGCTAACGAGACGTCCCATGTCCGCGCGGCACGCTGGAGTATCGAATCCGCAGCGACGAAAGTTGACTCAGACCAGCACGGCCGCGCGCCCGGCTCGCCGCGCCCGCCACGACGCGACCACCACACCGGCGACCAGCAGCAGTGCCGTCGCCGCCACCATCACCGTCGACAGCGCCACGATCTCCGGCGAGATCCCGCGCTTCGACGCCTGCGCGTAGACGAACACCGGCAACGTCGTCGACCCGACACCGGTCAGGTACGACGAGATCACCACGTCGTCGAACGACAGCAGGAACGCGAACGCCGCACCGGCCACCACCGCGGGCGCCACCAGCGGCAGGGTGACCGTCCGGAACGCGACGAACGGCGACGCACCGAGGTCGGCCGCCGCCTCCTCCATCCGAGCGTCCATTCCGGACACCCGCGACCGCACCACGACGACCACGAAGCTCAGCGAGAACGCCACGTGCGCGCACAGCAGCGGCCCGAACCCCAGCGGCACACCGACGAGCTTCACGAAGAACCCCAGCATCGCCACGCCCATGACGACCTCGGGCACCACCAACGGCAACGACAGCAGCACCGTCCACAGGCCACGGCCGGGGAACGCCCGCCGCAGCCCGAACGCCGCCAGCGTCCCGATGACCGTGGAGATCACCGCCGACGCCAGCGCCAGCTCCAAGGTCAGCCGCAGCGAGGCGAAGACCCGTGTGTCGTCAGCGAGCTCCGCGTACCACCGCAGGGAGAACCCGCTGATCCGCGACAGCGACCGCGACGAGTTGAACGACGCGATGGCCAGCCACGCGATCGGCGCGTAGAGGAACAAGAAGACCAGCGCCACGACCGCGCCGAGCACCCACGGACGACGGTTCACAGCACGTCCTCCCCACGCCGTCCGCGCAGCACGAGCACGACGACCACCAGCACGAGCAGCAGCACGGCCATCGCCGACCCGAGCGGCCAGTTGTTGCCGCCGCGGAACTGGTCGTCGATCACCGACCCGAACGTCGACTGCCCGACCCCGCCGAGCAGCTTCGGCGTCACGAAGTCGCCCGCCGCCGGCACCAGGACCAGCAACGACCCGGCCAGCACCCCGCTCGTCATCCCCGGCAGCACGACCCGCAGGAACGTCGACACCCGCCCGTGCCCGAGGTCGTACGAGGCCTCCACCAGCCGGAAGTCGAACCGCTCGCACGCCACGTACAGCGGCAGCACCATGAACGGCAGAAACCCGTACGTCAGGCCGAGCACCACCGCGCCGTGCGTGAGCAGGAACCCGCCGTCGCGGCCGAGCCCTGCCCAGCCGAGCACCGTGTTCACCAGGCCCTCGCCGTCGAGCAGCGCCTTCCACGCGTAGATCCGCGCGAGGTAGCTCGACCAGAACGGGATCAGCACCGCCGCGAGCAACGCCGTCCGGTACCTGCCGCCGTGCCGGGCGATGAACCACGCCAGCGGGAACCCGAGCAGCAGGCACGCGACCGTCGTGGCCACCGCGTACAGCAGGGTCCGGCCGAAGATCGGCAGGAACGCCGGGTCCAGCGCCGTCAGGTAGGCCTGCGCGGTCCACGGCAGCACCGCCCGCGCCACCCCGGTGTTCCTGGTCGCGAAGCTGAACTCGACGACCACCACCAGCGGCGCGATCAGGAACAACCCGAGCCAGATCCCGGTCGGGGCGAGGAGGCCGGTGGCCTTCAGCCAGCGTCGGAGCACGAACGCACATCCTGCCAGCTGAACATCCGTGTACCGTTGCGAACATGAGTGTTCACCTCCTGCAGACGGCGACATCGGTGCTGCTCAAGGACCCGACGGCGTCGCTGAGCGACGTCGCGCGGGCGGCCGGTGTCGGCAGGACCACACTCCACAAGCGCTACCCGACCAGGGCGGACCTGATCCGCGCGGTCGCGGGCGAGGCTCTCGACCTCGTCGACGCGGCCATCTCGAGCGTGGACCTCGGCACCGACGAGGCGGTCGACGCGCTGATCGCGAAGCTCGTGCCGCTGGGGCCGCGCGTCGAGTTCCTGCTGCGCTTTCCGAACCTGCAGGACGACGAACGCCTCAGCACGCGCCTCAACACCATGGACCAGCCGGTGATCGACCTGATCACCCGGTTGCAAGGCACGCGGCTGCGTGCCGACCTGCCCGCGTGGTGGATCACGCAGATCCTCTACACCGGCGTCTACAGCGCCTGGGAGGGCATCGCCGCCGGGCGGCTCGCGCCCCTCGACGCTCCCCGGCTCGTGCTCACGACCTTCTACCAGGGGGTAGGCCATGCTGGAACAGCTGACCGGACATGAAGACCCGCACCCGATCTACGAACGGCTGCGCGCGCACGGCCCGCTGACGCGCGACGGGGGCATCTGGGTCACGACGAGCCACCCGCTGGCCAACAGGATCCTGCGCGACCGGCGGTTCGGCGTCCGGCCGACCGGCGGCGCCCACGTGCCCGGCGGCAGCCTGCTGCCCGAGTCGTTCCTGGAGCAGGACCCGCCCGACCACACCCGGCTGCGCAGGCTCGCCACGCCCGCGTTCAGCCCGAAGAAGATCGACGAGTACCGGGCCCGCGTCGAGAAGGTCGCCGACGCGCTCCTGACGCGGGACGAGTTCGACCTCATCGAGGACTTCGCGGCGCCGCTGCCCATCTCGGTGATCAGCGACCTGCTGGGCATTCCCGAGGAGGACACGGCGGAGTTCGCGGACTACGGCGCGCTGGTCGCCGCGTCGTTCGACTCGGGCGTCACCGCGGAGATGGCCAACGCCAACGACAAGGTGCTCGCGCTGTTCGACCGGCTCATCGCGCAACGCCGCCAGACGCCGGGTGACGACGTGATCAGCTCGCTGGTCGCCGCCGAGGCTGAGCAGAGGCTGACCGCGCGGGAGATGCTCGGCACGCTGGTGTTGTTGCTGGTCGCGGGCTTCGAGACCACGGTGAACCTGATCGGCAACGCCACCCGCGCCCTGCTCGACCACCCCGCGCAGTGGCGGCTCTTCCTGGCCGACCCCGACCTCGCACCCGCCGTCGTCGAGGAGACGCTGCGCTGGGCGTCGCCGGTGCAGCTGACCAGCAGGATCGCGCACGAGCGGGTCGACGGGATCGGCGAGGACGAGTGGGTGACGCTGCTGATCGGCGCCGCGAACCGCGACCCGGAGGTCTACCCGGAGCCGCACAGGTTCGACGTGATGCGCGTGCACAAGCCGGAGCACCTCGCGTTCTCCAGCGGCATCCACTACTGCCTCGGCGCCACGCTCGCGCGCATGGAGGGCGACGTGGCGTTGCGCGCGTTGGCCCGCCGCATGCCGGACCTGCGGCAGACGGGTCCGGCGACGTTCCGCGACTCGGTGGTGATCAGGGGGATGAGGTCGTTCCCCGTCAGCCGGTCTTGACCTTCGTCCAGGCGTCCGCGTAGAGCGCTTCGGCGGCGCCGCCGAGGTCCTTGGTGAACGGGAGCTTCGCCAGCTGCTCCGGCGGCGGGTAGACCACCGGGTCGTTCAGCAGCTCCTTGTCGACCAACGGCTTCGCGGCGGCGTTGGGGCTGCCGTACCGGACGGCGTTGGACAGCGCCGCGCCCGTCTCCGCGCCGAGGATGAAGTCCATGAACCGGTGCGCGTTGGCGGCGTGCGGCGCGTCCTTCGGGATGACGAGCAGGTCCACGTAGGACAGTCCGCCCTCGGCCGGGATGGCGTAGCCGATGTCGTCGCTGGCGGCCCGGGCCTGGAACGCGTCGCCGGAGTACGACTGGGCGAGCCGCACCTGACCGGACGTGAGCGGCTCGATCACGTCGGAGTTGATCTGGCCGAGCTTCTTCTTCAACGACAGCAGGAAGTCCACCGCTTCGTCGATCTGTCCCGGATCGGTCGTGTTCGGGTCGTGGCCGAGCTTGAGCAGCCCGATCGCCATGCCGTCGCGGGCCTCGTCGAGGATCGAGCTGCGGCCGAGGGCGTTCGGCAGGTCGAAGGCGTCGAAGCCGGTGACCTCGCCGCCGATCTGCGACCTCGAGTACGCGAGACCGGTCGTCCCCCACGCCCACGGGACGGAGTACCGGTTGCCGGGGTCGTACTCGGCCTCCACGAACCGCTGCTCCAGGTTGCGCAGGTTCGGGATCGCGTCGTGGTCGAGCGGCTGCAGCAGGCCCGACCGCAGGAACCGGCGCAGGAAGTTGTCGCTCGGCACCACCAGGTCGTAGCCGGCCTGGCCGGACGCGATCTTGGCCTCCATCTCGTCGTTGGTGGAGAAGTTGTCGTAGGTGACCTCGATGCCGCTGACCGCGGTGAAGCCGGGCAACGTCTCCGGCGCGATGTAGTCGGTCCAGTTGTAGAAGTTGAGCTTCGGCTCGTCCTGGAGGTTCACGGCCTCGCCCGCGCCGCCGGTGCCGCCGTCGTTCGCGGGAGCGGGACCGACCGCGCACGCCGCGAGCGCGAAGAACGCCATCGAGCCCAGCATCGTGCGCCGGGTCACCCGCGGGCTGTCCACGTCCCACAGCCGGGCGATCCGGACGTGCTCAGCCATCGGTGTTCTCCAGCAGCACGGTGAACTCCGGGTCCCACGCCATCCGCACGGCCTGGCCGGGCGCGCCCGCGTCGTCGATGCGCCGGGCGTTCTGCACGAACGCCGACAGCACGCCGCCGGGGGTGTCGACGACGAACTGGGTGGAGACGCCCGTGTAGACGACGTCCTGCACGACGCCTTGCAGCACGCACCAGCCCGTCGGCGGTCGCGCGGTCTCGTCGAACAGGTGCACCTTCCCCGGGCGCACGGTCGCGGCGACCTTCTTGCCGTGGCTGACGCTGCCGCCGAACTTGGCGCGCAGGTTCGTGGCACCGGGCGCCGTCAGCGCGACCAGTCCACCGTCCACACCGGACACCTCGGCGTCGAGGATGTTGGACGTGCCGATGAACCCGGCGACGAACCGGGTCGCTGGCCGTTCGTAGACGTCCTCCGGGTAGCCGACCTGCTCGATCCTGCCCCCGTTCATCACGGCGATGCGGTGCGAGAGGACCAGCGCCTCCTCCTGGTCGTGCGTGACGTAGAGGAACGTCGTGCCGACCTCGCGCTGGATGCGCATCAGCTCGATCTGCAGTTCCTTGCGCAACTTGGCGTCGAGGGCGCCGAGAGGTTCGTCGAGCAGGAGCAGCCGCGGACCGGCGGCGAGCGCACGGGCGATGGCGACGCGTTGTTGCTGGCCACCGGAGAGCTGTGCGGGCCTGCGCTTGGCGAACTGCGAGAGCCGCACGAGCTCGAGGTGCTCGCCGACGCGCTTCTTGAGCTCGGCGCCGCGGACCTTCTTGCGCTTCAGGCCGTACGCGACGTTGTCCCACACCGTCATGTGCGGGAAGAGCGCATACGACTGGAAGACCGTGTTGACGTCCCGCCGGTACGGAGGAACTCCCACCATGTCGTTGCCGTCGAGCTCGATGCGGCCCTCGTCGGGGTCGACGAACCCGGCGATCATGCGCAGGACCGTGGTCTTGCCGCAGCCGGACGGGCCGAGCACCGAGAAGAACTCGCCCTCGTGCACGTTCACCGAGACCCCGTCGACCGCCACCTGGTCGGCGAAGCGCTTGCGCACTCCGTGCAGACCGATCTCGACGGGGGCGAACGTGTCCGGGGCGGAGGCCTCGGCGGGAGAGAAGCCGGTCAAGTCGAGGTGCCTTCACGAGATCGGACGGGTGGGCCGCGCCGAGCCTAGACCGGCGCGACCTGGCCCGTCAGTCGTGCGCGCGCGACCTCACACATCCGTCCCGACCCACATGTGCGACGATGACGGCGTAATCCGGATGAGCAGTGGAGGAAACCGTGGCTTCGTCCTCGGAACTGGACAAGCGTCCTGCCGTCGACCCTCACGAGGAGCCGTCGGCCGACTGGGGCTGGCACGGCACGCTGCCCAAGGGCACCCGCATCGCCGGCTGGCTGTCCGCGGTCTTCTGCTTCCTGATGTTGATCGGCAACCACCACGGCAAAACCGAGAACATCTTCCTCATCGCCGCCGGTGTCACGATCATCGCACTGCTGGTGTGGGACGCCGCCCGTCGCAAGACGTCCTGGCGCCGCTAGACCTCCAGCACGATCTTGCCCTGGGTGCGGCCCGTCTCGCCCAGGGCATGCGCTTTTCCGGCGTCCTCCAGCGGGAACGTGGCGTCGACGTGCACCCTGAGCTCGCCCGACTCGACCAGCGCGGTGATGGCCTCGAGCCCAGCGCGGTCGGGCTCGACCAGGATCGGGCTGGTCCTGATGTCGTCGCGAACCGGCCTGTCCACTCCGGACGGAACGCCGACGAACAGCCCGCCGGGCCGCACCGGCGCCGGTGAGGCACCACCGACGAGATCGACCACCACGTCGACGTCGGTCCCCTCGTAGTCGCCCTTCGTGTAGTCGACCACCTCGTCGGCACCGATGTCCTTCAGGAACCCGTGCTTGGCCTCGCGGGCGGTGCCGATGACGTACGCGCCCCGCGCCTTCGCGATCTGGACCGCGAGGTGGCCCACACCGCCGGCCGCCGCCGTGACCAGGACCTTCTGCCCCGGCTGCACGTCCGCGGTGTCCTTGAGCACCTGCCACGCGGTGAGCGCGGCCAGCGGCAGTGCGGCCGCCTCGACGTGCGTGATGCCCCGCGGCTTCCTCGCGAAGTGGCGGGAGGGCGCCGTGACGTACTCGGCGTAGGCGCTCGCGGCGTGCGGGAAGCGCGGCATGCCGTAGACCTCGTCACCCGGCTTGAGCGTCGTCACACCGAAACCGACCTCCTCGACGACGCCGGAGACGTCCCAGCCGAGGACGAGCGGGAAGCTCTGCAGCCCGGCCATGCCGCTGCCCGCACGGGTCTTCCAGTCGACCGGGTTGATGCCCGCCGCGTGCACCCTGACCAGCACCTCCGTGGGCACCGGGGTGGGCTTGGGCACGTCGCCGAGGGTGAGGACTTCCTGTCCGCCGAACTCGTTCTGGGTGATCGCTCGCATGCCACCAAGTCTGGGAGACCTGGTCACTTTCGGCAATCAGGCACTATTTAGTGCACTGGGTACCTGGTAGAAACTACCTGTGATCAGGGACGTTTACCTCAAGATGTGTCCGTGCCGCGACTTGCTGGACATGGTCGCATCCAAGTGGACGGCGCTGGCGATCGGTGACCTGGAGGACGGGCCCAAGCGGTTCGGCGAGCTGAAGCGCCGGTTGGACGGCATCAGCCAGAAGATGCTCACCCAGACGCTGCGGACGCTGGAACGCGACGGGCTGATCACGCGCACGGTCTACCCCTCGGTGCCGTTGCGCGTCGAGTACGAGCTGACCGAACTAGGTCGCAGCGTCACCGCGCCGCTGGCCGCGCTGCGGGTGTGGGCGCAGCAGAACTACGAGGCGGTCGCCGAGGCGCGCGAGACGTTCGACAGCGCGGCACCCGTGGGTCTGGAACCCGTCAGCTGAGGACCCGGCCCCGCGGGAACACAGGCGGACGAGGACGACGTCGTGCGGTCGTCGGAGTTGGGGATCTTGCAGCTGTACAACGGTTTCGTGCTCGGCTCGGGGTTCGCGAGGAGCCTGCCGAGGCGACCGGCGTTCTTCGCGGAGACCGCGCCACCAGACCTGTCCTGTTCTGTCCGCTGACAGTCCGTGCCTCGTTCGCTACCGTTCGAGATGGTCTAGACCGCTAACCCTGCCCTCGCTCCTCAAGGCGGTCTTTCATGTCTCTTGGCGTGTTGTTAGCGGCATTGACCCTGCTCAGCCCTGTTGTCGACGACCTGCCGAACGAGTTCCGGCAGCCGACGGCCTCCGACGTCTCCATCCAGTCCGTCGTCTGCGACGGCGATGGCACGAGCGGCAAGCGCGTGCAGGCCGTGTACGTGCGCGGCGACCAGTCGGCGGACCGGTACTCGCAGCTCGTGGGCCAGTTCCAGACGTTCGCCGACCAGATCGACGACTCGTTCGTCGAGGCGGCCTCGCGGCTGGGCGGCGGCGTCCGGCACGTGCGCTTCGTGACCAACTCGGCCTGTCGCGCGGTCGTCGACAACGTTGTCGTGCCGCAGTCGGCGATGTCCTCCCCCTCCGCGATCGCCGACCAGCTCGCGGCCCGCGGCTACAACCGCACCGACCGCAAGTACCTGTTCTGGTACGACTCCAGCGGCTGCGGCCTGGCCTGGGGCGCGCCGGGCGACGACCGGCCCGGCAGCGACAACGGCTACAACTCCGGCCCCTCGTACGCCTCGGTGGGCACGAGCTGCTGGACGTGGCAGGCCAGCGGCCACGAGCTGCTGCACACCCTGGGCGCCGTGCAGCGGTCCGCGCCGAACTCCACGCAGTTCGGTCACTGCTGGGACGACGAGGACATCATGTGCTACGACGACGGCGGCATCCCCAACCCGCCCGGTGGCCTGGTGAAGGTCTGTCCCGGTGCGCCGGAGAACCAGATCGACTGCAAGGGCGACGACTACTTCCACACCAACCCCGCCTCCGGCTCGTACCTGGCGACGCACTGGAACGTGGCGCGCAGCCAGTTCCTGATCTCGTCCGGCAGCAGCGGCGGCACGATCGTCGGCATCGGCGGGAAGTGCGTGGACGTCAGCAACTCCGGCACCGCCGACGGCACCGCGATCCAGCTCTGGGGCTGCAACGGCACCGGCGCTCAGCAGTGGACCCGCAACGGCGACACGTTGCGCGCCTTGGGGAAGTGCCTGGACGTGTCGAACTCGGGCACGGCTGACGGCACCGTCGTGCAGCTGTGGGGCTGCAACGGCACCGGCGCCCAGGCGTGGACGCGCTCCGGGACCACGCTGCGCAACCCGCAGTCCGGCAAGTGCCTCAACACGGCCGGCGGCTCGTCCGCCGACGGCACCAGGCTGGTGATCTGGTCGTGCAACGGCACGGCGAGCCAGAACTGGACCCTCTGAGAAATGTCGGCCCCCGCTTGTGTCCGAGTGGGGGCCTTTCTCATCCCCTGGGCACTGTTGCAGGTATGCGCATGCGGCAGTTGGCTCAAGCCATACGCCCAGGCGAAGGGACCCGCACCATGTCCGTCACCGACGAGCTGCTCGCCAACAACGCCACCTACGCCGCCCAGTTCAGCGGCCCGCTCCCCCTGCCACCCGCCAAGCACGTCGCCGTCGTGGCCTGCATGGACGCCCGCATCGACGTCTACCGCGTGCTGGGCCTGCAGGAGGGCGAGGCACACGTCATCCGCAACGCCGGCGGCGTGGTGACCGAGGACGAGATCCGGTCGCTCGCCATCAGCCAGCGCCTGCTCGGCACGCGCGAGATCATCCTGATCCACCACACCGACTGCGGCATGCTGACGTTCACCGACGACGACTTCAAGCGCTCCATCCAGGAGGACGTCGGCGTCAAACCCCCTTGGGCCGCAGAGGCTTTCGGCGACCTGGAGGAGGACGTGCGACAGTCGATCGCCCGCATCACCGGCAACCCGTTCGTGCCGGTGAAGGACTCGGTCCGCGGCTTCGTGTTCGACGTCGCGACCGGCGCGCTGACGGAAGTGAAGCCCTAGACGCAGGCCCAGCAGTAGAGCTGCTCGCCGTTCTTCACCGCTTCCACCGCCAAGGCCTTGAGGTCGCGCAGGGTCTCGGCGAGCACAGCCGGCTCGAACCCGTCCAGTTCCTCGATCCCCGCCCACCTCACCGCGACCTCGTCCAGGTCACCGGCGGCAGCGAGCGCGTCCCGCAGACCGTCGGTGACGGCGAGGACCAGCACCTCACCGTCGTGCTCGATCGCGAGGCCCTGAGCCCACTGGGGATCCTCGCGGACGTCGTCCCAGCTACGGCCGGTCAGCAGCCCTTCGAGCTGTCCCATCACGACGGCCGGGTCGAGCGACTTGGTCTCCACCGTGGGAAACCGCTGCAGCGGCCCATCGGCGATCGCCTCCGCCGCCACCTCGTCGGACGGCGCGGAGAAGTAGTCGTACATGACACCCATGTGTCGCAGTCCCCTCAGACGTGCACGCGATGCTCGTCGCAGTAGACCACGTGCAACCACTGCCAGTGCTGCCGGTCCTAGGTGATCGCCGCGCGGCAGGTCCCTGTTCTCGCGGTGACGCAACCGCCCGTGCTCAGGTTCCGGCCCGAAGCGGGCTCAGCCCTCCGTCGCCAGCTGACCGCACGCAGCCGCGATCTCCTGCCCACGCGTGTCCCGCACGGTGCACTCCACACCCTGCTCCCGCACGCGCCGCACGAACTCGCGCTCCACCGGCTTCGGCGACGCGTCCCACTTCGAGCCCGGCGTCGGGTTCAGCGGGATCAGGTTCACGTGCACCAGCTGGCCGAGGTGCTTGCGCAGCTTCTTGCCGAGCAGGTCGGCCCGCCAGCCCTGGTCGTTGATGTCGCGGATCAGCGCGTACTCGATGGACACGCGGCGGCCGGTCTGGTCCGCGTACCCGCGCGCAGCCTCCAGCACCTCGGACACGTCCCACCGCGTGTTCACCGGCACGAGCGTGTTGCGCAGCTCGTCGTCCGGCGTGTGCAGCGACACGGCCAGCCGCACCTGCAGCTTCTCCTCGGTGAGCTTGCGGATCGCCGGCACCAGGCCGACCGTCGACACCGTGACGGTGCGCTGGGAGATGCCCAGGCCGTCCGGCGCCGGGGCGGTGATGCGGTGCACGGCCTCGATCACGCGCTTGTAGTTCGCGAGCGGCTCGCCCATGCCCATGAACACGATGTTCGACAGCCGGCCGGGGCCGCCGGGCAGGTCGCCGTCGCGCATCGCGGCGGCACCGAGGCGTACCTGGTCCACGATCTCCGCGGTCGACAGGTTGCGCTGCAGGCCGCCCTGGCCGGTCGCGCAGAACGGGCACGCCATGCCGCAGCCCGCCTGCGACGAGATGCACAGCGTCGCGCGGTCCGGGTAGCGCATCAGCACCGACTCGATGAGGGTGCCGTCGTGCGCGCGCAGCAGCGTCTTCGCGGTGGTGCCCTCGTCGGTGGTGACCTTGCGCACGACCGTGAACAGCGGCGGCATCAGGTCGGCGACGAGCTTGTCGCGCGTGGCGGCCGGGATGTCGGTCATCTCGGCCGGGTCGACGGTCAGGCGGCTGAAGTAGTGGTTCGACAGCTGCTTCGCCCGGAACGGCTTCTCACCCAGGGCCGCAACGGCGTCGGCACGTTCGGCGGGCGAGAGGTCGACCAGGTGGCGCGGCGGCAGGCCGCGCTTGGGCGCGTCGAAGACAAGGGGAAGCGAGGTCATAGCACATCTAGTGTCCCACGAACTTCGGGCACACAAGACCGTTGCATCGCGATAGTTTCCGATATATCGTTAACGACATGATGATGCGACCACACCACAGAGATCACCACCACAGGCATCGCCACGGTCCCTTCGGGGGCGGTGGCAGGGGCGGCGGCCGTCAAAGGCGCGGCAACGTCCGGGCGGCCGTGCTGTCCTTGCTGGCAGAACGGCCGATGCACGGCTACGAGATCATCCAGGAGATCGCCAGGCGCACCGGCGGCGTGTGGAGCCCGAGCCCCGGCTCCGTCTACCCGACGCTGCAGATGCTCGCCGACGAGGGCCTCGTCTCCGCGGAGGAAGAAGGAGGCAAGAAGCTGTTCACCCTCACCGAGCACGGCAGGACGGAGCACACGGCCCCGCCCTGGCGCGACATCGACATCCAGCTCGACCCGGTCGACGGCGAGCTGCGCACCGCGGTCCGGTTGCTCGGCGCCGCGATGGAGCAGATCTCCCACGCCGGCACGCCCGAGCAGAAGGCGCGCACGGTCGAGCTCTACAACGAGCTGCGGCGCAAGCTCTACGCCATCCTCGCCGAGGAGTGAGCTACCACCGGTCGTGCACGTGCGGCCGGACGAGCTCGTCGTACACCGCCGCGACGGCCTTGGCGTCCACGGGCTCCAGCGCCGCCGCACCCGAGTTGGCGCGAGCCTGCTCCACGTTGCGCGCACCGGGGATCACGACCGTCACCTCCGGCTGGTCGACGATCCAGCGCAACGCGAACTGCGCCATCGTGGCGCCTTCCGGCACCAGCGGCCGCAACCGCTCCACGGCCTCCAGGCCGACCTCGTACGGGACCCCGGAGAAGGTCTCGCCGACGTCGAACGCCTCGCCGTTGCGGTTGTAGTTGCGGTGGTCGTCCGCGCCGAACGTCGTGTCCGCCGTGTACTTCCCGGTCAGCAACCCGGACGCGAGCGGCACCCGCGCGATGATCGCGACCCCCGCCTCGGCAGCGGCCGGCAGCACCTCCTCGAGGGGCTTGAGCCGGAACGCGTTCAGGATGATCTGCACGCTGGCCACGTGCGGACGCCTGATCGCCGCCAGCGCCTCCTCGACCTTCTCCACCGACACGCCGTACGCGGCGATCCGCTGCTGCTCGACCATCTCGTCCAACGTGTCGTACACCTCGTCACGGCTGTACACGGCCGTGGGCGGGCAGTGCAGCTGCACGAGATCCAACGTGTCGACGCCCAGGTTGCGGCGGCTCCGGTCGTTCCACGCGAGGAAGTTCTCCCGGTTGTACCCCTCCGTGGTCTGCTCCGGCAGCCGCCGCCCCATCTTCGTCGCCACGAAGACGTTGTCGTCCTTGCGCTCCTTCAGAAACCGGCCGACGAGCGTCTCGCTGCGTCCGTCGCCGTACACGTCGGCGGTGTCGAAGAAGTCGACACCCGTGTCGGCGGCGGCGTGCAGCAGTGCGAGCGCCTCGCTCTCGTCCACCTCGCCCCAGTCGGCCCCGAGCTGCCAGCACCCCAGCCCGACGACGCCGACCTGCCGGTTCACCCTGCCTGCGATTCGCTTCTCCACGAACAGGAGCCTAGTCCGCTACCGCGCGTAGTTCAGTGTTCGCGCGTACGGCCGGAAACCCAAGCTCTCGTAGAACTTCTCCGCCGGACCACCGTGGAACGGGTACACGATCGCCTGATCGGCGCCCAGGTCGCGCAATGCGCGCATAGCTCCGTAACAGGCTGCGGCGCCGAGCCCCATTCGGCGGAAATCCGGATGCGTCCCAACGGGTTCCAGCTCACCCACGCGGTTGAGGTCGTCGAACCAGATCAGGCACTTGGCGGCGAACCGCCCGTCCGGCGCCTCCACGACCCAGTCGAGATCCGCCCGGTACGGCCACGCCGCCATCACGTTGCGGTAGCTCTCCTCCGTCAGCCGCGACGGGTGCCACACCGCCTGGTGCACCTCGACCCGCCGGGCCAGGTCGGCCTCGGTGATCGACCGGGCCGTGAACCCCTCCTGCACCTCCACCTCGGGCAGTTCGCGCAGGTCGTGCGTCATGAACACCTGGTAGTCGGTGTCGAGCCGCGCGTACCCCTGGCGTTCGAGAGCCTCGATCAGGTGCCGCTCGGCGTCGAGGATCATCACCTCGCGGTCGGGAAAGCGCTTCAGCACCTCGTCGGCGAGGTCGGGGTGCGCCGGGTCGACCTGGAGGTAGAGGGTCTTGCCCTGCCTCTCCCACGCCCACGCGGCCACCTCGCCGTCGCGCTCCCACAGCTCCCGCTGCCACTCGGGCTCCCGTCCGACGTGCTGGAACCGTTGCCAGGCAAGGTCTCCGACGTGCCAGTTGGCGCTGTGCGACCACAGCCGGCGGGTGAGGTGTTGCATCTCGCGGATCACAAGATCAGCCCCTTCGGCTTGCGGCGCACGTGCAGCCGGTAGCCGACGGGGAAGCTCAGCCCGGTCACCGACGCGATCGCGCGTTCGGCGACCTCGGCGGAGAACTCTATGCGCAGCACCGCTTCGAGGTCCTCCCGTTTTTCGAAGCGCCACTCGGCGGTGACCCGCCGGAGCGAGAACCCGTTGTCCGCGA
Source organism: Lentzea sp. NPDC059081 (assembly GCF_042738015.1). Lineage (NCBI taxonomy): Bacteria > Bacillati > Actinomycetota > Actinomycetes > Pseudonocardiales > Pseudonocardiaceae > Lentzea > Lentzea sp. NPDC059081. Next base: position 510,140 of record NZ_JBHYGW010000004.1, read on the forward strand.
AGAACTTCTCGACGACCGACGGGTTGTAGCGCGGTTCGTCGGCACGCAGCCACGGCCCGTACGGGTCGGCCGCGCCGTCGAGGTCGACGATCGCGAGCGCGCCACCGGGGCGGAGCACGCGGTCGGCCTCGCGCATCCCCGGTTCGCAGCCCGGCCCGAAGAAGTAGGCGGTGCGGGCGTGCACCAGGTCGGCCGAGGCGTCGTCGAGCGGCAACCGTTGCGCGGGACCGGCGACGACGCGGGCGTTCGGCACCTCGGCGACGCGGTGCCCGGCGCGGACGACGAGCGGAGGATGCGGTTCGACGCCCGTCACGGACTTCGCGGTGCGCGCGAAGAACGGCAGGTGGAAGCCGTCTCCACAACCGACGTCCACGACGTCCAGTCCGTCGAACGGGCACTCGTCGCTCATCGCCGACCAGATGGCGCCGTGCACGTCCTGCGCGCGGTTCTCGACCTCGTAGACGTCAGGCCAGTGCCAGATGTTCGGGCTCGGCACGACCTCCACCGGACGCACCGCGTTCAGCGCCGCCCGCACGAATCCCCTCACGAGGACAACTGTAGGACGTCGATTTGCAGGTGACCGTACGAATTCGTCCAGTTACGGCGTAGCGTAACCGCATCTCTCCCTGCCAGGAGGCGTCAGTGTCGATCGCGCCCAACACGCCCCAGCTCGCACCACTGCTCAGCGGAAGTCCGTGCTGGGCCGAAAGAACCGTCGACGACCTCAAGGGCGCGATCGAGTTCTACACCGGTCTCTTCGGCTGGCACTACGCCGACGACGACGGCTACACCGTGGCCATGGTCGACGGCGTGCCCGTCGCGGGCCTCCCCGGGGGCGAGCCGGAACCGTGGCGGTTGTACCTGGTCACGCCCCATGCGCGGGCCACCGCCGAGAAGGTCTTCCACCTCGGCGGGTCCGTTCTGCGCAACCCCGGCGACGAACCCGACCACACCCAGAGCACGGTGATCGCCGACCCGACCGGTGCCGTCGTCGGCTTCCGGCACGTGCCGCCGGACTGGCGCTTCGGCGTCGCGGGCCACGGCGCCTACGCGTGGGCCGAGCTGAACACCCGTGACGGTGCGGCGGCCGACGAGTTCTTCGGTGAGCTCTGCAACTACGACATCACCCAGATCGGCGACGGCCACCGCCTGGACTACGCCTCGTACTCCATCGAGGGCACGGAGGTCATCGGCCGGCAGAAGATGGGCCGCGAGTTCCCGTACGGGGAACGGTCGCACTGGATGGTGTACTTCAACGCCGCGCCGGAGATCGGCATCGACTCGGTGGCGTACCGGGTGCTGGAACTCGGCGGGCGGGTGACCGTCGAGCCCTACGACACCCCGTTCGGGCGCATCACCGTGGTCGAGGACCACGCGGGGATGGCGTTCTCCGTGATCGACCCGTCCCGCGTGATCGAGGCCGAGCCGCGCTCCGAGGTGGACGACCCGTTCGACGACTAACTGCTACTGGATGAAGAGGTGCAGCAGCAGCCAGGAGGCGACGGCGGACGGGAGGAGCGAGTCCATCCGGTCCATCAGGCCGCCGTGGCCAGGCAGCAGCGTGCCCATGTCCTTGATGCCGAGGTCGCGCTTGATCAGCGACTCGACCAGGTCGCCCGCGGTGGCCGTGACGACGAGCGCGGCACCGAACAGCGCGCCCTGCCACCACTGGCCGTCGAGCAGCGTCGTCACCGTGATCGCGCCGCCGACGACACCGGCCGTCAACGAGCCCGCGAAGCCCTCCCAGGACTTCTTCGGGCTGATCTTCGGGGCCATCGGGTGCTTGCCCAGGAAGACACCGGCCGCGTAGCCGCCGACGTCGGACAGCACGACCCCGATGATGAACGCGAACACGCGGCCCACGCCGTCCTCGGGGACGACGAGCATGGCCGCGAACGCCGCGAACAGCGGCACGTAGGCGACGGTGAACACCGACGCGCTGAGGTCGCGCAGGTAGCCGTCCGAGCCGCCCCGGAACCGCCAGATCATGCACACCAGCACGGTGACCACGAACGCGGTCATCATGCCGGAGCGCTCCAGCGGCCAGGACAGCCAGAGGATCGCCTGACCGCCGATCAACGCAGGCCACAGGGCGACGGTGATGCCGGCCTTCTTGAAGGCACCGGCGATCTCCCACGTCGACACCGCCACTGCCGCCGCGACGATGCCGATGAAGGTCTGCCGGACGGTGAGCAGCGACAGGATGATCACCGCGCCGAGCCCGACACCGACCAGGATCGCCGCGCGGAGATCACGTCCCGCACGCGACGGCTTCGACGCTGGCACCTCCGCGGGACTGCCTGCCACTGGTGCTCCCATCACGACCTCCGCCCGGCCTGGGCTGTTACGACGCCTGCGCCGGGGAGGCCGGGCGAAACCAACGGGGACATCAGACTTCGAGGAGCTCGGCTTCCTTGTGCTTCACGAGCTCGTCGACCTGCGCGGTGTACTTGTGGGTCAGAGCGTCGAGCTCCTTCTCACCGCGGGCGCCGTCGTCCTCGCCGACCTCGCCGTCCTTGACGAGCTTGTCGATCTCTTCCTTCGCCTTGCGGCGGACACCGCGGACGGAGACGCGCGCGTCCTCGCCCTTCTGCTTCGCCACCTTCACCATGTCCCGGCGGCGCTCCTCGGAGAGCTGCGGGATGACGATGCGGATGATGGTGCCGTCGTTGCTCGGGTTGACGCCCAGGTCGGAGTCCCGGATCGCCTTCTCGATGGCGTTGAGCTGGCTCGCGTCGTACGGCTTCACGACCGCCATGCGCGCCTCGGGGACCGTGATGCTGGCCATCTGGTTCAGCGGGGTCATCGAGCCGTAGTAGTCGATGTTGATGCGGTTGAACATCGAGGGAGTCGCACGACCGGTTCGAACGGAGGAGAGGTTCTCCTTCGCGACCGAAACCGCCTTTTCCATCTTCTCCTCGGCGTCGAGGAGGGTCTCGTCGATCACGACTGCTCCTTGCTCTGCGTGTTCGTGCCCAATTCCCGGTCCTGGGGAGATCCCACCAGGTCTAGAAGGCCGGACGGCCACCGGGGGTGCTCACCAGGGTGCCGATCTTCTCACCACGGACCGCTCGCGCGATGTTCCCCTCGGTGAGGAGGTTGAAGACGAGGATCGGCATGTTGTTGTCCATGCAGAGGCTGAAGGCCGTGGCGTCGGCGACGTTGAGGCCGCGTTCCAGCACCTCGCGGTGGGTGATGTTGTCGAACATCAGCGCGTCCGGGTCGATCTTGGGGTCGGCCGTGTAGACGCCGTCGACGGCCTTGGCCATCAGGACGATCTCGCAGCCGATCTCCAGCGCGCGCTGGGCGGCCGTGGTGTCCGTGGAGAAGTACGGCAGACCCGCGCCGCCACCGAAGATCACGACGCGGCCCTTGTCGAGGTGGCGCATCGCGCGGCGGGGGATGTAGGACTCCGCGACCTGCGTCATCTGGATGGAGGTCTGCACGCGGGTGTCGATGCCGTGCTCGCGCTCGAGGAAGTCCTGCAGCGCCAGGCAGTTCATGACCGTGCCGAGCATGCCCATGTAGTCGGCGCGCGAGCGGTCCATGCCGCGGTTCTGGAGCTCGGACCCGCGGAAGAAGTTGCCACCACCGATCACGACGGCCACCTGCACGCCGGACTTGTGGACGGCCGCGATCTGCTTGGCCACTGTCTGGACGACGTCGGGATCCACACCGACGCCACCGCCGCCGAACATCTCGCCACCGAGCTTGAGCATCACCCGGTTGTAGCCGTGGCTACCTTCTTCGCTCACAGGTCCTCTCCTCGCGCCGTGGAGCAGTCTTCGAACATGCTGAAGGCGGGGTCGCTGGTGTGCCGCAACCCCGCCCTCATGGCAATCAGCTCTGGCCGACCTCGAACCGGGCGAAACGGGTCACCGTCACGCCGGCCTCGTCCAGGAGAGCCTTGACCGTCTTCTTGCTGTCCGTCACGGAAGCCTGCTCGAGGAGGACGACGTCCTTGAAGAAGCCGTTGACGCGACCCTCGACGATCTTGGGGAGCGCGCCCTCGGGCTTGCCCTCCTCGCGAGCGGTCTCCTCGGCGATGCGGCGCTCGTTCGCGACCAGGTCCTCGGGGACCTCGTCACGGGAGACGAACTTCGGGCGCATCGCGGCGATCTGCATCGCGGCACCCTTGGCGACCTCGGCGTTGTCGCCGGTGTACTCGACCAGCACGCCGACGGCCGGCGGCAGGTCCGCGGCACGCTTGTGGAGGTAGACCGAGACGGTGCCGTCGAAGTCGACGGCCTTGGCCAGCTCGAGCTTCTCGCCGATCTTGGCGGAGAACTCCTGGACCAGCGCGTCCACGGTCTTGCCGTCGACCTCGACGGCCTTGAGGGCCTCGACGTCGGCGACCTTGTTGGCCTTGGCGATCGCGACGATGTCGTCGGCCAAGGCGATGAAGTCGGCGTTCTTGGCCACGAAGTCGGTCTCGCAGCGCAGCTCGACCATCGCGCCGTCCTTGACGGCGACGAGGCCGTTGGACGTGGTGCGCTCGGCGCGCTTGCCGACGTCCTTGGCGCCCTTGATGCGGAGGATCTCGACGGCCTTGTCGAAGTCGCCGTCGGCCTCGTCGAGGGCCTTCTTGCAGTCCATCATGCCGGCGGCGGTCAGCTCGCGGAGCTTCTTGACGTCCGCGGTGGTGTAGTTCGCCATCGTTTTCCTTCTGCGATGTACGCGCTTGAGTCACGAGGTGCCCGCTGGTCGCGGGCACCTCGTGGGGGAGATCAGGACTGGGCGGGCTGCTCGGCCGGGGCCTCGGCGGCGGCGGGGGCGAGGAGCTCCTGCTCCCACTCCGCCAGCGGCTCGTCGCTCGCGACCTCGGGCTTGTCCTGGCCCTCCGCGGCGTCGCGGCGGCCACCGGAGCGCTGCACGAGACCGGCGGCGGCGGCCTCGGCCACGACCTTGGTCAGCAGGGCGGCGGACCGGATCGCGTCGTCGTTGCCCGGGATCGGGTAGTCGACCTCGTCCGGGTCGCAGTTCGTGTCGAGGATCGCCACGATCGGGATGTTCAGCTTGCGAGCCTCACCGACCGCGATGTGCTCCTTCTTGGTGTCCACGATCCACACGGCGCTGGGCACCTTGGACATGTCGCGGATACCGCCGAGCGTGCGCTCCAGCTTGTCCTTCTCGCGGTTCATCATCAGGATTTCCTTCTTGGTGAAACCCTGGAAACCGCCGGTCTGCTCCATCGACTCGAGCTCCTTGAGGCGCTGGAGCCTCTTGTGGACCGTCGAGAAGTTGGTGAGCATGCCGCCCAGCCAGCGCTGGTTCACGTAGGGCATGCCGACGCGGAGCGCCTCGTTGGCGATGGCCTCCTGCGCCTGCTTCTTCGTGCCGATGAACAGGATCGACCCGCCGTGCGCGACCGTCTCCTTGACGAACTCGAAAGCCCGGTCGATGTAGGTCAGCGTCTGCTGCAGGTCGATGATGTAGATGCCGTTGCGCTCGGTGAAGATGTAGCGCTTCATCTTCGGGTTCCAGCGCCGCGTCTGGTGCCCGAAGTGCACGCCGCTGTCGAGCAGCTGCTTCATGGTTACGACGGCCATGGCCGGTTCGCACCTCATCTGTAGGACGCGCCAGGTCTGGCCTCGCGCGTCGATCCGGTTGACGCCTCCGGCCCGGAAGGCCTTCAGCCCTGGTGCCTCCGCCGTCGTCCGCACCCGAGGGGGCATCTCTGCACCGTCGGGACCGTCGGACGTCGTGACTCGACCGGACTGGAACCAGCTGGTCGGATCTGCGTTGGCACGCGAAGTCGCCCCGCGCACAGACGGGACGCGCCCAAAAGTCTACTCCTCATCCCCGACAAACTTCGAATCGCCCCCGCGACCGGCAGGGAGGTTGTCCACAACCGGCGAGTAATCCACAGATCCCCGATCGCCGCTGGTCCCCGAGGCAGCCCGTGGCCGACCGTAGGACCCATGCCCCTCCTCCCCACCGCCCTGGTCCTGGCGACGACGCTCCTGTCCCCGCCCGAGTCGCGCTTCGCCTGGCCCGTGCCCGCACCGCACCAGGTGGTCCGCGCGTTCGAGGCACCCGCCACCCCGTTCGGGCCGGGCCACCGGGGTGTCGACCTGTCCGCGGCCTCCGGCTCGCCCGTCCTGGCCGCGGCCGACGGCCTGGTGGTCTACGCGGGCGCGGTGGCGGCCCGCACGCTCGTGTCGCTGCACCACGAGGGCGGCCTCCGCACGACCTACGAGCCGGTCACCCCGGCCGTGCCGGCGGGCCGCCAGGTCCGCAGGGGCGACGTGATCGGTCATCTGCAACCGGGCCACTGCCCGTCCCCGTGCCTGCACTGGGGCGCCCGCCGCGGCCACGCCTACCTGGACCCGCTCCGCCTGGTGTCGCCGGGCCGGGTGCGCCTGCTCCCGCTCAACGCCCCGTCCAGAGGCACCTAGCCCACCCGCCGCGCGCACCCCGACCGGCCGCGCGGCGCTCCCCCGGCGCTCCCGCCGTCCCGGGCGGCCCGGTTGAACGGCGCGCCCCTACATCGCGCGCCGCGAGCGCCCGAGGTCGGTCGGGAGGCCACGAAGTCCTGCCTCCCGACCGGCCTCCTCCACGGCCTCGTCGGCCCCCTCAGCCGCAGAAGGCCCCTTCAGCCGTAGGCAGCCCCTTTTCACCCGCTGTCTTCCGCATTCAGCCTGAGCCGGCCTTTGCATCTTCCGACCGCTGATGAAGGCGCCCGATTCCAGACCACTTGATCTAGCCGCTCGACACAGCCTCGGAGGCGCGCGACATTCACGACTGCTCGGCCGACCCGATCTTCGTTTTCCCGGCCGGCCCGCTGCAATCCGCGCCTCGGCGCAGCACAACCGGCTCATCGATCGCAGGCCATCACCCGCTCAGCCAGTCATCCGCTCATTCCGGCGCCCGAGACCCCAACGCCGGAAACATTCGCCATGCGGATCTTCGTGGCGATCCCGCCGACAGCTCGCCGGCCTTCGCGATGCCCGATCGGGCACGCGGCGTGCCCGGGAATTCCGGGTGCCACCCGTTCGAGTGAATTCACCCCGAAAGGGGTCGGAAAGGAGGCCTCAAACCCCAGATGTGAGGCACACACGGTTTTTCGGTGCCGCTTTCGAGCAGCCCGGCACGCGCCGGGTTGCGGTGGAGGGAGGAGGCGCGGTCAGGCCTCGGACTGCTCGTTGAGCTTGGTGCGCAGGCGCAGGACGGCGCGGGTGTGCAGCTGGCAGACCCTGGACTCGGTCACGCCGAGGACCTTGCCGATCTCGGCGAGGGTCAGGTTCTCGAAGTAGTACAGGGTCACGACCACGCGGTCGCGTTCGGCGAGCTGGGCGATGGCGTCGGCCAGCTGGCGGCGGCTGTCCTGGTCGACGAGGCTCGCCACCGGGTCCTCGGCGGCGTCGTCGGGCAACGACTCGGCGAGGGAGGAGCCGCCCTTGTTCGGCGCGATCAGCTCGTCCAGGGCCACGACGCTGGTGAGCTGCAGCTGGCCGTAGAGCTCGCGCAGCTCGGCCAGGCCGATCTTGAGCTCTGCGGCGAGCTCGCGGTCGGTGGGCGTGCGCTGCAGCTTGGCGCCGAGGCGTTCGAGGGCTCGTTCCACGTCGCGGGCGCGGCTGCGGACCGAGCGCGGCACCCAGTCCTGGGAGCGCAGGTCGTCGAGGATCGCGCCGCGGATGCGCTGCATGGCGTAGGTCTCGAACTTGAGACCGCGTTCCGGCTCGAACTTCTCGATCGCGTCGACCAGGCCGAAGATGCCGGACTGGATCAGGTCGGCCACGTCGACGTGCGCGGGCAGGCCGGTGCCGACCCGGCCGGCGACGTACTTGACCAGCGGCGCGTAGTGCAGCACCAGCCGGTCGCGCTGGCCCTGGTCGCGGGACTCGCCGTAGCTGCGCCACAGGGCGACGATGCCGGCCTCGACGTCGTCACCCGACCGGACGTCCGCACGCGTCACCGCGGTCTGGGCGCCCGCGGGCGCGCCGTTGACCTGCGTGTCGGCACCGGGCTCTGAGCTCGCCTCGGTGCACGGCGCGCCGTTCTGACGGTGCCCGTTGCTCGCCTGCTTCGAAGCCGGTGCGGGCAGGACGGGGTCAGGGGGCACGGTCGCCGTACGCGATCCTCCCCCTGCGGCGTCAGGAACGGGGGTGGGTTCGGTCATGGATCGCCTTCAGCCGTTCGACAGTGACGTGTGTGTAAAGCTGAGTCGTTGCGAGCGTAGCGTGACCAAGCAGTTCTTGGACGGTGCGCAGGTCCGCTCCTCCTTCCAGCAAATGGGTCGCGGCGGAGTGGCGCAACCCGTGCGGCCCGATGTCCGGCGCGTCCGGCACCACGGCGACGACCTCGTGAACAAGTGTGCGGACGGCCCGCTGGTTCAGCCGGCCACCCCGGGCACCGAGGAACACCGCCGGCGGCGAATCCGGTGCTACCAGGGCGTTTCGCCCCTCGTCCAGCCACCGACGCAGCGCTCGCTCGGCCGGCACGCCGAACGGCGTGCTGCGTTCGCGTCCACCTTTGCCCAGAACTCGAATCACCCTCAGGGAGTAGTCCACGTCGTCGAGATCAAGACCACAGAGTTCGGCCACGCGGATACCTGTGGCGTACAGCAACTCCACCACGGCCTGATCACGCAGCGCAACCGGATCCCCCTCGGACGCGCCAGAGGATACGGCGGCCATCGCGTCCTTCGCCTGGTCTTCGCGCAACACGGACGGCAACGTCCGATGGGGCCTGGGCGCAGCCAGCCGCGGCCCGGGATCGACCGGCAGATGACCGGCGCGATGCGCCCACGCCGTGAACGCCCGCGCGGCAGCGGCCCGGCGCGCGAGCGTCGTGCGGCTGGCACCGGCAGTGCGTTGCGCGGCAAGCCAAGACCGCAGATTCGTCAGGTCGATTCGGCCCACATCGGCTTCATCAGGACTATTCCCGGCGACATGTCCGAGCAACGCGACGGCATCACCGATGTAAGCACGCACCGTGTGCGGCGACAGATCGCGTTCCAACATCAGATGCCGCTCGTACTGCCGCAACGCCTCCGAAACGCCCGAGGGCAGTTTTTCGCGCAGGCGAACGAGATCGACACGGCGTGTCCGACCATGCGGCGGCGGGGACATAGGCCAAGACGCTGCGCCAGTCGGGGCGATTGGTCAAGTATCGCCACACCCCCGCGCCATTTGGGAGCGCTCTCATGATCGTGAAGGCCACCACGTCTCAACTCCCTGTGACGACCAGGGCCGAAGCGGCCCGCACAGATCACCTTTCGGAGTAGTGGCGGTAGCGATAACCACCGTCCGAACAGCCGATCAACCGGCCGCCGTGCAGCGCGGAAGATCGCCCCGAGGGGCTGCCCGCCTTCGGCATCGTCGCCTCCCCGGACCTGCAGAACCCGAGGCAGACCGGACGCCGCCGACGCCAGGCCCCAGGACGGCCCCGCCGGACTTCGGCCTGGGCGACATCGTCGCGAGGGCGACCCGGCCGCTGCCCTGGCCGCCGACCTGGCCGATGACGCGCTCGTCGCCCTGGCGCTGCGCGACCGCGACCAGCCCACCGGCGACCACCCCGCCGGACGCGAGCCCGCCTACAACCAGGCCGCCGGACGCGAGCCCGCCTGCAATCAGCCCGCCTGCAATCAGCCGCCAGCGACCAGCCCGCGCGCAAGCAGGAACCGGCCCGCAAGCCGTAGCAGCGGCGGGCTTCCGCACCCCGGCAGCAGCAGAAGCCGCCCGCCATCGCCGCGTGGATCGCGACGGACTTCGGCCTCAGGTTCTGGTCGATCCTCCCCGCATTGGTAGTCGCGGCGACGCCGGCCTTCCGTCCACAATGGACCTTCAGGTCGTCGTGATCACCTCACCTCCACCTTCTGCCAGCCGCCGTCGACCTGCAGCGCCAACCCGGCGAGCTCCAGCTCGGGCAGCAGTGCCCGCACCCGTTCCAGCGGCACCCCGGACTCGACCGACACGAGTTCGTCGCTGACACCGCACCGCCGCCCCAGGGCCTCGTAGACGCGCATGGCCTCGCCCTGCGGCGCCCCGAGCGCGCTGTCCTTCTCGGTGGGCTCGGTGGCCAGGTCGTCGCCGAACCGGCCGACCGACTCGACGATCTCGGCCACGGAGCTGACCGGCTCCGCCTGCCCGTCGCGCAGCAGCTCGTGGCATCCGGCCGAGCTGGCGGACGTCACCGGGCCCGGCACCACCATCAGCGGTCGGCCGAGGGCCAGGGTGATGGCGGCGGTGTTCTTGGCTCCGCTGCGGCGCCCTGCCTCGACGACGACCGTGCCGCCGCCCAGCGCCGCGATGAGCCGGTTGCGGGTGAGGAACCGGTGCCGCGCCGGCGTGACTCCCGGCGGGTACTCGCTGACGACGAGGCCCTCCCGCGAGATCTTGGCCAGCAGACCCTGATGTCCGGCGGGGTAAGCGCAATCCACGCCGCACGCCAAGACCGCGACGGTGAGCCCGGCGGCGCCGAGCGCGCCGCGGTGAGCAGCGCCGTCGATTCCGTAGGCGGCGCCGGACACCACCGTCACGCCGGCCTGCGCCAGTCCGAACGCGAACTCGCCGGCGACGTGCTCGCCGTAGCCGCTGGCAGCCCGGGAGCCGACCACCGCCACCGCCTTCTCGGACACCTCGGCGAGGTCGTGCGGGCCCCGCACCCACAACGCCAGCGGCTCGCCGCCACACCGCTGTGCCGCGACCCCGAACGCGACGAACGGCCACCTGGGCCACTCGTCGTCCTCGGGAACGACCAACCGCCCACCGATCTTGGCGATCCGCTCGAGGTCCTCGTGGGCGCGTTCCTCGGCCCGCCGCGCCGAGGTCTGGCTGGCGACGGACGGCGAGACCTCGCCCGCGCGCACCAGCTCCGCGGCCTCGACCGGGCCGACCTGGGCGACCAGCGCCGCCAACGCCGCCGGGTACGGCTCGGCGACGCGGGACAGGTAGGCCCTGGCCAGGCGAACGGTGTCGGCGCGTGAGGGCGCATGAGGCGGGGCGGGTGGTGTGGTCATCGGAGCCACCACCAGGGCAGCCAGCGGTGCCACGGGTCGGGGCGCCAGGGGGTCGGTGGGCTGAGGCCTGCGGAGCGCCTTCGGACTGTGCACGACAGAGGAAGGCGTGCGGGGGTCGCGTGGGCGAGGAGTGCGGTCATGGTCTGGCTCCTTGGTCGGGACTGCGGGAGGGAGCGGGCCGCTCCTGGGAAGGGGTCGAGCGGCCCGCTCCTGGGCCGGACGACCGCCGGTTGGGGTGGGCGGCGTCCGGGGTTCGGGTGCCGGGCGCGGAGTGGGAGTGGGGCTCCGCGCCCGGCGGCTCGGGTGAGCGGGCGCCTGCGAGGGGGCAGGCGCCCGCTCGGCTGGGAGCCGGGACCGGAGTCGAGGCTCGGTGCTCCGGGCCCGGCGGCTTGGCGGGCACAGGGTCAGGGGGTGGGGGCTCGGCGTTCTCGGAAGTTCAGGGCCGCTGCCACGTGGTCGGACGTCGGCCGGTCGGCCTCGGCCAGGTCGGCCAGGGTCCAGGCGACGCGCAGGCAACGGTCGGCTCCCCTTCCCGTCAGGGCGCCGGTGGCCAGGGCTCGGTCCAGTAGCGCCGTGGTGGGGCGGGGCAGGGCGAACTCGCGGCGCAGGGCCGGGCCCGGCACCTGGGCGTTGGTGGGCCAGGTGTGGCCGTGGGCCTGCCAGCGGGTGGCGGCTCTGGAGCGGGCCTTCAGGACTCGTTCGCGGACCACGGCCGTCGGTTCCGGTGGGGACGCGTCGGCGTTCGACATGGCCGTGGTGGCTCTCATGCGCACCCGGAGGTCGACCCGGTCGAGCAGCGGGCCGGACAGGCGGGACTGGTAACGACGCCGGACCGTGGGCGTGCAGACGCAGTCGATCTCCTTCGGCGGCGCGCACGGGCACGGGTTGGTGGCGAGGATCAGCTGGAAGCGGGCCGGGTAGCGGGCGATGCCGTCGCGGCGCGGGATGCGGACCTCGCCTTCCTCCAGCGCGGTGCGGAGCGTGTCGATCGTCTTCTGGCCGAACTCGCAGGCCTCGTCGAGGAACAGCACTCCGCGGTGGGCCCGGGAGGCGGCGCCCGGCTTCGCCATGCCGCTGCCGCCGCCGATCAGGGCCGCCATCGACGTCGTGTGGTGCACGTTGACGAACGGTGGCGTGGCCACGAGCGGGTAGCCGGACGACAGGACGCCCGCCACCGAGTGGACCGCCGTGACGGCCAGGGCCTCCTGGCGGGTCAGGGGTGGGAGCAGGCCCGGCAGGCGTTCGGCGAGCATCGTCTTGCCCGTGCCGGGCGGACCCGACAGCAGCAGGTGGTGGGCTCCCGCGGCAGCCACCTCCAGGGCCCAGCGCGCTTCCGGCTGACCCACCACGTCGGCCAGGTCGGGGACCGCCGGCAGGGGTAGGTCGTCCACGGGTGGGGGTGCCGCGAGCGTCGTCGCCTCCGCCCTCAGCCAGGCCAGGACCTCGGCCAGGGTGTGCGCGCCGTGAATCTCCATGCCGTCGACCAGCGATGCCTCGGGCAGCGAGTCGACCGGGACCACCGCCGTCGTCAGGCCCGCGCGCCTGGCCGCCAGCAACGACGGCAGGACGCCGCGGATCGCGCGGACGCGGCCGTCCAGCGCCAGTTCGCCCAGCAGGACCGTCGTGACGAGGCGCTCCGGCGGGACCGAGCCCGCCGCGGCCAGGGTGGCGCAGGCGATCGCGAGGTCGTAGCTGCTGCCGCCCTTCGGCAGGTTCGCCGGCGACAGGCCCAGCACGATGCGCTGCTTCGGCCACTCCTCCTCGCTGTTGCGGACAGCGGCCTTCACGCGCTCCTTCGACTCGTGCAGGGCCGCGTCGGGAAGCCCGAGGAGATGGGTGCGCGGCTGGCCCGTGCCCACGTCGGCCTCGATCTCGACAGCCAGCCCGTCGACGCCGTAGAGAGCGACCGACCACGCGTGCGCCAGAGCCATCTCAGGCTCCCCGCAGGTGTTGCAGGCGCGCTTCGCCGTCCGGCGGCCACGTGACCGAGATCAGGTCGACGCGGACGTTGCACCAGCCGACGCCGTGCGCGGCCAGCCACCGCAGCGCCGTGCGGCGCAGGCGGGACAGCTTGTCCGCGTCCACGGCCTCGTCCGGACGGCCCCAGACAGGACCGGACCGCGTCTTGACCTCGCAGACGACCAGGCGGCCGCCCTCCACCGCCACGACGTCGAGCTCACCGTCGCGGCACGTCCAGTTCCGCGACAGGACCGCCAGGCCCTGCCCCTCCAGGTACCTGCACGCCAGCTCCTCGCCCTGACGCCCCAGCTCCTGCTGCCTGGTCTCGACCAGTGCCCGTGCCACCACCACTGCCTCGCCTCCCTGCGGGTCGTTGGATACGACCTTGCGGGGTGGGGCGGGGTGGCGGGTGGGGCCGAGGGGAATCTGTGGACAACTCGGCGGCTGTGGACAAGTCGGCCGTTGTCGATCTTGGAACGGCGGAGTTGTCGGTGGGGTGTGCTAGAAGACCGCGCGGCCGGCCCGCACGAGCGAGGAACGCCTCGGCAGCAGGCCTCGAACCGCGTGGGACAGACGCGTGCCGGCCGCGTGGTCCCGCACCCGTGACACGGGACCACGCGGCCGGCAACCGCACACGTCGAGCGGAGGTGGACCCGCCGCGCTCAGCTCGGGAACGGCCCGCTCTCCGGCAAGCGCAGGTCCGGCTTGTCCAGCTCCTCCACGTTCACGTCCTTGAACGTGATGACACGAACGTTCTTGACGAACCTCGCGGGGCGGTACATGTCCCACACCCACGCGTCCGACATGCGCACCTCGAAGTACACCTCGCCGTCGGCGTTGCGCACCTGCACGTCCACCGAGTTGGCCAGGTAGAAACGACGTTCGGTCTCCACGACGAACGAGAACTGGCTGACTATGTCGCGGTACTCCTTGTACAGCGACAGCTCCATCTCGGTCTCGTACTTCTCGAGATCCTCTGCACTCATTACGCCTCCGCGCGGGTCATCATCTGCTCCGCGCCCTCCCTCGTCGCGAGCTCCCCGGCATCAGCCGGGGCTGCCTCATTCTGGACCACGGCCGTCGCGGTCGTGGCGCGCGCCACCCTGTGCGGCGCGGCGAGACCGTGCTTGGCAGCCGCCGCTGCCACATTTACATACGACCACCGATGCTCCGCACACGGCCCGTGCTCCATCAGCGCGGCCGTGTGGTCGGGCGTGCAGTACCCCTTGTGCACGTTGAACCCGTACTGGGGATGACGCTCGTGCAGGTCGGCCATAATCCGGTCGCGCGTGACCTTGGCCAGCACCGATGCCGCCGCCACGCACGCCGCGGCCTGGTCGCCCTTGAGCACCGCCACGTTCGGCGCGGGCATCCCCGGCACCTTGAAGCCGTCCGTCAGCACGTAGCCGGGGTGCGTCGACATCTGCGCCACCGCGCGCCGCATGCCCTCGATGTTCATGACGTGGATGCCCAGCCAGTCGATGTCGGCGGGCGGCACGACGATCACCGAGTGGTCGAGCGCGCGCTTGAGCACCAGGTCGTACATCCTGTCGCGCGCCGCCGCCGTCATCAGCTTCGAGTCGTTCAGGCCCTCGAACCGCGAAGCATCACCCGGTCGAAGTACGCACGCCGCGATCACCAACGGCCCCGCGCACGGACCACGGCCCGCCTCGTCCACGCCGGCGACAGGCCCCAGTCCCCTGCGCTCCAGCGTGCTCTGCAGCGCCCAGTTCCCCGCGGACCCCCGCACCACCGCGCGGGGCGGTAAGAGCATGGTCATCGGCGGAATCGGTCTCGCACTCGACGTCCGAGCAGCAGAAGCGGCCACGCCGCGACGATACCGAGGCCCATCGGCACGCTCTCCTGCCATCCCGGCGCACCCATCGAGACGACCTGCGGGTTGTGGTCCGACACCCCGCCCCACCTCGACGGGGGCAGCACGATCACGCGCGCCTTGCCGATCACGTCGGCCACCGGCACGAGCCCGTTGAGCCCGCCCTGCCCCTGGCACCGCGAGTCGCACGAGTGGTTGCGGTTGTCGCCGAGCACGAACAGCATCCCGTCCGGGATCTTGAGCTCCTCGAACGACTCCTGCTCGGCCGGCACGCCCTCGTCGAAGTGCTTGTACGGCTCGTCGAGCGGCTTGCCGTCCACCGTCACGCGGTTCTGCTCGTCGCAGCACTTCACGGTCTGCCCGCCGACGGCGATCACGCGCTTGACGAAGTCCTCCTCGTTCGCCGACGGCAGCCCGATCAGCGACCCGAGCCACGACAGGCCCTCCGAGATCGGGTTGCCGGGCTCCGCGGAGACGAAGTCGTTCTGCCACGACGGCGGCCCGCGGAACACGATCACGTCGCCGGGCGCGGGTTCGGTGAAGCGGAAGGTGACCTTGTCGACGAGCACGCGGTCGCCGTAGCAGTCCGTGCACCCGTGCAGCGTCGTCTCCATGGACTCCGACGGGATCATGTAGACGCGGCCGAGGAAGACCTGGATGAGGATCGCGAGGCCGAACGCCACCACGATGAGGACGGGCAGCTCTTTCCAGAAGTTGCCCTTTTTCTTCTTCTTCGAAGCTTTATCCGAAGCGTCCGAACTGGGCTCGTCGCTGGACGGCGTGTGCTCTGGATCGACGTCAACCACGAGATCAGCCTAGGGGCTGCGGGTTGTGATCCGACACAACACTCCAACGATCTTTCGGGAACACGACGTACCGGGCTTTGCCGATGACGTTCTCGACGGGCACGGTGCCCGCTACGCCCCCGCCGCCCTGTTTGCGCGAGTCGGTGGAGTTCATCCGGTTGTCGCCCATCACGAACAACCGTCCATCCGGCACGCGCACCGGGGCGAACGGCTCGTGGTTCGCGGGCGAGGTTCCCGGCTGCCAGTACACATAGGGCTCGTCGAGCGGTTTGCCGTCCACGACGACGCGGTGCTGCTCGTCGCAGCACATCACCGTCTGACCGGGAAGGGCGATCACGCGCTTGACGAAGTCGCGTTCGTTCGCGGGCGAGATGCCCAGCAGCGACCCGACGTTCTGCACGAGACGCGCGACGGGGTTCGTCGACGGCGCGGTGCGGAAGTCGTTGTTGGTCCACGCCTCGGGGCCGCGGAAGACGACCACCTCGCCCGGCGCGATGTCGCCGAAGCGGTAGACGATCTTGTCGACCAGCACCCTGTCGTTCTCACAACCGGTGCAGCCGTGCAGCGTGCGCTCCATCGACGCCGAGGGGATCACGTAGACCCGCACCACGAACGCCTGGATCAGCACCGTCAGCACGACGGCGGTCACGACGACGTAGAGAACATCTCTCCAGACAGGAGTACGCCCCCGCTCCGGTTCATCCGGTGCGGAGGCGTCCTCGAAGTCTTCTGGGCTCGAAGCCACCGGTCAGGAGACCGGACGGGCCTCGCGCTTCTCCTTGATCTTGGCGGCCTTGCCGCGCAGCTCGCGCAGGTAGTACAGCTTGGCGCGACGCACGTCACCGCGGGTGACGACCTCGATCTCGGAGATGTTCGGGGAGTGCACCGGGAAGGTGCGCTCGACGCCGACACCGAAGGAGACCTTGCGGACGGTGAAGGTCTCGCGGATGCCGCCGCCCTGGCGACGGATCACGACGCCCTGGAACACCTGGACGCGCTCGCGCGAGCCCTCGATGACGCGGACGTGAACCTTCAGCGTGTCACCGGCGCGAAAGGCCGGGACGTCGGAGCGCAGCGACTGGGCGTCAAGTGCGTCCAGGATGTTCATCGGTGGTCCTCACGTGTGTCTGTGAACTCCCCAGAGCATGTTCCATGACTGTGCACGACATGATGGGGGTCGGCTTGGAGCGCATGCCGGTACGACAACCGGCTGCGGCAACTGTTCCAGTGTGCCAGACCAGGCACTCCGGAACGAAATCGGGCTATTCGCCACCCTCGCGCAGACGGGCCAGGAAGGCGCGGTCGTGCTTGTCGAACGCGTCGTCCGGCAGCGATTCCAGCAGGTCGGGGCGCCGGTCGAAGGTCCGGGCGAGTGACTGGTCACGCCGCCACCGGTTGATCAGCTTGTGGTTGCCCGACCGCAGCACGTCCGGCACCGCGAGCTCGCGCCACACCTCCGGCCGCGTGTAGCTCGGGCCTTCCAGCAGACCGTCCTGGAACGAGTCCTCGGCGTGCGACTTCGGGTTGCCGAGCACGCCGGGCAGCAGCCGTGCGACCGCTTCCACGATCGCGAGCACCGCCACCTCGCCGCCCACGAGCACGTAGTCGCCGATGGACACCTCGTCGACGCGCACGCGCCGTGCGGCGTCATCGACCACACGCTGGTCAATGCCCTCGTAGCGGCCACACGCGAACACGAGGTGAGACTCCGTCGCGTACTCGTGCGCAACCGCTTGCGTGAACGGACGACCGGCCGGCGTCGGCACGATGAGGCGCGTGGAGTCCGTGCACACGTCGTCGAGCGCGGGACCCCAGATGTCGGCCTTCATGACCATGCCGGGACCGCCGCCGTACGGGCTGTCGTCGACGGCCTTGTGCACGTCCTGGGTCCAGTCGCGCAGGTCGTGCACGCCGACGCTGATCAGGCCCTTGTCGATCGCCTTCCCCAGCAACGCCGCGCGCAGCGGCGCCAGGTACTCGGGGAAGATCGTGACGACGTCAATCTGCATCGAGGAGACCCTCTGGCGGGTCGATCACGACGCGGCCGCCGCGAACGTCCACAGTGGGCACGATCTCGCGCACGAACGGGATCAGCGCCTCGCGCTGGTCGATCAGCACGACCAGCAGCTCGCCGCCGGGCCCGTGGATGATCTCCTTGACCGTGCCGATCCTCGTGCCGTCGACGTGCTCCGCCGCGAGCCCTTCGAGCTCGTGGTCGTAGAACTCGTCGGGGTCGTCGGTCGGCGGCAGGTCGTCGGTGCTGCCCAGCAGCAACGTGCCGCGCAACGCCTCGGCGACGTCACGCGTGACGACTTCCTCGAAACGCACGAGCAGCCGCCCGGCATGAGGCCGGGCGGCTGACACGGTCAGGCTTCGGGACGTGCCGTCGCGCAGCTTCGCCTGGAGCGTGGCTCCCAGCTTGAACCGCAGTTCGGGTGAATCGGTGCGCACGTCGACGGCGAGTTCGCCGGTGATCCCGTGCGCCTTGGCCACACGGCCGACAACGACGTCCATTTGCCCTTGAAGTTCGTTCAGCGGTCGGTGTCGACGACGTCGACCCGCACACCACGACCGCCGATGCCGGCCATCACGGTGCGCAGAGCCGTCGCGGTGCGACCGCCACGACCGATCACCTTGCCGAGGTCGTCCGGGTGGACGTGGACCTCGAGGGTGCGGCCGCGGCGGGTCGTGACGAGGTTCACCCGGACGTCGTCCGGGTGGTCGACGATGCCGCGAACGAGGTGTTCGAGGGCGTCAGCCAACAAACTCACGCCTCGTCCTTGGTCGCCTCGGCGTCAGCCTTGGGCGCGTCGTCCTTCTTGGCGGCCTTCTTCTTCGGCGTGGTCGCCTCGGTCATCGGCTCCTCGTTCGCGGCGGCCAGGGCGGCGGCGAACAGGTCGGCCTTGGAGGTCTTGGGCTCCTTGACCTTCAGCGTGCCCTCGGCGCCCGGCAGGCCCTTGAACTTCTGCCAGTCACCGGTGATCTCCAGCAGGCGCTGGACCGACTCGGTCGGCTGCGCGCCGACGCCCAGCCAGTACTGCGCGCGCTCGGAGTCGACCGCGATGAACGACGGCTCTTCCTTCGGGTGGTACTTGCCGATCGTCTCGATGGCCTTGCCGTCGCGACGGGTGCGCGCGTCGGCGACCACGATGCGGTAGTACGGCTGGCGGATCTTGCCGAGACGCTGAAGCTTGATCTTGACGGCCATTGGCCTGGTACTCCTCGAGAGCTCTGTGTCGATGGTTCGCACGGCCGTGGCCCGGGCAGAGGGGCCGACCACGACGGACAGCGGGCAATTGTGCCAGATGGGGGCCGGTGGATCCGAATCGGGGCTAGGCGAACGGCGTCACGGTGCCCAGCGCCTCTCGCACGGCTCGGGCGTGTTCGACCGCTCCGGGCGTGTCGCCGTGCACGCACAACGACTCCGCGTCGATCTTGATGACGCTGCCGTCCACCGCGACGAGCTCACCGTCGAGGAGCCGCTTGGCGCGTTCGACGACCTGGGCCGTGTCGGTGAGCAGAGCGTTCGGCTGGTTGCGCGGCACGAGGGTCCCCTCGGGCGTGTAACCGCGGTCGGCGAACGCCTCCTGCACGGGCCGAAGACCCGCCTTGGCCGCTTTCGCGAGGAGTTGCGAACCCGGCAGTCCGAGGATCGGCAGGTCCTTGAACGCCTTGGCTCCGTTGACCACCGCTTCGGCCTGCTTCTCGTGGTGCACCGTCGCGTTGTAGAGCGCGCCGTGTGGCTTCACGTACGCGACCTCGGTGCCTGCTGCTCGCGCACACGCGTCGAGCGCACCGATCTGATAGAGCACCTCGTCCGCGAGTTCAGTGGGGTCGGCGTCGATGAAACGCCGTCCGAACCCGGCGAGGTCGCGGTAGGACACCTGTGCGCCGATCCGCACGCCGTTGCGCGCGGCCTCCACACACACCTTGCGCATCGTCGACGGATCGCCGGCGTGGAAACCGCACGCGACGTTCGCGCTGGTGATGACGGTGAGCAGGGCGTTGTCGTCGCCCAGCTTCCAGATGCCGAACCCCTCGCCGAGGTCGCTGTTCAGGTCCATCACATGAGCCCGGCGGAGACGAGCAGGAGCGTGAGGCCCGGCAGGAAGTTGTTCATCACGTGCGCCACTATGCTCGCGCCGAGCCGGCGGGTGATCAGGCGGGCGATGCCGATCGGGATGGCGATGACGAGCAGCAGCGACGTCCGCAGCGGTTCGAAGTGGCTGATCGCGAAGATCACGGTCGTGAGCCCGAAGGCGGCCCAGCGGCTCCAGCCCTGGCGTTCGACGGCGCCCCACAGCAGGCCGCGGTAGATGATCTCCTCGCACACCGGCCCGATGAGACTGACGTAGAGGAACATCGTGATCGCGGCGGCGAGCGGCAGGTTGGCACCGCTCAACAGGTCGCCGACGGCGCTCGTGGCGTTCTGCTCGCCGACGACCTTCGCCCAGACCGTGGCGGCGGAGTAGGTGAGGACGAGCCCGAGGATGCCGAGCTTGAGCCCGGTCGCCAGGTCCTCCTTCGTCATGCTGAACCGGAGGTCGATCCGGGGACCGTTGCCCCGCACGACGGTGATGACGACGGCGGTGCCGGCCGCGAGGACCGTGGGCACGATCGAGCCGATGATGATCAGCGGCACCGAGTCGTACAGGCTCACGCCGAACTGCTTGGCCACGGCCGTGATGAACACGGCGCTCAGGATGAAAACGGCCTCCACCAGGAGGAACGCGCCGAAACCCCAGCGCTGGCCGACCCGCTCCGGCTCCGGGTTGCGGCTGATGTCCCGCACGCTCTCGAGGAAACCGCGCTTGGGCTCCAGGGACTCCGGCTCACTCACGCTCTGCAATCTAGTCACGCCTCGGCTACCTGCCGGTGAACAAACGGCTGCGGCACCCTCATGATCAGCTCACCTCGCGATCGGCGGTGGAGAGGCACCGGGCACTGTCGGTCCCTCGCGATACGCTTGGAGTGGGGACCGCGATCCCCCTTGGGGGACGCTGCCGCCCCCGAATCCGAGGTTACTTTGCGGCACCGACGGAACCGGGCCAAGCGTCTGGCCAAAAGATGGTCAGATCGGGTCCCCGCCGGATGTCCTATCTCCGTTGAACGGATCGGCGTAGGGCGGCGGGGACTAAACCTGGATGACCAGCGTGGGTGACGCCGAGGACTGCGTTGCGTCGTTGTCCGAGGCGGGGTTTCCGGGCGGTTGAACGGGATGGCGGGCGTCGGGTTTGGACGTACGCGGACCGCGCCTCCAGACGCATGCCGAGCGCGGTCCACGAGGCCCCGAAGACCGGACGCTCACGGCTAGCGTGGAGCGGCATGGGGCCTGACTGGTACTGCGACGAGGTGATCCCGGGCCGTGTGGCCGTGGAGGTCCTCGCGAAAACCGGAAGAACGCTCGCCTTCCGCCCGCCGATCCCCGGCTTCGGCACCGACCACGTGATCGTGATCCCCACCCTGCACGTGACCTCGTTGCTCGACCTCGACGACGACCTGGCCGTCGAACTCCTCGGCACCGTCAAGGAAGTCGCGGCGCTGGCCGTCGAGCAGCACGGCGGGTGCCAGGTGCTCACCACGCTCGGCAGCGAGCAGCACAACCGGCACCTGCACTGGCACGTGGCGGTCGGCGAGGGTGTCGCGCGGTTCGTGGCGCGGTGATCGTCACCGCCGCAGCGTCGTCTCCTGGTCCATGTGCGACAGCTTCGCCGGGTTGCGCACCGCGTACAGGCCGCTGATCAGCCCGCCCTCGATCCGCACCGCGACCACGGTGTCGAGCTCACCGTCGAACTTGAACACCAGCGCCGGGTAGCCGTTCACCTGGGCGGACTCCATCGTCCAGCCGGCCACGCGGGTCAGGCCGCCGAGCAGCATGCGCGCCACCTTCGAGGCGCCTACCACCGGGCGTGCCACGGCCTGCTTCACGCCGCCGCCGTCGCCCAGGAACACGACGTCCGGGGCGAGCAGGTCCAGCAGCGCCTGGAGGTCGCCGGTCTCGGTGGCCCGCCGGAACGCGGCCAGGGCGGTGCGGGACTCGGCCTGGGTCACCACCTCGCGCGGGCGGCGGGCTGCCACGTGCGAGCGGGCGCGGTGGGCGATCTGGCGGACCGCGACCGGGGTCTTGTCCACGGCGGACGCGATCTCGGCGTAGTCCAGGTCGAACACCTCGCGCAGGACGAAGACGGCCCGTTCGGTCGGGGTGAGGGTTTCGAGGACCAGCAGCACCGCCATCGAGACGCTGTCGGCCAGTTCCACGTCCTCGGCGACGTCCGGGGCGGTCAGCAGGGGTTCGGGGAGCCAGGAGCCGACGTAGGACTCCTTGCGGCGGCCCAGGGTGCGCAGTCTCGTCAGGGCCTGGCGGGTGACGACGCGGACCAGGTAGGCGCGGTGGTTCTCGACCACGTCGTGCTCCACGTCCGCCCACTTGAGCCACGTCTCCTGCAGCACGTCCTCGGCGTCGGCGGCCGAGCCGAGCATCTCGTAGGCGATCGTGAAGAGCAGGTTGCGGTGGCTGACGAACGAGTCGGTCGCGACGTCCGGCATCGGTCCCCCTCCAGAAACGGGTCTCCCCACGAGACGCCGCCCACCCCGCCGGCGTGACAGTGGCGTGAGTCACAGAGCAGCGGTGTCACAGCCAGAAGCGGTTCGGCATCTCGTGGTCGTCCAGCAAGGCCCACGAGGGAGGAAACCAGATGGAACCCCGATTCGACCTCTTCGGCACCGAGACCGGCGGCAAGCTCGCGAAGCGGTTCGCCGGGCTCGGGCAGGCGGTGCACCAGTCGCCGCTGCCCGCGATCACGGCCGAGCTCGTCAGCCTGCGCGCGAGCCAGCTCAACGGCTGCGGCTTCTGCCTCGACATGCACGTCAAGGAGGCCGTGGCGGCGGGCGAGGACCCGTTGCGGCTGCACCTCGTCGCCGGGTGGCGCGAGACGACGGTGTTCACCGAGGCCGAGCAGGCGGCGCTCGCGTTCACCGAGGAGGGCACGGTGCTCACCCGCGACGGCGTCAGCGACGAGACGTGGGACAACGTCCGCAAGCACTTCGACGACGAGCAGGTCGCCGCGCTGGTGTGCCTGGTCGGGCTCATCAACGCGGCCAACCGGATGGCCGTGATCACGCACCAGAAGGGCGGTGCGTACCAGGCAGGAGCCTTGGCGAACGCCTAGTAGACCCGGCCCCTCAGCATGATCATGCGCGGCGACCGCAGGACCTCGAGGTTCTCGCGGGGGTCCGAGTCGTAGACCACGATGTCCGCGGCCGCGCCCTCGGTCAGCGAGGGGAAACCCAGCCAGGAGCGGGCGTTCCACGACGCGGCGCCGATGGCGTCCGAGGCGCTCATGCCCACGCGGTGCAGCGCGGCGATCTCGTCGACGATGCGGCCGTGCGCGATGCCACCGCCCGCGTCGGTGCCCGCGTAGACCGGCACGCCGGCCTCGATCGCGGACGACACCGTCGTGGCGACGCGGGCGTGCAGGTCGCGCATGTGGTTCGCGTACGCGGGGTACTTACCGGCCTTCTCGGCGATGCCGGGGAACGTCTCGATGTTGATCAGCGTGGGCACCAGGGCGGTGCCTCGGGAGGCCATCAGCGAGATCGTGTCGTCGGTCAGGCCGGTGCCATGCTCGATGCAGTCGATGCCCGCGTTGATCAGGCCGGGCAGCGCGTCCTCGCCGAACACGTGAGCCGTCACGCGAGCACCGGCGTCGTGGGCGACCTTGATCGCCTGCGCCAGCTCGTCATCCGTCCACAGTGGAGCGAGGTCGCCCGCGCCCCGGTCGATCCAGTCGCCGACGAGCTTCACCCAGCCGTCGCCGTACGCGGCCTGCTCGGCCACGGCCGTGGCCAGGTCGGACTCGATCTCCACGCCGATGTGCGGGATGTAGCGCTTCGGCTTGGCGATGTGCCGGCCCGCGCGGATGATCCGCGGCAGGTCCAGGCGCTCCTGCAACGGCGTGGTGTCGATCGGCGCGCCGCAGTCGCGGATCAGCAACGTGCCCGCGGCGCGGTCGGTCAGCGCCTGGTCGACGGCCTCGGGCAGCTCCACGCCGCCCTGCGGGCCCAGGCCGACGTGGCAGTGCGCGTCGACCAGGCCCGGCACGAGGAAGCCGCCGTCGACGACGGTCTGCGATCCCGGCACGGGCTGGGTGCGCACGCGGCCGTTCACGACCCACAGGTCTCGCGGCTCGCCGTCCGGGAGGACGACGCCGCGCAGGTGCATGGTCACTTCTTCTTGTCGTCGCCGTCGAACTTGAACTTCGACGGGTCGAAGCCGGGCGGGAGCTCGTTCATGCCGCCGCCGAGGTTGGGCAGGCCGCCACCGGGGGGCATGCCGGGGAAGCCACCGGGCAGACCGCCGGGCATCCCGGGGAACATGCCGGGCATCCCGCCCTTGACCTTCGGGGGCGTCGGGCCGCGGCCGCCCTTGCCCTTCTTCCCCTTCTTGCCCTTGCGCGTCTTGCTGGGGCCGTAGCCACCCATCCGGCCCGCCATCGACGCCATCATCTTGCGGGCCTCGAAGAAGCGGTTGACCAGGTCGTTGACGTCGCTGACCTTGACGCCCGAGCCGTTCGCGATGCGCAGGCGGCGCGACGCGTTGATCATCTTGGGGTCGTCGCGCTCGGCGGGCGTCATGCCGCGGATGATCGCCTGGATGCGGTCGAGGTGCTTCTCGTCCAGCATCGCGAGCTGGTCCTTCATCTGCCCGGCGCCGGGCAGCATGCCGAGCAGGTTCGCAATCGGGCCCATCTTGCGGATCGCGAGCATCTGCTCCAGGAAGTCCTCGAGCGTGAGCTGACCGGTGTGCAGCTTCGCCGCGGCCTTCTCGGCCTGCTCCTGGTCGAAGTGCTGCTCGGCCTGCTCGATCAGCGTCAGGACGTCGCCCATGCCGAGGATGCGCGAGGCCATCCGGTCGGGGTGGAAGACGTCGAAGTCCTCGAGCTTCTCGCCGTTGGACGCGAAGAGGATCGGCTGGCCGGTGATCTCGCGGACCGACAGCGCGGCACCACCGCGGGCGTCGCCGTCGAGCTTGGTGAGCACGACACCGGTGAACCCGACGCCGTCGCGGAACGCCGTGGCCGTGTTGACCGCGTCCTGACCGACCATGGCGTCGACCACGAACAGGACCTCGTCCGGGTTGACCGCGGCCCGGATGTCGACGGCCTGCTGCATCATCTCCTCGTCGACGCCCAGCCGGCCGGCCGTGTCGACGAGGACGATGTCGTGCTGCTTCGCCTTGGCCTCGGCGATGCCGCGGCGCGAGACGTCGACGGGGTTGCCCACGCCGTTGCCGGGCTCGGGCGCGAACACGGGCACCCCCGCGCGCTCACCGACGACCTGGAGCTGCGTGACGGCGTTCGGGCGCTGCAGGTCGGCGGCGACGAGCAGCGGCGTGTGCCCCTGGCCCTTCAGCCACTTCGCGAGCTTGCCGGCGAGCGTCGTCTTACCGGCACCCTGCAGACCCGCCAGCATGATCACCGACGGCGGGTTCTTCGCGAGGTTCAGCCGCCGCGTCTCGCCGCCGAGGACGTTGACGAGCTCCTCGTTGACGATCTTCACGACCTGCTGCGCCGGGTTCAGCGCCTGGTGGACCTCCGCGCCCTTGGCGCGTTCCTTCACCTTGGCGATGAAGCCGCGCACAACGGGCAGCGCGACGTCGGCCTCGAGCAGCGCGACCCTGATCTCGCGCGCGGTGGCGTCGATGTCGGCGTCGCTGAGCTTGCCCTTGCCGCGAAGGCCCTGGAGGACCGTGGTCAGCCGGTCGGAAAGCGTGGAGAACACGCCCTCCAGACTAGCCAACCTCGCGTTCACCCGATCCCGTGGCTCGCCAGCGCCTCCAGCAGGACCGGCTCACGGCGTCCGACCGGAGCAGTGGAGATCTGCGCGAACGTCAGCCCGGCCGCCACCGCGGCCCCGTCCGACACCGGGTCGTCACCGACGTAGAGGCACTCCGCCGGCTCGACGTCCAGCCGCACGCAGGCCGCCTCGAAGGCCCGCACCGAGGGCTTGGAGAAGGCGATCTCGAACGACAACGCGAACGCGTCGACCACCAGCGACTCGCGGGCGAACACCGGGCGGATGTCCCACGAGATGTTGCTCAGCACCCCGACCTTCAGCGGCCGCACGACGGACAGGGCGTCGGCCGTGTCCGCGTACGGCAGCCAGAACGCCGGGTTGTGCAGGCGCTGGAAGAGGTCGTTCGTCATCGACAGCCCTGCCAGCCGGAACAGGGTCAGGTAGGCCGAGCGGTTCGCCAGCGCCGTGAGGTCGCGAGCGGCCCACACGGCGCGTTCGGCGGCGTTCATGCGTGCGATGTACGGGGCGGGCGCTCTCAGCACCGCGAGGTGTTCGGGTGTCAGCCATCGGTAGGTGGGACGCCCGAACAGGGTGCCTGCGAAGTCGAAGACGACAGCCTTGATCACGACACCATGATGCGCAGACCACCCGAGGTTCCCGCACGGGTGAGCAGCGTCACGCCGGCGAACCCGAACGGCACCCAGCCCGCCTCGAACTGCGAGCGCATCGACGAGCCGCGGCGGACGTGTCGCTCGAACGAGTGGGTGCGCACGACGCGGCGGCGGGCGATCTGGCCGTCGAGGGCCTGGGCCGCCGAGGCGTCCAGCCACAGGAAGTGGCGGGAGCGCCCCGACAGCAGGCCGGCGAGCACCAGCATGAACCGCGTGCCGGGCCTGGTGGACGGTTCGTGCACGACCAGCAGGCCCTGGCAGAACAGCGCCGCCCAGAACACGCGCACCCGGTGTGTCAGGTGCACGAGCGGGCGCCAGAACTTGTACGGCAGGCGCACGCGCGGCTCGAGCCACGTGCGCACCTGGTCGGAGTCGAGGACGGTGACCGGCTCGTCGGCGTCCAGGCGCGTGAGCAGCGTCGTCTTGCCCGCGCCGGGGATCCCGGCGAGGACGACGAGCGAGCGCGGCCTCACCTGGACGGTGGCGATCTGCGTGTTCAACACGGCGGTCATGTCCTAGAAGACGTCTTGACCTTCCCTCTCGTTCAGTCTCGCGCGAATTCCGACAAAATGCACAGCTTCCTAGCGCCAGACGACGGCGTGCGACGTGCCGTTCGAGAAGTTCGCGACCCCGATGACCTGGCCGACCTCGCTCAACCCGGACACGTTGTGACGCGTGGCACCGGAGACCCCCGGCAGCAGCGTCTGCGTGCCACTCATGTCCCAGGTCGCGGCGGACGTGCCGACCGTGCCCGCGACGACGCCGGAGTTGTTCACCTCGGCCGCGCTCGACGGCGACGCCGCCAGCGGTGCGCCGGTGCCGCCGAACGTGTCCCAGCGGTACGCCTGCGACGACAGCTCGCCGACCGTCCAGCCGTTGTCGCTGAGGTCGTACGGCCGCGCCCCGGAGCCCAGCGCGATCTTGGTGCCGTTGCGCGACCACTGCACGCCGTTGGAACCGACGGTCCCGGTGGCGTCGGCGAGCTGGTTGGCGCCGAGCAGCGTGCCGCTGTCGAGCACGGTCCGCACTCCGGAGGCGTTCCACCGGACGACGTCGCTGCCCGAGGTGCCGACCACCCAGCCGGCACCCGTCACGTGCAGGCCGATGCCCGCGCCGAGCAGCGTCGCGCCACCGGTCGAGTCCCACAGCACGGCCTGCGGCACGCCGTTGATCGTCGCCGTGCCCGAGACGGTGCCGGAGTCGTTGACGTCGTAGGCGACCGAGCTCGTCGCGCCCGCCACGGTCAGCTGCACCAGCGCGCCGGACGGGTTCCACTTCACCGCCTGGGTCTGGCCGGCCGACGTGACCGCGTACCCGACCACGACGCTGTTGCTGTTGATGGCGCCCGCCCACGAGTCGAACCCGAGGTCGGCGAGCTTGCGGATCCCGTCGAACCGGTCCCAGCGCACGGCGTGCTGGCTCGTGCCCGATCCGTAGGAGACACCGGCGATCGTGCCGGAGTCGTTGATGTCGGCCGCGGTGCTGCGCAGGTCACCCGGCAGCGTGCCGAGGTCCTCCACGGCGAGTGCGGCGGCCTGAGCGGTGGCCGGGATGATCAGGGCAGCCGCGACGGCGGCGACCAGTGCGATCCTCAACGTTCTTCCTCCCCAGTCAGAACAACGAGAACTCGACCCTGCCCGGACCTCGCGGAGGTTGTCCAGGAAGCTGTCTCGTTGTCATGCGAGGAGGAACGCGGCGGCGGTGCGAGTGCGCGGTGCCTCCCCCGGCGCCGTCACTCGTCACCACCGCCTCTGCCCGTCCCGGAAGCGGTCCACCCCTCGAGGACGCTTCCCGGACACCACGAAGACTGCCGCGTTCCGCGTCCGTTCAGGAGCGTGAGCACCCGGAGAGGTTGTGCGTAGTGCTACTCAACCTCTACCTGGCCGCTTCCAGCACCGCCCGCTCGATCCGCTTCTTGTCGAGCTGGTCGCACGTGATGCTGAACGAGTCGACGACAGTCGCGCCCAATGTCGACACACGCGCCCACTGCACGTCCACGCCGCACTGCTCCAATGCGGCGGCAACGCGGTGCAGCAGCCCGATCCGGTCCGCGGCACGCAGTTCCAGCACCACGGCACCGGTCGCCTCGTCGTCGAACCAGAGCACCCGGGAAGGCGGCGGGTCGAGCGGCGGACCGCCGTAGTCGCGTTCCTTCGCGGCGAGCTTGTCCGCCAACGGCAACGAGCCCTCGATCGCCCTGGAGAGCTGTTCGCGCAGCAGCGACGCGTCCGGCAGCGACCCGAACCGCGGCGACACCGTGAACGCGTCCACCGTCGCCCCGCCGTGCGAGCGCAACGTCGCCGCGTGCACCTCCAGCGAGTTCAGCGCGAGCACGCCGGCCGCCTTGGACAGGACTCCCGGACGGTCCGGCGCGAACACCGTCACGACCGCCGCGTGGTCCTGCTTCTGCAGCAGCACCTCCGACTTCCCCGACACCGCTACGCGTTCCGCCGCCTCGACGTGCGCGGGGTCGAGCGGTTCCTGCTTGGGCAACGCCTCCCCCGCCATCGCCTTGCGGCAGCGGTTGACCAGGTCGGTCATCAGCGCGGCCTTCCAGTCCGTCCACACGCCCGGCCCCGTCGCGAGGGAGTCGGCCTCGGCCAGCGCGTGGAGCAGCTCGAGCAGGATCGCGTCGCCGCCGAGCGTCTCGACCACGCGGTGCACGGTTGCCTCGTCCTCGACGTCGCGACGGGTCGCGGTGTGCGGCAGCAGCAGGTGGTGGCGGACCATCATCGACAACGTCTCGACGTCCTGCGGCCACAGCCCGATCCGCTCCCCGATCTGCGTCGCCAGCGCGGCGCCGACCTCGGAGTGGTCCTGCTGCCGGCCCTTGCCGATGTCGTGGACGAGCGCGCCCAGCAGCAGCAGGTCCGGGCGCGACACCGTGGTCGCGAGCCTGGCCGCGTGCGCGACCGCCTGCACCAGGTGCCGGTCGACCGTCCACATGTGCGCGGCGTCGCGCGGCGGCAGGTCCCGCACCGCACCCCACTCGGGGAACAGGCGGCCCCACAAACCCGTGCGGTCCAACGCTTCCACGACGTCCACGAGCCCGTTGCCGCTGCCCAGCAACGCCAGCAGCTCCTCGCGGGCCTCGCGCGGCCACGGCTGGCGCAGCTCCGGCGCCGAGTCCGCGAGCCGGGTCAGCGTCCCGGACGCGATCGGGTGCTTGCTGCGTGCAGCCGCCGTCGCGACACGCAACAACAACGCCGGATCACGGCTGGGGATCGCGTCACGGGCGAGGGAAACCTCAGACCCGTGCAGCACAACGCCTTCGTCCAACGGACGACGCTGGGGCTGTCCTCTGAGGAACGCCCCGAGCCCACGCTTCGGTGCAGCCGCACGGGCCGTGCGCATCCCCACGTCGAACGCGTACACGACCGTCCGTGCGGCCGAGGAGAGCGAACGGGCCAAAGCAAACCGGTCGGCCAGCCCGAGCGCGGAAGCCACCTCGTCACCGTCTTGCGCCCGCAGCACGTCACGGGGTTTCCGCGCCACACGGCGGAGTTCGGTGCGCACGTCCAGAAGGAACTTGCGGGCCTCGCCGACGTCGGTGGACGGCCGGTCGACCACCTGCGCGATCGACAGCGCGTCCAGGATGGTGATGTCCCGCAACCCGCCGCGGCCGTGCTTGAGGTCGGGTTCGACGCGGTGGGCGATCTCGCCGCTGCGGCCCCAGCGCTTCTGCGACGACTCGGAGATCTCGTCGAGCCGGTTGCGCACGTTGCCGCGCCACGCCTGCCGCGCGCCGTCGGCGAGCTTCTGCGACACCTCGGGGTCGCCGGCGATGTGCCGGATGTCCAGCAGCCCCAGCGCGGTCCGCAGGTCACCCGCGGCGACCCGGAGCGCCTCGCCGACCGTGCGGACGGAGTGGTCGAGGCCGATGCCGGAGTTCCACAGCGGGTACCAGAGCTTCTCGGCGACCGCGTCGACGTTCTTGACGTTGTTGTGCACCAGGACCAGGTCGAGGTCGGAGTAGGGCACGAGCTCACGCCGCCCCAGCCCGCCGACCGCCACGAGCGCGATACCCGATCCGGATATCCCCGCTCCCCCCGCGTGTTTGGTCAACCAGAACTCGTGCAGGTCCACGAGTGCCTCGCGCAGAGGTTCGGCGGCCAAGCGACGACGACCTGGCACGAGCAGCCGTTCGCGCGCTCGCACCAGGTCGTCAGCCGTGACGACGGCCGTTTCGTTGTTCTCCACGGACCGTCTCCTCAGTTGTTACAGCGCATCCGTTCCACGCTCGCCGGTGCGGACGCGCACGACGGTGTCGACCGGAGTGACCCAGACCTTGCCGTCACCGATCTTGCCGGTGCGGGCGGCCTCGACGACCGCCTCCAGCACCTTGTCGACGGCGGCGTCGTCGATGACGACCTCGATCTTGATCTTGGGGACGAAGTCCACCGAGTACTCGGCGCCGCGGTAGACCTCGGTGTGGCCCTTCTGGCGGCCGTAGCCCTGCACCTCGCTGACGGTCATGCCGAGCACCCCGAGCTGTTCGAGGGCGCCCTTCACGTCGTCGAGCGTGAACGGCTTGATGATCGCGGTGACCAGCTTCATGACTTGTTGCTCCCCTCGAGGACCGCGGTCGCGCCCGCGGCCACGCTCGGCTTGCCGACACCACGAGCGCCGGTCAGGCTGCCGTACTCGTAGGCGCGCTCGGCGTGCTCAGCTTCGTCGATGCTGGCGACCTCCGCCTCCTCGGTGGCGCGGAAGCCGACCGTGAACTTCACCAGGTAGCCCAGGGCCAGGCTCAGCACGAACGAGTAGCCGAGCACCGCGAACGCGCCGACCGCCTGGCGCCACAACTGGTCGAAGCCGCCGCCGTAGAAGAGGCCGTTGACCTTGGCGGGCGCCGCCTCGCTCGCGAAGAGACCGATCAGGATCGTGCCGGACAGGCCACCGACGAGGTGCACGCCGACGACGTCGAGCGAGTCGTCGAAGCCGAAGCGGTACTTGAGCGACACGGCCAGGGCGCAGAGGACACCGGTGATCGCGCCGACCGCGATGGCACCGATCGGGGTGACCGACGAGCAGGCGGGCGTGATGGCGACCAGGCCGGCGATGACACCCGACGCGGCGCCGAGCGTGGTGGCCTTGCCGTCGCGGATGCGCTCCGTCAGCAGCCAGCCGAGCATCGCGGCGCAGGTGGCGACGGTCGTGTTGATGAACGTGACGCCCGCGGTGCCGTTGGCGCCGAGAGCGGAACCGGCGTTGAACCCGAACCAGCCGAACCACAGCAGACCGGCGCCGAGCACGACCAGCGGCAGGCTGTGCGGCTTCATGGGCTCCTTCGGCCAGCCGACGCGCTTGCCGAGCACGATGGCGAGCGCGAGACCCGCGGCACCGGCGTTGATGTGCACCGCCGTACCACCGGCGAAGTCGATCGCGAGGAGCTTGTTGGCGATCCAGCCGCCGGGGTCGGTGACGTTGCCGTCCTTGTCCTTGTCGGCGAAGTCGAACACCCAGTGCGCGACCGGGAAGTAGACGATCGTGGCCCACAGGCCGGCGAACAGCAGCCACGGGCCGAAGCGGGCGCGGTCGGCGATGGCGCCGGAGATCAGCGCGACCGTGATGATCGCGAACATCGCCTGGAACGCCACGAACACCGTGCTCGGGATCTTGCCGAACAGCGATTCGGCAGCCAGCAGCCCGTTGAGGCCGAAGTGCTCGAACGGGTTGGCCAGCAGGCCTCCGCCGACGTCTCCGCCGAATGCCATCGAGTACCCGAACAGCACCCAGAGGACACCGACCACGGCCATGGCACCCAAGCTCATCATCATCATGTTGAGCACGCTCTTCGAACGGACCATGCCTCCGTAGAAGAAGGCAAGGCCCGGCGTCATCAGCAGCACCAAGGCGGCGCTGGTGAGCACCCAGGCGGTGTCCCCTGTATCCACTTCGACCTCCACTGCACGTCGGTTGCAGGGAGCATCGGTATGTCCTGTTTCACGAACCCGCGCCGAACGTTTCGCGGAGGTGAACTGTCGACGTGGAGGTGTTACGTCCGCGTTTCACGGGGTTCACGGGCCTGCTTCGGCGACCTCACCGCGTCGGTGAGGTGACGAGGAGTGACATTCCACCTCACTCTCCCGCGTGACGCGGACGAACCGCGTCCCCCGGTGAGCACACCGGCGGACGCGGTTCGTGAGGTGGTCGTCGAGGACCTAGAACGGGCCCGCGGGGACCTTGGGCTTCGCGGACATCACCGACTGCGCCGGCGGCTCCACCGCGGCGCACGTGGTGCCGTTGCGCGGCAGCTTCAGCGACACGAGGTACTCGTTGTTGATCTTCAGCGTGCACTCGCTGCGGTCGTAGACGCCGTGGCCCCAGCCCTCGTAGGTCACGAAGACGGTGGTGTCACGGGTCTGCCGGTGCGCGTTGACCGCCCACTCGTACGCCGTCGCCGGGTCGTGCTTGGCATTGGTGAGCAGGATCTTCGGCGAGTTCTTGATCTTCAACGTGCGCTGCGGGTTCGTGGCCTTCGGGAACCCGACGCAGCCCATCATGGCGCCGTGGCCGAGTGAGGAGCCGCGGGTGTTCGGCGCGATCCGGAACTCCGACCCGGCCAGCGCCTGGTACTCGCCCCACGAGCCGACGCGCAGGTTGTAGTCGTTGCAGAAGATGCCGGGGAACGGGTTCGCGAACGTCTCCTCCGCGAAGGCCGAGAACGCGGACCTCGGCGCCGGCAGGCCGTCGATGATCTCCTTGACCTGGTCGGCGAACGCCTTCCAGCTGGGGCCGTAGGCCATGCTCGTCACCCCGCCGCCGAGGTCCTCCGGCGTGAGCTTGAGAGCCGGGTCCCACGGAGCGGGCACCTCACCGCGCTCGGCCCTGGCCAGCAGGTCCTTCCAGATCTTGCGGAGGTCCTGGCCGTGGAACGGCGACGACGCGTCGCGGTCGTTCCACTTGACCCACTCGGTGAACGAGTCCTCCGCGGTGCGCGCCTCGGAGTCGAGGAACTGCTTGGTGCCGAGGCTGTGGTCCATGTTCGAGTCGATGATCATGGCGCGGATGTTCTTGCCGAACCGCTCCGCGTAGTGCTGGCCCATGATCGTGCCGTACGAGACGCCGTAGTAGTTGATCTTCTTCTCGCCCAGCGCGCGGCGGATGGAGTCGATGTCCTGCGCCACGTCGGCGGTCGAGGCGTGGTCGAAGATCGGGCCGGACTGCGTGCGGCAGTCCTCGCGCAGCGCCTTGTTGTACACGGCGTACGCGTCGAACTCGGCCTTGCTCTTCGGGTAGCTCGACGGCTGGTTCTGCAGCATCTCCGCCGAGCACTTGATCGGCTGGCTGCGCGCGACACCACGCGGGTCGAAGCCGATGACGTCGAACTTGTCGACGATCTCCTTGCTGAAGAACCGGTCGGCGCCGAACGAGAAGTTGACGCCGGACCCGCCGGGCCCACCGGGGTTGATCACCATCGCGCCGATGCGCTGCGCCGGGTCGTTCGCCTTGCGGCGCGACACGGCCAGCTGGAACTTCTCACCGTCCGGCTTGGCGTAGTCGATCGGCAGCGTCAGGAAACCGCAGTCGATCGTCGGCACCTCCTCGCACGGCTTCCAGTCGATCGCGCCCACCCCGAACTCCGGCTGCCCCTCCGGAGCCGCGACCGCGACCTGGCTCGCACCCAACACCAATGCGGAACTCGCGAGCGCGGCCCCGACGGCGCGCATCATCGGTTGCATGGATTTCCTCCCTAGGTCCCCGACCTTGCGGGAGGAAACGCTTCCACCGATCGTGTGACGTGAACAACCAACTCAGGTAGGGGACAGAATCATTCTGTGGTCGTACAACCACGGTCAGTCAGTCGTTTTGGCCCACATGTCCTGCAGGTGAGCGAGGCCGTCACTCGTAGGGGTGCCGACGACGCGCAGCCGGGCCATGCCGCCGTCCGGGTAGATGTCGAGCCGGACGGCCGTCGCCTCGGTGGCGGTCACGACGAACCGGTGCCGTGTGTCGGGCTGGAGCCTCGTGCGCGGCAGGAGGTCGACCCACGTGTCCGGGTCCGTGCGCTCGTCGCATGCGCTGACGGACGCCCAGCCCGGCGCGTTGCCCTTGAAGTGGCTGGTGTCGAGCTCGACGAGGTTCACGACACCGGGTGCGGCGAGGCGCAGCGACACCCAGTCGTTGCCGTCGTCCCGGCGGCGCGCGGTCTCCCAGCCCTCCCCCATGACGGTGGCCTGGCCGGGCGCGATGAGGTTGTTGGGCGAGCTGTAGAACATGTTGCTGCAGCCCAGGACGACCGCGCCGTTCTCCAGTGCGGCGAGGTCGATGCCGGCCACGAGCAGCCGCGGGTCCGCGAGCGGTTCTCCGTGCACGCGCAACCGCGCGACACCGCCGTCCGGGTCGATGGTGAGCCGTACGTGCGTGACGCGGCGTCCGTCCCGTACGTCGAAGTAGTGCTTCTCGTCGCCCTTGAGCGCGGAGCGTTCGACCAGCGGGAACCACTCGGTGATCTCGTCGGCGTTCGGATAGCCGTCGGCCTGCGCGCCCTCGACCCAGCAGAACGGCGGGTAGTTGCCCTTGAAGAACGCCGTGTCGACGACGACCCCGCGCACCACACCGGGCATGCCGAGCCGGATGACGGCCTGGTCGACGCCCGGCTCACGACGGCGCCGGGTCTCCCAGCCGTCGTAGATCTGACCTTTGTGACCGAAGGTGTAGGTCTGGTAGACCGGCTCGGCGGGTTTGATCAGGTTCTCCCGCTCGGCGAACAGCTCGTCGTTCGCCCACACCACACCACCA
Organism: Lentzea sp. NPDC059081; assembly: GCF_042738015.1. Taxonomy (NCBI): domain Bacteria; kingdom Bacillati; phylum Actinomycetota; class Actinomycetes; order Pseudonocardiales; family Pseudonocardiaceae; genus Lentzea; species Lentzea sp. NPDC059081. Next base: position 544,913 of record NZ_JBHYGW010000004.1, read on the forward strand.
CCGACCGCGCGCGAGGCGAGATCGGGCAGCCGGGTCCACTCCGTCATGCTTCTCCTCTTCTGAGCAGCTTTCCTTCGGGCGAGCTTGCCCGGGTGGTACCGGTTTCCCTGCCGCGCAACCACGTCTGCCGCACGACGCCGTGCAGGGTGCGACCGTGGTACGGCGTGACGGGGTTGCGGTGGTGGAGCTTGTCCCTGTCCACCACGAAGGTCTCGTCCGGCGCGAACACCACGAGGTCCGCGTCCTTGCCCACCTCGATGGCGCCCTTGGACTCCAGCCCGGCCTGACGGGCCGGGTGCGTGGCCATCCAGCGGACGACGTCGGTGAGCTGGAAGCCGCGGTCCCGCGCACCCGTCCACACCGCGGGCAGGCCGAGCTGCAGCGACGCGATGCCTCCCCAGGCGGTGGCGAAGTCGCCCGCCTTCAGGTCGGCGGTGCTCGGCGAGTGGTCGCTGACGACCAGGTCGATCACGCCGTCGCGCAGGCCCTGCCACAACGCCTCGCGGTTCTCGGCCTCGCGGATCGGCGGGCAGCACTTGAACTCCGTCTGCCCGTCGTGGATCTCCTCCGCCGTGAACGTGAGGTAGTGCGGGCAGGTCTCGGCGGTGATCGGCAGGCTCTCCCGTTTCGCGGCCTCCAGGATCGACAGGGCGTCCGACGACGAGAGGTGCAGGATGTGCGTCCGCGCGCCGGTCTTGCGGGTCAACGCCACGACGTCGCTGATCGCCTTGTTCTCGGCCTCGCGCGGCCGGGACGCGAGGAACCCCGCGTAGTCCGGTTCGGAGTCGCGGACCGTGTGCGCGTCCTCGGCGTGCACGATCGTCAACGCGTCGAGCGTGGCCAGCTCCCGCAGCGCGAGCTCCAGCTCGGCGGTCGTCACGGCCGGGAACTCGTCCACCCCCGAGTGCAGCAGGAAGCACTTGAAGCCGAAGACCCCGGCCTCGTGCAACGGCTTCAGGTCCGCCAGGTTGCCGGGGACGATGCCGCCCCAGAACCCGACGTCCACCGAGACGGCCGCCGCGGCCTTGCGCTTGATCTCCAGCGCGGCGGTCTCGACCGTCGGCGGGATGCTGTTGAGCGGCATGTCGATGATCGTCGTGACGCCACCGGCCGCCGCGGCGCGGGTCGCAGTCTCGAAGCCCTCCCACTCGGTGCGGCCGGGGTCGTTGACGTGCACGTGCGTGTCGACCAGGCCGGGCAGCAACACCTCGTCGTCCGCGAGGTGCACGACGTTCGGCGACTCGATGCGCGGTTCGACGGCGACGACCTTGCCGTCGACGACGCCGACGTCGCACGCGATCTCGCCTTGCGGGGTCACGACCCTGCGGGCGCGGAAGACCAGGTCCATGTCCCTCACTCTGACAGCCAGTCGCGGGCGATGCGACCGCCGAGGACGTGCAACAACGAATCAGCACGGGCCATGCAGCGGGTGACGTCCGGCTCGACGTCCAGCAACGCGTAGGCAGCCTTCAGCCCCAGGTCACCGGGTTCGACCGAGCACTGTCCCGCGACCGCGACCACCGGCACGTCACCGGAGGCCCGCACCACCCCGTACGGCGCCTTGCCGTGCCGGGTCTGCGCGTCGAGCGAGCCCTCGCCGGTGACCACCAGCGACGCGCCGGCGACGGCCTCGGCGAACCCGGCGAGCTCCAGCACGACCTCGATGCCGGGCCGGAACCGCGCGCCCAGCACCGCGAGCGCCGCGAACCCGATCCCGCCGGCCGCCCCCGCACCGGGCCGTGCGGCGTGCTCCGGTCCGATGCGCTCGGCGAACCCGGCCAACCGCCGTTCGAGGATCTCCACCTGTTCGGGTGAAGCTCCCTTCTGCGGCCCGTAGACCGCCGCCGCGCCGTCCGGCCCGAGCAGCGGGTTGTCCACGTCGGAGGCCAGCACCAGGTCGACACCGTCGAACGACGTCCCGTCGAGCGCTTCGAGCATGCCCGCGCCGCCGTCCGTGCACGCGCTGCCGCCGAGGCCGAGCACGATCGTCGAGCACCCGACGTCCAACGCGGCTTTCAGCAGCTCACCGACGCCGTGACTGGTGGCGTCGAGCGGCGCGGGCCGGTCCAGCAACGTCAGCCCGGCCGCCGAGGCCACCTCGACCACCGCCGTCGTGCCGCGCACCGCGAACGACGCGGGCACCGGCTTGCCGACGGGCCCGGTGACCCAGCGCCCGACCTTGAGGAACCCGGCGGCGACGGCGGCGTCGACCGTGCCGTCACCGCCGTCGGCCACCGGGAGGAGGCGCACGTCCAGGTCCGGGAGCGCCTCCCGCAGGCCGCGCGCGACCGCGGCGGCGACCTGCGGGGCGGTGAGAGATCCCTTGAACTTGTCCGGCGCGACGATCACGTGACTCACGGGACAGGCTCGAATTCCTTCATCGCGGCGATCGACGTGCCGTTCGCGGTGTTGCCCTCGCGTTCGATCATGATCTCCACGAGCACCGGCCGTCGCGTGCGGTCGGCCTCCTTGCGGGCCCACTCCAGCGAACCGCGGATCTCGCCCGGATCGGCCACGCGGATGCCGGAGCAGCCGTAGGCCTCCATGATCTTGACGTTGTCCGAGCCCGTGGTGTCGTAGTGGATGTCGACCTCGTACTTCATGTCGTAGCCGCCGTGGTCCTCGGCCATCCTGATCAGGCCCAGGTACTCGTTGTTCAGCATGATCAGCACGAACGGCACGTCGTACTGGGCGCCGACCGCCAGCTCCTCGACCAGGAACTGGAACGAGTAGTCGCCGACGATGCCGACCACCTCTGCGTCCGGCCTGGCCTTCTTGACCCCGATCGCCGCCGGGATCTCCCAGCCGAGCGGACCGGCCTGGCCGCAGACCTGGTAGTGCCGCGGCTTGTGCGCCTTCTGGTGCTGGCCTGACCAGATCTGGTAGAGCCCGATGGCCGTGACGAAGTAGGTGTCCGGGCCGTAGAACTCGTTGATCTCCTTGAACACCCGCGGCGCCTTGACCGGCACGGTGTCGAAGTCCTCGCGCCGCAGCAGGGTCCGCTTGAGCTCCTGGCACCGCTCGACCCACGCCCCCGCCGGGCGGGCGTGCGCACGTGCCTTCTCCAGCAACGCCTGGAGGAACAGCCTGGTGTCGGCCACGATCCCGAGGTCCGGCCCGAACACCTTGCCGATCTGCGTCGGCTCGACGTCGACGTGGATGAACTTCCGGTCGCCGCGGTAGGTGGCGAGATCGCCGGTGTGCCGGTCGCCGAAACGCGCACCCAGCGCCAGCACCAGGTCGGACTCCAGGAACGACGCGTTGCCGTAGCGCTGCGAGGTCTGGATGCCGGTCATGCCCGCGTAGAGCGGGTGGTCCTCGTCGATCGCGCCCTTGCCCATCAACGTGGCCTGGATCGGGACCTGCAGCAGTTCCGCCAGCTCCAGCAGCTCGGCCGACGCCTCGCCGAGGATGACACCGCCACCCGCGAGCAACAGCGGACGTTCGGCGGCCAGCAGCATCTCCAGAGCGCGCTCGACCCGTGCCTCACTCGGGGCGTTCTTCGGCACCGGCAACGGTTCGTCGATCGTCGAGTCCCACTCGATCTCCTGCTTCTGCACGTCGATCGGCAGGTCGATCAGCACGGGCCCCGGCCGGCCGGAGCGGGCGATCCGGAACGCCTCCCGGAAGATCCACGGCATCTGCGCGGCTTCCTTGACCTGCACGGCCCACTTCGTGACTGGCGCGGCGATCGAGACGATGTCGACGGCCTGGAACGCCTCCTGGTGCAGTTTGGAGACCGCGGCCTGGCCGGTGATGCACAGGATCGGCACGGAGTCGGCCTGCGCGGTGTACAGGCCGGTGATCATGTTCGTGCCGGCCGGACCGGACGTGCCGATGGCGACGCCGACGTTGCCGGTCGTGCGCGACCAGCCGTCGGCCATGTGGGTCGCGCCCTCCTCGTGCCGCACGATGAGGTGCTCGATGGAGCCGTCCTGCTCCATCGCCTTGTACAGCGGGAGGATCGCGGCGCCGGGGCAGCCGAACACGGTGTCGACGCCCTCGGACTTGAGGACCTCGACGACCGCCTGCATGACGGGGATCTTCGGCATGGGTCAGGCCCTTCCCGCGAAGTTCTCGACGACCTTGAGCAGCGCGGAGTGGTCGAGCGACCCGTACCCCTGCGCGCGTGCCGCCGCGACCAGCGCGGCGATCTGGTGGGTGACCGGCAGCGCGACGTCGGCGGAGCGCGCGGCGTCCAGTGCGATGCCCATGTCCTTGTGGTGCAGGTCGATCCGGAAGCCCGGCTGGAACTCGCGGGCGATCATCGTCTCGCGCTTGAGGTCGAGGATCCGGTTCGCCGCGAGACCGCCCGCCAGCACGTCGAGGCCCGCCTTGGGGTCGACGCCGGACGCCTCCAGCAACACGATCGCCTCGGCGACCAGGGCGTAGATGCCGCCGACCATCAGCTGGTTCGCTGCCTTCACGACCTGGCCGGCGCCGTGCGGGCCGACGTGCACGATCGTCTTGCCGAGGACCTCCAGGAACGGCCTGGCGGCGGCGAAGTCGGCCTCGTTGCCGCCGACCATGATGCTGAGCGACGCCTGGACCGCGCCGGTCTGACCGCCGCTGACCGGCGCGTCGAGCACCCGGACGTTCGACAGCTTGCGAGCGATCTCGATCGAGGTGGACGGGCGGATGGTGCTCATGTCGACCAGCAACGTGCCGTCGTCGAACGTCACCTCGTCGATCACGGCCTCGACCTGCGGGTGGTTCGGCAGCATCGTGATGACGACCTCCGCGCCGCTCACGGCTTCCTGCGCGCTGGACGCGGCCTTGCCGCCGTCGGTCTCCAGCTTCTCGAGCGATGCGGAGCTGAGGTCGAAGCCCGTCACGTCGTGCCCGGCGGCCACCAGGTGGGCCGCCATCGGGCTGCCCATGATGCCGAGTCCGATGAAACCGATCTTCGTCATGCGTTGTCCCTCCAAGCGAAGGAGTGGGTGACGGGCTTGTACTCGGCGCCGACGAAACCGCTGTAGCCGTTCGCGCGGAGCTTCGCGAGATGCCCGAAGAGGTCGAGCTCACCGGTGCCGGGCTCACCACGTCCGGGAGCGTCGGCGATCTGCACGTGACCGATGCGGCCGGCGTGGTCGGCGAGGGTGTCGAGGTCGTCGCCGTTCGTGGCGAGGTGGTAGAGGTCGGCGAGCAGCTTCACGTTGCCGCGGCCGACCTCGTCGATCAGATCGAACGCCTGCCGGGCGGTCTTGATCGGGTACTTCGGCGCGCCGCTCAGCGGTTCGACCACGATCTGCGCGCCGATCTCCGCGGCGACGTCGGCGGCGAAGCGGTAGTTCGAGACGGTCTGCGGGGTGGTCTCGAAGTTGCCGTGCAGCAGGTTCAGCGTGCGGCAGCCGAGGCGGCTCGCGATGGCGGCGGTGACCTCGACGTTCGTCCGGAACTCCGTCTCCCGGCCAGGCCAGCTCGCGACGCCGCGGTCGCCCGCCGGCAGGTCGCCCCCGAAGAAGTTGAGCCCGACCAGGCGCACCCCGGCGTCCCGGACGGCGGCCTCGAACGCGTCGATCTCGCGCGTCTCGGGTACGGCGTCCGCGAACGGCCACCAGATCTCGACCGCGTCGAACCCAGCGGCGCATGCGGCAGCCGGACGCTCCAGCAGGGGCAGCTCCGTGAAGAGCATGGACAGGTTTGCGTCGAACATCTTCCGACCGTTCCTTCCACATTGCGGAAGTTGAATTTCGCTCTATGGAGACACTAGACATCCCACTCGGGCGCGGTCAAGAATGTGGAAACTAGATTCCGCGATGTAGAAACTTGGAGAGCCGTGGACAGCTTCAACAGCGCCCCGGAGGCCGAACTCCGCCCACTGCTCACCGAGTGCCTCGCGGTACCCCGCTGGGTCGACGCGATCACGAACGGCCGGCCCTACGCGTCGATCGATGCTCTCCTCGCGGCTTCTTCGGTTGCCGCACAAAGACTTTCCGATGAGGAGGTGCTCGGTGCCATCTCCGGGCACCCGCGCATCGGCGAACGACAGAGGACAGGTGGGGTATCGGCGACGTGGTCGCGGTCTGAACAGTCCGGTGTGGACAGCAGCGAGGCGGACCGCCTGGCAGCTGCGAACGCCGCATACGAGGATCGGTTCGGGCACATCTACCTGGTGTGCGCGACCGGCCTGAGCGGTGCGGAGATGCTCGGCAACCTGTCCTGTCGCATGGACAACCCGCCGGACGTCGAGCTCCGCGTCGTCAACGACGAACTCGCGAAGATCGCCGCCTTGCGGCTGCAGAAGCTGATCGGGAGCTGAACAACATGGCCATCGTCCTGGGTCCGAACCAGTACGGGAAGGCGGAGAACCGCCTCGTCACGGTGTCGCGCAACGGGTCCGTGCACACGATCAAGGACCTGACCGTCAGCACGTCGCTGCGCGGCGACCTCGCCGACACGCACCTCACCGGCGACAACGCCAAGGTGCTGGCGACCGACACGCAGAAGAACACCGTCTACGCCTTCGCCAAGCAGGCCCCTGTCGGTGAGATCGAGGACTTCGCGCTGCGCCTGGGCCGCCACTTCGTCGGGTCGCAGGAACCGATCACCGGCGCGCGCATCCTCGTCGACGAGCACTCGTGGGACCGCATCGACGGCCACGACCACGCGTTCGTCCAGGGCTCCAACGAAAAGCGCACCACGGCCGTGACGATCGACGGCTCTTCCGCCTGGGTGGTGTCGGGCGTGCGCGACCTGGTGGTGCTGAAGTCGACGGGCTCGGAGTTCCACGGCTACCCCAAGGACCCGTACACGACGTTGAAGGAGACGGACGACCGCATCCTCGCGACGTCCGTGACGGCCCGCTGGCGCTACGTCGGCACCGACGTCGACTGGGCGAAGTCGTTCGCCGAGATCCGCGCCGTGATGCTGAAGACGTTCGCGGACAAGCACTCCCTGTCGTTGCAGCAGACGCTGTACGCGATGGGCGAGGCCGTCCTCCAGTCGCACGCGGAGGTCGCCGAGGTACGGCTGTCCATGCCGAACAAGCACCACTTCCTGGTGGACCTCAGCGCGTTCGGCCTGGACAACGACAACGAGGTCTTCTACGCCGCCGACCGCCCGTACGGGCTCATCGAGGGGTCGGTCCTGCGGGATGACGCCCCGGACGCGGGACTTGCCTGGAGCACCCTGCCGACCTTCTGAGCACCGCCGGTGGGAACGGGCCGGCACGATCCAGGCCCGTTCCCGATCGGTCAGCGCTTCTCGGTGCCGCGCAACGACATCTGCTGGTTGCGCCACGAGTGGAACAGGTCCGACTCGCAGTACCAGCCCACACCGGTCGGCCGTTCGCCCGTCGTCATGAACTCCACCAGCAACTGCTTGTACAGCTCCAGCGGAACCCCCACGCCCGGAGGGAAGTCCGTGTACTTCTCGTTGACGTACGGCGCTTCCTCGGACCCCTTGGGCCAGCCCATGAAGGAGTTGTCGACGTAGTACATGTAGCCCCACGCGCCGCGCACGGCGAGGACGACGTTGTGGTCGGGGTCGCCGTCGGCGGTGAGCTCGCGGCCGAAGTGGTCGAGCGAACCGTCGTTGCACTCGGGGCGCGCCAGGAGCCTGATCAGCGTGTCCACGTCACCCTCGCACGCGACGACCTGGTACTTGTGCTCGGCCGAGTCGAGGTCGGGGAGGCCGGTCCAGAGGCCGGCACGCATGCTCATGCGAGCCACCCTGCACCCATTGCCCGCGACATTCGACAGCCGCGGGCAGAACCACACGAACGGGTGATGCCCCGATCAGCCCGACCGCGTTGCCAGTCCCCGCAGCGCCGTCTCGTCCAGACCGGTCGCGGCCTGCACTTCCTCCGGGTCGAGCGCGCCGCAGTCCACGGCGCGGAGAAAGAAGGACGACAACGCTTGCGCTGTCGCGGGTTCGTCCAGGACACCACCGGAGACGTTGCGCACGTAGGCCTTCAGCCGCGCGGCGTCCGCGTCCAGGCCTTCGCGGTAGAACCCGTACACAGCCGCATATCGTGTCACCAATTGTGCCGGGTGCAGGTCCCAGCCCTGATAGAAGCCGTTTTCCAGTGACCGTCGCACGAGCCGGTGGTGTGTCGCCCAGCCGTGTTGCTTCTGGTCACCGACGGGCAGCACGTTCGTGGAGCCGTCTGACAGCCGCACTCCCGTTCCAGCGGCGGAAACCTGCATGACGTGCCGCGCGAAGTCGCACGCGCCGTGCGCGAGGTGTTGCTGCGCAGCCGAAAGCCCGCACCCTGCCGTGTAGTCGTAGGTGCCGAAGTGCAGACCCGTCACCTTGCCTCGGCCGGCCTCGATGAACCGCGGGACCGCGAGCCGTCCCTGTGAATCCACAATGGACTGCGTCGTCTCGATCTGGATCTCGAACCGCAGGTCGCCGCCGAAGAGGTCGAGGACGTCCGCGAACACCTCGACCTGCTCGGCCGACGTCACCTTCGGGAACGTGATCACGAAGCCCGGCGGCACCTCGTCCAGCGCCGTCAGGAAGATGTCGAGGGTGCGCAGCCCGCGTTCGCGCAGCTCGGCCGTGTCGAACGACTTGATCCGCAGCCCGATCGACGGCGGCGCGGTGCCGTCCTCTACCCAGCGCGACACGAGGTTGGCCGTGCTCTCGGCGTCCATGTCCTCGACGTCGTCCTCGGGCGCGCCGTAGCCGTCCTCGAAGTCGATCCGCAGGTCCTCGACCGGTTCGCGCCGCAGCTTGGCCTCGACCCGCTCCAGCACGCGGTCCGGCAGCGCGGGGAGCAGGTCCGGTTCGATCGACTCCAGCGCCTCACGGCCCCAGTCGGCGATCGTGGAGCCGATGATCCGGCCGGCGGGCACGTAGCACGTGTGCACGGGCTGACGACCCTCCGGCCAGACGCGTTCCACAGTGGACAACCGCGCTGTCACGCGCGCGACGTCTTCTGGTGACAGCGATGTCCGGTACATCAGATGCGCTCGTACGCCGGCAGTGTCAGGAAGTCGACGAAGTCCTCCGACAACGCGACCTGCTCGAACAGCTCCACGGCGGCCGCGACGTGCGGACCTTCGAGCGAGCCGCCGACGCGCGCCAGCACCTCGCGCACGGCGTCCGCGGTGACCTGCGTGCCGTCGTTGAGCACGACCTCGTTGTTGATCCACTGCCAGATCTGCGACCTGCTGATCTCCGCGGTGGCCGCGTCCTCCATCAGGTTGTGGATCGCCGCCGCGCCGTTGCCGCCCAGCCACGACGCGATGTACCGCACGCCGACGTCGACAGCGCTCTCCAGCCCGGCCCGCGTAGCGCCACCGCCCGCGGACTTGAAGTCCAGCAACTGCGCGGCGGTCACGGACACCTCGGGCCGCTGCTTGTCGATCTGGTTGGGCCGGTCCCCCAGCACCCCGTCGAAGATCTCCCGGCAAATCGGCACGAGATCAGGATGCGCCACCCACGACCCGTCGAAACCATCGGTCGCCTCGCGCGTCTTGTCCTCGCGGACCTTGCGCAACGCGTTCTCGGTGACCTCGGGGTCACGCCGGTTCGGGATGAACGCCGCCATGCCGCCCATCGCGAACGCACCGCGCTTGTGGCACGTCTTCACCAGCAGCTCGGTGTACGCGCGCATGAACGGCGCCGTCATCGTCACGCTGTTGCGGTCCGGCAGCACGTAGTCGGCGCCGGCGTCGCGGAAGTACTTGATGACGCTGAAGAGGTAGTCCCACCGGCCGGCGTTGAGCCCGGACGCGTGGTCGCGCAGCTCGTAGAGGATCTCCTCCATCTCGAACGCGGCCGGAATCGTCTCGATCAGCACAGTCGCGCGAATCGTGCCGTGCGGCACGCCCTTGAGCTTCTGCGCCGTGGTGAAGACGTCGTTCCACAGCCGCGCTTCGAGGTGCGACTCCATCTTCGGCAGGTAGTAGTACGGCTTGCCGAGCTCGGCGTTGTGGAAGAAGTGCAGCCCGAAGTCGACCAGCGCACCGACGGCGTTCTTCCCGCCGAACTGCAAGTTGCGCTCGTCAAGGTGCCACCCACGAGGCCGCACGACGATCGTCGGGTACGGCCCGCCCTTGAGCTTGTACTCCTTGCCCTCGGGCGAGGTGAACTCGATCGTCTCGCGCGCCGCCTCGTACAGGTTCACCTGCCCCTGCACGACGTTGTCCCAGTGCGGCGTGTTCGCGTCCTCGAGGTCCGCGAGCCACACCTTGGCCCCGGAGTTGAGCGCGTTGATCGTCATCTTGCGCTCGGTGGGCCCGGTGATCTCCACCCGCCGGTCCCGCAACGCCTCCGGCGCCGCAGCGACCTGCCACTCACCGTCCCGCACGTGCTGAGTCTCGTCGAGAAACCCGAGAGGCCGCCTCTCCTTGCGCTGGGCGAGCAACTCGTCCCGGCGGGCGGCGTGCGCCTCGTGCAGCGCGGCGACGAACTCAAGAGCCTCTTCGCTCAGGACCTGCACCTGGATCCACCTCTCTAGGTTTTGCTGTGTGGACTATAGTTTTTGCATTGCGGAACTGCAATGAGAGGAGCCGCACGTGTCGACAGGTGGCGTGCAGTCCCTGCAAAGGGCCTTCGACCTGCTGGAACGCCTGGCGGACGCCGGCGGCGAGGCCTCGCTGTCCGAGCTGGCCGCCACCACCGGCCTGCCCCTGCCCACGATCCACCGCCTGATCCGCACCCTTGTCACGCTGGGCTATGTGCGCCAGAACAGCAACCGCCGCTACACCCTGGGCTCCCGCCTGATCCGCCTGGGCGAGACCGCCTCCCGCCAGTACGGCACCTGGGCGAGGCCGTTCCTGAGCCAGCTCGTCGACTCGGTGGAGGAAACGGCGAACCTGGCAGTCCTCGACGGCGACGAGGTCGTCTACGTGGCCCAGGTCCCGTCGAAGCACTCGATGCGCATGTTCACCGAGGTGGGCCGCCGCCTGCTCCCCCACGGCACAGGCGTGGGCAAGGCAATGCTGTCGCAACTCCCCCGCGACGAGGTTCGCGCCTTGCTGGACCGCACGGGCTTGCCCGCCTACACGACCAACACGATCACGGACGCGGCCCAGCTCCTCGACTCGCTGGACGGGATCAGGGACCGCGGCTACGCCCTGGACGAGTCCGAACAGGAACTGGGCGTGCGCTGCATCGCGGTACCGGTGGTGGGCGGCCCGACGCTGGCGGCGGTGTCGGTGTCAGGCCCGGAGGGCAGGCTCACGAAGGACGCGGTAACTCGCATCCTCCCGGAGGTCCTGGCAGTCGCGAAGCGACTGGCGGACCAGCCCAGCTGACGCGAAGCCGAAGGCAAGCCAGCGACGGCGAAGCCGAGCCTCGCGAAGCCGAAGGCGAGCAGCTTTGAGCCAAGAGCGCCGGCGGTGGGGTCCCGTCACGAGTCGCGCCACAGCTCTCGCTGCAACGAGGTAGGGGTGTCAACCCGGCACGCTTTTCGCC
>NZ_JBHYGW010000005.1:0-184676 GCF_042738015.1 Lentzea sp. NPDC059081
GCGCCATCGAGGTCGACATCGTGGGCGCGGTGCTCGACGAGCCGCTGCTGGCCATGTCACCCGAGCCGCACGCCGCGCCGAACAGGGCGAGCGAGACGGCGCCGACGGCCAGGACGGTGGTGCGGACGGTGTTCTTCATGACGAGGAATCTCCCAAGGGGTTGGGGCGCTTGATGCCGGTGCTTCGGCGCCTCGACGGCGGCGGATTGGCGCGGTTATGGATCCGTTACTCACCGCTTGCGCGACAAGGAGAAGCAAGTCCGCGGTGGACAGAAGTCAGGAGCCGGCGACCGAGGTGAACACCATCGAGTGCCAGCCGGTGGCGCCGTCCGGGATGGGAGCGGCGCGCTCGTTGGTCTGGGTGAGGCCGTTGCGGTCCGTGGCACGGCACTCGACGGTGTGGTTGCCTTCCTTGAGATCCAGCTCGGCGCGCCACATCCGCCAGGTGTCGACGTTGACCTCGGTGGCGAGCGTCGCGTCCTGCCACGGCCCGCCGTCGACGCGCACCTCCACCCGGTCGATGCCGGTGTGCTGGGCCCAGGCGATGCCCGCGACGACGAACCTGCCCGCCGGCACCCGCTCGAACGACTTCGGCCGGTCGATCCTCGACATCACCTTGACCGGCGCCTTCTTCCCCCAGCCGCGCTGCGCCCAGTACGGGTCGAACGCGTCGAACGTGGTGAGCTCGGCGTCCACCAGCCACTTCGTCGCGGAGACGTACCCGTAGAGACCGGGCACGACCATGCGGACCGGGAAGCCGCGCTCCAGCGGCAACGGCTCGCCGTTCATCCCGAGGGCCAGCATCGCGTTCGACCCCGGTGCCATGATCGAGGCGACCGGGGTGCCGCACGTCCAGCCGTCCACGCTGCGCGTCGCGAGCTGGTCGGCGCCGGGACGAACGCCGGCCTCCCGCAGCAGGTCGGGCAGGGAGACGCCGATGAAGTTGGAGGTGGAGATGTACGGGCCGCCGACCTCGTTGGAGACGCAGACGAGCGTGATGGTCTTCTCCACCAGCGGCCGCCGCAGCAGGTCGTCGTAGGTCAGCACCATCTCGTTGTCGACCATGCCGTGCACCCGCAGCCGCCAGTCCTCGGCCCGCAGGCGCGGCACGCTGAGCGCGGTGTCGACCCGGTAGAACTTGGGGTTGGGCGTCAGGAACGTCGGCGTGCCCTCACGGGAGAAGTCGGCACCGAACGGGATCTCCGGCGCCTTCTGCCCCGGTCGCAGCGTGATGCCGCGCCGCGAGGCCTCGACGTCCACCCGGCCCGCGAGCAGCTGACCGCCCACCGCCGCGACCCCCGCGCCCGCCGCGATCGCCGCGGTCGACACCAGGAAACGCCGCCGGCCGGAGCCCTCGGCAGGGGCCGGGGTCTCGGGCCGGGCCGCGGCCAGGGACCACAGCAGGCGGAACGCCGCGACCCCGACCACCAGGCTCACCACCGGGGCGACCACCGACCAGCCGGTCGTCGTCGGCCTGGCCAGCACCGCGGCGATCCCGAGCAGGCCGAGCACACCGGCCAGGGCGGTTCCCGGCCACGGGCTGCGGCGCGACAGCAGTCCCGCCGCCACCCCCAGCACCGCGAGCACGACCGCCATGCCCCCGAGGAGCACCAGCTTGTCGTTCTCCCCGAACGTGCGGACCGCGAAGTCCTTGACCGGGTGCGGGGTCAGGTCGATCGCCGTGTTGCCGACCGCGAGGAACGGCGACGCGAGCGGGCTGACCAGGCCCGCGACGAGATGTCCTGCCGCCAGGGCCGCGGCCACCGACACCAGACCGACGAGGATGGAACGGGTTGCCTTCACACCGGTAGTTCGGAGCGGGCCGACAGCCGGATTGGCCGTTCACTCGCCGGTGGGCCACTCGGGGGTCTGGTGACGGCCCGTGTACGAGGAGGCGGTCTGGTCCTGCCACGGCTCGTGCGGCGCGGGGGCCGGCGGCGTCATGACGTCTCTGGCGGGTGTCCCCGTGACGTACTTGGCGTAGAGCTCGTCGAAGATCGGCGTCCTGGTCATGCGGACAATGGTGATCAGGAGAGGTCACGGAACCTGCCGAGACACGCCTAAACCCCCGGATCAGGTGACAGGTTCGCCCTCCCGCAAACCGTTGTGGCGCAACAACAACTCCGGAACGCGACGAAGCGCCCGGCCGGATGCTCCACCCGGGCGCCTCGCAGAGGGGGCCCGGGACCGCCCGGCCTGTGCTCCACGGCGCCGTCCCGGGGTGCCGAACGGAGCCAGCCGATCATCAGGAGACCCGCGCCGGTGGCCGAGGCAAAGGCCTCTTCACCAGGGGGAATCTACTCGTTCGAATGAACACGAGACGAATCGATTCCACGTCACCGGAGAACGTGCGCGACGAGACCGGCTACGAAGTCGTGCACGTTCCCGCCGGACCCCTTCGCGCTCTCGCGGGCGACGAGCTGGTGGCGCGGTGGACACGACGGTGGGCGCGGTGGACGACGTCGTGCCGCCGGGCGTGACGGGGGGCTGGTCAGCCCGCGGGACCTGACGGCCGCTCTCACCCGCTCCACTCACCCCGCGTGACGGCCCGGTGACGCCGGCCACCCGGGTGGTCCTCAGTGGACATTCGACGACTTTCGGCTTGGCGGACAACCGGATGCGGGGCCGATCGCATTGAAAGGGGTGAGGGCACCTCGCCGAGGTGCCGCCGACCCTTCGGAGACCAGCGGTGCGCAGTGGACAGGTGATCGCGGTGGCGGCCTTCGTGCTCGCCGCCGCGGTCGTCGTCTCCCTGCTCACCCTGGCGGACGACGTGCGGCCGCCCGAGCAGCGGCCGACGGTGGTCAGGACCGACGACATGACGTGGCGGAGCACCCCGTCCTCCTGGCTCGAAAGGTGAGGACGCTGGACTGGGACACCGAGTTCACCGGGCTCTACGACCGGTGCCACGAGCAGATGCGCTTCACGGCGTTCCTGATGTGCGGAAACTGGCACGAGGCGGAGGACGTGCTGCAGGCGGCTTTTCTCAAGCTCTACCTGGCGGGACCGAAGCTCGCCGACCACTCGGGCATCGAGGGGTACCTGCAGCAGATCGTCGTGCGGACCTTCCTCGCCGAACGCCGGCGCGTGCGGTGGCGGAGGGAGAAGCTGACGGACGCACCACCGGAGAGCCTGTACTCGATGCCGGGCGCGGAGGACGGGATCGTGGTGTGGGAGGCCCTGTCCACGATGCCTGCCCGGCAGCGCGCGGTGCTGGTGCTGCGCTACTGGAACGACCTGAGCGTGGACGACGTGGCGGCCGCGCTCGGGTGTTCGACCGGCACGGTCAAGTCGCAGAGCAGCAAGGGGTTGCGGACGTTGCGGCACAAGCTCGGACCGGGGTTCGACCAGTCCCGGCTGGAGGTGTGATGGAGCACGAGGACACCCTGCGGGCGGCTTTCTCCGTGCTGCGCGGGGAGGTGGCGCCGCCGACACCGCACTCGGCGGCGCGGGTGATCCTGCGCGGACGGGCGGTGCGGTCGAGGCGGCGCACGGCGGCCGTGGTGGGCAGTGCGGTGGCGGCTGCGGGGATCGCGGTGCTGGCGCTGGCTCTGCTGCCCAGCGCGCCGGCTGAACCCGGACCTTCGCTGCAGCCACCTTCGTCCACCAACAGCGAGGTGGTCACGACTCCCACCGGCGTCACCACGACGCGGTGAACGGCCTTGGCCCGTCGACGTGCCGACGGGCCAAGGCTTTGCGCGTCAGACGAGAGGTGCGAAGAAGAACGTGTCGCGGCGGGCGAAGTAGCCCTCCTCGTCGAACTCGAAGAAGTCCGAGAACCTCAGGTCGACGTTCCGGCCGTCGTGCAGGACGCCCGCGAACGTGCCGTAGACCGCGACCTCCTCGGTGCCCTCGACGACCTTCTCGACGGTGTGCCTGCCCTCGCGGATCACGCGGGCGCCGCCGTAGAAGGCGCTCATCTCCTGGTGGCCGACCATCGGCTCGTAGCCGGGGCGGCGGTAGGTGGCGTCCGCGCTGAACATCGAGACTAGGCCGGCCACGTCGCCGGCGTCGACGAGCTCGTAGTAGCGGTGGACGGAGGTGACGTGGGTGGTCTGCAGCGTGCTGGTCATGACTGGTGCTCCTCACGGGACAGGTGGGCGGAGACGACGGCGCCGATCGACGCCAGGTGGTGCCGGGCGGTCAGGCCGCCGTGCGTGCTGTCGACCAGGTGGACCTCCACGTGGCCGGTGATGTGCGGCGACCAGGAGGCCGGGACGGGGTCGGCCGGGGTTTTGCCCTGCGTGGCGTGGAAGACGAGGGCGTCGGCGGCCAGCGGTGCCGGCCGGTAGCGGTTGTGGAGGGTGACGTTCGACGCGAACACCTCGGGCAGCGCGGCGCCGGTGAAACCGGACAACGGACCGGCATGCGCGCGGATCGCGTCATCGAACTCGGCACGGGTGCGGACCGGCTGGTCGAGCTCGTAGCCGAGGGACTGCAGCAACGCGGTCAGCAGGTCGGGGTCGTCCGGTGCGACCGGTGGGTGGTCCTCGGTCTCGGGATAGCCGTCCAGCAGGGCCAGCAGGCCGATCTCGGACGGTGCGAGCAGCCGCGCGATCGCATGGGCGACAACGGCACCGAACGACCAGCCGAGCAGGTGGTACGGCCCGGTGGGCTGGACGGACCGGATCCGGTCCAGGTAGTCGGCGGCCATCTCCTCGACCGACTGAGGCATCGAGGAGGGGTCGGTCAGGCCGCGGGCTTGGAGGGCGTGGAGCGGACGGCGCGGGTCCAGGTGCGGGAGCAGGCCGAAGTACTCCCAGCCGATGCCCGCACCGGGGTGCAGGCAGAACACCGGCGCGAGATCTCCCCCGGTGCGCAACGGGATCAGCACGTCCAACGGGTCACCCGCGGCCTCGGTGCCGACCCGCTCCGCCAGTGCCGCCGGGGTCGGTGCGTCGAACAGCAGGCGCAGCTCCGGGCGCACGCCCAGTTCGGCGCGGATCCGCGACACCAGCTTGGCCGCCAGCAGCGAATGCCCGCCCAGGTCGAAGAAGCCGTCGTCCGGACCGACCGCGTCGAGTCCGAGCACCTCGGCGAACAACGCGCAGAGCGTGGCCTCCAGCGGGGAGGCCGGCGGCCGTGCCTCGGCGACGACGCGGTCCGGTGCCGGCAGCGCGCGCCGGTCCAGCTTGTCGTTGGGGGTCAACGGCAACGCGTCCAGCACCACGTACGCCTCGGGCACCATGTACCGCGGCAGGAACGCGCCGAGCTCACGGCGCACCGCCGCCGGGTCGATCCCGTCCGGCGCGACGAGGTAGGCGACCAGCCGGTCGTCGCGGACGATCACGGCCGCCTGGGCGACCTCCGGCAGGCCGCACAACGCCGCCTCGACCTCGCCGGTCTCGATCCGCAGCCCGCGCAGCTGCACCTGCTGATCGGCGCGGCCGTGGAACGCGAGCCGGCCGTCCGGGAGCCACCGCACGAGGTCGCCGGTCCGGTACATCCGGCCGCCCTCGGGACAGGCGACGAACCGGGTCGCCGTCAGCCCCGGGTTGCCGAGGTAGCCGCGCGCCAGGCCCGCGCCCGCCACGTACAGCTCGCCGACCACACCGGGTGCCACCGGACGCAGGTGCTCGTCCAGCACGTACGCGCGGTAGTTGTCGATCGGCGTGCCGATGGACGGCAGATCGGTGTCCGCGCCCGGCGGGACCAGACCGCAGGTCGAGTTCACCGTGCACTCGGTCGGGCCGTAGGTGTTGTACAGCTCGAACGGCATCCCGGCCGGTGGGCGGCGGCGCAGGACGTCACCCCCGGTGTGCATGACCCGCACGACCGACGCGGCCAGCGCCGGTTCGTCCAGCATCGCCTCCAGCCGGGGCGTGGCGAGCGACGACACCGTGACCCGGCTGTCCGCGATCCACTCGGCCAGCGCCTCGGTGTCCTCCATGACCTGCTGCGACGGCAGGTGCAGCGCCGCACCGGACACGAGCGCCGGCCAGATCTCGGCGACCGCCGCGTCGAAGCCCTGCGCGGACAGGTGGCTCGACCGGTCGGCCGGCCCGAGCCCGAGCGCGGGCACCAGCCACGCGGTCTGGTTCGCGAGAGCACGGTGTTCGACCACGACGCCCTTGGGCCGGCCGGTGGAGCCCGAGGTGTAGATGACGTACGCCGCGTCGCACGGGTGCGTCTCGACCAGCGGCGGCGTGGCGGGACCGAGAAGCTCCTCCCCCAGCACGACTTTCGCCGCGTCGCTCGACTCGACCAGGTGCGCCAGGCCCGGCTGCGTCACCACGACGGGCGCGCCCGCGTCGGCCAGCATGTAGCGCAACCGGTCCGGCGGGTAGGTCGGGTCGACCGGCAGGTACGCGGCACCGGTCCTGAGCACCGCGAGCAACGCCACGATGCTGCTCGTGTCGCGGTCCGTGCAGACCCCGATGACGGACTCGCGCCGTGCGCCGAGCGCGATCAGGTGATGGGCCAGGCGGTTGGCACGCTCGTCCAGTTCCCGGTAGGTGAGCATGCCGTCGTGACCGACGACGGCCGGCGCGTCGGGCGTCCGTGCGGCGACCTCGGCGATCAGCTCGTGCACGGGCCGGTCGACGTCGTGCGGGACGGCGGTGGCGTTCCACCCCCGCAGCACGGCTTCCCGTTCGGCCGCGGTCAGCACCTCGACCCCGCTCAACGGCACCGACGGGTCCGCGACGAGCGTCCCGACCAGCCGGACCAGGCGGGCCAGCAGGGTCTCGGCGGTGGCGCGGTCCCACAGGTCGACGGCGTACTCCAGACACACCTCCAGCCCGTCCTCGGTCTGCCCGAAGCCGAACGACAGGTCGAGCTTCGCCCCGCCCGTCGTGGTCCGGACCGTCCGCACCTCGAGACCGGGCAGGCCCAGCGCGTCGTCCTCGACGCCGTCCACCCCGTCCTGCAACGCCAGCGACACCTGGAAGAGCGGGTGCCTGGTGCTGGACCGCTCCGGGTTGACCCGCTCGACCACGCGGTCGAACGGCACGTCCTGGTGCGTGTACGCGGCCAGGTCGGCCTCGCGGACCCGGTGTAGGACCGTGGTGAAGTCCGGGTCGCCGGACAGGTCGGCGCGCAGGGCGAGCGTGTTGACGAACAGGCCGACGAGGTCGTCCAGGTCCTCCGTCCCGCGCCCGGCCACGACAGTGCCGACCACGATGTCCGTGCCGGCGCCGAGCTTCGTCAGCAGTGTCGCCACGGCCGCGTGCAGTGCCATGAAGACGGTCGCGTTGTTGTTGCGCGCCAACGCGACCAGCCCTCGGTGCGTGGCAGCGTCGACATGGGCGCGAACCTCGTCGCCGACGTTCGCCGACGCAACCGGACGCGGCCGGTCGACGGGCAACCGCAGCTCGTCGGGGATGCCGTTCAGGGTCGTGGCCCAGAACTCCAGCGGATCCTCGGACACGGCGAGCAGTTCCTGTTGGCGCAGGCTGTGGTCGGCGTACTGGATCGGCAACGGCTGCCAATCCGGTGCCGTTCCGCCGACACGAGCCCTATAGGCCTCGGCGAGGTCGCGCAGCAGCACGCCGGTCGACCAACCGTCGGTGGCGATGTGGTGCAGTGCCAACAACACCACGTGGTCCTGCGCGCCGAGCCGCAGCACGTGCACCCGCAACGGGATGTCCGCGGCGAGGTCGAACGGCCTGCCCACCAACGCGGTCAGGGCGTCGTCCAGCGCTACTTCCGGGCAGTCGGCGACCTCGAACTCCAGCTCGTCCGCCGGCAGCACGACCTGGTGCCAGCCCGAGACGTCCTCGGGGAACACGGTCCGCAGCGCCTCGTGCCGCTCCACCACGTCGAGCAACGCGGTCCGCAGCGCGTCCAGGTCCAGCTCACCGAGCAGGCGCATCGCGTGCGGTGCGGTGTAGGCGTGGTCGGCGACCTCCGCCGCCAGCCGCACGCCCAGCTGCGCCGACGACAGCGGCACCCGCTTCGGCCGGTGCCCCGGCCGGGTCAGGGCCCGCACCGGCGCGGTCGAGTCCAGGTGGCCGTCGAGGCCGCGGGGCGTGGGGTCGCGGAACAGCACGCGGATGCCGAGCTCCACCCCGAACACCGTGCGGATCGACGCGAGCAGCCTGGCCGCCAGCAGCGAGTGGCCGCCGAGGTCGAAGAACCCGTCGTCGAGCCCGACCGCGTCCAGCCCGAGGACCTTGGCGAACAGCCCGCACAGGATCTCCTGCCGGGGCGTGCGCGGCTGGGAGTCGCCCGTGGTGTACGACGGCGCGGGTAGCGCCCGGCGGTCCAGCTTTCCGTTGGGCGTCAACGGGAACGCGTCGAGCTCGACGAACGCGGCGGGCACCATGTGCTCGGGCAGCCGGTCGCGGACGAACTCCCGCAGGCCGTCGGCACCGCCGACCACGTAGGCGACGAGCCGCTTGCCACCCGGTCCGTCCTCGCGTGCCACCACGGCCGTGGCGGTCACGTCCGGATGCGCGGTCAGCACGGCCTCGACCTCGGCCGGCTCGACCCGGAACCCGCGGATCTTCACCTGGTCGTCGGCGCGGCCCAGGTAGGTGAGCGCGCCGTCGGCGCGGCGGCGGACCAGGTCACCGGTGCGGTACATCCGCGTGCCGGCGGCGAACGGCGCGGCGACGAACCGTTCGGCGGTCAGTCCCGCCCTGCCGAGGTAGCCGTGCGCGAGCCCGGCGCCGAAGACGTACAGCTCCCCCACCGCGCCGGTGGGCACGGGCGACAGCCGGTGGTCCAGCACCACGGCTCCCTTGCCGTCCAACGGGGTTCCGATCGGCACCGCCGCGCCGTCCCAGCCCTGCGGCACGATGAACGAGGTCGTGAAGCCCATGCTCTCGACCGGCCCGTAGCCGTTGACCACACCGATTCCCGGCACGGCGGCCAGCACGGCTTTCACGTGCGCGGCGGAGGCTGCCTCACCGCCGGTCAACGCCCAGCGCAGTCCGGTGAAGATCTCCGGGTAGGTGTCCCAGAGGTGGTTGAAGAGGCTGGCGGACGCGTCGAGCACCGTCACGCCGTGGCGCACCACGAGCTGGGCGATGACGGCGGGTTCGGGTCGTTGGCCGGGGTACAGGACGGTCGTGCCGCCCGCCAGCAGCGGGCCGAAGAGCTGGGTGGCGAAGGCGTCCCACGACACCGAGGCGCACTGCAGCCACACCTCGCCGGGACCGAACCCCGCGTACCGCTGGCCGACGAGCGTGCCCGTCAGCGCGCGGTGCGGCGTGCCGGCGGCCTTCGCGGCACCGGTGGACCCGGAGGTGAACATGACGCACGCCACGTCGTCGGGCCCGTTTTCCGTTGCGGTGAAAGGCATCGCGGTGGCGTCGTCCAGAGCGGCCACGGGCACGTCGGCGTCGAACGGGCGGTCGGTGAGGACGAGTCGCACCGGCAGCGAGGCGACCATCGACTCCAGCCGTGCCGCCGGGAAGTCGACGTCGAGCACCAGGTAGGCCGCGCCTGCTTTGAGGACGGCCAGCAGCGCGGTCGCCATCTCCACGCCGCGTCCGATGTGGACACCCACGACGTCGCCGCGCCGAACGCCCCGCGATGCCAGGAACCCGGCCAGGCCGTCGGCATCCGCGTCGAGTCGCGCGTAGGAGATCTCGGTGTCCCCCGCGACGAGTGCGATGGCGTCGGGTGTGCGAGCGGCCTGAGCCGCGACCAGGTCGTGCACGGTGGCGGCGACGGACTCCGTGGTGGCGAAGGCCTCGGCGCGTTCGGCCGCGGACAGCACGTCGAGGTCCCACACCGACCGGTCCGGGTCGGCCGCGACCTGGTCCAGCAGCCGGACCAGGCGGTCCAGCAGCATCTCGGCGGTGGCCGCGTCGAACAGGCCGGTGAGGTACTCCAGCGCGCACCGCACGCCGTCCCGTCCCTCGCGCAGCGACAGCGTCAGGTCGAACTTCGCCTCGCCGCCCTCGACCGGCTCCGCGGTGGCGGTGAGGCCAGGCAGGTCGAGACCGGGGCCGTCGGCGTCGGCGTCGGCCAGCACCATGACCTGGAACAACGGGTGCCTGCCCGGTGCGCGCACCGGGTTCAGCTCCTCCACCAGGCGGTCGAACGGCAGGTCCTGGTTGCCGTAGGCGTCGAGCGCCCCCTCGCGCACCTGCCGGAGCAGGTCGCGGAATGACGGCTCGCCGGACACGTCCACCCGCAGCACCAGCGTGTTGACGAAGAAGCCGACCAGGTCCTCCAGCGCCTCCTCGCCGCGGCCGGTGACGACCGTGCCGATCGGGACGTCCTCGCCGGCGCCGCTGCGGGCCAGCAACGCGGCGAACGCGGCCTGGGCGACCATGAACAGCGTCGCGCCGGACTCCTCCGCCAGCACGGCCAACGCCCGTGCGGTCTCGACGGAGAGCTGTGCGCTCACGGAATCGCCTGCCGTACCGGTGTCGGCGTCCCGCGGGCGGTCGACCGGAAGGGCGATCTCCTCGGGCAGGCCGGCCAGCTTCGTGCGCCAGTAGGTCAGCTGAGCGCTGATCAGACTGGCCGGGTCGTCGGCGGAACCGAGCAGATCCTGTTGCCACAGCGTGTAGTCCGCGTACTGGACGGGCAACGGCTCCCAGTCCGGCTCCTCCCCCGCCAGCCGCGCGGTGTAGGCGGTGGCGAGGTCGCGCAGCAGTGGTCCGAGCGACCAGCCGTCGCTGATGATGTGGTGCATCACCAGCAGCAGCACGTGGTCCCGCGGCCCCTGTTCGAGCAGGTGCGCCCGGAACGGCGGGTCGGCGGCGAGGTCGAAGGCCTCCCTGGCGGCGCGGGCCAGCACGACCGCCGGGTCGCCTGGGTCGAGCACGGCCAGCACGACCTTCGCGTCCTCCAGGATCTCCTGGTACGGCTGCCCGTCGCGGCTGGGGAACGTGGTCCGCAGCGCCTCGTGCCGGCCGAGCACGTCGGTGAGCGCCGACTCGAGGGCGTCGGTGTCGAGCTCTCCGCGCAGCCGGAGAGCGAACGGGATGTTGTAGGCGGCGCCGGTGCCCTCGTGCCGATCGAGGAACCACAGCCGCTGCTGGGCGAACGACAGGGGGATCACAACGTCTCCTTGGACCTCGGACGGGCCCGCAGCACGGGCCGTGGGGCGGGACGGGCGGCCACGGGGAGGTGGGCCGCCAGACCGGCGACCGTCGGGTTCTCGAACACGGTCCGCATGCCGAGCTCCGCGCCGAACACCGACCGCACACGGCTGACCAGGCGCATCACCAGGATGGAATGGCCGCCCAGCGCGAAGAAGTCGTCGTCGGCGCCCACCTCGGGCACGTCGAGCAGCTCGGCGAACAAGCCGCAGAGCAGTTCCTCGTGCGGGGTCTGCGGTGTGCGGACCTCTCCGCGGCGCACGTCGGGGACGGGCAGTGCGGCCCGGTCGAGCTTGCCGTTGGGCGTGCGCGGCATCGACTCCAGCGCGACCACCGCGGCCGGCACCAGGTAGTCGGGCAGGTGCTTCGCGGCGAACTCCCGCAGACCTTCGGCGCTGCCGACGACATACGCGACCAGCCGCTTGTCGCCGGGGCTGTCCTCGCGGACGACCACCTCGACCTGCCGCACACCGGGATGACGGGCGAGCACCGCGCGCACCTCGCCGGGCTCCACCCGGAAGCCGCGGATCTTGACCTGGTCGTCGGCCCTGCCGAGGAAGTGCACGACGCCCTCGCGGTCCTGGCGCACCAGGTCGCCGGTGCGGTACATGCGGGCGCCGGCGACGCCGTACGGGTTGGCGACGAACCGTTGCGCGGTCACGGGGGTCTGCCCGAGGTAGCCGTGCGCGAGCCCGTCGCCCGCCATGTACAGCTCGCCGGGGGTGCCCGGCGGCACCGGCCGCAGCCACCGGTCGAGCACGAACACCTGCTTGCCCACCACCGGCCTGCCGACCGGCACGCTGACGCGGTCCAGGTCGCGCGGTTCGACGGTGTGGCAGAGCGTGAAGATGGTGTTCTCCAGCGGCGAGTAGCCGTTCACGACCCGCAGGCCGGGGTACCGGCCGAGCAGGGCGCGCAGGTGCGGGATCGAGGCGGGTTCGCCGCCGGTCATCACCTCGCGGACGCGCTCGAACACCTCGGGCGTCTCGTCGACGAGGAAGTTGAGCAGGCTGGCCGACACGTGCAGCGTCGTGACGTCGTGCCGCTCGACCAGGCGCCTGATCTGCACCGGGTCCGGGGTCTGGCCGGGTTGCAGCACGCAGGTGGCGCCGGAGAGCAGCGGGCCGAACAGCTCCAGCGCGAACGCGTCCCACGACACCGGCGAGCACTGCAGCCAGACCGCGTCCGGCTCGAACCCGGCGAAGTCCTGCCCGGTCAGCGTCGTGACCAGCGCCCGGTGCGACACGACGACGCCCTTGGGCCGGCCCGTGGAGCCCGAGGTGAACATGACGCACGCCGGGCTGTCCGGGTCGATCACGCGGGTGAGGTCGTCCGCCGGGTAGTGGCCGCCTTCGACGTCCTCCAGCACGAACACCGGTCCGGCCTGGTCGAGCAGCGCCTGCCGGCGGTCGGCCGGGTGGTCGGGGTCGAGCAGGACGTACGCCGCGCCCGCCTTCAGCACCGCGAGGATCGCGACGGCGAGGTCCACGCCGCGCGGCAGGCACACCGCGACCGTGTCCCCGACCCGTGCCCCCTGCGCCTCCAGCCTGCGGGCGAGCCGGTTCGCACGGGCGTGCAGCTCGGCGTACGTGACGGCCTCGCGGTCGTCGACCAACGCCACGGCGTCGGGCTTGCCGGCGGCGATCAGGTCCGTCAGCGTGGCGTCCCGCACCGGGCTTTCCCCGGTGGCACTCCACTCCCGCGTGACCGTCCGCAGCTCGTCCGCGTCCAGGATCTCCACAGTGGACAGACGCGCCGACGGGTTCCCGGCGACCGCGGTGAGCAGGCGGGCCAGCCGGGTCACCACCGCTTCGGCCGTCGCCCGGTCGTACAGCTCGGTGGCGTACTCCAGCTCACCGGTCAGGCCGGCCGGGGAGCCGTCTCGGGCGAACGACTCCCGCAGGCCGAGCGTGAGGTCGAACTTCGCCGCCCCGGTGGGTGCGGGCAGCGTCTCGACGGTCAGGCCCGGCACCGTCAGCTCGCCCTCGGCGTTGTTCTGCAGCACGACCATCACCTGGAACAGCGGGTGCCTGGCGGTGGTGCGGGCCGGGCTGAGCTCCTCGACGAGCCGGTCGAACGGCAGGTCCTGGTGGTCGTACGCGGCCAGGTCGTACTCGCGGACCCGGTCGAGCAGCTCGGCGAACGTCGGGTCGCCGGACAGGTCGGTGCGCAGCACCAGGGTGTTGACGAAGAACCCGACCAGGTCGTCCAGCACCTCGTCACCACGGCCCGCGACCGGGGTGCCGAGCGTGATGTCCGTGCCGGCGCCCAGTCGTCCGAGCATAGCCGCGAAGGCCGCGCGCAGCACCATGAACGGCGTGGCTCCGGCGGTCCTGGCCAGCGCGGTGAGGCTTCGGTGGACGTCCGCTCCGACGTTGAACGGCACGACGTCGCCTTCATGGGTCGGCCGGGCCGGGCGGGGGCGGTCCGCCGGCAGCGTCGCCTCCTCCGGCACCCCGGCGAGGGCCTGCCGCCAGTGCGCGAGCTGGGCGTCCTGCGGGAACCGCTGCTGCCACAGGGTGTAGTCGGCGTACTGGACCGGGAGCGGCGTCCAGTTCGGCGCCTCGCCACGGGTCCGGGCGGCGTAGGAGCCGGCGAGGTCGGTCAGCAGCGGCCGCATCGACCAGCCGTCGGCCGCGATGTGGTGCACCACGACCAGCAGCACGTGCTCGCGCTCGCCGGTGCGGAACAGTCGCACCCGCAACGGGCTCTCGGTGAGGTCGAACGGCTTGCGGGACTCTGCTTCGACCGTGCTGTCCGACTCCGCGAAGTCGATGACCGCCGGCAGCACCTCCTGGCACACCACGCCGTCGCGCTGGCGGAACACCGTGCGCAACGCCTCGTGCCGGTCCACGACGTCCTCGAGTGCCGTGCGGAGTGCGGCGACGTCGAGGTCTCCGGTCAGCCGCAGGGCGATCGGCACGTGGTAGGCCGCACCGGGCTGCTGGACCTGCTCGACCGTCCACAGCCGTTGCTGCGCCGACGAAAGCGGCACCAGCTCCGGTCGTTCGGCGGGAACGATCCGTTCCCTGGCGGGACGTCCGGCGTCCAGACGGGCTTCGAGCGCGGCGACGGTCGGTGCGTCGAACACCTCGCGCAGCGAGATCTCGGTGTCGAACACCGCGCGGACCCGCGCCACCAGCCGGGCGGCGAGCAGCGAATGCCCGCCCAGCGCGAAGAAGTCGTCGTGCACGCCCACCTTCGGCGTGCCCAGCAGGTCCGCGAAGATCCCGCAGAGCACCTCCTGCCGGGCGGTGCGCGGCGCGGTCGTGCCCGTCGTGACGACCGGTGCGGGCAGGGCCCGGCGGTCGATCTTCCCGTTCTGCGTCAACGGAAGCGCGTCCAGCACCACGACCACCGCGGGCACCATGAACGCCGGGAGCAGCGCGCCGACGTGCTCGCGGGCCTCCTCGGCGGTGACCTGGCCGACCACGTAGGCGACCAGGCGCTTGCCCGTCGCCGGGTCTTCGTGCACGACCACGACCGCGCGCGAGATCCGCTCGTGGCGGGTCAGCGCGGCCTCGATCTCGCCGGGCTCGACCCGGAAACCCCGGATCTTGACCTGGTGGTCCGCCCGGCCGAGGAACTCGATCACCCCGTCCTGCCGCCACCGGCCGAGATCACCGGTCCGGTAGAGCCGGCCGCCGGCGCAGGCCACGAACCGTTCGGCGGTCGCGGCCGGCCGGTTCAGGTAGCCGAGCGAGAGGCCGTCGCCGCCGATGTAGATCTCCCCCGCGACGCCGGGCGGCACCGGGGTGAGGTCGTCGTCGAGCACGTGCACGGTGGTGTGCGAGATCGGCGACCCGATCGGCACCGGCCCGTTCGCCTCGGTGATCTGGTGCGTGGTCGCGAAGACCATGCTCTCGACGGGCCCGTACCCGTTGACCAGCCGCACGTCCGGGTACTCGCGGAGCACACGGGCGACGTGGGCGGGCGACGCCGCGTCGCCACCGGTGATCACCTCGTCGACCTGCGCGAACACCTCGGGATGCGTGTCCACGACCGCCGCGAACAGGCCGGCGGACAGCCACAGCCGGTCGACGCCGTGCCGTGCCACCTGCTCGGCGACCAGCGCCGGGTCGGGCACCTGGCCGGGGGCGAGCACGCAGGTGGTGCCGTGCAGCAGTGGTTGCCACAGCTCCAGCGCCGCCGCGTCCCACGCCACGGGCGCCGCTTGGAGCCAGGTGCCGCCCGTGCTCGCGAACCGCTGGCCGAAGTGCATTCGCACGGCCGCGCGGTGCGTCGTGATCACGCCCTTCGGCACGCCCGACGAGCCGGACGTGAACATCACGCACGCCACGTCGCCACCGCCGACCGGGAAGCCCGGCCTGGTCGGGCTCTCACCCGCGACGTCGTCCACCCGCACCACGTCGACGTGACCGGGCAGCAGGCCGGCGATCGACGGGTGGCTGACCGCCAGGTACAGCCCCGCCTCGGCGACGATCCGCCCGACCGGGTGCGTCGGGTCCAGCGGCACGTACGCCGCGCCCGTCTTGAGCACGCCGAGCAGCGCCACGACGAACGCCGGCGATCGTTCCACCAGCACGCCGACGAGGTCGCCGCGACCGACGCCGTGTTCGAGGACCTTGTGCGCCACCTGGTTGGCCCAGGCGTCCACCTCGGCGTAGGTCAGGCGTTCGTCGCCGAACACCAGCGCCACCGCGTTCGGACGGATCTCCGCCTGCTCCTCGACCAGGTCCACGAGCGACCGGTCACGCGGGTAGTCGACGGTGGTGTCGTTCCACTCCGCGAGCAGGTCGCGCTCCTCGGCGGACAGCACGTCCACCCGGGAGATCCGCGCCTCCGGGTCGATCCCGGTCGCGACGCGCTCGAACCTGGCGATCAGCACCTGGGCCGTCGCGGGGTCGAACAGGTCCGCCGCGTACTCCAGCGTGCCGGTGATGCCCGCCGGGCCGTTCTCGTCGACGGTCTCGTTGAGCATCAACGCCAGGTCGAACTTCGCCGACGTCACCGCGATGTCGACCGGCTCACTGTCCAGTCCGGACAGTTCGGCGCCGGGCGTCGTGGGCTGGACCGTGACGAACACCTGGAACAACGGGTGCCGGGCGGGCGAGCGGGCCGGGTTGAGCTCCTCGACGACCTGGTCGAACGGCACGTCCTGGTGGCTGTACGCCGCCAAGTCGGTCTCCCGGACGCGGCCGAGCAGCTCGCGGAACGTCGGGTCGCCGGACAGGTCGGTGCGCAGCACCAGGGTGTTGACGAAGAACCCGACCAGGTCGTCCAGCGCCTCGTCAGTGCGGCCGGCCACTGCCGTGCCGAGCGGGACGTCCGTGCCGGCACCGAACCGCGACAACATCAGCGCCCACGCGGCCTGCACGACCATGAACAGGGTCGCGTCGCAGTCACGGGCGATCGCCAGCAGCCTCCGGTGCGCCTCGGCGTCGAGCGTCACGGCCAGCTGCTCGCCGCGGTGGCTCGGGCTCTCCGGGCGCGGCCGGTCGGCGGGCAGCGCGATCTCCTCGGGCAGCCCGGCGAGCGCGGTCCGCCAGTGCTCGACCTGGGCACCGGTGTCGAGCTCTTCCTGCCACAGCGCGTAGTCCGCGTACTGGACGGCCAACGGCTCCCAGCCCGGCTCGCTGCCGGCCCGGCGAGCGTCGTACGCGGCGCCGAGGTCGCGCAGCAGCGGTCCCCACGACCAGCCGTCGGTGACGATGTGGTGCATCACCACCAGCAGGACGTGGTCCTCTTCGGACAGCCGGAACAGCTTTGCCCTGATGGGAAGTTCGGCGGCGAGGTCGAACGGGATCGCAGAGTCGGCCGCGATCAGCGCGTCCAGCTCGGTCTCCTCACACCGGACCACGTCCAGGGTGCACTCGGTCCGAGGCAGGACGAGCTGCTCCGGTGTGCCGTCACGGTCGGGGAACACGGTGCGCAGCACCTCGTGCCGTGCGACGACGTCGCCGAGCGCGGCGTGCAGTGCGGCGGTGTCGAGCGGTCCGCGCAGCCGTCGTGCGATCGGCACGTGGTAGGTCGAGCCCTGCTCCAGCCCGTTGAGGAACCAAAGTCTGCGCTGGGCTGCCGACAACGGAACGCGTTCCGGTCGCTCGACGGCACGCACGGACGGCCTGGCCTCGGCGAGGGAGTCGACACGGGCGTCGAGCCCGCGCACGGTCGGCGTGCGGAAGACCTCCCGCATCGCCAGCTCCACGCCGAGCACCGCGCGCACCTTGCCGACGAGCTTGCCGGCCAGCAGCGAGTGGCCGCCGAGGGCGAAGAAGTCGTCGTCCGGCGACACCTCGGGAAGGTCCAGCAGGCCCGCGAAGATGCCGCAGAGGATCTGCTGACGTGGTGTCCTCGCGACGTCCCCGGCGGAAGCGGCGAGGTCGGGAACCGGCAGCGCCGCCCGGTCGAGCTTGCCGTTCGCGGTGCGGGGCAGCTCGTCGAGCACCACGAACGCCGACGGGACGAGGTGGTCGGGCAGCCTGGTCCCGGCGAACCCGCGCAGGGCGGCGGACTCCGCCGTGCCGACGACGTACGCGACCAGTCGCGGCCCGTCGAGCACCACGACCTCCGCCTGCCGGACGTCCGGGTGCGCGGTCAGCACGGCCGCCACCTCGCCCGGTTCGACGCGGAACCCGCGGATCTTCACCTGGTCGTCCGCACGGCCCAGGAACTCGACAACGCCGTCCGCGTCCTGGCGCACCAGGTCGCCGGTCCGGTACATCCGGCCGCCGAACGAGCCGGCGAACGGGCTGGCGACGAACCGTTCGGCCGTCGCGGCGCCCTGGCCGAGGTAGCCGTGCGCGAGGCCGGCCCCCGCCATGTACAGCTCGCCGGGAGTGCCCGGCGGCACCAGTCGCAGGTGCTCGTCCAGCACGTACACCTGCTTGCCGGCGAGCGGGCGGCCGACCGGGATGCTGCGGCGGTCGTCGTCGCGCGGCACGATCCGGTGGCAGAGCGTGAAGATGGTGTTCTCGAGCGGCGAGTAGCCGTTGACCAGCCGGACTTCCGGGTGACGCTCCAGCAACGTCCGCACGTGCGCCTTCGACGCCGCCTCACCGCCGGTCATGACCTGCCGGACGCCGCGGAAGGCGTGCGGGTACTCGTCGAGGATGAAGTTGAGCAGGCTGGCGGACACGTGCACGGTGGTGATGGCGTGCTCGGCGATCAGCTCGACGATCTTCGCGGGCTCGGGCGACTGGCCGGGTTGCAGGACGCAGGCGGCGCCGGAAAGCAGTGCGCCGAACAGTTCCAGCGCGAAGGCGTCCCACGAGACCGGTGCGCACTGCAGCCACACCTCGTCCGCGCCGAACTTGACGAACTCCTGGCCGGTCATGGTGGCGACGACCGCGCGGTGCGAGGTCAGGACTCCCTTGGGCCGGCCGGTCGAGCCCGACGTGTACATCACGCACATCGCGTCGTCAGGGTGCACCCGGCGGTGGAGCGGTTCGGTGCTCCCCGAGGCGGTGCGGATGTCGACCAGTCGTCCTGGCAGCGGTGACGGGCCGTCCACCACGGTCAGGGCGGCACCGGACTGCTCCACCAGCGCGGCCAGTCGCTCCGCCGGGTGGTCGGGGTCGAGCAGCACGTAGGCAGCGCCGAGCTTGAGCACCGCGAGCACGGCGGCGACCAGTTCCGGTCCCCTGGGCAGGCAGAGCGCGACGAGCGCACCCCGGTCGGCGTCGAGGTGCCGGGCGAGGCGGTTGGCGTCCGCTTCCAGAGCGGCGTAGGTGGTGCGGCCGTTCTCGTGGATCAACGCGATGGCGTCGGGTGTGCTGGAAGCGTGCCGGGTGACGATCTCGTGCACGCACTCGCGGGTGTTGGCGTCGCCCGTGTCGTTCCACTCGACTGCGAGCATCCGGCGCTCGTCCGGCGTCAGGATGTCCACTTCGGACACTCGTGCGTCGGGGTTCTCCGCCACAGCGCTCAGGAACCGCGTGTAGCGGTCGAGGAGCGTGGCGGCCGTGCGGTCGGTGAACAGGTCGGTCGCGTACTCCAGGTGGCAGGTCATCCCGCCGCCGGTCTCGTGCAGGGTGAGCGTGAGGTCGAACTTGGCCGTGTGCCGTTCGACCTCGACGAGCTCGGCCTCGCAACCGGGGAACGCGACCTCGGCCTCGGCGTTGTTCTGCAGCACGACCATGACCTGGAACAGCGGGTGCCTGGCCAGGGTGCGGGCCGGGTTCAGCTCCTCGACGACGCGGTCGAACGGCACGTCGGCGTTCGCGTAGCCGGCCAGCCCGGTCTCGCGCACTCGGTCGAGCAGCTCGCGGAACGTCGGGTCACCGGAGACGTCGTTGCGCAGCACCACGGTGTTGACGAAGAGCCCGACGAGGTCGTCCAGCGCCTCGTCGGTCCGGCCGGCGACCGGCACGCCCACCGGGATGTCGGTGCCGGCGCCGAGCCGGGACAGCAGCGCGGCGAACGCGGCCTGCACGACCATCGCCCTGGTCGCCTGGCCTGCCGTCGCGAGCCCCGCGACGTCGGTGTCGACGTGGGCCGTCACCAGACCACCTTGGTGACTCGGGGAAGCCGGGCGGAGGAAGTCTGCGGGCAGGCTCGCCTCGTCGGGCAGGCCGGCCAGTGCCGTGCGCCAGTGGCCGAGCTGCTCGGTGAAGTCCTGGTCGTGCTGCCACAGCACGTGGTCGGCGTACTCGACCGGCAGCGCCGTCCACTGCGGCGCAACGCTTTCCCGTCTCGCGGCGTAGGCCGTGGACAGGTCGCGCAGCATCGGCGCGACCGACCAGCCGTCGGCGGCGATGTGGTGCAGGACCAGCACCAGCAGGTGCCGGTCGGGGGCTTCCTCAGCCAGGTAGGCCCGCAGCGGGGGTTCGGTGCGCAGGTCGAACGGCCGGGTGGCGGTCTCCTCCAGTTCCGCGGGGTCCAACGGAACCAGGTCGACGTCCGCGGGCAGCACCACCTGGTACGGCTCGCCGTCATAAGCCGGAAAGACCGTGCGCAGCGGTTCGTGCCGTGCCACCAGGTCGACGAGCGCCACGCGCAGGGCGTCCCGGTCGAGCTCGCCGGTGAGACGCAGGGCGATGGGGACGTTGTAGGCGGCGCTCGGGCCGTGGACGTCCTCCAGCAGCCACAACCGGTGCTGTGCGGGCGAGAGCGGCATCCGTTCGGGACGCGGCCTCGGCGTCACGGCTTCCCGTGCGTGACCGAGGGAGTCGAGCAACGCGTCCAGTGCCGCCGGGGTCGGCCGGTCGAACACGTCCCGCAACGCCATCTCGACGCCGAACGCAGTGCGCGCCTTGGCGACCAACCTGGCCGCGAGCAGCGAATGCCCGCCCAGCGCGAAGAAGTCGTCGTCCAGCGAGACCTCGGGCAGGCCGAGCAGGCCGGCGAAGATCCCGCAGAGCAGTTCCTGCCGCGCGGTGCGCGGCTTGCGGCCCTGGGCCTGGACGCGCTCGGGCTCGGGCAGCGCACGCCGGTCGAGCTTTCCGTTGGGCGTCAACGGGAACTCGTCGAGCGTCACGAAAGCCGCCGGGACCATGTAGTCGGGCAGCCGCTCGGCCAGGTACTCCTTGAGGCCCTCGGCGCTGCCGACGACGTACGCGACCAGGCGCTTGCCGGTGCTACCGTCCGCCCGCACCTCGACCGCCGCACGGTCGACGCCGGGGTGCGTCAGCAGCGCCGCCTCGACCTCGCCGGGCTCGACCCGGTAGCCGCGGATCTTGACCTGGTCGTCGGCCCTGCCGAGGAACTCGACGGTCCCGTCCGGCCGCCAGCGTCCCACGTCACCGGTGCGGTACATGCGCTCATTCGGCCGCGCCACGAACCTCTCGGCCGTGACGCCGGGCCGGTTCAGGTAGCCGTGCGCGAGCCCGTCGCCGGACAGGTAGATCTCCGCCGGGACACCCGGCGGCACCGGGTTGAGGTCGCCGTCGAGCAGGTGGACGGTGGTGTTGGCGATGGGCGCGCCGACCGGCACGGGCCCGTCGACCTCGGTGACCTGGTGCGTGGTCACGAAGACCATGCTCTCCACCGGCCCGTACCCGTGGACCAGCCGCACCTCGGGGTGGCTCTCGACCACCTTGGCGAGGTGCGCGACCGACGGGCTCTCGCCGCCGGTCATGACCTGGCGGACGACGTCGAACACCTCGGGGTGGGTGTCGAGCACGGCCGCGAACAGGCCGGCCGACATCCACAGGGTGGTGACGCCGTGCCGCGCGACCAGCCTGCCGATCACCGCCGGGTCGGGGACCTGGCCGGGGGCGAGGACGCACGTGCCGCCGTGCAGCAGGGGCGGCCACATCTCCAGGGTGAGGCCGTCCCACGAGACGGGGGCGGACTGCAGCCAGACGCCGTCGAAGTCCACATAGGACTGACCGAAGAAGGTGCGGACGGTCGCCCGGTGCGACGACATCGCACCCTTGGGAACGCCGGAGGAGCCGGAGGTGAACAGCACGCACGCGACGTCGTCGGCGGTGATGTGCACAGCGGGACGGGTCGTGGGCTCATCACCAGGGCCGGCGGGTACGGCGGTCGTTCCCGGCACACGGCCGGCGTCGTCCGTCACCACCAGCTCCAGCCGAGCCTGCCCGGCCACGGACGCGATCCGGTCGTCCGGGTGTCCGGGGTCGAGCGGCACGTAGGCCGCCCCCGCCTTCAGCACCCCGAGGATCGCCGCCACGAAGTCCGGCGATCGCCGCACCAGCACGCCCACGAGGTCCCCGCGTCCGACGCCAAGGCCGGTCAACCGGTGCGCGACCTGGTTCGCCAGCGCGTCCAGCTCGGCAGCCGACACCTCCACGTCCTCGAACACCAGCGCCACGGAGTCCGGGCCGGCGTCCACCCGCTGCTCGAACAGCTCCACCAGCGTGCGGTCGTGCGGGTACTCGACGTCCGTGTCGTTCCACCCGGCGAGCGCGGCCTGCTCCTCGGGCAGCAGCAGCCCGATCCGCGACAGCGGCACGTCCGGCTGAACCGCCCACTCCCCCAGCAACGCCGTGAACCGGCGTGCCAGCAGGGTCGCCGACGGCTCGTCCCACAGGTCCACGGCGTAGGTCAGCCAGCCGCGCACACCGTCGGCGGTCTCGGCGAGGTCGACGGTCAGGTCGAACTTGGCCGGGTGCAGCTCCACGGACCCGGTCTCGACGGCCAGGCCGGGGAACGACGGCACGTCCTCCGGGGCGTTCTGCAGCACCAGCATCGTCTGGAACAGCGGGTGCCGCGACCGCGAGCGTTCGGGGTTGAGCTCCTCGACGAGCCGCTCGAACGGCAGGTCCTGGTGGGCGAACGCGGCGAGGTCGGTCTGCCGAACCCGGCGCAGCAGTTCACGGAGCGTCGGGTCGCCGGACAGGTCGGTGCGCAGCACGAGGGTGTTGACGAAGAACCCGACCAGGTCGTCCAGCGCCTCGTCGGTGCGGCCGGCCACCGCCGTGCCCAGTGGGATGTCCGTCCCCGCGCCAAGCCGGGACAGCACGGCC
Organism: Lentzea sp. NPDC059081; assembly: GCF_042738015.1. Taxonomy (NCBI): domain Bacteria; kingdom Bacillati; phylum Actinomycetota; class Actinomycetes; order Pseudonocardiales; family Pseudonocardiaceae; genus Lentzea; species Lentzea sp. NPDC059081. The sequence continues at coordinate 22,396 of NZ_JBHYGW010000005.1, forward strand.
GTCAGACCGGCCTGCAGCATCATGAACAGGGTCGAACCGGTCTCGGCGGCCAGCTCCTCCAACCTGCGGTGCACGGCCGCGTCGAAGGAGACCTCCACGGCGGCGCCGCGGTGCGTTGCCGCGGCCGGACGCGGGTGGTCGGTCGGGACGGCGATCTGCTCGGGCAGGCCGGCGAGCGCCTCGCGCCAGTAGGTGAGCTGCTCGACCAGTTCGCTGTCCGGGTCGCCGTCGGACCCGAGAACCTCCTGCTGCCACACCGTGTAGTCGGCGTACTGGACGGGCAACGGCTCCCAGTCCGGTGCCTCCCCGCCCAGTCGTGCGGTGTAGGCGGCGGACAGGTCACGCGTCAACGGTCCCCACGACCAGCCGTCGGTCGCGATGTGGTGCATCACGAACAGCAGCACGTGCTCGTCCGAAGACAGCCGGTAGAGCGTTGCGCGCCAAGGGTGTTCGGCTGCCAGGTCGAAGTCGTGCCCGGATGCCTCGACCATGGCGTCCCACAAAGCGTCCTGCTCGATGGACACCTGGGCGAGCGCCGGGACGGTGTCCAGCACCAGCTGGTGCGGTTCGCCGTCGGCCTCCGGGAACACCGTGCGCAGCGTCTCGTGCCGCCACGCCACGTCGGACAGCGCCGACTCCAGCGCGGTCACGTCGAGGGAACCGTTCAGCCGCAGCGTGTACGTGGCGTTGTAGAGCGCGCCGGCCGGGTCGAGCCGGTGCAGCAGCCACAGCCGCCGCTGGGCGAAGGACAGGGGGCTCACAACGTCTCCTTCTGCCGGGCCCGCGCCCGCAGAGCGGGTCTGGCCTTCTTCGCGAGGACGAGTCGGTCGGCCAGATCGGCCACGGTGGGTCCGTCGAACACGGTGGCGACGGACAGTTCGGCGTGCAGTTCCCGGCGGATCCGGCCGAGCAGCCGCATCACCAGCAGCGAGTGGCCGCCCAGCCGGAAGAAGTCGTCGTCGATCGACACCGACGGCACGCCCAGGACTTCGGCGAACAACGAGCACAGCGCGCTTTCCTGCGGGGTGCGCGGGGCCCGGCCCGCCACGACGACGGTGTCCGGTGCCGGGAGTGCCCGGCGGTCGAGCTTGCCGGTGTCCGTGCGAGGCAGCGCGTCGAGCACCAGGAACGCCGACGGCACCAGGTGTTCCGGCAGCCGTGCGCGGGCGAAGTCGCGCAACCCGTGCGCGCCACCGACCACGTAGGCGACGAGCCGTTTGTCGCCGGGCCGGTCCTCCCGGACCACGACCTCGACCTGCCGCACGGCGGGGTGCCGGGCCAGCACCGCGCGCACCTCGCCGGGTTCGACGCGGAACCCGCGGATCTTCACCTGGTCGTCGGCACGGCCGAGGAACTCGATCGTCCCGTCCGCGTTCTGCCGCACCAGGTCGCCCGTGCGGTACATCCGCCCGCCGCCGAACGGGTCGGCGACGAACCGCTGTGCCGTCGCGGCGCCTTGGCCGAGGTAGCCGTGGGCCAGTCCGTCGCCGGCCATGTACAGCTCACCGGGTGTTCCTGGCGGGACCGGGCGCAGCCACCCGTCCAGCACGTGCACCTGCTTGCCCGCCAGCACCCGGCCGACCGGGACGCTGCGACGCTCGGTGTCCTCGAGCGCGATGCGGTGGCAGAGCGTGAAGATGGTGTTCTCCACGGGCGAGTAGCCGTTGACCAGGCGGAGGTCCGGGTGGCGTTCCAGCGCCGTCCGCACGTGGGTGCGTGACGCCGCCTCGCCGCCGGTCATCAGTTGCCGCACACCCGTGAACGCGCCGGGGTGTTCGTCGAGCAGGTAGTTCAGCAGGCTCGCGGACACGTGCACGGTCGTGATGCCGTGTGTGGCGATCAGTTCCGCGATCCGTTCGGGCTCCGGCGACTGGCCGGGTTGCAGCACGCACGTCGCGCCGGACAGCAACGCGCCGAACAGTTCCAGCGCGAACGCGTCCCACGAGACCGGCGAGCACTGCAGCCACACCTCGTCCGCGCCGAACTCGACGTAGTCCTGGCCGGTCAACGTGCCGACCAGGGCGCCGTGCGGCGTCAGGACGCCCTTGGGCCGGCCGGTGGAGCCGGAGGTGAACATGACGCACGCCGAGTCCGCCGGTGTCACCGGGACGTCGGGTGGGGCCTGCGCGGTGCCGTCCGGCACGGTCGTGATGACGGTGCGGACGCCCGCGAGCTCGATCACGGCATCCAGTCGGGCGGCGGGGAACGCGACGTCGAGGACCGTGTAGGCAGCACCGGCCTTCAGCACCGCCAGGATCGCGACGACCAACGGGATGCCGCGCTCCAGACGCACACCCACGACGTCGCCCCGGCGAACGCCCTCGGCAACCAGTTGGTGCGCCAGGTGGTTCGCCCGACCTTCCAGCTCCGCGTAGTCCACTGTGGAGTCGTTGAAGACGAGGGCGGTGGCGTGCGGGCGGGCTGCGGCGACTCGCGAGATCAGGCTGTGCACGGTGTCGGTCGGACTCACCGTCGGCTGCAGCTCGACGGCTTCGCCGGGCAGCAGCAGGTCCACGTCGGCGACCGCGGTGTCCGGCGCCTGGGCGACGGTCTCCAGGTAGCGGACCATCCTCGCGGCCAGCGCGTGGGCCGACCGCGCGTCGAACAGGTCCGTGGCGTACTTCAGCGTGCCGCGCAGCCCATCGTCCTCGGTGAAGTCGAACACCAGGTCCGCCTTGGCCGCGGCCACGTTCAGCGGGACGTCCTCGCAGACCAGTCCGGGGAACTCCGGTGCCGTCGCGGGCGGCTGGAGCACGAGCAGCGTCTGGCACAACGGGTGCAGGCCCTGCGACCGGGCCGGTTGCAGCTCCTCGACCAGCCGGTCGAACGGCAGGTCGGCGTGCAGGTGCACGGCGCCGTCCTGGTCGCGCACCCGGCCCAGCAGCTCGCGGAACGTGGGCCGGCCGGAGACGTCCGTGCGCAGCACGACGGTGTTCACGAAGCACCCGACGAGGTCCGCCAGCGACTCGTGCTCCCGACCGGCCACGATCCCGCCGACCGGCACGTCCTCCCCCGCGCCGAGCCGCGACAGCAGCCCGGCCAGCGCGGCGCGCAGCACCATGAACAGCGTGGCCCTCGACTCCCTGGCCACCGCCCGCAACGCGGCGTGCGCCGAGGTGCCGAGCCGCATCTCCACCGCCCCGGCCTCGCGGACACCGGCCGACCGGACCGAGCGGTCGGTGGGCAGCGCGATCTCCTCCGGCATACCGGCGAGCTCGGTTTTCCAGAACGGGAGCAGCTCCCCCGCGGACGCGAGCAGGTCGCGGTTCCAGCTGGTGAAGTCCAGGTACCGCACCGGCAACGGGTCCCAGTCCGGCGCCCGGCCGTCGAGCCGGGCGGCGTAGGCGCGGGCCAGGTCCCGCCACAGCGGCGTGATCGACCACCCGTCCACCGCGATGTGGTGCACGACCAGCACCAGCAGGTGCTCGTCCTCGCCCTCCGCGACCAGCCGCGCCCGGATCGGGATCTCGGTCTCCAGGTCGAACGGGCGCCCGATCACGTCCTCAGTGGACAGTGGAACCGCGGGTGCGTCGAGAACCCGTTGGTGCGGCTCGTCGTCGAAGAGCGGAAAGATCGTCCGCAACGGCTCGTGCCGCGTCACCACGTCGGCCAGGGCGGCAGTCAACGCCCGGACGTCCAACGGGCCGCGAAAACGCAGCGCCATCGGCACGTTGTAGGCGGGTCCGCGTTCGGACTGCTGCACGAACCACATCCGCCGTTGGGCCGCCGAGAGCGCCGGACGTTCGAGCTGGGCCACCCGCACCGGACCCGAGCGGGCAGCACCGGCGGTCTCCACGACACGGGCCAGCGACGCGGGGGTGGACGCCTCGAACACCGAGGGCGCGGACACCTCGATCCCGGCGACCGTCCGCAGCCTGCCGACCAGCCGGGCCGCGGCGAGCGAATGGCCGCCCAGCGCGAAGAAGTCGTCGTCCACGCCGATCGGCGAGATGCCCAGCACCTCGGCGAACAACGCGCACACCGTCTCCTCCGCCGGGGTGCGCGGCGGTCCACCCGCCACGACCCGTTCACGCACGGGCACGGGCAGCGCGCGCCGGTCGAGCTTTCCGTTGGGGGTCAACGGCAACGCGTCGAGGAACACCACGTCCGACGGCACCATGTAGCCGGGGACGATCGACGCGCAGTGCTCGCGCACCTCGGCCCCGGTCGGCGCAGCCCCGTCCGGTACCGCGTACGCGACCAGGGACTTCTCCCCCGCCGGGCTGGTCAGCACGGTCACCGCCGCCTGGGCGACCCGCGGGTGCGCCGCCACCGCGCCCGCCACCTCGGCGGGTTCGATCCGGAAGCCGCGGATCTTCACCTGGTCGTCGGTGCGGCCGGCGAAGTCGAGGTCGCCGTCGGGCCGCAACCGCCCCAGGTCGCCGGTGCGGTACATGCGGTCGCCGGGGGCGCCGAACGGATCGGCGACGAACCGCACCGACGTCTCGCCCGGCCTCCCGAGGTATCCGCGGGCGAGCTGGACCCCGGTCAGGTAGAGCTCGCCGACCTCACCGGCCGGCACCGGGTTCAGCGACGCGTCCAGCACCCGGATCCCCGCACCGGGGGTGGGCCGACCGATCGGCATGAGCCCACCGCCGTCGACCTCGCGGCACGGCAGGCAGGTGACGCCGACGGACACCTCGGTCGGCCCGTACTCGTTGTACAGCACCACGTCCAGGCTCGCCCGGACCCGGTCCGCCACCGCGATCGGCAGTCCCTCACCCTCGGACGCCATCAGCCGCAGCGGCCCGTCCGCGCCGTCGCGCAGGTACTCGTCCAGGAACAGCGGGATCAGCGACGCGACGAACCGGATCATCGTGATCCGCTCGGCCCGCACCGTCCGTGCGAGGTAGGCGGGGTCTCGGTGACCACCGGGGCGGGCCATGACGAGCGTCGCCCCGGCGGCCAGGGTCAAGAAGACCTCGATGACGGACGGGTCGAAGCCCGACGGCGTCTTCTGCAGCACGCGGTCACCCGGCGCCAGGCGGTAGTGCGCCTGGACGTCCTCCATCCGCCGCAGGATGCCGCGATGGGTGATCACCACGCCCTTGGGCTTGTTGGTGGTGCCCGAGGTGAACATGACGTACGCGGGGTGGTCGGGCAACGGAGCCGTCAGGCGCGAGGACGACGAGTCCGCGCCCTCCGACCACTCCCGGACCTCGTCCGGCCCCAGCGTCAACGCCGGCCGCGCCACCTCCACCATGTGCGCGGTCCGCTCGGCCGGGTAGTCCGGGTCCAGCGGCAGGTACGCCCCACCGGCGCGGACGATCGCCAGCAACGCGACGACCAGGTCGAGCGACCGCGGCACCGCCACGGCCACCACGGACTCCGGTCCGACTCCCCTGCCCGTCAGCACGACGGCGAGACGGCCGGCACGGGCGGACAGCTCGGCATAGGTCAGGACGGCGCCGTCGCACTCGACGGCGGGTGCGTCCGGTGCCGAGCGCACGGCTCGGTCGACCGCGGACGTCAGGTTCTCCAGTTCGGCGAGCACGGCGGCACCCCCTCTTGGTGTCGGCAGGTCAGGACATCGAGGCGATGAGGCTGGCGGGCCGCAGGTCCGTCCAGTTCTCCTCGACGTAGGACAGGCACGCGTCGCGGGTGTCCGGGCCGAAGGTCGTGCTCCAGCCCTCGGGCACCGGGATGCGCTGCGGCCAGAGCGAGTGCTGGTTCTCCTCGTTGACCAGCACCAGGTACACGCCGTCGGCGTCCTCGAACGGGTTGGTGGCCATGGCAGTTCTCCTCTTCACCAGGGTCGGGTGTCGTGCAGGTGGGCGACGCGGTTGAGCGCGGCGAGCAGGCCGGCCGAGTCCGCGGGGGTGGAGCGGTCCACAGAGGTCGGTGCGATGGGCATGGCGCCGACGGACGACCAGCGCAGCCGGCCGGTGTCGTCGATGTGGCTGCGGGCCTGGCCCGCGTTGTCGGGGTGCAGGCAGTACGGCACGTCGAGCAGGCCGCGCCGGAACGCCGCGAGCATCGCCGTGCCGGGGTCGCCCGGCAGCTCGAGGACCGCCTCGACGAGCGCGGTCGCCTCAGCCAGCACGCCGTTGTCCTGGAAGGGCTCCTCGTACGAGACCGAGGCAGCGGCGGCCGCGGCGCTCTCCAGGGCGTCGACGTTCTCGGCGACGGTCGGGATGCGGTGCGCCTCGGCGACGGTCTTGACGATCAGCCGCTGGGCGCCCGCCCGGACAGCCAGCCGCGCCGCGTTGTCGTTCAGCAGCCGCGCCCCGGACCTGGTGCGCGGGAACACGCCCATGTACGTGTAGACCACGACGTGCCAGTCCACATCGGACAGGAACCGGGCCGCGAGGGCGCGCAGGGCGTGGACCGCCTCGGCGTCCTGGTCGGCGTTGGTCTGCTGGGCGTAGCTCAGCGAGACGCTGCGCACCCCGTGGCAGCGGAAGAACACCGCCTCCAGGACGCTGATCGCGACGAGCAGGCTCGGCGGGCACAGCTGGCCCATCATGCAGCCGCCGAACGTCTCCAGGTGCCCGGTGAACCCCTCGCACGCCTCCGACCAGTGCGCGACCGAGTCGCGCAACGGCCTGCGGCTGTACGGCAGGCAGTAGGACACCGGTCCGCCCTCGGTGGCGTCCAGGCCCGCCGCGGCCAGCGCGCCGAAGATGGCGCGCGGGTCGGCGGACCCGTGCCGCACCTGCACGGGGAACCCGTCGAGCCCGTCCAGCACGCCCCGCGTCACCACCGGGTCGTGCGAGACGATCGGGTACCCGTTGAGCCGGGCACCGTCGCGCAACGCCGCCGACGCCGCCTGGTGGTCGCCGACTCTCGTGTAGCTGTCGACGGTGAGCGTGCCGACCGTGGTGGCACGGGCACCGCGCACCGCCAGCAGACCGCCCCGCATCTCCACCGGTGACGCCATCCCCATGCGGGGCTGCACGACCAGCCGGCCGTCGGCGTGCGCCCGTGCGACCGCGTCCGCGAACGCGCTCATGACACCGTTCCCGCCGTGCGGCACAGCACCTGCGTGGCGATGAACTCCTGGAACCGCGTGATGGCCGTGTCGTCGTCGAAGACCTCGGCGAACCCGGCGGCGCGCAGGGCGTCGGCGCGAGCGGGTTCGGGGCCGCCGGTGCCGAGCTTGCCGCCGATGACGACGGGCACCGCGGCGAGCCCCGGCCGGCTCCGCAGCTCGGCGAGCGCCCGCGCGCCGTCGAGGTAGCCGTGGCCGTTGACGCTGCTGAGGACGACGAGGTCGGGCTGTTCGGCCTCGCACTCGTCGGCGAACAGCTCCGGCGGCACGCAGGCGCCGAGGTTGACCACCCGGTACCCGGACTCCTCCAGCAGCAGCTGCAGGTAGACGAGGTTCCACGTGTGCGAGTCGGACGCGGTTCCGGACAGCAGGACGAGGTTCTTCATGTCACGTCAGGCTTTCTCTGTGGCGGTGCGCCGTGTCGGCGGCACCGGACGAGCCGGGGAACCAGACGTCCTCGGTGCCCAGCGCGGCGGGCGAGTACTTGCCCAGCGCGCTGATCAGCAGCCGGAGCTCGTAGGCGAGGCACTCGACGAGCCGGCGCAGGCCGTGGTCAGGGTCGGCGTCCACCGCGGTCAGCGCGGCACGGCCGAGCCCGACGGCGGTGGCACCCGAGGCGAGCGCCTTGACCGCGCGCCCGCCCTCCCACATGCGGCCGGTGGTCAGCAGACAGCCGGCCGGCTGGCCGATCCGGCGCAGGCACTCCGCGAGCGGCAGGCCCACGTGGTCGAGGAACGCGCGCGGCGCCCACCCCGTGCCACCCTCGGCGCCGTCGACCGTCACCGCGTCCGCGCCGGCCTCCCACGCACACGCCGCTGCCTGCGCCACGTCGCGGCCGGGGTGGAGCTTCACCCAGATCCGGGCGCGCGGGAAGTTGTTGCGCATGAACCGGATCTGCTGGCGCAGGATCTCGTCGGTGAACGTGCCGGGGCTGCCCGAGCGCAGCACCCCGGGACCGGACGACCACAGGTCGTCGATCGCGAACTGCTCCGACACCCGTGCCGCCGTGGCGCGGTCGAGCACCGTGAGGCCGCCGAGTCCGGGCTTCGCGCCCTGGCCGACCTTGAGCTCGAAGCCCAGCCGGCCGGACGCCAGCAGCGGTTCCGCGGACGGGTCGCTGTAGACGAGGTTCCACACCTCGGCGTCGGCGTCCTCGGTGCTCTGCTGCACCACGACCCCGCCGTGCGCCGGGCCGGCCTCGTCGAGGTAGGCGCGGACGCGGGCCAGCATCCCGGTGGTGGTGCCGGGGTCGCGGTGGTAGCCGGTGACCGGGACGACGTTCTCGCCGATCACCATCGGGATGCCGAGCGCGCCCGCCTGCCGACTGGCCGCGACCGACACCTCGGAGCTGCCGATGCGGGTGGACCCGAAGGCGGACAGGAACACCGGCAGCGCGGAGGTGAAGCCACCGATCGTCGTCGTCAGGTCCACATCGGACTGCAACGGCTCGCGACCGAGGTCGATCAGCTTCTCCAGGCGCAGCGGCATGAACACCGGCGGCACCAGGCGGGCCGCGTCGAGCTCGTCGGCCGGCTGCGCACCGGCGAAGGCGTTCTGCCCGAACACCTCGTGGCCGTAGGACTCCACGGGCGGGAACGCCTCCGCGGCACCGCCCAGGGCCCGCGCCCGCACCTGCTCCTCGGGGAACCCGCCCGCCCTCACGGCGACACCTCTCCGGGAACCTTCGGGTAGGCGTTGACCTGCCACACCGCGTCCAGGCCGGTCAGGAACCGGTTGAGGCGCTCCAGGCCCATGCCGAACCCGGCGCTGCGCGGGATGCCCTCGCGCATGACGTCGAGGTACCAGCGGTACTTCGCTGGGTTCTCCCCCGTCTCGCGCATGCGGGTGACGATCGTGGCGTAGTCGGACTCGCGCTCGCTGCCGCTGACGAGCTCGCCGTAGCCCTCGGGCGCGAGCAGGTCGAAGTTGCGCAGCCGGCCCGGCTCGGTGGTGCTCTCCCGGTCGTAGAAACCGCGCGAGCCCTTGGGGTAGTCGGTGACGAAGAACGGGCGGTTCTTCTTCGAGGACAACAGCTCCTCGCCGGTCCACTCGATCTCGGCGTCCGGGCTCTGCGAGTAGTCGAGCCCGTGCAGCTCGTCGACCGCCTGGCGGTGGCTGAGCACGTCGAACGGTCCGGCGAGCAGCTCGGCGAACGCCAGGGGGTCGCGGCCGAGGAGCGCGAACTGGTCGGGCACCGTGGCGAGCACGTGCTTCACCACGTGGGTCAGCAGCCGTTCGGCCACGCCCATCGCGTCGGCGCGGGTGCCGTGCGCGATCTCCACGTCGATCTGGTGGAACTCCGCGAGGTGGCGCCGGGTGTTGCAGGTCTCGACCGGTTCGGCGCGCACGTTGGGTGCGATGTAGAAGATCTTGTCGAACGCCAGCAGCGACGCCTGCTTGTAGAGGATGCCGCTGGTCATGACCTTGTACTTGTGGCCGTAGTAGTCGACGTCGAGCTGCTTGGACCCGCGCGCCCCCGGATCGGTCACCGGACCGATCACCGGCGGGAGCAGCTCGACGAAACCCTCACCGCGCAGGAACTCCCTGGCCGCGCCGAGGACCTCCTGCTGGATGCGCATCGCGGCCCTGGTGGTGTCCGAGGCCAGGTGCCGTGCCAGTGGTGGCGGCAGCCGATCGGCCTTCGGCGCGATCGCGACACTCGTTGCGTGCTCCATGTTTCTTTCCCACCCTTGGTTTCTGTGATCGGAGAGAGGTCAGAGCGAGGACGGCGGGACGATCACGCGCCGCCAGCCGCCGGGGTCGGGCAGGACGCCGCGCTGGGTGTCGACGAGTGCCTGGCGCAGCTCGCGGGTCACCGGTCCGGCGGTGCCGTCGCCGATCACCCAGTCGCCGTCGCGGTCGCGGACCGTGCCGACCGGCGTGACCACGGCCGCCGTGCCGCAGGCGAAGACCTCGGTGATGAGGCCGGACGCGCACTCCGCGCGCCACTGGTCCACCGAGATCCGCTCCTCGCGGACGGTGTGGCCGAGGCGGTCCGCCAGCACGAGCAGCGACTCGCGGGTGACGCCGGGCAGCAGCGTGCCGGTCAGCCCCGGCGTGACGACCTCGGTGCCGGAGGCGGTGCGGCGCACGAAGAACAGGTTCATCCCGCCCATCTCCTCGACCCACCGGTGCTCGGCGGCGTCGAGCCAGACGACCTGCTGGCACCCGGCCTGGCGGGCGAGGTTCTGCGCGACGAACGACGGGCCGTAGTTCGCGGCGCACTTCACGTCGCCGGTGCCGCCCTGGACCGCGCGGCTGTGCTCGCGGCTGACGAGCACCGACACCGGCTCCAGCGCCTTGTCGCCGAAGAAGCCGCCGGCGACGAACGCCATCAGCAGGAACCGGTACTCGTCGGACGGGCGCAGCATCAGGTTCGGGTCCGTCGCGAACATCAGCGGCCGCAGGTAGAGGCTGATCGACGGGTCGTCGGGCAGCCCGGCCCCGTCGAGGAGCACGAGGTCGTCGATCGCGGAGAGGAACTCGTCCACCGGCAGCTCCGGCATGGCGAGCCGGCGGGCGGAGCTCTGGAACCGCAGGGCGTTGCGGTCGGGGCGGAACACCGACACCGAGCCGTCGGGACCGCGGTGGGCCTTGAGGCCCTCGAAGATCACCTGGGCGTAGTGCAGCCCGATGGTCGCGGGGTGCAGCGGCAGCATCTCCAGCGGGCCGACGCGGCGGTCGTGCCAGCCGTCGACGGCGTTCCAGGAGAGGCTGACCATGTGGTCGGTGAACGCGTCACCGTGACCGGGACCGGTCGAGGCAGGGGCGGTCATCTGGGCGGTCATCAGGAGTTCCTTTCGTCCGGGATCCGCAGCTCCCGCACGTGGGGGCGGGAGAAGGCGTAGAGCAGCAGCGCGAGGAAGCCGCCGGCGAACAGCAGCGCGGCCGCGCCGAGACCGAGAACCTGTGCGAGGAGGCCGAAACCGACCATCGTGAGCGGCGTCAGCGCGTCGTCGGTGAGAGTGAGGACGGAGCCGACGCGGCCGATGTACTCCTCGTCGACGGAGGCCTGGAAGGCGCCGGAGAGCATCGGTGAGGCGAGGCCCGCCACGACACCGACGACGGTCATCCCGGCGATGGTCGCGGCGTAGCCGGCGTTGCCGACCAGCCCGAGCGACGCAGCCTGGGCGAACAGCAGGAGCACGGCGGCGCGCAGTGGTCGTTCGGGACGCCACTTCAAGGCGATGAGCGTGCCGATCGCGGCACCGCCCCCCATCGCGGCGGTCAGCCAGCCGAGTCCGACACCGCCCCAGCCGCGGTTCACCGCGTGCAGTGCGAGGCCGACCGCGACCACCGGGCTGACGAAGACGTTGAGGCCGGACAACGTGATCACGAGGTCGCGGACCTTCGGCGTGTGCCGCAGGTAGGACAGCCCGTCGCGGATGTCGGCACGGACCGTGCCGCCGGTGGAGCGCGCCAGCGGCCAGCGCGGCCGGACCGCGATCAGCACCGCGAGCACCACGACGAACGAGACCAGGTCGAGCGTCATCGCGCCGCCGAGTCCCCACGCCACCAGCACCAGCCCACCGAGCGGGGCACCGAGCACACCGGCCAGCCGGTCGAGCAGCTGCCGCAACGCCGACAGCCGCACGAGCTCGGTCCTGCGCACCAGCTGTCTCGGGAACGCACCGGCCGCGGGTCCGTAGAACGCGTCGGCCACGCCGAAGAGGAGTCCGACCGCCATCAGCAGACCGGCGGACACCCCGGTCGCCGCGAGCACGGTCAGCGCCGCGCCGAGCACGACGATCCGCGCCACGTCCGCGCCGATCATCATGCGGCGGGCGTCGAACCGGTCGGTGAGCGCGCCGCCGACGATCGTCAGCAGAGCGCGGGGAATGGTGGCGCAGGCGAGGACCAGGCCGGCGAGGCCCGCGTTGCCGAGCTGGGCGGCGGTGAACGCGAGGGCGACGTACCAGATCTCGTCGCCGACGGCCGAGACGCCGGTGGCGAACGCCCAGCCCAGGGCGCGGCGGTCGCGCCACAGGGTGCGCGGGGCCTCGGTCGCGACTCCGGGCGCACCGCCCGGCACGACTGCGGGGTCGTCCACCTGGGACACCCCGCTCACCGGAGCGCCCCGGCGGGGGCGGCCGTTCGTTGGCTGCTGGCGGACATCGTTCCTCCGAGACGTTTCTCGCGGGCTGTCGCCGTTCGGGACAGCACCAATCTCGGATATCCCGCTATCTCGGCGACATCACGAACCAATCCGGCTGGAATAGACCGCCCAAATCGCACCGGCAGCTCCCCTCAGAAGCTGCCTGAACTGGGGATACATCCCCCGCTATCTCGGGATGGCGGGAACCGCTCCCGTGATAGCGGCGGGATTGTCCTCGAGATAGGGCCGGGATTCTGGCGCCGAATAGCGTTGTGGACATCAGCCGGAAACAGCCGCTGAAAATCCCCGGACAAATCGCAAGGAGATCGTCATGACGCACGCCCTGATCGCCCGGATCACCACCACCGTCGCCGGCGCCGCGCTCGTCCTCGGACTGGGTGCCGCGGTGCTCGACGCGGTCGTGCCGGCCGGGTCCGTTCAGGTCGCGGCGGACAGCAACCCGTGGAACGGCACCCCGGACAGCAACCCGTGGAACGGCACGCCCAGCGGCGCGCAGGACGACAGCAACCCGTGGAACGGCGTGCAGGACAGCAACCCCTGGAACTGACCGCGTCCCAAGGGTTCGAGGAAAGAACGAGTACTACCCGGCGGCCAGCACGGTGAGCGCCTGCTCCGCGGCCACCCGCTCGCGGTCCATCCCGCGGTCGCCGAAGGTCTGCACCGCGTGCAGCACGAGCTCCGACGCCCGGTGCGCCTCGCCGAGACGGGCCAGCACCGGCGCCAGGTCCAGCCGGACCGCCGCGGCACCCACGTGGTCCATGATCCGCTCCCGCGCCGCCAGCGCCTGCTCGAAGTAGCCCAGCGCCGCGCGGTCCCGCCCGAGCACCGCGTTCACCTCGCCGAGGTTGCGCAGCAGGTGCCCCTCCCCGATCACGTCCCGGCTCTCGCGCACCATCTCGAGCACCCGCGCGAACGTCCTGGCCGCCTCGTCGTGGTCCCCCGCCTTCACCTGCACCTGCCCGATGCGCCGCAGCGCGTGCGGGATGCCGCTGCGGAAGCCCGCGTCCTCGAAGATCCCGATCGCCTCGGTCAGCTGCGCCCTGGCCTCGTCGGTGCGGCCGCGCCGGCACAGGACGTCGGTCTGGTGCGTCAGCACGATGCCGCGTCCCACCAGGTCGCCGGCCCGGTCGAGGTCGCGCATCGCGGCGGCGTACAGGACGAGCGCCTGGTCGTCGTCACCCGCCCAGCGGGCGAGCAGGCCGAGGTCGCGACGGCACAACGCCAGGCCGCGCGGGTCGTCCAGGTCCACGAACGTCGCCAGCGCCGCCGTCAGCGCCTCGTGCGCGCGGCTCGTCTGGCCGCGGTTGATGTGCAACGTGCCCAGTGAGCTCAGCACCGCCGCCGTGCCGCGCACGTTCCCGGCGGCGCGGGTCGCCTGCAGAGCCTTCTCGTGCGTCTTCTCCCAGTCGTCCAGGTAGCCGTGCGACTCGAACAGCGTCGCCGACGTGACGGCCAGGTCCCAGCACGCCTCGTCGAACCCGGCGTCGGCGGCCTGGGTGATCGCCGCGCACAGGTTGGCCTGCTCGCCGTCCAGCCACTCCAGCGGGTCCGCGAGGACCTGCTGGACGTAGGTCGGCGGTGGCGTCCACCGCGGCGCGTCGCCGTGCAGGATCGCGTAGTCACCGCCGTAGATGGCGCGATGTGCCTGCTCCGCCAGGGCGAGCCAGCCGCCGAGGACGCGTTCGACCGCGTCCCGCCGCACGCCCTCCGCCACCTCGGCGTGCAGCTTCTCCAGCGCGAACAGCCGCACGATGTCCTGGTAGCGGTAGCGGAACTCCCCGGTCCGCTCCACTGTGGACACGTCGAGCATCTGCACGTCCACCAGCGGTTCCAGCAGGTCCGACGGGTACCGCGAGTCGTCGTCCAGCACCGCGCCCGCGACCCAGCCGGGCAGCTCGGGTCCCTGGGAGAGGCCGAGCAGCCCGAACAGGGTGCGCGACCGGCGGTCCATCCCGTTGTGCGTCAAGGAAAGGCTCGCCCGGATGGTCATCTCGCCGTGTGCCAGCTCGTCCAGCCGGTGCCGTTCGCTCGCGAGGCGGTGCACCATCGACGCGAGCGACCAGTGCGGCCGCGCGGCCAGCCGGGCCGCGATGATCCGCAACGCCAGCGGCAGCCCGCCGACGGTCCGCACGAGTGCCGCGGCGGCCTCGGGTTCCCGTTCGACGCGGTCCGTGCCGACGACCCGGCCCAGCAGTTCCAGCGACTGCGCCGGGGTGAACACCTCGACCTCGACCTGGCGCGCGCCCGGCACCCCGGTCAGCCGCGACCGGCTGGTCACCAGCACGGCGCACTGGTTGCTGCCGGGCAGCAGCGGGATCACCTGGCTCTCGGAGGACGCGTCGTCGAGCACGACGAGCGTGCGCCGCTCGGCCATCAACGTCCGGTACATCTCGACGCGCTCGTCCAGGGTCATCGGGATGACCGGGCCGGGGATGCCCAACGCCAGCAGGAACCTGCCGAGCACGTCGATCGCGGCGGCGGGTTCCTCGCGGGTGCCGCGCAGGTCGCAGTAGAGCTGCCCGTCGGGGAACCGCTCGGCGACGCGGTGGCCGACGTGGGCGGCGACGGTCGTCTTGCCGCTGCCCGGTCTGCCGATCACCACCACGACCCCCACGGCTCTTCGGTCGCCGCCGGCCAGCACGGCTTCGGCGGTGCGGATCAGGGCGTCGTTGCCGACGAAGTCCGCGGTGTCGGCGGGCAGCTGGCGCGGGCGTTCGAAGCTCGGCGCGGGCGCGGCGGCGGGCGGTGCCGGTTCTGCCTGCCCCGCGATCGCGTCACCGGAGAGGATCGCGGACTCGAGCAGCCGCAACCGCTCCCCCGGCTCCAGCCCGAGCTCCTCGACCAGCAGGTGCCGACCGGCCCGGTAGACCTCCAGCGCCTCGCCCTGCCTACCGCCGCGGTGCAGCGCGAGCATCAGCAGGGCGCGCGGCCGTTCGCGCATCGGGTGCTCGTGCACCAGCCGGGTGATCTCGCCGACGATCTGGTGGTGGCGCCCGAGGTCCAGCTCCAGCTCGAGGTGGTCCTCGGTGGCGGTCAGCAGGTCCTCGTCGAGCCGCAGCGCCCGGCTGCGCAGGGCGGGGTTCGACAGCCCGCTCAGACAGGGCCCGCGCCACAGCGCCACGGCCGACCGCAGCAGGCCGGCGGCCTCGGCGGCCCTGCCCTCCTTCACGAGCACGCGCGCCTCGGCCAGCAGGCCGGCGAACACGTGCATGTCGAGGGTGTTGGCGCCCAGCATCAGCTGGTAGCCGGGCATGCGCGTGACGATCGGCAGGTCGACCCCGGCGTCCACCATCGTCTTGCGCAGCCGGGACACGCAGATCTGCACCTGGGTGCGCGCGGTGTCCGGCGGCTCCTGGTGCCACAGCGTGTCGACGATCTGGTCCGTGCTGACGACCTGGTTGGCCTCCATCAACAGCAACGCCAGCACGACCTGCTGACGTCCCGGTGTCACCGGCACCGGTCCCGACGGCCCCTCGACCTCGATCGGCCCGAGGATCCGCAACGACGAACCCCCCGTTTCGCGCAGCACAGCACCCACGTCCGCCGCCCCTCCCTGTACGTCCCCCAGCGACCGACTGCGTCAATGTATGGAACGGAGAAGGTTCTTGTATATCCGGCGAATGCTCGATCTCCCGCGATGCGGGACGGGATTGCGGCCCGGATGGCGCCGTGAAAGCGCCGTGATAGGCCAGGGTTATCGGCAGCTGAAAGGGTGTGCATAGCATTCCGAGCGCCCGAAGGAGTTCGCCATGACGGCAGACCGGCGGGGCACGCCGCCCAGCGCGGCGACGCTCGCAGCGGGCGTGGACCACGTCCGGTTGTCCTACCTGTACCTCGACGCGGGCGACCTGGACGCCTACGCATCCCTGCTGCACGAGGACATGCAGGTGCGGCACCCCGGCGCGCCCACCGTCCACGGCAGGGAGGCGGCGCTGCGCCTCGCGGGCCCGCGGGGGACGCACGAACTGTTCAAGGTGGTGGCGGAGGGGTATTGCGTGGTGGCGGTCGGCCATTACTCCCCGCCCGGCGACGCGGTGGTGCACGAATTCGATTTCGCGGACTTCTTCACGCTGTCCGACGACTCCCTGCTGCTGAGCCGGCGGCGGTTCTACTACCTGCCGCCACCGGGGTCGCCGTCCTGACGGGGACCACCGGCGCTCGCGGCAGAAATCGTGCGCGCAGCCTCGGGCGCGTTCGCAGCGCCGGCAGTGCGGCGGTCAGGAGAGCGCTCCCACCTGCCTGTGACAACTTGTGTCCTTCTGTTGGTTTTTGTTGACAGTGCCTGTTGACGTCCGAGAACCTGATGCGCCGCCGGTGAGCTTGCGCGAAGGGACGACGCCCATGGCACAGAAGCCGACTCGCCGAGATTTCTTCAAGGTGGCGGGTGTGTTCGCCGGGATGAACGCGGTCGCGGTCACCGCACCGGCCCAGGCCCTGGCGGACGAGACGCTGGCGGACTACGCCGGCCACACCACCGACGGACGCAGCGTCACGGTCACCAGCACGGCCGGGCAGCAGGTGAGGATCACCGCGTACGGCGACCACGTGGTCCGGTACCGCGCCGTCCGCAGCGGCGAGCACTTCTTCGCCGACGACCGCTACGAGATGGTCGACCCCGCCGGCCACGCGAGCATGGGCGGCAGCCTCCAGGTCGTGGACGGCGGCGACCGGCTCACGATCACGACCCCGGCCGCCGACGGGGTGAAGGTGGTGTTGTTCAAGGCACCTCTGCGGGTGGAGTTCCGCGCCAGGACCGATGAGCTGTTCGCCGCGGAGACCTCGGCCAGGAGCCTGACGTGGAGCGGTGGCGTGGTGCGGCAGGCGTTCGGGGCACCGGCCGCCGGGGAGCGCTTCGTCAAGGCGGGGCACGGTCTCTACGGGCGGGCTCCCAAGGTCGATCGGACCGGTGACGTCGTCTCGCACAACTACCCGCTGCAGTCCGAGCACAAGGACCAGGCGCCGGCGATCGTGCCGATGTACCTGTCCTCCCGCGGGTACGCGATCTTCTTCAACACCACCTTCGACACGACGTTCAACTTCGGCAGCTCCTACGAGTTCTCCGCGGACGGCCACGGTTCGGCGGGTGTCCAGCCGCAGCTCGACTACTTCGTCATCAAGGGACCGGAGTTCCCGAAGCTGCTCGACCGCTACACCCGGCTGACCGGGCGGCCGAGGTTCCCGCGGCTCGGCGTCTTCGGGCTCCAGCTGTCCGACAAGAACTTCCCGAGCGTCAGCGACCAGAACTGGTGGACGTCGAGGATCGTCGCGCTGCGGGGTGCCGGGTTCCCCCTCGACGTGCAGGTGAACGACAACCGCTGGCGCGCCGGGTCCGGTGAGTGGGCCGGGTCGTGGTTCGAGTTCAGCACCGTGCGCTGGCCCGACCCCGCCGCCTTCAAGCGCTGGGCCGACGAGCACGGCGTGCTCACCACGCTCGACTACAACCGCAACAACTCCAACGAGATGGCGGGCTGGGTCGCGGGCCCGCCGCCCGGCTACAGCTTCCAGCCCGGCGACGTGACGGGCGTCGACCACTCCGACGCGGTGCCGGACTGGAGCAACCCGGCGGCACGGGCGTGGGTGTGGAAGGTGTTCTGGTCCAAGGCCTTCGACCCCGCGCTGGGCTTCCCGGGCGACGCGCTGTGGATCGACGAGCCGGACGAGCTGGGCCCGATTCCCTACAACGCGCTGACGGCGAACGGGCAGCGGTGGTCGGAGCAGCGCAACGCCTACTTCCTGTACTGCCAGAAGGGAGTGGGGGAGGGCTGGGACGCCCAGGTGGGCCGCGCCAAGCGGCCGTGGACGTTCACCCGCGGCGCCACGGCGGGTCAGCAGCGCTTCGGGCACCTGTGGACGGGCGACATCGAGTCGACCTACGCCGAGATGAAGGAACAGATCCGCGGCATGCAGAACGCGGGCCTGGGCGGGTTCCCGTACGCCAACATCGACGCGGGCGGCTTCTTCGGCGGCGTGATCTCCAGCGGCCTCTACCGCAACTGGGTGGCCGCCTGGGCGAGCCTGTCCCCGGTGTGGCGCCCGCACTCGAACGGCGACACCGCGGCGCTCGGCCCCGCCGGGTCGCGCTGGCCGATCGACCAGGGAGCGGCGGAGCAGGCCGACTTCCTCAAGTACAGCCGGCTGCGCTACACGCTCATGCCGTACGTCTACACGATCGCGCACATCGCGCACGCGACCGGCGTGCCGATGGCCAGGGCGATGGTCGTCGACCACCAGGGCAACGCCATGGCGTACTCCCACGACCTGCAGTACATGTGGGGCCCGTCGATCGTCGTGATGCCGGTGACCACCGACGTCGACGGCGAGGTGCAGCGGATCTGGCTGCCCGCGGGCGAGACCTGGTACGACTTCTGGACCGACGGGAAGACCGCGGGCTCGGACACCTCCGAGAAGAACTGCGTCACGCGCACCGGTGAGATCCTGATGTTCGTGAAGGCCGGCAGCGTCCTGCCGAGGTACAAGTACGCGCAGAGCACGGCGTTCCTGGACAGGTCGCAGCTCGAGCTCGACGTCTACACGGGCAAGGACGGCTCGTTCGCGCTCTACGAGGACGACGGCAAGACCGAGGACTTCCGGTCGAGCTCGTCCGCCACGACGCAGATCTCCTACACCGACGCGAACCGGCGGGTGACGGTCAACAATCCCGTTGGCACGTACCAAGGTGCGCCTACGGCCCGGCGCTACCTGGTGCGGCTGCACGGACTCACGGCGCCGGTCGGCATGCGTGTGAACGGCGGTGCGACGCTGCCCGCGTTCACCGGCGAGACGGCGGCGGTCCTCAACGGCTCCGGCCAGGTCTGGGACGCGGCGAGGAAGGTGCTGACGGTGGTGACGCCGCTGATCGGCGTCGCGTCCGGCGGTGTCGCGGTGACGGTCGAACCGAGCGGCGCGGCCTTCCCCGCCGCTTCGGCACGGGTCGTCCACGAGGACACGGTCCGCGGCGGAGCGGTCCTCGCGACCCAGCACCCCGGCTACACCGGCACCGGGTACGTCGACTACGCCAACGCCGCCGACGACTTCGCCGAGTGGACCATCTCCGTGCCGGCCGCGGGCACCCGGACGCTGAGCTTCCGCTACGCCAACGGCGGCACCGCCGACCGGCCGTTGCGGATCTCGGTCGACGGCGCGGTCGTGACGACCTTGTCCTTCCCTCCCACCGGTGACTGGCGGACGTGGCGGATCGTCGGCGTGAGCGCGGCGCTGCCGGCCGGGAGCGCCGTGCGGGTGCGGGCGACGGCGACCGGGGCGAGTGGCGGCAACCTGGACTGCCTGGTGGTCGACTGACCGAAATCCCCCCGACCAGCGCTTCCCAGCGGCTTCCCAGAAGTCGCCCACGACGCGGCGGCACGGTTCCTCCCACGCACACAAGGGCAAGGGGAGGAACCTGATGCGAAGAACGATGCTGACCGTCGCCGCGCTCGTGGGGGCACTGGCGGTCCCGGCGCTGCCCGCCCAGGCGGCCACGACCTGCAACGGCCTGGCGGTGACGATCTCCGGCACCGCGGGCAACGACTCGATCATCGGCACGGCCGGTGACGACGTCATCGCCGTGGACGCCGGCAACGACCTGGTCCTCGGGATGGGCGGCAACGACACCGTCTGCCTCGGTGCCGGTGACGACCTGTTCGACGGCGGCACCGGGGACGACACGGTGGTCTTCGACGCGGTGGCGGACGGCGCGGACACCGTCGTCGGCGACTCCGGCTTCGACAGCGTGCTCTACTCGGCCAGGACCGCGGCGGTGTCCGTCACCCTCGACGGCGTGAACAACGACGGCGCGACCGGCGAGCACGACAACATCGGGGCCGACATCGCGCGGATCGTCGGCGGCGCCGGGTCCGACGTGATCGACGCCGGTGCGGCGACGGTGCAGACGGTCGTGCTGGGCGGCGCGGGCGACGACACGCTCACGACGACCTTCAACGCGGCGGGCGAAGCCGGTGACGACACCGTGAGGCTGCTCAACGGCGGCAGCGGGTCGTTGTTCGGCAACGACGGCAACGACAAGATCTTCGGCGGCCCCGTCCGCGACGACCTCAGCGGGGGCAACGGCGACGACAAGCTGTTCGGCGGCGGAGGCGACGACACGATCTTCGCCGGGCCCGGCAACGACCTCCTGGCCGGCGAGGCGGGCAACGACGTGCTCTTCGGCGAGACCGGTGCCGACGAGCTGATCGGCGGGCTCGGCACGGACTCGATGTTCGGCGGCGACGGTGACGACACGGCCGACTCGCTGGTGTCCCTGGACGGCAACGACTCGTTCTCGGGTGGTGTGGGTGCCGACACCGCGAACTACGGTCCCCGCCAGTTCGGCGCGGGCAGGACGATGACCATCAGCCTGGACGGCGTCGCGGACGACGGCGAGCAGGGCGAGGGCGACAACAACGGGACCGACGTGGAGAACGTGGTCGGTGCCGTGGGGCCGAACGTCATCACCGGCAACAGCAGCCCGAACGTGTTGCAGGGCGGGCAGTCCGGCGACGTCATCCGCGGTGCCGACGGGATCATGGGCAACGACCGGGTGATCGGCGGCTTCGGCGCCGACGTCTGCACCGCGGACCCCGGTGACGTGAAGGACTGCGAGTTCTGACCCGAGCGGTATCTGCGACCGGCACGGCGGCACTTCACCAGGGTTGTCCACCCGACCCGCGTGGAGGCCGCCGTGCCCGTCGAGTTCAGGGTCCTCGGACCGCTGGAGGTCCTGGAGGACGGCCGCCCGCTCGCCCTCGGCGGCCCGCAGCAGCGCGGGCTGCTGGCGTTGCTGCTGCTGGCGGCGAACCGGGTGGTGTCGCAGGACCGGCTGGTGGCCGACCTGTGGGGAGACGACCCGCCGGGCACGGCGCGGGGCCTGCTGCACGGGTGCGTCGCCGGGCTGCGGCGGGTGCTGCCCGCTGACCGGCTCGTCCGGCGCTCCCCCGGCTACCTGCTGCGGGTGGCCGAGGGCGAGCTGGACGCCGACCGGTTCGAGGCGCTCGCGGTCGACTCCCCCGGCGCCGCACTGGACCTGTGGCGCGGACCGGCCCTGCACGACCTGCCGCTCGAGGCCTGCCGGGTCGCGGCGGCGCGGCTCGACGAGCGGCGGCTCGCGGTGCTCGAACGGCGGATCGACGCCGACCTGCGGCGCGGGCGCTTCACCGAGCTGACCGCCGAGCTCGCGGTGCTGGTGCGGGAACACCCGCTGCGGGAACGGTTGTGGGCGCAGCTCGTGGTCGCGCTGTCGGGCGCGGGCAGGCAGGGTGACGCGCTGGCGGCGTTCCGGCGGTTGCGGGCCACGCTCGTCGACCAGCTCGGCATCGAACCGAGCGCGCTGCCGCGGCAGGTGGAGCAGGCCGTCATCGAGGGCGCCGACGCGTTCGCCGCGTACCGCCGTCAGCTCGGCGAACCCGAGCCGCCCGCGCCCGCGGCGCTCGTGCCCGCGCAGCTCCCCGCGCCGGTCCCGGTCTTCACCGGCCGGGCCGGCGACCTGGCGCAGCTGGACGCACTCCTCGGCGGTGAGCCGGTCGCGGTGGTGGCCGGTGCGGCGGGAGTGGGCAAGACCGCGCTCGTGGTGCAGTGGGCGCACGGCGTGCGGGCGAAGTTCCCCGACGGCCAGCTCTACGTCAACCTGCGCGGCCACGCCTCGACGCCGCCGATGACGCCCGTCGCGGCGCTGGCCGGGTTCCTGACCGCCCTCGGCGTCGCCAGGGTGCCGCTGGACCTCGACAGCGCGGCCGGCCTGTACCGCACGCTGCTGGCGGACCGGCGGGTGCTCGTGGTGCTGGACGACGCGAGGAGCGCCGACCAGGTCCGGCCGCTGCTGCCGGGGGTGCCCGGCTCGGCGGTGGTCGTGACCAGCAGGTACGCCCTGGGTGGCCTGGTCGCCCGTGACGGCGCCGCGCACGTGGCGCTCGAGGTGCTCGCCCCGGCCGAGGCGGTCGCGTTGCTGGAGCGCACGCTCGGGCCGTCCCGTGCGGACGCGGCGGCGGTCGCCGAGCTGGCGCGGCTGTGCGGGTTCCTGCCGCTCGCCCTGCGGATCGCGGCCGCCAACGTGCGGCTCTCCCCCGGCCGGACCGTCGGGGCGCACGTGGCCGAGCTCGCGGCGGACGGGCGGCTCGACCGGCTCGCGGTGGCCGGGGACGACGAGACCGCGGTGCGGGTGGCGTTCGACCTCTCCTACGCGGCCCTGCCGGCGGAGGCGGCCCGGCTGTTCCGGTCGCTGGGCCACGTCCCGGGACCGGACTTCGGCGTCGAGGCGGCCACGGCGCTGCTCGGGACGGACGCCGCTCCGGCGCTGGCCCTGCTCGCCGACGCGAGCCTGCTGTCCCGGCCGGCGCCGGGCCGGTACGCGTTCCACGACCTGCTGCGGCTCTACGCGGCCGAGCGCGCGGACGGCGACCCCGGTCCGCTGTTCGACTTCTACCTGCGCGGCGTCGACGCGTGCGCGCGGACCCTGTACCCGGAGAAGGTCCGGCTGCCGCTGCCGGAGGCACCCGCGCTCGCCACCGCGGCGGAGGCGCTGGCCTGGCTCGACACCGAACGCGCCAACCTCGTCGCCGCGGCCCAGCACGGCCCGCCGCCCGTGGCGTGGCTGCTGGCCGACTCCCTGCGCGGGTACTTCTGGCTGAGGATGTGCACCGTCGAGTGGCAGGCGATCGCGGCGGCCGCGCTCGCCGCCGCGGGTGACGACCCGACCGCGGTGGCGGCGGCGGAGCTGTGCGCGGCCGACCTGCACCGGTTGCTCGGCCACTACGACGTCGCGATCGGGCACTACACCACGTCGGCCGACGCGGCCGAGACCGCGGGCTGGCTGGAAGGCGCGACCGCGGCGCTGAGCAACCTCGGCACCGCCTACTTCTGGCAGGGCAGGCTGCCCGAGGCCGCCGAGCGCTACCGGCAGGGCCTGGAGACCGCGCTGCGCACCGGGAGGCTCGCCGGCGCCGCGAGCACGCTCGGCAACCTGGGCCTCGTCCACCAGCTCCAGGGCGACCTGGACCGGGCAGCCGAACACCACCTCCGTGCGCTCGAGCTGCACCGCGAGCTGGGCGTGCGTCCCAACGAGGCGGTGAACCTCGCGAACCTCGGCGAGACCTGCCACCTGCTCGGCCGCTTCGACGAGGCGCACGACCACCTCACCCGCGCACTGGCCCTCCACCGCGAGATGGGCGACCGCGGCGCCGAGGCCGAGTCGCTGCGCGTGCTCGCCGTCGTCCGCCTCGACCAGGGCGACCACGCCCTGGCGCTGGACCACGCCCTGCGCGCCGTGGCCCTGGCCGCCGACACGGGTCACTCACCGGTGGAGGCCAACGCCCTCAACACGCTCGGCGCGGTCCGCCTGCGCCTCGGCGACCCGGCGACCGCCCGCGCCGACCACGACCGCGCGCTGCGGCTGGCGCGGGACGCGGGCACCCGCTACGCCGAGACCGTCGCCCTCACCGGCCTCGCGGAGTGCGACCTGCGGACGGGGTTAGCGGACCGCGCGCGCACGCTGGCGGAGCACGCGCGGGCGGAGGCGGAGCGCGCGGGACTGCGGCTCGTCGCCGAGCGCGCGCTCGGCGTGGTGGTGGCCGCTTCTTCTGGCGAGGACGCGGTTCTCGGCGTCCACAACGGACCCCGCGCCACCTCCTGACCGCGCGCTCCGGCCGATGTGACCGGTGTGGACAACGCCGAGTGCGGCGCGGTCCCGTCCTGCCCGCACCGCCGACCATGGCGCACCCGCGCCACCTCGGGCTGCGGCGGTGGACGATCCGCGCGGACTTCCTCGGCGGCACCGGGAACGTCCACAACGGACCCCGCGCCACCTCCTGACCGCGCGCTCCAGGACGTCCACCTCGCCGCCGGGTTGCCCCGACGAGACAGGTAGCACCTTTCACTAGTGAAGTAGTGAAAGGTGCTACCTTGGGGCTCACCAGCAGACGGAAGGGAGACGGCCGTGACGATCGGAAGGCCGGCGGAACACGCGCCGCCGGTGCGCGCCGAGGGCGTGGGCAAGAGGTATCGCAGGGGGTGGGCGCTCCAGCAGACGTCCCTGGTGGTCCCGCCGAACCGGGTCGTGGCCCTCGTCGGCCCGAACGGCGCCGGCAAGAGCACGTTGATGGGCCTCGTCACCGGCCTGCTGCGGCCGACCACCGGGGACATCGCGGTGTTCGGCGACCGCCCGACGGGCAGGGGGCTGCACCCCGCGGTGTCCTACCTGGCGCAGCAGAAGCCGTTGTACCAGCAGCTCACCGTCGCCGAGACGCTGACGTTCGGGGCGCGGACCAACCCGACCTGGGACCAGGGCTACGCCGAGCACCTGGTCGGGCAGGCGGGCGTGCCGACGACCGCGAAGATCGGCACGCTGTCCGGCGGGCAGCGCACCCGCGTCTCGCTGGCGCTCGCGCTCGGCAAGCGCCCGAGGCTGCTGCTGCTCGACGAGCCGCTGGCCGACCTCGACCCGCTGGCCCGCGAGACCGTGCTGGAGGCACTGCTCACCGAGGCGCGGACCCAGGGCATCACCGTCGTGCTGTCCTCGCACGTGCTGGCCGAGCTCGAAGGCGTGTGCGACCACCTCGTCCTGCTCCACCGGGGACGGGTCCTGCTGGCCGGCGACGTCGACCGGCTCAGCGCGAGCGGCACCCCGCTCGGTGAGCTGGCCTTGAGCCACATGCGCGCGGCGGTACAGGGGGAAGCGGCATGATCTGGGCTTCCTGGCGGCTGCAGCGCCTGCAGCTGATCACCCTGCTCGGCCTGGTGGTCGCCGGTGCGGGCGCCGTCTTCCTGGTGCGCTCCGCCATGATCGACGACCTCGCCGCCGCTGGCCTGACGCAGTGCGTCACGCAGGCGCTGAACGACTGCGCCGCTCCTGGCGGGACGGTCAAGGCGTTCGGGCAGAAGTGGCACAACCCGCTCGACATCGGGCGGATGGCGGTCTTCTGCGCTCCCGCACTGGTCGGCGTCTTCGTCGGCGCTCCCCTCTTCGCGCGGGAGCTCGAACAGGGCACGCACGTGCTGGCCTTCACGCAGTCGGTGAGCCGCACCCGGTGGATGTTCAGCAAGCTCGCCATCGCCCTGGTGCCCGCGCTGGCCGCGCTGGTGGCGCTGCAGTGGCTGGTCTCGTGGTGGCTCGGCGCGGCCGGGACGCTCGGCCCGCGGATGAACGGCGCGTTCAACCCGATCAACTTCGGCATCGACCACGTCTCCCCGGCCGCGTACGCCCTGTTCGCCTTCGCCCTCGGCACGTTCCTCGGTGTGCTGACCCGCCGGACGCTGGTGGCGATGACCGCGGGACTCGGCGTGTACGTGGTGGCGCGCTTCGCGTTCTCCGGCGTGGTCGACCGCCTGGTCACCCCGCAGCGCGTGGAGGTCACGCCCGACAAGCAGCTGAGCATGTACGACGACCGCAGCCTGGTGCTCACGGAGGGCTGGCTCGACGCCGCCCGGCAACCGGTCCCCGCCGAGCGGGTCCAGACCGTGGTCCAGGCCTGCAAGGACGCGCCGGGCGACTCGCAGGAGGCGTTCCTGCAGTGCCTGCCGCAGTCCGGGCTCGCGACCAAGTACGCGACTTTCATCCCGCAGAGCCAGGCGTGGCAGGTGCACCTGGCCGACCTCGCGGTCTTCGGCGTGCTCGCGGTCGTGCTGCTCGCGGGCACGACCTGGGCGCTGCGCCGGCAGAGCTGAGCGCGGTGGGGACCCCGGAGCACCTATGCTGGCCGACGTGATCGAGTTCCGGATCGACCGGCGCTCCGGGGTCTCCACCTACGTCCAGATCGTCCAGCAGGTGAAGCAAGCCATGCGACTGGGACTGCTGAACCCCGGCGACCGGCTGCCCACGGCACGTGAGGTGGTGGAGGCGACCGCCGTCAACCCCAACACCGTGCTCAAGGCGTACCGGGAGCTCGAACGCGAGGGACTGGCGGAGGGCCGCCGGGGTCTCGGCACGTTCGTGACGAAGTCGCTGTCGTCGGAGGCCACCTCCGGCGACGACGCCCCGCTGCGGCAGGAGCTGGGGCGCTGGATGGGCCACGCCCGCGAGGACGGACTGGTCGTCGAGGACGTCGACGCCCTGTACTCCGCGGTCCGCGACGAGCACTACCCCGCCGAGGAACGATCATGACCCCGTTGACCGCCCCCGCGACCGCTTCCCTGGTCGCCACCGCCGTGGGCAAGCGGTACCGCGGCCGGTGGGCGGTCCGCGACTGCGACCTCACCGTGCCCGAGGGCAAGGTCGTCGCCCTGGTCGGCCCGAACGGCGCCGGCAAGAGCACCCTGCTGCGCATGGCCGCGGGCCTCGTCCGCCCCACGACCGGCGAGCTGAGCGTCTTCGGCGCACCGCTGCGCGGCCGCATCCACCCGGACGTCTCGTTCCTGGCGCAGAACCGCCCGCTCTACCGCGACCTCACGGTCCGCGAGCTCGAACGCCTCTGCGCCGCCATGAACGACCGCTGGTCCTCCGAGCGCGTCCACGAGGTCCTGCGCCTGCTGGCCGGGGTGGACCAGGACGCGAAGGTCGGCACCCTGTCCGCGGGCGCCCTGACCCAGGTGGCGATCGCGATGGCGCTGGGCAGGCTCCCCCGGTTGCTGCTGCTCGACGAACCGCTGTCCGACCTGGACCCGCTGGCCCGCGACGAGACGTTGCGGATCATCATGACCGAGGTCGCCGACCGCGGTACGACCGTGGTGATGTCCTCGCACCTGCTCACCGACCTGCGCGAGGTGTGCGACCACCTGCTGCTGGTCGACGACGGCCGTGTCCAGGTGGCCGGCGACATCGACGAGGTCCTGGCGGGGCACCGGATCCTGACCGGTCCGGTCGCCGGTGAGTCCGATGTGGAGGGAACGCTGGTCAGCGCGACCCGCACCCGGCGCCAGGCCACGTTGCTGCTGCGCGGCGCGGGTCCGGCGCCGCACGGGTGGGCGGAGGCGGAGCCGGACCTGGAGTCGCTGGTGATGGGCTACCTGCGGGCGTCGCGCGAACGCCGCCTGATGAGACGCGGAACGGCCGAACGGGCGAACCGAACCACTCCCGCCGGCACTCGGTAGGTTGATCTTCGACCACCCCGCTCCCTTGCCGCGCAGGAGTTTCCCGTTGTTCCCCAGTGCTCGGCTGCGCGTCCTGGTGGACGCACCGTGGTTCTCCAAGGTGATCACCGCCCTGATCCTGGTCAACGCGGCCACGCTGGGCGCCGAGACCTCGACGGCGCTGCTCGCGTCGTACGGGAACGTCCTGCACCTGATCGACCGGCTGGCGCTGGCGGCGTTCGTCGTCGAGCTGGTACTGCGTTTCGGCGCCTACGGCAAGGACTTCTTCCGCGACCCTTGGAACTGGTTCGACACCGTGGTCGTGGGGGTCACGCTGCTGCCGGCGTCGGGCACGTTCTCGGTGCTGCGCGCTCTCCGGGTGCTGCGCGTGCTGCGGCTCGTGTCGGTGGTGCCGAGCATGCGGCGGGTCGTGTCGGCGCTGCTGACCGCGTTGCCGGGGATGGCATCCATCACGGCGTTGCTGGCGTTGGTGCTCTACGTGTCCGCGGTGATCGCGACCAAGCTGTTCAGCACCGTCGCGCCCGAGTACTTCGGCGACCTCGGCGACTCGTTGTTCACGCTCTTCCAGGTGATGACGGGGGAGGCGTGGTCGGAGGTCGCGCGGCAGGTGATGGCCGAGAAGCCGTTCGCGTGGATCTTCTTCGTCGGCTACCTCGTCGTCACGTCGTTCACCGTGCTCAACCTGTTCATCGCGGTCGCCGTCAGCGCTATGCAGACGCAGATGACCGAGGAGCACGCGGAGCACGACCGCGAGGAGATGGCCGCGACCATGGAGATCCTCGCCGAGGTCCGCAAGCTTCGTGAGGACGTGGAGGCGTTGCGCGCCAAGGCTTCCGTGTGACGAGGGCTTCTTTCGGTCAACACTGAAGCAATAGAGTGAAATAGCCGGGAACTTTCGCGGCACTTCGGCCGACTAGTGCTCCAAGTTCGCACTACGTCTCCCTGCAGAGGTGCCGCATGTCCGCTCCCCCCGTCGAGCTCGAGAGAACAGACGAGACGACCCGCACCACCCAGATCTCCGTCGTACCGCTGTTGCGCAGGCTGCACTTCTACGCCGGGGTGCTCGTCGGCCCGTTCCTGGTCGTCGCGGCGGTCACCGGCATGCTGTACGCGTTCGCGCCGCAGATCGACGACGTCCTCTACAGCGACAAGCTGTGGGTCGAGCCCGCGGGCACCGCGAAGCCCGTCTCCCAGCAGGTCGCCGCGGCCCAGGCGGCGCTGCCCGAGGGCACCGTCACCGCCGTGCAGGTCTTCGAGGACCCGGAGGCCACGACGCGGGTCGTGTTCTCCGCGCCCGGACTGGCCGAGGAGTACAGCAAGACCGTCTACGTCAACCCGTACACCGCCGAGGTGCGCGGCGAGCTGACGACGTGGGCGGGGTCGACGCCGGCCGTCACGTGGCTCGACCAGTTCCACCGCGACCTCCAGCTCGGCGAGGTCGGCAACCTGTACTCGGAGCTGGCCGCCAGCTGGCTGTGGGTGCTCTCGCTCGTCGGCCTCGTGCTCTGGCTCGCTCGCCGCCGCACCGCCCGTCGCAGGGTGCGCGCGGTGCTCCTGCCGGAGACCGGCGCCAAGGGTGTGCGCAAGACCCGGTCCTGGCACGCGAGCCTCGGCGTGTGGGCGTTGATCGGCGCGTTGTTCCTGTCCGCCACCGGGTTGACGTGGTCGACCTACGCCGGCGAGAACTTCACCGCCGTGCTGACCGCCCTCAACGCCAAGGCGCCCGCGCTCGACACCGCGCTCCCCGGCTCCGCACCCGTCGCGTCGGGCGAGCACTCCGAGCACACCGGCACCCCGGGCAGCGCCACCCCGGTCGACGCCGCCACGTTCGACGAGGTGCTCGCCGCCGGGCGTGGCGCGGGTCTCGACGGACCGGTCGAGCTCGCCCCCGCCGCCGCGCCGGGTTCCGCCTGGTCCGTCGCGCAGACCGACCAGACCTGGCCGATCCGCCAGGACAAGGCCGCCGTCGACCCCGCGACCGGCACCGTCACCGCGCGGGCCGACTTCGCCGACCGGCCGTTCCTCGCGAAGCTGTCGACACTCGGCATCCTGGCGCACATGGGCCTGCTGTTCGGCCTGGCCAACCAGATCGCGCTCCTGCTGCTGGCCGGGACGATCCTGACGCTGATCTTCTTCGGCTACCGGATGTGGTGGCAGCGCCGCCCGACCCGCGACGACCGCCGCGCGCCGTTCGGCACGGCGCCGAAGCGCGGCGGGTGGCAGCAGCTGCCGCTGTGGTTCGTGATCCCGGCACCGCTCGTGCTGATCGCGGTCGGCATCGCCATCCCGCTGCTCGGCCTCAGCCTGGTCGCGTTCCTGGTGCTGGACGGCGTGATCGGGCTGGTCCGCGCCCGCCGGGCGGTCTAGACGACGTCCTCGCGCGCCTGGCCGCTGAGCAGGTCCTCCCTGGCCCGCGCCACGCGGGACCGGATCGTCCCGACGGGACAGCCGGCCACCTCCGCGGCCTCGGCGTAGGACAGGCCGAGCACCTGGGTGAGCAGCAGGGCCTCGCGTCGTTCCGGCGCGAGGCCCGCCAGCATGACGTTCAGCTCGACGACGTCCTCGAACCCGGCCGACCGTGCGTGCTCGGCGAACCGGTCGGCGTCCGAGGCCACGTGGTAGTCCGCCGACCAGGCGATGGACGGCCGGGCGACGGCCGACCGGACGTGGTCGACGACGGTGCGGCGGGCGATGGACAGCAGCCACGTGCGCGCCGACGAGCGGCCTTCGAAACCGGGCAGGCTGCGCAGCGCGCGCAGGTAGACGTCCTGGGTGAGGTCGTCCGCGACGCCGATCCCGCCGAGGTGGGCGACCAGCCGCCAGACGTCGCGCTGCGTCGAGCGGATGAAGCGTTCCAGCGCGGCCCGGTCACCCGAACCAGCGGCGAGCGCCCACGCGGTGACCGTCTCGTCGTCACCCCTCGAAGTCGACACGACTCGGGAGACTAGCCCACAGATCGCCGGGAACTGTTAACACCCGATGGCCGACAATAGGGGCGTGGAGTGCGACACCTGCCGTGAAGCCCTGTCCGCGCGACTGGACGGGGAAGACGAAGGCGTGCCCGCCGACCAGGTCGACGAGCACCTGGAGACGTGCGCGTCCTGCCGGGCCTGGCACGACCGCGCCGCCACGCTGACCCGCACGCTCCGCGTCCGCCCGGCGACCCCGGTCCCGGACCTGACCGCCGCGATCGTGGCCGCCGCGCCCGCGAAACCCCGCGGCTGGCTCCCCCGGATGCTGCTCGGCGGGGTCGCGGTCGCCCAGCTCACCCTGGGCGTGGCGCAGGTGGTCGGCAACGGCTCCACTGCCCACGGCGGCCACGTCACCGGCGTCGACGGCAGCCACCTGTTCAACGAGAGCACCGCCTGGAACCTGGCCCTCGGCCTGGGCCTGCTGTGGACGGCCCTGCGCCCGTCCGCCTCCACCGGCACGCTGCCCGTCACGGCCGCGTTCGTCGCCGTGCTGATCCCCTACTCCGCGAGCGACCTGCTCAGCGGCACCGCCACCGTGAGCCGCGTGCTGTCCCACACCCTGCTGCTGGCGGGCCTCGCCCTGCTCACGCTCGTGCACTTCGGCAACCGGGGCCCCGGCGACCGCACTCCCGTGGCCGACGGCGACTCCGGCTCGGCCGACACCTCCGGCACGCCGGAGCGCGCGGACCAGCCCCGCACCCGCCGGCACATCCGCCTGCGCCCGGTGAGCAAGCACCGCGCCGCGTGACGACGATGGTGACCGTCGTCAACCTCAAGGGCCACCGCGACGACCCGGACCACACCGACGTCGTGTACGTCGGCAGGGCGATGTACCGCGGCGGGTGGCACCTGGCCGCCTCGCCGTTCGCGAACCCGTTCCGGCCGGGAGTGGACGGCACGCGGGAGGAGGTCGTCGTCCGGTACCGGGCGTGGCTGCTGGACCGGCCGGACCTGCCGGCGCGCCTGCCGGAGCTGCGGGGGCGGCGGCTCGGGTGCTGGTGCGCGCCGCTGCCGTGCCACGCGGAGGTGCTGGCGGAGCTCGCGAACCGTGAGGGTCCGAACGAGTGAACCGGCTTGGGCCCGCGTAGCGCCGGGAGACACGGCCGCGACAGCACACACGTGACGTTTGCGGACGTGCTGCGCGCGGTGATCGGCCCGGTCACGGGGGCCATCGTCGGAACGCTCGTGCTCGGCGGGTTCATCACGTGGGTCAACCACACCGTCCAGACCCGGCGCGCCGACCGCGACCTGCGCGACGAACTCGTCGTCCAGGTCACCGACGCGGCGGGGTCCTTCCACTTCCTGGCCACCTACTACTGGTTCATGAAGGACACGACGGCGTCCCCGACGACCAACCACGGGTACCTCGAGACGGTCAAGCACGACCTCGGCCTGCAGTACCGGAAGTCCCGCGTGGCCGGCAAGGCGCTGGAGAGCAGGCTGCGCACGTACTTCCCGAAGGCCGACCTGGACGCGGACTGGCACGCGATGATGGACCTCTGCTCGGTGGTGTACTTCCGGCTCGTCGACAGCCCGGCCGACCGGCTCGAGCGGATCTACCGGCAGGACGCGGTGACGGAGACCGAGCGGCACTCCGGGTTCTCGGTCGAGGAGCTCCGGGCGAAGCCCACCGACGACCTGCTCGACGACCTCTGGCACGGCCTCACCGTGCTCGCCAGGCAGCTCCTCGTCGCGAAGATCGCGAGCACCTGACCCCGGTCACACCGGATACGCGTGCGTCTCCGTCGCCTTCACCGCCGCCCACAGCTCGTCACCGGGCCGCAGCCGCAGGTCCGCCAGCGTCGCCGTCGTGATGTCCGCCAGCACGGCCGGTGCGCCGTCGAGCCGGACGCGGGTGGTGTGGGCGTGCTGTTCGATGGCGGCGACCGTGACGCGCCAGGTGTTGCGGGGGCTGCCCATCGGCTTGCGCTGGTGCAGGCTCACGGCGGTCGGCGGGAACACGACGTGCACCGGGCCGTCGATCGGTGCCGGGATGGTGAGCCGGCCACCGTCGTCCAGGGCGACGGCGGTGCCGGTGGCGGTGCCGCGGTAGAAGTTCAGGCCCACCAGGTTCGCGACGTAGTCGGTCCGGGGCTGGCGGGCGACCTCGGAGGGCGAACCCTGTTGCACGGCGCGGCCGTTCTCCAGGATCACCAGACGGTCGGCGAGCACCATGGCGTCCAGCGGGTCGTGCGTGACCAGCAGGGTGTGGCCGCCGAAGTCGGCCAGGTGGCGGCCCAGCTCCGAGCGGACCTGCAGGCGGGTGCTCGCGTCCAGGGCGGCGAGCGGTTCGTCGAGCAGGAGCAGGCTCGGGCCGGTGGCCAGGGCGCGGGCCAGCGCTACCCGTTGCGCCTGACCTCCTGACAGGGAACGGGGTTTCGCCTGCGCGTAGCCGTCCAGGCCGACGCGGTCGAGCCACCGCGCGGCTTCGGCGCGGGCCTCGGTGCGGCGGGTGCCGCGGGCGCGCAGGCCGAAGGCCACGTTCTCCAGCGCCGACATGTGCGCGAACAGCAGGTAGTCCTGGAACACCACGCCAATCGGCCGGTGCTCGGGCGCGACGAACGTGCCCGCACTGTCCCAGGTGGACTCCCCGAGGCCGATGTGGCCGGAGGTCAACGGGAGCAGGCCGGCCAGCGCGCGCAGCGCCGTGGACTTGCCGGCGCCGTTCGGGCCGAGCAGCGCGACGACCTCGCCCGGCGCGATGGTCACGTCCAGGTCGAGGGTGAAGGTCCCGCGCGTGACGCGCAGTGCGGCGGTCAGGGTCATGTCGGCCCGCTGATCCACCGGTCGCGCAGACCGGCCAACACTCCGACGGACACCAGCAGCAGCACGATGCTCAGCACGATCGCGGCGTCGGGATCGGTCTCCAGGGCCAGGTACACGGCGAGCGGCATGGTCGTGGTCTCGCCGGGGAAGTTGCCGGCGAACGTGATCGTGGCGCCGAACTCGCCCAAAGCCCGCGCCCAGCACAGGACTCCGCCGGCCACCACGCCGGGCAGCACCGACGGCAGCGTCACGCGGCGGAACGTCAGCCAGCGCGACGCCCCGAGCGTGGCGGCCGCTTCCTCGAACCGGGGATCGGCCGCGCGCAGGGCTCCTTCCACCGAGATCACCAGGAACGGCATGGCCACGAACGCCTCCGCCACCACCACACCGGCCGTGGTGAAGGGCAGCGAGACCCCGAACCACGCGTCGAGGTGCTGCCCGATCAACCCTCGCCGGCCCAGCACGAGCAGCAACGCCACACCGCCGACCACCGGCGGCAGCACGAGCGGCACCGTCACCAACGCCCGCAGGAAACCCCTGCCCGGCAAGCCGGATCTCGCCAGCAGCCAGGCGAGCGGGATGCCGAGGAACAGGCACAGCACCGTGGCGAGCGAGGCGCAGATCAGCGACAGCTTGAGCGCCTCCCCCACCTCGGCGCTGAAGAGCTGACCGGACAGGCTGCCCCACGGCGCCTGCACCAGCAGTCCGGCCAGCGGCACCAGGAGGAACGCGAGGCCGATGAAGGCGGGCAGGGCGAGGACGACCGGAAGCCGTCCCCGTCCTCGGCGACGTGTCACGGGCTGACGAAGCCCGCCGCGCTCAGCACCGCCTTGCCCTTGTCCGACAACACGAAGTCGACGAACGCCTTGGCGGCCGCCGCGTTCGGGGCCTTCGCGAGCGGGGCGATCGGGTAGTCGTTGACGGCCTGGTCGGCCTCGGCGAAGTCGATGCCCTCGACCTTGCCGCCCGCGGCCTTCACGTCCGTCTTGTAGACCAGCGCGCCGTCGACCTCGCCGAGCGAGACCTTGGTCAGCACCGCCTTCACGTCCTGCTCCAGCGTGTCGGGCTGCGGCGTCACCTTCGCGACCTCGAACACCTTCTTCGCCGCCGCGCCACAGGGCACCTGCTCCGCGCACAACGCGATCTTCTTGTCCGCGTTGGCGAAGTCCGCCAGCCCGGCGATCTTGCCGGGGTTGCCCTTCGGCACGGCGATCGCGAGCTTGTTCCTCACGAACGTCGTGGGCGTGTCCGTGACCGTCTTGGTGTCGGTGACCTGCTTCATGTTCGCGGGCGCTGCCGAGGCGAACACGTCGGCGGGCGCGCCCTGGTTGAGCTGCTGCGCCAGCGCCGAGCTGCCGGCGAAGTTGAACTTGACCTTCGTGCCGGGGTTCGCGGCCTCGAAGTCCTTGCCCAGCTGGGTGAACGTCTCGGTGAGCGACGCCGCCGCGAACACGGTGACGTCACCGGTCACCTTCGGCGCCTCCGACCCGGACGTGGGCGAGGTGGAGGTCTGCCCGCCGGAACCACACCCGGCGAGCACCAGCGTGGCCGCCACGACGACTCCGCACAACCTTCTGGACATGGGCTCAGGCCTCCGGGATCTCGACGACGACGTTGGTGGACTTGATCGACGCGACCGCGACGCTGCCGACCTCGAGCCCGAGCTCGTCGGCGGCCTCGCGGCTCATCAGGGACACGATGCGGAACGGCCCCGCCTGCATCTCGACCTGCGCCATCACGCCGTCCTTGAGGACGCGGGTGACGATGCCCCGCATCCGGTTCCGGGCGGACGCGGCGACGGTGACGCCGGGCTCGGACGTCTCGGTCATCCGCTGCACGAACGCCGCGAGCTCCTTGCCGTCGATGGCCTTGCGCCCGTTGTCGAGCGTGGTCGACGCCAGGCGCCCGTTCTCGACCCACCGCCGCACGGTGTCGTCGCTGACCCCGAGCATCGCAGCCGCTTCACTGATCCGCAGATTCGGCACGAGAGACATACTAGGTTCCGCTTTTGCGGGTGCAAGTCCGGTCGGTGTTTGCGGTGTGAATCGTGACCTGCCGCCGTGGACGCGGAACGCATGAGCGCCCAAAACCGCAGACGCGTTCTTTCCG
This sequence comes from Lentzea sp. NPDC059081, assembly GCF_042738015.1. Classification (NCBI taxonomy): domain Bacteria; kingdom Bacillati; phylum Actinomycetota; class Actinomycetes; order Pseudonocardiales; family Pseudonocardiaceae; genus Lentzea; species Lentzea sp. NPDC059081. Next base: position 57,362 of record NZ_JBHYGW010000005.1, read on the forward strand.
GTGAACACGGCTTCTGCAGAACGGCGTGGAGTCGTACCGTGGGTGGCGTGGACCTGCCGTTCGCACGTGTACCGACGCCGCGCACACCGGTCCCCGACGACCAGGTGCTGGTCACCGGGGACATCAGCGATGAGTGGACGTTCTCCACGGCTCATCTCGACGCGCACGCGCGGGAGCCGGTCAACGTCTCGTACCGGACGACTCGCGTGCGCGAGGTCCACTGCGTGCAGGGCGTGCCGCTGCACGAGGTGCTCAGGAGGGTCACGCTGCGCGTCGACGAGGCGAGCAAGATGGACAGGCTCAGCTTCGTCGTGGTCGCGACCTCGCAGGACGGGTTCCGCGCCGTGCTGTCGTGGGCCGAGGTCGACCCGGAGTTCGGCTCCTGCTCAGCGCTGCTCGCCACCCGTTACAACGGCCGCAGGCTCACCCGGCCCACGCTGGTCACGCCGCGGGACGCCCGGTCGAGCCGGTACGTCCGCGACGTGGCGCGCATCGAGATCCACCGGGTGGGCGCCGCGGTCACCCGCTGAAGCCGGCGAACAGCACGCTGGCGAGCCCGAGACCCACCAGCAGGTTGAACACGGTCGCGCTGGCGAACACGCCGATCGGCTTCCACCCGGCCTCGCGCAGCGGTGCGACGCGGAACTCCAGCCCGATCGAGACGAACGCGAGGATGAGGAACAACGTGCGCAGGTCGTTGACCGTCGTGATCACCGACTTGTCGCCGCCGGACTCCAGGAACACCGTCGCGATGACCGACGCGGCCAGGAACCCGAGCACGAACTTGGGGAAGCGCTCCCACAAGGCCCGGCCGCTGACCTTCGCGTCCCCGGTCCGCTCGACCTTCAGCGCGAAGTAGGCCGTCAACGCCACCGCGACGACGCCGAGCAACGCGTTCTGCGTCGTCTTCACGATCGTCGCGATCTGCAGCGCCTCCTCGCCCACCAACGCCCCTGCCGCGCTCACCGCCGCCGTGGTGTCGATGTTGCCGCCGATCCACGCGCCCGCGACCGCCGTCGGCAGCCCGAACACGTCCACCAGCAACGGGAGCACGAAGATCGACGGCAGCGCGAAGATGATGACGAGGCTCGCCGTGTAGGCGAGCTGTTCGCGCTTGGCCTGCACCGCACCCGCCGCCGCGATCGCCGCGCTCACCCCGCAGATCGACACCGCGGACGACAGCAGCGCCCGCAGCTTCGCGTCGATGCCGAGCTTCCCGCCCAGCCACCAGGTGAAGCCGAACACGAGCGTGATCAGCAGGAACGCCTGGGCGATCGCGGGCCCGGCCGCCTTCACGATCACCGCGAAGTTGATCGACGCGCCCAGCAGCACCAGACCGGTCTTGATGAAGAACTCCGTGCGGAACCCGCCGGCCAGCCGGTCGCGGAACCCCAGCCCGGTCAGCACCGCGTTTCCCAGCAACCCCAACAGGATCGCGTAGACGGGGTACTCGACGCTCTTGGCGACGCCGCCCAGCCAGGTGCCCTTGGTGAACACCGGCACGTTCTGCTCCAGGTACCGGGTCAGCGCACCCAGCACCACGACGACGGCGACCCCGCCGACCGCCCACCAGACCTGGGACCGTTGCCGCGCCTCGACTTCCGCCATCACGGCACCAGCCAGCCGGGCACGACCTTCACCAAGACCAAGATCAGCAGCACCAGCCCGACGATCGTCGCCGCCCAGTCCTCGTTCAGCGCGAGCCTGCGCTCGCGGCCGACACCTTCCTCCGCACTCACGCCGCCCCTCCGTCCACTCGGTGGTGGCGGCCATGGTCAGAGCAGCGGGGCAGGCACGGCAAGGGCTCCCGCGATGTGGAACGACGCCGGCAGGGCTTGCGCCGCGACCGGCCGGGGCTTGTGCTGTCGCCGGCCGGAAACCACCACCGGGCGCGGTGATCGTTTGGTAAGAATCCCGCCATGCAGACACAGGTGTGGGTCGCGATCCTCTCCCTGACCGGCGTGGTGCTCGGTGGCGGCCTGTCCTTCCTCGTGCAGACCACCGTGCAGCGCCGGGTGGAGCGCAACGACCAGCGGCGCCAGGCCACCGAACGCGCCGACGCCAGGCGGGTGGAGCAGCTGGACCTGTTGCGCCAGTTCATCCAGGTCGCCCAGCAGGCCGAACGCGCGGCGGAGGACCGCGACGACTCGGCGGCGTGGAAGTCGAAGGCGCTGGACGTCCTCGACGAGCTGTGGGTGTGCGAGCGGATGGTCCACATCCTGTTCGCCTCGTCGCTGCACGGGCTGGCGCGGGCGTACGTCAAGGCGCTCGACCACGTTCTCTGGCAGGAGCCCGCCGAGGGAACGCTGTGGGATCACCTGAAGGGCCCCAAGGTCGAGTTCCTGGACGCCGCGCGGAAGGAGCTGGCGGAGCCGTTTGCCGGGAAGCCCGCCGGGTAGTCCTGCCGGATGCGCATCAGCCGGAAGCCCACGGGCACGAAGTTCTTCGAGCTGTTCACGGAGATCGGCGCGAACATCGCCGCCAGCGTGGAGTTGTTGCGGGAGTTCGTGAACGCGCCCGTCGAGCGGCGCGGGCCGTTGGCCGAGCGGATGCACGCGCTGGAGAACGCGGGCGACGACGCCACGCACGCCATCATCGGGCACCTGGACCGGTCGTTCGTCACGCCGTTCGACCGCGAGGACATCTACCGACTGGCGTCCACGTTGGACGACGTCGTCGACCACATGGACGCCGCGGTGGACCTGACGACGCTGTACCGCGTGGGTGAGCTGCCCAGTGGCGTCTCGGCTCAGGTCGACCTGCTGGCCAGGGCGGCGCGGCTCACCGCGGACGCGATGCCGCGGCTGGCCGAGCCGCAGGAGCTGACGGCGTACTGGGTCGAGGTCAACCAGCTCGAGAACGAGGCGGACCAGGTCTACCGGCGGCTGTTGTCGGAGCTGTTCAACGGTTCCCGCGACGCGCTGGAGGTCATGAAGCTCAAGGACGTCGTGGACGAGCTGGAGGCGGCGGCCGACGCCTTCGAGCACGTCGCCGATGCCGTGCACTCGATCGCGGTCAAGGAAGCGTGATGCTGACCGCGGGCCTGGTGCTCGTGGTGGTGCTGGCGCTGGCTTTCGACTTCACCAACGGCTTCCACGACGCGGCCAACGCCATCGCCACGGCGGTGTCCACGCGTGCACTCACGTTGAGGGCCGCGCTGTCTCTCGCGGCGGTCATGAACCTGATCGGCGCGCTGCTCGGCACGGACGTCGCCGTCACCATCGCGTCCGGCATCATCGACACCCCGGTGGGCGAGGGCGCGCTGCGCGTGGTCACCGCCGCCCTCGCCGGTGCCATCACCTGGAACCTGGTCACCTGGTACTTCGGCCTGCCGTCGTCGTCCTCGCACGCCCTCGTCGGCGGCCTGGTGGGCGCGGCGCTGGCGTCGGCCACCACCGTGCACTGGTCGGGGGTGCTGGAGAAGGTCGCCGTCCCGATGGTGGTCTCCCCCGTCATCGGGCTGGTGCTCGGCTACGCGGTGATGACCGCGATCATGTGGGCCTTCCGCAACGCCAACGCCCACCGCGCCGGACGGCTGATGCGGCGCGCCCAGGTGTTCTCGGCGGCGAGCCTCGCGCTCGGGCACGGGCTGCAGGACGCCCAGAAGAGCATGGGCGTGATCGTCCTCGCGCTGGTCGTCACGCGGAACCAGGCCGGCTACGCCGTGCCGTTCTGGGTGATCCTCGTGTGCGCGCTGGCCCTGTCGGCCGGGACGTACGCGGGCGGGCTGCGGATCATGCGCACGCTGGGCCGGCGCATCTTCCACCTCACCCCGCCGCACGGGTTCGCCGCCGAGCTGTCCGCCTCCTCCGTGCTCTACCTCGCGGCGTTCGTGTTCCACGCGCCGATCTCCACCACTCACGTGATCACGTCGGCGGTGATGGGCGTCGGCGCGACGACCCGCAGGTCGGCGGTGCGGTGGTCGGTGGCGGCCGACATCGCGCAGGGGTGGGTGCTGACCCTGCCGGCGTCCGCGGCCGTCGCCGCCGGCGCGTACGGGCTGATCGCCCTCGGGCAGGCGGTGTGAACCGGGCGGTGCGCGGGTAACCGCGCGCTGCCACCCCACCCGACGCCCGGCCTCGAAGGGGCACCATGACCACGCTCAGGACCGCTCCCGTCGTCGCCCGCCCGCCGCACCAGGAGGCCTTCCCGGTCTGGCAGGCGAACTGCCGCGCCGTCCGGCACGCCGTCGACCTCGTCGGCCTGCTGGGAGTCGTGGGCGGGACCGTCACGGGCACGTTCACGCTGGTCTTCGGCGGTGCGCTGGTCCTGCTGGCCGGGACGTGCCTGCACGCGTCGGCCAGGAACGGTGCCGTCCGGCACTGATCCCGCGCCCGCTCTACCCGCGCGTGTGGAAGCGCCCCCGCTCCTCCGCGAGCCGCTGCCGGAACCCGGGCGCCGCCGTGGGCCCGAACCCGACCTCCTCCCGTCGGTCCGCCAACTGGCCGAACACGGCGTCGCAGACCTCGTCGACGTCCGCACCGTGCTCCTGGCCGGGACCGGCGACACCGGTCGCCACGGCGGGCGGGATCAGCTCGGTGACCACGATCCCGGTCCCGGCGAACGCGCGCCGGAGGTTCATCGTGTAGCTGTGCAGCGCGGCCTTCGCGGCGCTGCAGGTCGGCGCGAACGGCTGGGGGACGAACGCGCGGACCGCCCGGTGACCACGACCCGGTCGCCTCGCTCGCGGTGGCGCCGGGCGCCCCAGACCGATTCCCCAGGTGCCTCCGGTGATCAGGGGCGACCGGGCTCTCGAGCGCCGACTTCTCGGTGCTCACGCGGGTGGTCGAGGAGGGCGGCGGCAGCCTGCGCCGGCAACGGCTGTCCGACGACCTGGGCTGGGAACGCAGCCGACTCGCCCGCCACCTCGGCCGCATGGAGGAGCGCGGGCTGGTGACCCGCGGCGGCACCGTCGCGGAACGCCTGGTCACCGCGACGGAGGACGGTCACCGGCTCGCCGGCAGCTAGCTCCCCAGCCGCTGCAACCCGACCACGCGCAGCAGGTCGAGCTTCTGCTCGTCCTCCGACCCCGGCGCGGCCGTCATCACCACGATCGTCTGGTCACCGGGTCCGCCGGAGAACGTGTCGCAGTCCACCACGACGTCCCCGACCTGCTCGGTGTGCAGCGTCTTGCGGCTGGTGCGCAGCTCCCCCACCGTCCCGGCCTTCCAGCGGCGCGCGAAGTCGGGCGAGGCCTCGACCAGGCGGTCGATCAGGCGCGGGATGTCCGGGTCGGCGGGGTAGCGGCCCGACGCCGCGCGGATGTGGCCGACGAGGTCCCGCGAGTACGCCTCGTCGTCCTCGGGTGTGTGGGTCACCGGGAGCGAGCCGGCGAAGTGCTGCCAGGCGACGTTGCGCTCCAGCCGGGACTGGCTGGAGGGGTCGCCGAACAGCACCGCCCACAGCGGGTTCCACAGCACCAGCTCGTAGATCGCGGTGTGCACGGCCACCGCGACGGGGGCGTTGCGGAACCGGTCGACCATCCGCTGCGCGCTCGGCGTGACCTGGCGGGGCACGAGGCCGGACGACGGCGCGGCCGCTCCGGCGACGCGGAACAGGTGGTCGCGCTCGGCGTCGTTCAGGCGCAGCGCCCTGGTCAGCGAGGTCAGCAGCTGCGGCGACGGGTTGACGGCGCGGCCCTGCTCCAGCCGCACGATGTAGTCGACGCTCACCCCGGTGATCAGCGCGAGCTCCTCGCGCCGCAGACCGGGCGCGCGCCGGTTCAGGCCCGGCGCCAGCCCGACGTCCTCCGGGCGCACCCGGTCCCGCCACGCCCTCAGGATCTGCGCGAACTCACCCATGCCGTCCATGGTGCCCCGGTTCCGGCACGGCGGGTGGTACTGCCGGTACCACCGTCGAACGGTGCCTGTCAGCGGCTCCGGCGCGAGCCCAGGGTGGTGGCATGACCACCACACTGGTGACCGGGGCCAACAAGGGCCTCGGTCTCGAAACCACCCGCCGCCTGATCGCCGCGGGCCACACCGTCCACGCCGGCATGCGCGACCTCGCCACCGGGGACGCCGTCAGGGAGCTCGGCGCGATCCCCGTCCAGCTCGACGTGACCGACCAGGACAGCGTCGACAAGGCGATCGCGTCCCTGCCCGAGCTCGACGTCCTCGTCAACAACGCCGGCGTCACGGGACCGTCGTGGACGCTCGACGACCTGGACGTCGAGGCGATGCGGGTGGCGTTCGAGACCAACGTCTTCGGCGTCGTCCGCGTCACCCAGGCCGCGCTGCCCCTGCTGCGGCGCTCGGCGAACCCCGTGATCGTCAACGTCGCCTCGTCGCTCGGCTTCCCGCGGGCCATGCTCGACCCGGACGACGACTCGTTCGGCGCGCTGCTCGTCCCCTACCCGAGCTCGAAGGCCGCCGTGATCGCGCTGACGGTGCAGTACGCCAAGAGCCTGCCGGGAATGAGGATCAACGCCTCCGATCCGGGCTACACCGCCACGGACCTCAACCAGCACCACGGCCACCAGACCGTCACCGAGGGCACCGACGCCACGGTCGCGCTGGCCCGGATCGGCCGGGACGGCCCCACCGGGGAGTTCCACAACCGCCAGGGCCGGATCGACTACTGACGATCGACGGGATGGAGAAGGTCATGACCGACGACGACCTGCGCGACTGGTACCTGCGGTACGTCGCGACCCTCGACGCCCACGAGCTGGGCGGGATGGACGAGTTCATCGCCGACGAGGTGCTGCTCAACGGAGAACCGGGGACCAGGGACGACGTCGTCGCCGACATGCGGCGCAGCATCGACGCCGTCCCGGACCTCCACTGGCGGGTGGACGAGCTGCTGCTCGACCGCGACCGCATCGCCGTGCGGGCGGTCAACACCGGGACCCCGGTGGAGGAGTGGCTCGGGGTCACTCCCACCGGGGCCTCGTTCGAGGTCGTCGAGTACGCGATCTACCGGGTCAGGCGAGGCCGGTTCGTGCAGATGACGAACCTGCACGACTCGGCAGAGGTGCGGCGGCAGCTGACGCGGTGAGCAGCAGCGCGAGGTTCGCGGCCACCGCGGCTCCGAGGATCGCGGTGGCCGGTGCGGCCAGGCCCGGCAGCGCGTACGTGCCGAGCAGGGCGCCCAGCAGCGCCGCGCCGATCGCGGCGACCAGACTGGTCCGGCGGGCCCGGCCGGTCCACTCGGGACGGACGCACGCCAGGTGCGCGCCGAGCCCGACCAGCACACCGACGCCGGGAACGACCACCGTGGCACTGACGAGGTAGTCGCCGGGGAAGACCGTCCACGACACCAGGACGCCCAGCAGCCAGCCGCCGAGTCCGAGCGGGAGTGCGGTGGCGACACGGGTCCAGACGCTCGCCCGTGCGCTGAAGCCCTGGCGGCGCGACCTGCGGACGAGCCACGCGAGCACGAGCAGGCCGAGCACCGCGCCACCGACGGCGACACCGACCAGCAGCCGGGCGAGGGTGGACATGCTCAGCGGCACGTCGGCGAAGGCGATCGGACGGCGGTCGAAGCCGGAGCTGTCCACCTGTCCGGACTCGAAGAACGCGGTGAGGAGGTGCTTGCCCGCGTCCGGGCGGTGCTCCCAGAAGTCGTAGGTGTGGCCGAGACCGGGGAGGATCACCTGCTTGCCGCGCGAGAGCGACGGGAGCAGCTCCTTGGTCGCGTTCTGGGCCGGGGTCGAGAAGTCGACCTCCCCGCTGATCACGAGGGTCTCGACGTCGCTGGGCCGCATGGTGCGGTACTCGGCGTTGTCGGGGCTGTCCGGCCACACCTTCTGCACGCCGGCGCCCGCCCAGAGGAAGTCGGTGGAGGAGTTGCCCAGGATCGAGCCGTGATCGCCGCCCGCGTCGTAGTACCGCTGGTTGAACTCGGCGTCGAGCATGGCGAACGAGGCGAACTCGCCCCACACGAGCGACTCCGGCAGGGCGACGTCACCGAGCACGGACATCGCCCACAGCGCACCGGTGTCGCCGCTGAGGTAGGCGTCGAAGACGGTCGGGGCGTTGTTCGGCGCCGACACGTGCCCGTTGTGGTTCATGGCGTACTGGCTCACCACGCGGACGTTCGTGTCCTTGATGGACAGTGGTCCCCAGCTGTCCGGCATGGCGCTGGTGACGGAGCGCATCGAGGCCGCGAGGTCGGAGGTGCGGGCGGAGCAGCCGGCGTCGGCGCGGCACAGGTCCGCGTACTGGCCGAACTGCGAGTCGGTGGTGGCCGGGTCCCAGAACAGGTGTCCCGGCGGGTTGACGGCGATCATGGCGGACCGGTTCAGCGCCTCGGGGTGGCGCCAGGAGTAGATCATCGCGGTGCGGGTGCCGGCGCTGGTGCTGATCAGGTTGATCTTCTGGTAGCCGAGCGCGGTGCGGGCTGCCTCGAGGTCGTCGACGCGCTGGGCGACGGAGTAGCCGGTGAGGTCGGCGCCGTCCGCGGTCAGCCGCTTCGCGCACAGCTCGAACGCCTTGGTGGTGGCGGGCAACGTCTTCGCGTCGGCGATCCCGTCGCCCCCGCGCATCGACCCGACGACCTCGGGGCAGTCCAGGCGGCGCGAGCCGTCGATGCCGCGGTACCCGACGATCACCACGTCGTGGCGGTCGGTGAGCCTGCTCGCCTGCGGGAAGGCCATGTTCGTCGCGCCGGGGCCGCCGCCCAGCTTGAAGACCGGCTCGGCCGGGTCCGGCGTGGTGGCGCGGATCCTGGTGACCGGCAGGGCGATCATCTTCGTCGCGGGGTCGCGCCGGTTCTCCGGGACGACGAGCGTGCCGCAGTCGGCGGCGACGGTGCCCGCCTCCGTGTCGAAGTCGCAGGGCTGCGTCGTCAGCGAACCGGGAGCCGCACCGTCGGGCACGGCGAGGACCGCGTCGGGGCGCACGCCCAGGTAGGCGAGGCCGAGCAGGACGGCGCCGGCGAGCCCGATGGCGACCACCCGGCGGGAAGGCTTGAACGAAGGCATGGGGAGAAACCTAGGAACTCCGGAGACGCGGATCTTCCCCTCGCCGAGCGGACCCGTCTCCCTCGCGCGAGGGATGTCGCGCGCCCGCCGCCCTGACATCGTCTGCGGGTGATCAACGTCCCCTCGCTGTCCCGTGCCAGGACGAACCTCCAGCGGCAGTCCCTCCTCGTCGCCGGGGTCTGCGCGGTCGCCGACGTGCTGTCGTTCCTCGTGCAGGACCTCCCGGTCGACGGCGCGTGGATGATGGCGCTGCTGGGGATCGTGGTGGTCGACGCGGCGCTCGCCTCGCGGACGAAGTGGTCGGGGGCGGTCGCGGTCGCCGCCGTCGTGTTCAACGCGGCGGTGGCGTTGCTGCTGGGCGGGCCGCGCACGCTGCGGCTCAACGAGACCGGCATCCTCGTCGCGTCCTACCGGGCCGGTGCCTGGCTGCGCGGGCGGTGGGCGGTCGCCTCGCTGCTCGGGGTGATCGGCGGGCTCGTGCTCGCCCACCTCACCCGCGGGTACGCGCTCGACTGGTACGTGCTCGTGTCGGCGGCCAAGACCGGGCTGATCTCGTGGCTCGTCGGCCGCTACACCACCTCCCGCCGTGCCTACCTGGACGAGATGAGACGCCAGGCCGAGCAGGAGGAGCGCGAGGCGCAGGCCGAGGTCGACGCGGCCATCGCCGAGGACCGCGCCGCGATCGCCCGCGACCTGCACGACGTGATCACCCACCACGTCAGCGCGATCAGCGTGCACGCGGGCGCGGCGCGGCTGCGGCTCACCAGGACCGAGGGCGACGAGTCGGCGCTGCGGTCCGTGCGGTCGGTGGAGGACTCCAGCCGGACCGCCCTGCACGACCTGCGGCAGATGCTCGACCTGTTGCTGGGCCAGCGTCCCCACGCCGACCGCGATCCCGGCCTCGCCGACATCGGCGCGATGCTGGAACGCTTGCGGGACACCGGGTTGGAGGTGCGGCTGGACGTCTCCGGCACGCCGCGCGACCTGTCGCCGCAGCTCGACGCCGCGGTGTTCCGCATCGTCCAGGAGATGCTGACCAACGCGCTGCGGCACGGCTCCGGCGGGCCCATCGAGGTCGCGGTCCGCCACGCCCCCGAAGGGCTGGAGATCGAGACCGTCAACCCGCTGGCCGGTGACGTGCGCGACGAAGGCCGTGGCCTGGCGGGGATCCGCGCTCGCGCCGAGGAGTTCGGCGGGGTGGTCGACAGGGGTCCCGGGCAGGACGGGAAGATCTGGCGGACCGCCGTCTCGTTCCCGCTCGGAGGACCTCAGTGACCATCACCGTCCTGGTCGCGGACGACCACGCGGTCTTCCGCTCCGGCCTGCGGGCCATCCTGGACACCGAGGACGACATCGAGGTCGTGGCCGAGGTCGCCGACGGCGAGCAGGCCGTGGACGCCGTGCTGCGATTACGCCCGGACGTCGCCGTGCTGGACATCCGCATGCCGCGCCGCGACGGACTCGGTGCCGCGTCGGCGATCCTGGCCGCGCCGGGCAACCAGACCAAGATCGTCGTCCTGACGACGCACGACACCGACGAGTACGTGCACCGCGCGATGAGCGCCGGAGCCCGCGGTTTCCTGCTCAAGTCCATGCCGCCGGAGGAGATGATCGCCGCCGTGCGCATCGCGGCGCGCGACGACGTGCTGATCGACCCGTCGATCGTCCGGCGGCACCTGGCGCGCTTCGCCGACACGCTCAGCACCCCCGCTCCCCCGAGCGACCTCGACCGCCTGACGGCCCGTGAGCGCGAGGTGCTGCTCCTGCTGTCCCGCGCGCACACCAACTCCGAGATCGCGGGCCTGCTGCACGTCGGCGAGGAGACCGTGAAGTCGCACGTGTCGAGCATCCTGCGCAAGCTGAACCTGCGCGACCGCACCCACGCCGTCGCCTACGCCCACCTCACGGGGTTCGCGAGCCGGAGCTGAGGCGCCCGTCGGCCTCGGCCGCGGCGGTGGTGATCCTCGCGAGGAACGCCGCGACCGTCCGGAGCTCGGCCGGCGGCGTCGTGTGCAGGACGCCCGCGATCTCCGTTCCGGCGAGGGCGAGGAACCGGCGGGCGTGTTCGCGCGACTCGGGAGCGGGGCGGAGCGTGACGCGGCGGCGGTCGGCGCTCTCGCGGCTGCGGACGACGTGCCCGGCGGTCTCCAGGCGGTTCAGCAGGATCGTGGTCGCGCCCGTGGTCATGCCGAGCTGCCGGGCGAGCTGAGCGGGTGAGAGCGGCGCGTCCGTCTCGGCGGCCCAGATGATCTGCCCGAGGGCGTTGGCGTCGGAGGCCGGCAACCGCATCCACGTCCCCAGGTGCTGGTTGAGCGCCGTGAACCCGACGACCCAGTCGCGCAGCCGGTGCATCACCTCCACCTGCGCGGACGACCAGTCCGCGGCGAGCGGGTCGTTCGTCATGCAACTCCCTTCACACCGAAGTAGCTTTGCAGCAAAGCTACCAATGGGGAGTGGGACATGACGACACGACACGCGGTGGTCTCCGGCGCGAGCATCGCCGGGCTCTCGGCCGCGTTCTGGCTGCGCCGCACGGGATGGGAGGTGACCGTGCTCGAGCGGGCGGAGGAGTTCCGCGACGGCGGGCAGAACGTCGACGTCCGCGGCACCGCCCGCGAGGTGCTGGACCTGATGGGCCTCACCGAGGCCGTCCGGGAGCAGAACACCACCGAGACCGGCACGGTCTTCGTCGACTCGGCGGGCGAGGTGCGCGCCGAGCTGCCGTCGGAGGGTCCCGACGGGGCGACCGCCGAGCTGGAGGTGCTGCGCGGCGACTTCGCCCGGACGATCCTGCGGCACCTGCCGGCCGGCGTCGAGATGATCTACGGCGACACGATCTCGTCGGTCGAGGGCGACGGCACCAGGGTGACCACGGCGTCCGGCCGCACCTTCGACACGGACCTGGTGGTCATCGCGGAGGGCGTCCGGTCCACGACCCGTGACCTGCTCTTCGGCGACGCGGTCGAGCGCCGTGACCTCGGCATCGCGATGGTCTTCGGCACGATCCCCCGCACAGCGGACGACGACTCCCGGTGGCGTTGGTACACCACCACGGGCGGACGGCAGATCCACCTGCGTCCGGACAACCACGGCACGACGCGCGCCATGCTCGCGTGCACCGACAACCTCACCCGGCTGGACCGGAAGGAGGCCCTGGCGCACTTCCGCGAGCGCTACGCCGACGCCGGCTGGCAGGCCGGCCGCGTGCTCGACGGGTTCGACCGGTCCGAGGACGTCTACGTCGACCAGCTCACCCAGATCCGCATGCCTGCCTGGCACCGCGGCCGGGTGTGCCTCGCCGGGGACGCCGCGTGGTGCGTCACGCCGATGGGCGGAGGGGGCGCCTCCCTCGCGCTGATCAGCGGCTACGTCCTCGCGGCCGGTCTGTCCGGGGCGCGGCGGGTGGAGGACGGGCTCGCCGCCTACGAGGAGTGGATCCGGCCCCTCGTCGACGACGTGCAGAACTTCCCGCGCTGGATCGTGCCGTTCGCCTATCCGCGGACGCGGCTCGGGCTCGGCCTGCGCGAGCTGGCCGACAAGGTCCTCACCTCACGGCTGTTCGCGCCGGTGACGGCCAAGATGACCCAGGTCGCCGCCAGCGACCGGGCGTTGCCGCCGATCGCAGCCGTGCGGTGAGTCAGGGCTGGAGGTTCTCCAGGTCCTCCAGCAGGCTCGGGTGCTGCGGCTTCCAGCCCAGCACCTCGCGCGTGCGGGCGCTCGACGCCGGCTGGTCGGCGGCGAAGATGACGCCGAGCGGCCCGTAGGTCTCCGCCGGCACCGGCTGGACGGGCAGCCCGAGCCGCCGGCCGATCACGGCGGCGATGTCGCGCACCTGGTCGCCCTCGTCGTCGACGGCGTGCCAGGCGGTGCCGGCCTCGGCGTTCTCCAGCGCGAGCCGGAAGAGCGCGGCGGCGTCGAGGGCGTGCACGGCGGGCCAGCGCTGCGTCCCGTCACCGGGGTAGCCCGAGACGCCGCTCTGCCGGGCGATCCCGGTGAGCAGACCGGCGAACCCGCCCTGCCCGTCCTGGTGGACGGTCCGCGGCAACCGCACGGCCGAGGCGCGCACCCCGCGCGAGGCCAGGCCCAGGACCTCGATGACCGCGCGGCTGCGACCGCCGACCGGACCGTCGGTGGCGACCTGGTCGTCCTCGGTGGAGACGCGGCCCGGCACGGCGGGCGTGCCGGAGCAGACGACGAACGGCCGGTCGCTGCCGACGAGCGCCTCGCCGAGCGTCGCGACGGCGGCGTTCTCCTCGGCGACGGCGTTCGCCAGCGCCTCGGGGCTGCTGAAGTCGTTGGAGAAGGCCAGGTGGATCACGCCGTCGGCCCGCCCGGCCGCGGCCCGCAGGACGTCCAGGTCGGCCAGGCCACCCCGGACCACCTCGGCACCGGCCGCCTCGGCGGCCCGCGCGGACGCGTCGGACCTGGCGAGCGCGAGCACGCCGTGCCCGTGACCGAGCAGCTCGGCGACGACGGCGGACCCGATGAGGCCGGTGCCGCCGGTGATGAAGACGCGCATGAGAACTCTCCCGCAAAGTGATGGGACTCTTGTCCCATGACCGTACCAGAGTGACGGGACAAGAGTCCCGTCACGTATGCTCGTCCCATGGGTCGCTGGGAACCGGGCGCACGGGAACGCCTCGTCGTGGCAGCGGTCGACCTCTTCAGCGAGCAGGGGTACGACGCCACGACGGTCGCGCAGATCGCCGAACGGGCCGGCGTCACCAAGAGCACGTTCTTCCGCCACTTCCCCGACAAGCGCGAGCTGCTGGTCGCGGGCCAGGAGACCCTGAGCACGCTGCTGGCGGAGGGCATCGCGGAGGCACCGCGCGACGCCACCCCGCTGGAGGCCGTCGCGGTGGGCCTGGAACGCGCCTCGACCGCGATGGGCCCGATGAGCCGCGAGATCGCCCCGCGCATGAAGGCCGCCGTGGCCGCTAGCGCCGAGCTCCGCGAACGCGACGCGCTGAAGAGCGTCAGCCTCGCCGCCGCCATGACCGAGGCCCTGGTGGCCCGCGGCGTGCCGGACGCGACGGCGGCGCTGGCCAGCGAGCTCGGGGTGCTGGCGTTCAAGCGCGGGTACGCGGAGTGGTCGGAGGGCGACCGGGCGCCGGAGGACGACTTCGCCGGGTACCTGGTGAAGGCGCTGGCGGAGCTGAGGGCGGCGAGCACGTCGCTGGGGTGAGCGCGCGGCGGTCCGTGCGGGCGCTGCTGTTCGACGACCGGCACCCGCCCAGCTCAGCGACGCGTTCGCCGAGGAACTGAGGGCGGTGGCAGAGGTGCGCGGCCGGGTGCCGGTGATCTCGGCGGAGACCTCGCGGAGCGTCGCGGTGCAGGAGATCTTCGCGGCGCGGCTCGTGAGCATCGACGAGGCGGCGCGCAGCGGGGCGGAGTGGACCGACGCCGGCCGCGGTGGTTACGACGTCGAGCGGGTGCCGGTCGACGAGGTCGGCGGCCTCGACCTCAAGCCCGCGGAGCTGCGGGACTTCGTCATCCGCAACGCCCACACGCTCCTGGCCGACCTGTTCGGCTGAGCCCGCGGCGGCGGGAGCGGTCGAACCGGTCCAACGCGCGTTCCGGGCCGGTCGTTGATCAGGAGCGCCGGAGCGGCTGGGATGAGCGGCGTGGCGACGACGATCGTGAACGCGAAGGTGTTCGACGGGGCAGAGCGGAGCGGCTGGACGTCGGTCCGGTTCGCGGACGGTGTGATCACCGGAGACCAGGCACCCGAACCCGGTGACGAGGTGGTCGACGCGCAAGGCGGGACCGTGCTGCCCGGCCTGATCGACACGCACGTGCACCTCGTGCCCGGAGCGTTGCAGCAGTCGCTGAACCACGGCGTCACGACCGTGCTCGACATGTTCAGCGAACCGAGCGTGGTGGCCACCGCCAGAACCCAGGCCCGTGAACGGAAGGACGTCGCGGACGTCCGGTCCGCCGGGATCGGGGCCACGGCACCGGGCGGGCACCCGGCGCCCCTGTACCCGCCGTTCCCGACGGTGGCCGACGCCCGCCAGGCCGAGCGGTTCGTGGCGGACCTGACAGCGGATCACCTCAAGGTCTTCTCCGGCGTGGGGGGTCTGTGGCCGGCGCTCGACGACGCCACGATGACGGCCCTCGTCGCCGCCGCGCACGCCCGCGGCCTCGTAGTCGTCGGACACGTCAGCTCGCCGGCCGGTGTCGCGCAGGTCGTGTCCGCCGGTGTGGACGTGATGGCCCACGTGCCGGCCCAAACCCTCGGCGACGCGCTCGTCCGCCGCATCGCCGACGCCGGGATCGCGGTCGGCCCGACGCTGGCCACCGTGCGGAACACCCTCGGCGCGCCGCTCTGCTCGCGAGCCGAGGACAACCTGCGCAGGCTGGCCGAGGCGGGCGTCACGCTGCTGGCGGGCACCGACGCCCCGAACCCCGGGACCGTGTTCGGCGAGAGCCTGCACCAGGAGCTGGAGCTGCTCGTCCGGTGCGGCGTCACCCCGGCACGTGCCCTGGCGGCCGCCACCTCCGCGGCGGCACGGGTCTTCGGCCTCACCGACCGGGGACGCGTGGCGCCCGGCCTGCGCGCGGACCTCGTCCTCGTGAGCGGCGAACCGCTGGCGGACATCACCGCGACCCGGTCCGTCGAACGGATCTGGCGCGCCGGCGAGGAGTGCGAGCGCCGCCCGTTCGTCCCGGACGCCGCCGAGGCCGCGCAGCTCGAGGCCTTCGACGCGCGGATCGAGAAGGTCGTCGCGGAGGTGCGCGCACGCCGGCCGAGGTGAAGCAACCATTCCCGCCTCCCGACTGGTAGTAGCGGTGACGGACTGAGGCGAAGGGCCGGGAAGTGCGCACACCTGAGGGGTTCGAGGAGTTCGTGGCGTCCGCGTCGCCACGGCTCTTACGGCTGGCGTTCCTGCTGACGCGGGACACCGGGCACGCGGAAGACCTGCTGCAGACGGCGCTGGCCAAGGCCTGGCGGGCCTGGGGCCGCGTCGACGGCGATCCGGAACCGTACGTGCGGAGGATCGTCGTGACCGTGCACGCCACCTGGTGGCGGCGGCGGTGGAGGGGCGAGCACCCGACGGGCGACCTGCCGGAACAGCCGGGCGACTCGCCGCAGGACGCCGTGGACGAACGCGAGTGGCTGTGGCAGGCGCTCGGCCGGCTGCCGCGCAGGCAGCGGACCGTCGTGGTGCTGCGGTTCTACGAGGACCTCACCGAGGCCCAGGTGGCCGCGCTGCTCGGCTGCTCCGTCGGCACGGTCAAGAGCCAGGCCAGCAAGGCGCTCGCCAAGCTGCGGCTCGACGACACGATCACCACGTTCGAAGGGGTGCGGCGATGAACCTGACCGACCTCACCGAGGTGCTGCGCGACCGGGCCGAGGTCGCCGACGCGTCCCACGAGGCCAGGATGGCCGGGGTGCGCGCACGGGTGTCGGCCACCCGCGCGAGGCGGGCGGTCGCCGGTGTCGCGTGCGTGGTGCTCGCGGTCGTCGGCATCGTCTACGCGACGCTCCCCCGCCCGCAGGCACTGCCCGAGCCCGCCGTGCCGCCGCGCAGCCTGCCGGAGTACCAGCAGGGCACCAAGCTCATCGGCCAGGCGTGGGGCGACCTGCCGACGACGACGATCACGCTCCGGTTCGTGCCGAAGTCCCTGGACCTCTGGGTGTTCACCCGGTGCGACGCGGGACCGGACACCGCGCTGCTCATGGACAACTCGGTCAACGGGCACAGCATCGCCGACCAGAACACCTGCGGGGGCGCGGGCCGGCCGGTCGACTGGAGCGGGATCGTCGTGCCGGGACAACCGGCGGTCCTCACCATGACCGTCACCGGGAAGCAGTTCTTCGACGAGTCGAACCAGCTGCAGTCGCTGCCGCTTCCGGACAAGGGCTCGTTCGCGGTCGGGGTCGGCGAGGCGGTGCCGGTGGACGAGTACCCGCTGCCGCCACGCCCGCAGACGCTGGCGACCTTTCCCCCACAGCCAGGCCGGGAGCCGGAGTTCGAACTGCGGTCGGACCCGTCGGACCCGGTCGCGCGGAAGGAGCTCACGGTCCGGTGGCCCGGCCGCAGTTCGCTGAGGGCGCAGATGAACACACCGGGCAAGGTCCGGGTCCTCGTGAACGACGTCCAGGTCATCGACATCTCGAACTGGGGGTACGGGGTGTACCAGCAGGAGATCTCCCCGACCGACTGGGAAAGGGGGCCGAACTTCGCCGAGGGACAGACGGTCAGGATCACCGTGATCCCGGAACGCGTCACGGGCGACTGGTTGGTCACCCTGACCCCGAGAGGCAGGTAGAGGTGACGGGTGCGTGCCCCGGCCGGGACACGCACCCGCCGGCTCACGCGGCGACCGGCACGCGAACCTCGAACACCTGCCGGATCACCCCGACCCACCACAGCATCGTCAGGGCGATCACGGTCGGGTTCTTCACGAACAGCAGCACGGCCAGGTAGGTCTGCCGGGCCGACTCGGGCAGCAGTCCCGACACCACGTGCTCGGCGACCACCTCGAACACCGCGAACGCGACCCCGAGGAACAAGGCCTGCCACAGCAGGCTGACCCAGTGCGCGCGCACGAAGGCACCGGCCGCGCTCCAGCTCAGCGCCACGCCCGCCATCGCGCCCCGCCACATCAGCACCACCAGCGCGATCCTCACCGCGACCACGACGAACTCCGAGGCCGTCGCGAGCCCGGACGGGATCTCGCCGGTCCAGTTCACGACGACCAGCCGCTGCACGGACGCGACCAGCGACAGCCCCACGACCAGCCCCAGGTGGGACGTGTACCAGTGCCAGACCCACCTCGGCACCTCCAGAGCCAGCTTCCACTCCGTCACGCGCTTCCCCCAATACTTCAGTCAACTAAACCTTTTAGTTCAGCATACTGAAATATCGAGCCGGGTAAAGTGCGTGGGGTGGAAGGTCGAGACGCCGGACGTGAGCTGAGCACCGCAGTGGTGGCGTTCCACGAGGCGGTGGGCGCGCGCCTCGGCGTGACGGCGGTGGACCAGCGGGCGCTCGCGTTCATCGCGGGCTCGGGGTCGGTGTCCGCCGGCGAGCTGGCCAGGGAGATCGGCCTGACCCCCGGCGCGGTCACCGGGGTGGTCGACCGCCTCGAACGGGCAGGGCTCGCCCGGCGCGCACCGGATCCCGGCGACCGCCGCCGGCTGGTGATCACGGCGGTGCCCGGCGCGTTCGGGGACGCGTTCGCCGGGCTGGCGAAGGCGATGAGCGAGCTGACCGACAGCTACTCCCCCGCAGAGCAGGCCGTGATCGCGGACTGGGTGGTGCGGACGATCGACGTCCTCAAGGAGCAGACCCGCGTCCTGACCGCGCGGAACCAGCGGGAGAGCTGATTCCTGCCACCGCGAGGGGTAGGAAGCGCCGGGGTTGGTTCCCCACCTCGTGAGGCCGGTCCAATGGCGTGGTGACGACGACCGGAGGACTTTCCATGACCAGCACCGAGACCCTCGACCCCGCGGACTTCGGCTTCACCCGCCAGGCGTGGGTCGACGCCACCCCCGACGACGTCTACCGGCTCGTCAGCGACGTGTCCGCGATCGGGCGGTGGAGCCCGACCGCGAGCGACGTCGCCTACGACGAGGGCGCCGGGCCCGAGGCGGGCGCGTGGTTCAGCGGCCGCAACCGCAGGAACGGCAAGGAGTGGACGAGCCGCTCCCAGGTCGTGCGGGCCGACCCCGGCGCCGTCTTCGCGTTCGTGGTCGACGGGATCGTCGAGTGGACCTGGACGCTGCGCGGCCAGGGGCGGGGAACGGTGGCGGAGCAGTCGTGGCGCCTGCTCCGCCTCGACCCCGTCCTCGGCCGCACCCACGACGACCTGACCGCGTTGCGCGACTACATGGCGGCGAGCGTCGAGACCACGCTCGCCGCGCTCGCGGAGTGGGTCACCACCCAGCGCTGACCGGAGCCGGGCTGACCAGAGCTCGGCCGGGTCAGAGCTGGGCTGGTCAGAGCTGGGCTGGTCAGAGCTGGGAGGCCCCGCCGTCGACCGGGAGCTCCGCGCCGGTGGTGTAGGTGGCGTCGAAGGCCAGGTACAGCACCGCCGACACCACCTCGGCGGGGTCGCCGAACCGGCCCATCGGGTTGGTGGCCTTCATCTGCGCCTTCATCTGCTCGGCCTTCTCGCCGCCGACGGTCCTGTCGAGGATCCCGGTGTCGATGGGTCCGGGCATCACGGCGTTCACGCGCACGCCATGCGGGATCATCTCGCGGGCGAGCGTGCGGGACATCGAGCGCAGCGCCGCCTTGCTGGCCGCGTACACGCTCCTGCCCGCGATGCCCTTGCGGTTGACCACCGACGTGGTCAGCACCACCGACCCGCCCTCCGCGAGCAGCGGCGCGAACCGCTGGACCGTGAAGTACGGCCCCTTGGTGTTGATCTCGAAGACCCGCTCGAACTCGCCCTCGGTGACGTCGCCGAGCGGGGCGGGCACGGTGATGCCCGCGTTGACGAACAGGAGGTCCACCTCGGTGAACTCCTCCCGCGCCCGTGCGGCCAGCTCGTCGACGTCGGCGAGGACCGAGGTGTCGCTGCGCAGGGCCACGCCGCGGTCGCCGAGCTCCGCCTGGGCCTTGGCGAGGAACTCCTCGCCCCGGCCGGTGACGAGGACGCGGGCGCCGCCGTCGACCAGCCGCTTCGCGGTGGCCAGCCCGATTCCGCTGGTCCCGCCCGTGATGACTACGCGCTTGCCGTAGTAGTCGGCCACGACTTCCTCCTTGAACGACCGGTGACATGGATGACGGTGAGGGTCACGGCGACGATCGCGCCGAGAGCACTGGCGGCCAGGAACGCCGCGGAGAGACCGGCTCCCACCACGATCGGCTGGGCGATCAGCGGCGACGAGAACTGGCCGAGGTAGAGCAGGGACGTGACGAGACCGAGCGCACGGGTGCGCGCGCTGGGGTCCACGGAGGACACCACCCAGCCGTTGAACGTGGGGTTGCTCAGGCCGATGCCGACGCCCGCGATCAACATGCCGATCACGGCGGTCACCAGGTTTCCCGCGGTGCCGACGACGACGAGCCCGATCGCGTAGGCGGCGAAGAGGGCGACGGCCAGCGCGCGGAAGTCCCAGCGGGCACGCAGCCGCCCGAAGTTCAGGCCGATCACGGTCATCACCAGGTTCACCCCGGCGAACGCCGCGCCGATCACCACCGGGCTCATGGCGCCGACCTCGACCAGCCAGAACGGCCCCTGGGTGGGCAGCACGTAGAACACCACGATGCTGAGCGCGACCAGCGCGTACAGGCCGAACAGCTGCGGGGTCCACGTCGCGCGAGCCGGACGGGTTCCCTCGGTGCCCGACTTCGGCTCCGGGGTGTCCATCACGAAGAACAGCACCAGCACCAGCGCGGGCAGGGCCAGCAGGTAGACGGCGAACGGGCCGCGCCAGGACAGCTCGGCCAGCGTGCCGCCCAGGAACACGGCGATCACGCCGCCGAACCCCAGCGCGGCGCCCTGGAAGCCGAGCACCCTGCCGTGCTCCGAGGGCGGGTGGTGGTCGGCGATGAGGGCCGTCGCGGTCGTCATGATCGCCGCGACGCCGACGCCCAGCAGCGCCCGTCCGCCCAGCAGGGCGGGCAGCGAGTCGAGCACCAGGCCGGACCCGCCGCCGGCCGCGTAGAGCACCAGGCCGCCCGCGAGCACCCGCACCCGGCCGATGCGCGTGCTGAGGAAGCCGAGCACCGGCGCCGTCAGCACGATCACCAGCCCCGGCAGGGTGAGGACCAGGCGCACCAGCAGGTCGACGTTCTGCGTGCCGGCGAAGTACTGCCGGATGCCGGGCAGTGCCGGGGTGATCGTGGCGCTCGCGAGGATCGTCAGCGTGCTGACGCCGAGCAGCGTCACCAGCAGGGCCGGGGACGTCCTTTCCCGTGGCATGCGAATGCTCCTTCGTCAGAGGTGGGTGTCGAACCAGGCGAGCATCGGCTCGGGACGGCGCTGGAACTCGGCGTAGCCGTCCCAGCGCAACGGGGTGTTCTCGATCCACTGCAGCTTCTTCTCGGCGATCGGGATGGCGTCGTACATGCCCTCCAGGTCGGCAGGGACGGTCAGCAGGTCGTCGCGGACCCCGTAGAGGAACGTGGGGACGCGGACCGAGCCCGCCCACGCCGTCGGCGTCCGGTCGGCGAGGCCGAGCCCGGCGCCGACGCGCTGGACGACCAGCTCCTCCAGCCGGTCGTAGTGCTCGCCCAGCCCGGCGTAGGCCAGCCAGCGGGGCGTGACGACGCGGGGCGTGATGGGCTGCGCGGCGACCAGCGCGCCCACGCCGTCGAACGCGCGCGGGAACTGGGCCATGGCGGCGAACGTCGAGGCCGCTCCGAAGCACCGGCTGAACAGCCCGATCGCCATGTCCCCGGTCTCGGGGCGTTCGCGTGCCCAGTTCAGCGCGCCGACCACGTCGCGGGCCTCGAAGAAGCCGCTCGTGACGACGCCTCCGTTGGCGGCGGCGCTCAGGCCGTGGTTGCGCAGGTCGTAGGCGAGCACGGCGTAACCGGCGTCGTGCAGGATCTTGTAGTCCGGCACGAAGTTCAGCTCGAAGTCGTTGCCGGTCGGCGCCCAGACCGAGCGCCACGGTTCGAGGTGGGTGGGGAAGCCGGAGCGCGAGAACCCCAGCGGGTGGTTGGCGATGATCAGCCGGGTCGCGCCGGGGGCGGGGATGAACCAGCCCTCCAGCGGGACACCGTCGGTCGCCGGGAACGAGACGTTCTCGTACTCGAGGCCGGCCTCCGACGGCTGGTGCAGGACAGGCGAACGACGTGGCTGCGCGACGTTGTCGGCGAACCGGGCCAGCGCCTGCTCGATGTCGGGTGCGGTGGTCATGGCGACGAGTCAACCGCCGGACCGTTCGCAAACGGAAAGACCGCTTCGCTCTGGATTGATATCCTGGCGGTATGAGTGACCTGGAGACGCGTCAGCTCCGGTACTTCGTGACGGTGGCCGAGGAGCTGCACTTCGGCAAGGCGGCCGTCCGCCTCGGCATGGCCCAGCCGCCGCTGTCGAAGGCGATCCGCGACCTGGAGCGGCAGCTCGGCGTGCAGCTGCTGTTCAGGACCACCCGCAAGGTCGGGCTCACCCCGGCCGGGGAGCGGCTGCTGGCCGACGCCTCGGTGGCGCTCGACGCGGTCGCCGCCGCCGAACGCCGCGCCCGCCGGGCCGGCGAGAAGTCACCGGTGCTGCGGCTCGCCCTCAAGGCCGACTTCGACGCGGGCCTGCTCCCCCGGCTCCTGCGGGCCTACGACGCGCAGCCCGTCGAGCTGCTGTTCGGCGGCCGCGGCGAGCAGGTGAAGGCGCTGCGCGACGGCCGGGCCGACGTGGCGCTGGTGATGACCCCGTTCGACGAGCGGGGCCTCGACGCGGAGCCGCTCGTCACGAGCCGCCGGGTGGTCGCGCTGGCCGCCTCCGACCCGCTCGCGGCACGCCCGTGCGTCTGGCTGGCGGACCTCGTCGGCAGGACACTGCCCGACGGCGCACCGGCCGAGGGCGGCGGGCTGGAGCTGCCGAAGGGGCCCCTGGACCACCTGGACATCGCGAAGATCTTCACCATGATCGAGGTCGGCGACACCGTCTGGGTCGTGCCGGAGTGGGTCGCCGACCGGTTCCCGCGGCCCGGCACCGCCTTCCTCCCGGTGGTCGACGCCGAACCGGCGACGCTGGCGGTGGCTTGGCCGGCCGAGTCGCGGTCCCCGGCGGTGGCGGCGTTCGTGCGCACCGCCCAGGAGGTCGCCGACGTCCGGAGCCGGGAAACCGCGTCCTGACGGCCGTCATCCGGCGAACCGCAGCAGGACCTTGCTCGACTCGGCCGGGTCGCGTGCCGCTGTCATCGCGTCCTGCACGCGGTCGGCCGGGTACTCGGCGGTGACGACCGGCTCGACCAGGTCCCGGTGAGCGGCGATGGTCGCCAGCGTCTCCCCCATCCCGCCCGCGAACCGGCTCGACCCGGACAGCACCAGCTCACGCCCGACCGCCAGGTGGAACGGCGCCGTCACCCCGGCGCCGGGGAGCTGCCCGACCTGGACGAGCGCCCCGCCGGGCCGCACCGCGCGCAGGGCCGCGGCCAGTGCCTGCGCCGCGCCGGACGACTCGAAGGCCACGTCGGCGGCCGGCAGGTCCTCCCCCGCCTCCACCACCCGCGTCGCGCCCACCCGTTCCGCCGTCCTCAGTGGACGGTCGTGCAGGTCGGTCACCGTCACGGACCGGGCGCCCGCGATGCTCGCGAGTGCCACCACCAGCAGGCCGATCGGGCCCGCGCCGGTGACGAGGACGTCCCGGCCGCGGACACCGCCGGTCAGCGCCTCTGCCCTGGCGAGCGCGTGGGCGGCGACGGAGGCCGGTTCGGCCAGTGCGGCGGTGCGCAGGTCGAGCCCACCGGGCACGGGAACCAGCCGGTGTCCCGGCACGAGCAGGCGGTCGGCGAACCCGCCGTCGGTGTGCGGGCGCCGGGCCGCGCTGCCGAGGTAGCGCAGGGCGGGGCACAGGTTGGCACGGCCGGCGAGGCAGGCTTCGCAGCGGCCGCACGTGTCGGCGGGATGCACGGCGACGGGCGTGCCGGCCGGCGGGCCCGACCCGTCGGCGGCGGCCTCGCGGACGGTGCCGACGACCTCGTGGCCGAGCACCATCGGGTCCACGAGGACGGACTCGCCGACCTCGCCCCGCTGCCAGTAGTGCAGGTCCGAGCCGCAGATGCCGCCGTAGACGACGTCGACCACGGCCTCGCCGGGACCTGGCTCCACGGCGGGGAGTTCGCGCAGTTCGAGCCGGTCGGCGCCGAGGACGGTCACGGCTCGTCCCATCGGGGTGACGGTCATGTCAGATCACCGCCGTCAGGCCGCCGTCGACGTAGACGACCTGCCCGTTCACGAAGTCCGACGCGGACGACGCCAGCCAGACCGCCGGGCCGGTGATGTCCTCCGGGGTGCCCCAGCGCCCGGCCGGGGTGCGCCGGGTGATCCAGTCGGTGAACCCGGGGTCGGCGACGAGGCTCGCGTTCAGCTCGGTGTCGAGGTAGCCGGGTGCGAGGCCGTTGACCTGCAGGCCGTGCCGCGCCCACTCCGCGCACATCGACCGGGTCAGGCCGCCGAGGCCGCTCTTGGCCGCCGCGTAGGGCGCCGTGGTCGGGCGGACGAGGTGGTTCTGCACCGAGCAGATGTTGATGATCTTGCCGCTGCCCCGCGCGACCATGCCGCGGGCGATCGTGCGGCCCACGACGAACGCGCTGGTGAGGTTGACGTCGACGACCTTCCGCCAGTCGTCGACCGGCAGCTCGGTGAGCGGTCCGCGCAGCTGGATGCCCGCGTTGTTGACGAGGACGTCCGGGCAGCCGTGCTCCTCGACGAGCGCGGTCAGCGCGGCTTCGGCGGCCTCGGTGTCGGAGACGTCGAACGCGCAGGTGAGCACGCCGTCACCGAGTTCCGCGGCCGCCTCTCGCAGGGCGGACGCGTCCGGGCTGTTGAGAACCACGCGGGCGCCCGCGGCGAGGTAGGCCTCGGCGATGGCGCGGCCGATGCCCCGTCGTGAGCCGGTGACCAGGGCCAACCGGCCGGTCAGGTCGAAAGTCGGCAAAGTCAGTTCTCCCCTTCTGCTGGGCCGAGCACCTCGGCACGGGCTTCGCGCACGAGTGCGCGGGACGCCGCCTCGGCCGCCGCCTCGTCCCCCGCCGCCACGGCGTCGACGAGCTCGGCGTGGCGGACGAGCGACAACGCGGTCGCGTCGCCGAACGAGCGGTGCCCCGCGTACCGGGCGTGCAAGGTGGCGAGGACCGTCTGGACGAGCTGGCTGAGCACGTCGTTGTGCGCGGCCCGCAGCAACGCCTCGTGGAACGCGGTGTCGGCGGTGGCGAAGTCGTGCGGTTTGCCGTCGTGGAACGCGGTCTCCATGCGCTGCAACGACTCGCGCATGGTCCGCACGGCGTCGTCGTCCCGTTCGGCGGCGGCCCGGTGCGCGGCCACCGGTTCCAGCGCCTCGCGCAGGGTGATCAGCTCGCTGAGCTGCCGGCGCGAGTCCGGCCCTGTCGAGCGCCAGGCGATGACCTGCGGGTCGAGCAGGTTCCAGGCGTGGACGGGCCGCACGACGGTGCCGACCCGTTGCCGCGGCTGGACCAGGCCGAGGCCGGTCAGCGTGCGCAGCACCTCCCGCACCACCGAGCGGGACACCCCGTGCTCGGTCTCGATCCCCTCGGTGGACAGCACGGCGCCGGTGACCAGCTCACCGGTCGCGATGCGGCGACCGATCACGTCGACCACCTGCGCGTGCAGGCCGCCCGGTCCACTCAGCGGGTTCACATCGCCTCCAGTTTGCGTATGATAAATCATACTTTATCCGAACGGGGTGGTCATGCGAGTCATCGACGTCGAGACGTTCCTCGTCGCGCCGCGCTGGATGTTCGTCAAGGTCTCGACGGACGCCGGCGTCCACGGCTGGGGCGAGGGCGGGCTCGAGGGGTCGGCCGACGTCACCGCGGCCGCGGTGGCCGCGCTGGCCGAGCAGCTGATGGGCGAGGACCCGACCCGCATCGAGGATCACTGGCAACGTCTTACCAAAGGCGGCTTCTACCGCGGCGGACCCGAGCGCTCCTCGGCGGTCGCGGCGCTCGACCAGGCGTTGTGGGACATCGCCGGACGACGGCTGGGCGTGCCGGTGTACGAGCTGCTCGGCGGTCCGGTGCGCGAGCGCGTCCGCGTCTACGGCTGGATCGGCGGCGACTCGCCCCAGGACGTGGCCGCCGCGGCCGCCGCGCAACGCGAGGCGGGCATGACGGCGGTGAAGATGAACGCCACCGCGCAGTTCCCGCCGCTGCCGAGCGCGCGGGACGTCGCGGAGGTCGCCGACCGGGCCCGGCAGGTCAGGGCCGCGCTGGGCGACGAACGGGACTTCGCGGTCGACTTCCACGGCCGGGTCAGCGCGGCGGCGGCACCGCGGCTGATCGAGGCGGTCGAGCCGTTCGACCCGCTCTTCATCGAGGAACCCGTGGTGCCGGAGCAGAACCACACCAACCTCCGGCGGCTCGTCGAGAGCACCAGCCGCCCGATCGCCACCGGGGAACGGCTCTTCTCCCGCGCCGACTTCCTGCCGGTGCTCCAGGCAGGGGTGCGGGTGGTGCAGCCCGACCTGTCGCACGCGGGCGGTATCTCCGAGGTCCGCCGGATCGCCACGCTCGCCGACACCTTCGGCGCGCTGCTCGCACCGCACTGCCCGCTGGGGCCGCTCGCGCTCGCCGCGTGCCTGCAGGTCGACTTCGCCACCCCCAACTTCCTGATCCAGGAGCAGTCGCTCGGGATCCACTACAACCGCACCGGCGAGCTGCTCGACTACCTCGCCAACCCCGAGGTCTTCACGTTCGCCGACGGGCACGTGGCCAGGCCGACCGGTCCCGGGCTCGGCGTCGAGATCGACGAGGGCGCCGTCCGCAAGGCCCACGAGCGCGGCATGCGCTGGCGCACGCCGATCTGGAACCACCCCGACGGCTCGTTCGCGGAATGGTGATGTGCACAGGGCGCAACAACGTGGGCAATCGACACCGAAAATCTTGACAGGAATGGAGGCCCGCCTCAGTCTTCGCCGCAGAACGTGCTTATTTCGCACCAGGGTGTGCACATCGCGCAACAAAGGAGTTCGCCATGAACGTTCGCCGCACCCGGACGACCATGACCGCGCTCGCCACGGCGGCTCTGCTCGTTCTCACCGGATGCACGAAAGCATCCGACGACGCGCAGCAGCAGTCGAACCAGAACACCGCGAAGCTGACCGGCTCGACGGAGTTCAACGACAAGCAGCTGGGCGAGCTGACCAGGAAGATCAAGCAGGCCGTGCAGGGCAGAGACCTCGCCGCCGTGCGCGTGGCGATGGTCATCAACAGCCCGTCCGCGTACTGGACCGAGGGCCGCACCGGCATGGAGAACGCCGCGAAAGAGCTTGGCGTGCAAGCGAACTTCCAGGCTCCGGCCGGTGGTGACCTCAATACCCAGCTGTCCATCCTGGACACCCTGCGCGCCGACAAGATCGACGGCTACACGATCTCCGCGGTCGACCCGAAGGCCGTCGCCGGCCCGGTCGGCACGGCGCAGAAGGCCGGCATCGGCGTCGTCGCCATCGACTCCCCGCTCGCCGGGACGCCCGATCCCACGGTCTACCTCGGCACCCCGAACACCGACGCCGGACAACGCGCGGGAGAAGCGATGAAAACGCTTCTGAACGGGTCCGGAAAAGTCGCGATCCTCACCGGTTCGCTGACCGCCGCGAATGCGACCCAGCGCATCGCGGGATTCAAGAAGGCGCTCGAAGGAACGGGCATCCAGATCGTCGACACGCTCAACGACGACGCCGACCCGTCCAAGGCGCTGTCGAATGCGCAGGCCGCTCTCCAGGCGAATCCCGATCTGAACGCGTTCTACACCGTGTGGTCCTACGACGGCCCGGCGGCCGGTCAGGCGGTCAAGGCGGCGGGCAAGTCCGGCAAGGTGCTGATCGTCGCGGACGACGCCGAGCCGAAGACCGTGGAGTTCGTGAAGGACGGCACGGTCCAGGCGATGATCCTCCAGCGGCCGTACCAGCAGGGCTACGTCGGCGTGTACGTGCTCACGGCGCTCAAGGTGCTCGGCAAGGACGCCACCGCCGAACTGCTCAAGCCGTACCTGGAGGACAAGGACGGCGCCAGCACGCTCAGCTCGGGCATCGGCCTCGTGACCGGCGACAACCTGCAGACCTACCTGGACGACCTGAAGAAGCTGGGCGTCACCCAGTGAGGGTCGGCGCGGTGACCGCTCGGGTGGAGGCCACCGGGCTGCGCAAGCGGTACGGCACGGTCGAGGTGCTCAACGTCGACCGGCTGGAGCTGCGCGGCGGCGAGGTCGTGGCGGTGCTCGGGGAGAACGGCGCCGGCAAGTCGACGCTGATCAAGGTGCTCACCGGCGCCACCGCGGCCGACGAGGGCCGGGTCGTGATCGGCGGCGCGGAGCTGCGCAACGGCGACCCGGCGCACGCCCAGGAGCTCGGCGTCGCGATGGTGTCGCAGGAGTTCCCGCTGGTGCCCGAGCTGTCCGCGGCGGAGAACCTGCTGCTCGGCCGCCACGCCGGGAAGGGCGTGCTGTTCGACCGGCGGGCCACCGAGCGGACCGCCCGCGCGATGCTCGCCCGCATCGACGCCGACATCCCGGTGCGGCGGCCCGTCGCCCGGCTGTCGGTGGCGCAGCGCCAGCTCGTGGAGATCGCCAAGGCGCTCGGCCGCGACCCGTCCGTCCTGGTGCTCGACGAACCGACGTCGGCGCTGGGCCCGGTCGAGTCGCGCCGGGTCCTGCGGTGCGCCCGCGACCTCGCCGCGCAGGGCAAGGTGGTGATCTTCATCGGGCACCGGCTGGACGAGGTGCGCGAGATCGCCGACCGCGTGGTGGTGCTGCGCAACGGACGGCTGGTCGCAGACCTGACGCCGGAACAGGCCACGAACCGGGCGATGATCGCGGCGATGGCGGGCGACGAGGCCGAGGTCCTGGTCGACGGCGACCCTCCCCCGGCGGGCGACGGCACGGTGCTCGCCGTCCGGGACCTGGAGGCCGCCGGCATCGGCCCGGTGAGCTTCGAGGTGCGGCACGGCGAGATCCTCGGCGTCGCGGGGCTCATGGGGTCCGGGCGCAGCCGCCTGATCCACGCGCTGATGGGCGCGCTGCCGACGACGGCCGGTGCGATGTCGCTCGACGGCGAGCCCTACGCGCCGAAGCACCCGGCCGACGCGGTGCGGGCGGGCGTCGGCCTGATCCCGGAGGACCGCAAGCACCAGGGGCTGCTGCTCGACGCCCCGGTCCGCTGGAACATCTCGCTCGCCTCACTCCCCCGGATCGCGAAGCGCGGCTACCTCAGACCGCGCGCCGAGAAGGAGTTCACCGACGAGGTGCGCAGGTCGGTGCGGGTGCGGTGCGCGACGCAGGAACAACCGATCGGCACCCTCTCCGGCGGCAACCAGCAACGCGCGATCTTCGGCCGGTGGTTCGCCACCCGCCCGAAGCTGCTGCTGCTCGACGAACCGACGCGCGGTGTCGACGTCGGTGCGAAGGCCGAGATCTACGCGCTGATCGAGACCTTCGCGGCGCAGGGCATGGCGGTCGTCATCGCCTCCTCCGAGCTGGAGGAGCTGATGCGGCTGGCGCACCGGACGGTGGTGCTCGCCGGCGGCCGCGCCACCGCCACTCTCGAGCGCCGCGACTACAGCAAGAACGCGCTGATGACCGCCGCCAACGACGTTCCGGAAGAGGTGAGCAGGTGACCACCACGCGGACTGAGCCCGCGCTCGCGAGAACGGCGCCCGAGCGCGGGTTCGCCGGCTCGTTCCTGCACGTCAAGGAGCTCGGCGTGGTGGGGGCGGTGGTGGTCGTGTTCGCCGCCTTCTCCTTCGCCAACCCGAACTTCGCGAGCGGGGACAACCTCCAGACCATGGGCGTCGACCTGGCCCAGTACGGGCTGCTCGCGCTCGGCGTCAGCTTCGTGATCATCACCGGCGGCATCGACCTGTCGGTCGGCTCGGTCGTCGCGCTCTCCGGCGTTTGGTCGGCGTGGCTGAACGTCCACGCCGGACTGCCCGACGTCGTGGCCATCGTCGTCACGCTGCTCACCGGCGTGGCGATCGGGCTGGTGCACGGCTTCGCGGTCACGTTCCTGGGCCTGCCACCGTTCGTCACGACGCTGGTCACCCTCGTGGCGGCCCGAGGTGCGGCGCTCGCGCTGACCCAGGGCTTCCCGATCGACGGCATCGGCGACGCGTTCGGCAGCATCGCCCAGTACCGGCTGGCCGGTGTGCCCGTGCCCGCACTGCTGTTCGTCGGCGCGTGCGTGGCCGCGTTCTTCTTCCTGGAACGCACGCACGTCGGCCGCCAGGTGTACGCGGTGGGCGGCAACGCCGAGGCCGCGCGGCTCGCCGGCATCCGGACCCGGCGGCGGATCATCCTCACCTACGTGGTCAGCAGCACCTGCGCCGCCGCCGTCGGCATCCTCGTCACGGCCCGGCTCACGGTCGGCCAGCCCGGGGTGGCGGTGGGCTGGGAGCTCAACGCGATCGCCGCGGCGGTGATCGGCGGGATCAGCCTCAGCGGCGGTGTCGGCCGGGTCCTCGGTGTCGCGTTCGGCGCGATCCTGCTCGTGTGCATCAACAGCGGCCTGGTGATCCTGCACGTCTCGCCCTACTACCAGCAGATCGTGCTCGGCGCGGTGCTGGCCGTCGCCATCGTCACCGACCGGTTGCGCGCTCGCAGGTCCGAGCGGCTGCAGAGCTGAAGAGGGCCACCATGAAACGCGTCCTGCTCGCGGTGCTGGCCTTCGCCCCGGCCGGGAACCCGCGCGACACCGTTCCCGAGCAGTCCACCGTGGATCTGACCGGGACGACGACGTACACGTTCCCGGCCCGCTCGTACACGTCGTTCCGGATCGGACAGGGGGACCGTGCGCACCTACCAGGCTGAGATCTGCCTCAACGAGCGCGCCGAACACGCCGAGGGACCGGTGTGGGACGACGTCCGGCAGGAGTTGCTGTGGGTCGACGTCTACGCCGGGCTGGTCCGGCGGGCGAAGTGGGCGCCACCGCGGCTGCTGCCCGTGCGGACGTACTCGTTCGGCGAGATGGTCGGCGCCGTCGTGCCGTGCGCCGAACCGGACGACGGCTGGGTCGTGGCGAGCGAGCTGGGGTTCGCCCGGCTGGCCACCGACGGTGCGGCACGCAAGCTGACCGAGCCCGAACGCGGGCGCGGCACCAGGATGAACGACGGCGCCGCCGACCCGCGGGGCCGCTTCTGGGCGGGCAGCATGGCCCACGACGTCACGCCGGGCGCGGGGACGCTGTACCGCCTCGAAGGCGCCGAGGCGGTGCCCGTGCTCACGGGCGTGACGATCTCGAACGGCCTCGCCTGGCGCACCCCGGACGAGTTCTTCTACATCGACACCCCCACCCACCGGGTCGACCTGATGACACCGGACGGCCGGGAGCCGGCGTTCGCGATCGACCCGGCGCTGGGCGCCCCGGACGGCATGAGCATCGACGCCGAAGGTGCCCTGTGGGTGGCGTTGTGGGGCGGTTCGGCCGTCGTGCGGTTCAGCCGGGACGGCGAGGTCCTCGCCCGCGTCGACGTGCCGGCCACGCAGGTCAGCAGCTGCTGCTTCGGCGGCCCGGACCTGACGACGTTGTTCGTCACCACGTCTCAGGAACGCTTCACGCCCGAGCAGTCGGCCGCCGAACCCCACGCCGGGAAGCTCTTCGCCGTCGACGTGGACGTCGCCGGGCTGCCGGTGGACCGGTACCGGCCGGAAGGAGAAGCGTCGTGACTCAGGTGGCGCTCGTCGGGTGCGGCGCGATGGGCGAGATCGTCGCCCGCTCCGTCTACCCGGCCCTCGGCGGGCTCGCCGCCGCGATCGACCCCGACCCCGCCCGTGCCGCCGCGGTCGCCGGGCTGACCGGCGCGCGGCCGTTCCGCTCGCTGGCCGAGGCGCAGCGGGAGATCCAGGTCGACGCCGTGGACGTCCGCGTCCCGCACCACCTGCACGCCGCGGTGACGCTGGAGGCGTTCCGGTCCGGGTGCCACGTGCTCGTCGAAAAGCCTTTCGCCACCACGCTTTCCGACGCGCGGGCGATGGTGGAGGCCGCCGAGCGGACGGGGCTCGTGCTGGCCGTGGCCGAGAACTACCCGCACCTGCGGGCGGTCGCCGACGCCCGTGCGGCTCTGGAGGCCGGTCGCATCGGAGAGGTCCTCGCACTGCGGTCCACCCGCGCGTACCGGGTCGGCGGGGTGTGGGTGCGCGACGGCTGGCGGCACGGCCGCGGACCGTCCGGCGGCATCCTGCTCGACCAGGGCACCCACCAGGTGAGCCTGCTGCGGCGGCTCGGCGGCGCGGTGGAAGCGGTGTCCGCCACCGGGAACGCCGACACCGTCTCGCTCACGTTGCGGATGGCGAGCGGCGTCGTCGCGCAGTCGCTGCTCACCTGGTCGGTGCCGGGACCGGCGGCGCAGGCGGAGGCGACCGTGCTCGGCAGCGGTGGCCGGCTGGACGTCGTCGTCGACTACGACAACGACGAAGGTGGGTGCCACGTCTGGACTCCCGCCGGCACCGAGCGCCTCGGCAAGGAGAACTACTACGACAGCCACCGGCTGATGATCGAGGACTGGCTCGGCGCCATCTCCACGTCGAGAGCACCCGTCGTGCCTGGTGCGGAAGGACTCGAGGACCTGGCGGTGGTGCTCGCCGCGGCGGAGTCGGTGGCGAACGGCGGCGCCTTCGTCGAGGTCGAGGCCGGGAGGAGCTGACATGTCCCAGTCCGTCGACCGCGCAGCCGTAATCCTCGACGCCTGCGCCCGCGGCCCGTCGCGGCTCTCGGACCTCTCGCGGCTGCTCGACGTCCACCGCTCCACCGCGTTGCGGCTGTTGCAGACGATGGAACGCCACCGGCTGGTGCGCCGTCTCGACGACAACACGTGGGCCATCGGGTTCGGCCTGATCGGGATGGCGTTGGAGAGCCTCGACCGGATGGACCTCCGCGCGGCCGCGCGGCCCCGGCTCGAACGGCTGGCGCGCGAGGTCGGCCACACCGTGCACCTGGCCGAGGTGGTCGGCACCGACATCGTCTACGTCGACAAGGTCGAGGGCCACGGCGCGGTGCGGATGGCGTCGCGGATCGGCGCGCCGGTGCCGGTGCACACGGCCGGTGTCGCGAAGACCATCCTCGCGGGCCTGGCGCCCGAACGCCGGGACGCGATCCTCGCGACCACGCGGTTCGAGCGCTTCACAGCGTCGACGATCACCAGCCCGTCGGACTTCGCGGCGGTCCTGGCGCGGGTGCGCAAGCAGGGGTACGCGGTCGACGACGGCGAACACGAGAGCGTGCTGGCCTGCATCGCGGTGCCCGTGCGCGACCACACGGGCACCGTCCACGCCGGGGTGTCGATCACGGCGTTGTGCGCCCTGGAACCCCTGGACCGCCTCAAGCGGCACCTGCCGCTGCTGTGGCGGCTGGCGTCGGAGATCTCCCAGCACCTCGGCTGGGACGGCACCTCGGGGGTGCGCCGTCATGTCGGCTGACTTCTTCGAGCGGCACCTCGCCGCGGTGCCGGCCATGGTGATCCTGCGCGGTCACGACCCCGAGACCACCGTGCGGTTGTGCCGAGCCGCCCAGGGCGTGGCGCTGATCGAGGTTCCCTGGCACGGCGAGGAGTCCACCGCGTCACTGGCGGCCGCCGTCGCGTGGGCGCGGGAGGTGCCCGGGGTCAGCGTGGGCGCCGGAACCGTTGTGTCCCTGGACGTTCTCGACGCCGTCACCGCGCTGGGAGCTCAGTTCACCGTCGCGCCCGGCTTCGACGCCCGTGTCGCCGCGGCCAGTGTCGAACGCGGTCTGCCGCACCTGCCGGGAGTCGCCACCGCCACGGAGGTCGGCACCGCGCTCGCGGCCGGGTTCCGGTGGCAGAAGGCGTTTCCCGCGAGCGTGCTCACGCCCGCGTGGTTCACCGCCCTGCTCGCGCCGTTCCCCGGCGTGCGGTTCGTGGCGACCGGCGGGGTCGATGCCGCGAACGCGCGGTCGTTCCTCGACGCGGGAGCCCGTGCGGTCTCGTTCGGCAGCTCGTTCACCCCGGAAGCCTTGTCCTCGCTCATTTCCTGACCCGCGAGAACGGAGTACAACGATGTCCCAGCACTCTCGTCGTGTCTTCTTAGGCGCTGGAGCGGCACTGGCCGCCGCTCCCCTGCTCCAGCCCGGTACGGCCGCGGCGAAACCGGGTGTGCGGGCCGGGCAGGAGCTCCTGCGCGACACCTTCGGCCCGGTCAGCGGCTGGGAACGCCGCGGCACCGTGATGCGGCAGGACCTGCCGTGGGAGACCTCCCTGCTGCAGGACCCGTGCCTCGTCTACAACCAGGGCGGCGGCCCGAGGTTCAAGCTCTGGTACGGCTCGCTGTACTACGTCGGCTACGCCACCAGCGAGGACGGCGTCACCTGGACGAAGAAGGCAGAGCCGGTGCTCAGCCGCTCGATCGACGCCGACCACAACAACCTCAACCAGCCCAGCGTCGTGTACCTCGACGGCACGTGGCACATGACGTACTTCGGCATCGACGCGGCGGGCAAGGGCCGGGTCCTCTACGCGACGGCGGCGAAACCGGAAGGCCCGTGGACCAAGCACGGCGTCGTCCTGGAGTCCACGATGCCGTGGGAGGACGACTACATCTACAACTCCTCCCTCTTCTACGACGACCGCGAGCGCCTGTGGAAGATCTGGTACACGGCGGGCAAGATCGCGTCGGCGGGCGGCGAGCCGGAGTACATCTGCTACGCGACGGCCCGCAACCCCGCCGGCCCCTGGACCAAGTACGCCGGCAACCCGGTGCTGCGCCCGATGAAGGACGGCGGCTGGGCGTCCCTGGGCATCGGCGGGCCGAACATCCGCCGCACCAGGGACGGCGGCTACGAGATGCGCGTGGTCGGCTGGCAGGCCGACTACCCGTCGCGCGGCGGGAAGCTGCTGTCCCGCGACGGGGTCAGGTGGGAGCTCACCCGCGCGAACCTCGACCTCGACCTCGGTGTGACCGGCGGGCCGGAGGACTCGATGGTGTACCGGACGTTCGTCGTCACCCACAACGGCTCCGACCACGTCTTCTACAACGTCAAGAACTTCCGGCCCGGCTGGAACGAGACGATCCAGCTCGCCGTGTGGCGCGACCGGCTGCCGATCGTCGACCCCGCCAAGTGGACGATGACGCAGGGCACCGCGATCCCGAGCGGCGCGTCGTTCGAGGTGCGGGACGGCAGCGCGACGACCCTCGGCAACTCGTCCGGCACGCAGACGTTGCAGGGCAACGTTCTCCTCCGCGCGCTGGACTACGAGCTCTCGGCCGACGTGACGCCGCGCAGCGCCGCCGTGGCGGACCGGGACGCCGTGCTCATGGCCCGCTACACCATGCGCGACTCCTACTACTACGCGGGAATCGCGTCGTGGGGCCAGAAGTACGCGATCGGCGTGATGGACGGCGGCGCGAACACGAAGCTCGCCGGGGTCGGTTCGGCGTCGGACATCGTGGCGGGTGAGAAGCACGCGCTGCGGTTCGTGGTCCGCGGCACGACGCTGACCTTGTTCGACAACGGCCGCGAGGTCCTGTCCGTGGTCGACCCGACCCTGATCCCGCAGGAGAGCCACGTCGGCCTGCAGAGCTCGACGGGAACGGGTCGCACGTCGTTCGCGAACGTCTCAGTGCGCGCTCTCTGAGGCCGCCTCCAGGATCGAGCGCAACGGGGTCGTCGGCCGGCCGATCAGCTTCTCCAGCTGGTCGCCGGTCGTCGCGAACTCGCCGCGGCGCGAGGCGTGGAACATGCCGAGCAGCAGGGTGGCCTGGGCCTCGGGAACGCCGTGCCGCACGAGGGACGCCGTCCACTCCTCGTCCTCGACGACGACCCGGCGGATCGTGCGTCCGGTGATCTCGGTCAGCTGTGCGGCGACGTCGCCGAGGTCGAAGGCCTCCGGCGCGGTGAGGGGCGGGGTGGGTCCGTCGAACCGCTCCTCACCGGCCAGCAGGACGGCCGCGGCCTCGGCGAGGTCGGCGTGCGCGGTCCACGACACCGGGCCGTCCGCGGGCGCGACGAGCTCGCCCGTGGTCAGCGCCTGGCCGAGCAGCTGCGGCACCGTGCTGGCGTAGAAGCCGTTGCGCAGCGACGTGAACGTCCCCGTCCGCGCGAGGTACTCCTCCGTGGCGGCGTGGTCGGGCATGGGCTCGAAGAGCGAGCCGGCCGCCGCGCCCTGATGGCTCGTGTAGAAGACGCGCTCCGCTCCGGCCGCGCGGGCGGCGTCGATCGCGGTGACGTGCTGCTGGACGGCCTCGGGACCGGTGGTGCCCGCCGAGACCACGAGCACCGCGGACGCCCCCTCGAAGGCACCGGCGAGGGAGCCCGGCTCCGCGAAGTCGCCGCGCCGCACCCGGACGCCCTTCCCCGCCAGTGCCTCCGCCCGGCTCACGTCCCGCACGCTCACACCCACCCGGCTCGCCGGCACCCGGTCGAGCAGCCGCTCCACGACCTGTGCGCCGAGCTTGCCGGTCGCTCCGGTGACGATGATCATCCCAGCCTCGCTAACGTTGGTAGTAACGCTGTCACTATCGACGTTAGCAACAGATCGGTAGGATCGGCAACGTGGTCGAGAACAACCGGGACAGGGCCCGCGCGAACGTCGTGGAGGTCGCGGCCCAGCTGCTGCGCGAGCAGGGAGCCGCCGCGGTCACGATCCGCGCGGTGGCCCAGGCCGCGGGCACGCAGGCGCCGACGATCTACCGGTTCTTCGCGGACAAGGACGCCCTGCTGGACGCCGTCGCCGAGCACGTCTTCGCCGGCTACGTCGCCGAGAAGGCGACCACCGCGCAGCTGGAGGACCCGGTGGCCGACCTGCGCGCCGGGTGGGAGACGCACCTCGGCTTCGGTCTCGCGAACCCCGAGCTGCTGAGCCTGCTGCTGGACCCGGTGCGCACGGCCCGGTCCCCCGCGATGACCAGCGGCATCGAGATCCTGCGAGCCCGCGTGGCCAGGGTCGCCGCCGCCGGACGGCTCCGCGTCGACGAACGGCGGGCCGTCGAGCTCATCCACGCCGCCGGCACCGGCGCGATGATCACCCTGCTCGCCACCGCGCCGCAGGACCGCGACCCCGGCCTCGCCGACGCGCTGTACGAGACGCTCATGCGGGAGATCCTCACCAGCGAGCCCGCGACCACGTCCTCGGTCACCGAGACGGTCCGCCGCGCCCTGCCCGCGTTGCACCAGCTCACGGAGGCGGAACGCGCCCTGCTCGGAGAGTGGCTGGCCAGGACCTGAGGACGCCTCGAACCCTCGGAACGACGTCGAGAACATCACGGAGAACGTCGCGGCTGCGTCGTTTCTGAGTCGATGGAGCGGGTACCGCTGGATCAGGTACCACCCACGATCTCAACGGCAGGGAGTCGCACGTCATGAGCACGATCACCAAGTCCGTGGACGTCGAGGCGGACGTGACCAGCGTCTACAACCAGTGGACCCAGTTCACCGAGTTCCCCCGCTTCATGGAGGGCGTCGACCGGATCGACCAGCTCGGCGACACCCGCACCCACTGGACCGTCAGCATCGCCGGCGTGCAGCGCGAGTTCGACGCCACCATCACCGAGCAGCACCCGGACGAGCGGGTCGCGTGGCGGTCCGACTCCGGCCCCGACCACGCCGGCGTGGTCACCGTGCACCGCCTCGACGCCGCGCACACCCGCGTCACCGTGCAGATGGACATCGACCCCGAGGGCTTCGTCGAGAACGTCGCCGACAAGCTCGGCGTCCTCGACCGCCGCGTCCAGGGCGACCTCGACCGGTTCAAGGAGTTCATCGAGCACCGCAACGGCAGCGAGACCGGTGCGTGGCGCGGCGACGTGGACCGTCCCGGCCAGGTCTGACCGAGCTGTAGCCGAAAGGCCGCGACCCCGACGGGGGTCGCGGCCTTTTTTGCTGTCCGCGCTCAACCCAGGGTTGACGAACTTCTCATCTCGCGGCAATAGTATCCGTCTAGCGAGAGAAGTTACCACTGTATGAAAATCTACGGAGGCGGCATGCGGGCGTCTGTCCTGGGGTTGGGTGAAGCCGGCGCGCTGTACGCGGCCGGTCTGGTGGAGCAGGGCTGGACGGTCACGGGCTACGACCCGGTGGCCGCCGCCACACCGCCGGGGGTCGTGCGGGCCGCGACCCCGCAGGCGGCGGTTCAGGGCGCGGGCCTCGTGGTGAGCCTCGTCGGGGGCAAGGCCGCCGAGGACGCCGCCGTCTCCGTGGCGCCGCACCTCGCGGTCGACGTCGTCTACGCGGACCTGAACACCGCGGCCCGCGAGGTCAAGCGCCGGATCGCCGGCGTGGTGGGCGAGGACCGGTTCGCCGACGTCGCCGTGGTCGGGTCGGTGCCCGCGCACGGCGCCGCGACCTCGGTGGTCGTCAGCGGGACCGCGTCGGCGCGGGCGGTGAAGGTGTTCACCGCGCTGGGCGCCCCGGCGGAGGACATCGGCGGGGCCGCGGGCGACGCCTCCGCGCGCAAGCTGCTGCGCAGCACGTTCATGAAGGGACTGGGCGCGCTCATCGTCGAGTCGGTCGCCGCGGGTCGCGCGGCCGGCGAGGAGACGTGGGTGCGCGAGCAGATCGCCCGCGAGCTCTCCGGCGGCGACACCGCGCTGAACCGGCTGCACGACGGCACGGTCAAGCACGCGGCCCGGCGTGCGGGCGAGTCGGCGGCGGCGGCCGAACTGCTCGACACTCTGGGAGTGAGGCCGGTGATGACGCGGGCAGCCGCCGAGCTGCACCGGGCGGCGGAGGACGCGGCCCTGCGGCCCACCGACGACCTGCTGCCGGCGTTCGACGGGCTCGCGGTGGCGAACATCGGCGACGCCCGTGACCGCATGGGCATGCTCGACGGCGCCGTCCACGCCCTCTGGCGGGGTGCGCGCGTCGTCGGCCGCGCCCGCACGGTCTGGGTGCGCAACGGCGACAACCTGGCCCTGCACCGCGCGATCGCGACCTCCCAGCCCGGCGACGTGCTCGTGGTCAACGGCGGCGGCGACGTGACGCGGGCGTTGCTCGGCGAGCTGATGGCGGAACGGGCCAAGCTGCGCGGCGTGCGCGGGATCGTGGTCGACGGCGCCGTGCGCGACGTCGTCGAGCTGGAGAAGATCGGCTTCCCGGTGTGGGCGCGCGGGGTCTGCGCGGCGGGCCCGTACAAGAACGGGCCGGGCCAGGTGGACGTGCCGGTCGCGGTCGGAGGCGTGGTCGTCCAGCCGGGCGACCTGGTCGTCGGCGACGACGACGGGGTGATCGTGGTGCCCGCGGCCGAAGCCGCCGCGAGCCTGCTCGCCGGGCGCGCCGTCGAGGCCGACGAGGCCCGCCGCCGCACCGCGATCCTCGCCGGGACAGCGTGATGACGGGCGTCTGGGCGCTGCTGGCGTTCGTCGGCGTGATCGTGTTCTGGAACGCGGTCGTGAAGCGCAACATCGGCGAGTCGATGATCCTCGGGTTCGTCGCGGTGTGCGGGTTCGCCGTGGTGGGCGGCGTCGAGGGCGGCTCGGCTTGGCACTCGATCGGCGAGGCGCTGCTCGACGCCATGCAGGAGGAGGTCACGTTCGCGGGGCTCGCGTTCGTGTTCATGTCCTACCTGCTGGCGCGGACACCGGTGCTGGACCGGCTGATCGACCTGCTGAACTCGTTCCTGGGACGGCTGCGCGGCGGCTCCGTCTACACGGCGACGGTCGCCGGTGGTGTCTTCGGCGCGATCGCCCACGTGGGCGCGGCCGTGACCGCCGCGGTCGGGTCGGTGACCGTGCCGTGGATGAAGCGGTCCGGCGTGAAGCCCGAGCTGGCGGCCACCGTCGTCGCGGGCGGCGCCGGCATGGGCGTGAGCTTCCCGTTCTCGGCCACCATGTTCATCCTCGTCGGCGGGCTCGCCGCCCAGGGGGTCATGCAGCCGGACGAGATCGTCGCGCCCCTGGCGTTCGCGGGCCTGTGGTGCCTCGGCTACCGGATCGTGCTGGCGTGGTTCCTGGTGCGGCGCAACGGGATCGAGCCGATGTCGCCGGACGACCTGCTGCCGGTGCGGCGGAGTCTGCGCACCGGCTGGACGTCGTTGCTGCTGTTCCTGCCGATCCTGGTGCCGCTGCTGCTCACCCGCGGCCCGATCGCGTCGCTGGTCGGCAGCTGGTCCGGGGTGGCCGACGACCTGAAGAAGCCGGTGAAGCTCGCCGACGGCACCAGCCTGGCCGCCCAGCCTTACGGGATGCCGGACGTGATCAGCCTGGTCACCTGGATCCCGGTGCTGATGATCGCGCTCGTTCTGGTGCTCGGCCGCCGGCACCTGCCGCGCACGGCGTCGGCCTGGCGCACGACGATCACCGGTGCCGCGCCGTCGTTCGGCGTCATCGGCGTGACGATCGTGGCCGCGTTCGCCGCGTCGAACGTCCTCGCGGACCTCGGTCTGGCCGGGCAGCTCGAGTCGGTGCTGACCGGGCTCGACGCGCCGGGATGGCTGATGGCGATCGCGATCGGCGTGATCATCGTGGCCACCGCGGTGCCGCTCACCGCCAGCGCGACCATGGCCGCGATCGGACCGGTCGCCGTCGTCGCCCTGATCGGTGCCGGGATCCCGGCGCCCGTCGCGGCCGCCGCGGTGCTGATCTTCGCCTCGACCGAGGGCGCCTCACCGCCGTCCGGCGCGCCGATCTACGTCGCCGCCGGCATCGCGCGGGTCGACCCCGTGAAGACGTTCATGCCGCTGCTCAAGTACTACTGCCTGCCCATCCTCGTCATGGGCGTGCTGATCGCCGTCGGCGTGCTCCCCGTCTGATCCCCGAAGGAGAAACCTGATGCACACCGAGACAAGGACGTCCGGGATCGTCTCCGTCCTCTTCGGACTGTCGGTCGTGTTCTTCCTGCTCGCCGGCCTCGCCGTCGTGGTGGGGCAGGCGGCGACGCTGATCGCCGGGGACGCCACGGCGGCCAGGGCCTGGTCGACCGCGCTCGCCCCGTACGCGTTCGGCGGCGCCTCCGTGGCCGGGCTGCTGTCGTTCGCGCTGTCGTACGGGCAGAAGAGTGAGTGACGGCCACCCGTCGTACGCGGACCTGCTCGACCGCGACCCGCCCGGTGCCAGCTGGGGCGTCTTCCGCGACGACCCGGAGCGCGGGACGGCGAACTTCGCGGAGGCCGCGCAGGTAGCGGCGGCCGCCGCGACCGTCACGCGCGGCGCGGTGTTCAGCCTC
Source organism: Lentzea sp. NPDC059081 (assembly GCF_042738015.1). Taxonomy (NCBI): domain Bacteria; kingdom Bacillati; phylum Actinomycetota; class Actinomycetes; order Pseudonocardiales; family Pseudonocardiaceae; genus Lentzea; species Lentzea sp. NPDC059081. The sequence continues at coordinate 98,029 of NZ_JBHYGW010000005.1, forward strand.
GACCACGCGCTGGACGCGTTCGACCCGCCGATGGCCCGGGCCAGGTCCGCTCCCCGGCACGAGCTGCTGTCGTCCCACGAGAACTCGCGCGACGACGTGTTGCGCGAGTTCTACCTCCAGGCCACGTCGCAGGTCGACGGCCTGCGCCACCGCCGCGCGACCGGGCACGGCTTCTACAACCGCGTGCCCGACTCGGAGATCCGGGCCGGGAGCCCGGCGCTCGGCGTGCAGCGGTGGGCGGAGAAGCCGATCGCCGGACGGGGTGTCGTGATCGACGTGGCCGAGGGGCTGGACCACCGGCTCGGTCCCGTGCTCGACGTCGACCTGCTGGACCGCGCGCTGGAGGCGCAGGGCGAGGACGTCCGCCCCGGTGACCTGGTGCTCGTGCACACGGGGTGGGCCCGCTGGTTCCTGGACGCGGACCCGTCCGTGCGCGCCGAGGTCCGCGACGCGCGCCGGGCGACCGGGTTCCGGCAGACCCGCGACCTGCCCGCGTGGCTGTGGGACCACCGGGTCGCGCTGTTCGCCACCGACACGTTCGCCGTCGAGGTCCTGCCGGTCGCCGCGGACACGTTCCTCGCCGACGCGCCCGACGACGCCGGGATGATGCACCAGGAGCTGATCGCGAAGCTCGGCGTCCCGCTCGGCGAGCTGTGGAACCTGGACGAGCTGGTCGCCGACAGCCGGGCGCACGGCCGGTGGGACGCGCTCGTCGTCGTGAAGCCGCTGCACCTGGTCGGCGGCGTCGGCTCGCCGCCCAACGCGACGGCCCTGCGGTAGGTCCCCTGACGTAGATCCCTGAGGTAGATCCCTGACGTAGATCCCTGAGGTAGATCACTGTTCCCGGAAGGCGTTACCACTGTGTGGAAGGATGGCGTCGTCAGCGATCTTCCGCAGGAGGCGTCATGTCCGAGCCGGCCAAGCCCGCGACCAGCATGCGGTCGCTCGAACGCGCCATCGACATCCTCGAGGTCATCGACAGCAGCCACCACGCCCTGCGGCTCACCGACGTGGCCCGCCAGGCCGGCCTGCCGATCCCGACGGCACAACGGATCCTGGGCGTCCTCGAAGCACGCGGCCGCGTCGAACGCGACGCCAACGGCTACCGCCCCGGCGTCGGCCTGGTGTTCGGCGCGCACGCCTACCTGACGACGAGCCCCCTGCTCAACGCCGCCCGCCCGGTGCTGCAGGACCTGGCGGCGGCGACCGGCCTGACCGCGTCGCTGTTCAAGCGCATCGGCTGGTCCCGCGTCGTGCTGGCGCGGGTCAGCGGCGCCGCTCCCCTGCGCTACGAACTGCCCATCGGCGAACGGCTCCCCTTGCATTTGGGCGCCGGCAAGGCCCTCACCGCCCAGATGCCCGAAGACGAGCTGGCACAGTTCCTCGACCAGCTGACCGCCCACACCTACGCCGACGGCTCCGCGGTCTCGCGCGACGACTTCGTGGCCGAGCTGGCCACCATCCGCACCCGCGGCTACTCGCACGCCCGCGGCGAACGCGAGCCCGGCATGGCGTCGGTGGCCGCGCCCGTACCCGCGTCCGGCGGGGAGGCAACCGCGGCCGTGCAGGTCACCGGAACGGCCGCCGACGTGCCGGAGGAGCGGGTGCCGGAGCTGGGGGCGGAGCTGCGGCGGGCGGCGATCGCGATCTCGCGCCGAATCCCCTGACGGAACGCCCGTCGGGACGCGCGCCTGACGACTGGGCGACTGCGCCCCTCTGGGCACGGGGGACGCCGAGACGCACGCGTTCATCGGGGACACCCGTCGTGGCGCTCAACCGGGCCATCGCGGTGGCCGAACTCGACGGACCGGAGGTGGCGCTGGCGACCGTCGACCGCCTCGAACCGCGCCTGGCCGGCTACCACCCGTTCCACGCCACCCGCGCCGACCTGCTGCGCCGGCTGGGCCGCACGGCGGAGGCACGGGACGCCTACGACAGGGCAGTCGAGCTGGCGGGCAACGCCGCGGAGGCCGCCGAGCTGACCCGCCGCCGCGACCGGCTCGGGTGACGTCAGGCGCCCTCGAAGCGCAGGCCCAGCAGGACGGTGTCGTCCGTGTACACGACGACGTCGTGCATGTCGTGCACGATCGCCGACAGCGCGGCCCCGAGCGGTCGTTCCGCGTGGACGCCCGCCGTGTGCACGAGGCGGTGTTCGCCCTCGTCCACGTCGCCGCGGCTCTCGACGAGCCCGTCGGTGTAGAGCAGCAGCAGGTCTCCCGGCGCCAGCACGCTGTGGTGGATCTCGGTGCTGCCGGGGTCGGGGAACCCGACCCCGCGGCCGGGCGCGGGCAGGTACGCGGGCTCGCCGGTGGCGGGCAGCAGCAGCGCGGGCGGGTGGCCGCCGCCGGCCAGGCGCAGCTCGCCGGTGCGCGGGTCGAACCGGGCCAGCAGCACGGTGGCCATGAGGCCGTCGTCGATCTCGGCGGCACGGCGCACCAGGTGCTCGAACGGGTGACCCTCGCGGGTCAGCGTGCGGATCGTGTGGGTGACGGTGAGGGCGTTGCGGGTGCAGGTGACACCGTGGCCGACGGCGTCGACGACGGTGATCTGCAGGGTGCCGTCAGCCAGCACGAACCAGTCGTAGAGGTCACCGCCGGTGGGCGCGTCCCGGTCGGCTGGCGCGTAGTGCACGGCGAGCTCGACGCCGGCGACGTCGGGCGGTGGCGGGCGCAGGGCGTCCTCGAGCTCGCGGAAGATCACGGCGTGGGCGCGGCGGAGCTGCTCGTCGCGCTGCTCCAGCTCGACGTACATCGCCATCACGCCGGTGTTGGTCTCGGACAGCTCCTGCTTGAGCTTGCGGTGCTCGCGTTCCAGCACGTCGGTGCGCGCGAGGCTGGCGACCAGTTCGAGCTCGGTCGCGCCGAGGTCGTCTGCCGCGCCCGCTCCGCCGGCGGGGGCCGTGTGGGTGGGGAGGTGCCACACGGCGGCGAGCTCGTCGGTGGCTTCGGGGAGCAACGGCAGCGTGAACGACCGGGCGTGGTCGAGAGGCGCGCGCAGCGGCACGGCCACGACCAGCGTCGTGCCGGCCGCGACGCGGGCGTGGACGGCCAGGGGTTCGGTCGTCAGGTGGTCGCGGGCCAGGAAGGTCGCGCTGAGCACCAGCCGCGCGCGGAGCTCGACGTCCACGCCGTGGTCGTCGCACAGCGACCGGAGCAACGCCCGCAGCCCGCCGACGTCACCGGCGGTGGCGGACGAGACGGGCAGGTCGGCGGTCACCGGGCGCCGGAACCGCGGACGGCGGAACCACCGGCGCACCGCAGCCTCATCTGTCGCCATCCACGCCCTGACCGCCGAGTCGTTCCCGTCCTGAACTATTGTCGCCCGGCAAACGTTAGCAGAGGCGGCTCACCGCGGGCGGTGTCGTGGCGCGGGAGTCCCGGCGGGTCGTGAGGGGGCCGGTCTGTCAGGCGGTCTGGGTGCCGGCCCCGTCGTGGCCGTCCTCGAGCGGGTGCACCGCGGCGGCCGTGTCGCGGAACCGGCGCAACCCGCTGACCAGCGTCGACCGGGCGGCGGGCGGCAGGGCGTCCACCACGTCGCGCAGGTGCTCGCGCCGCCGCTCGCGCAGGTCGTCCAGGTAGGCCCTGCCGCGGTCGCTCAGCGACAGCTCGACCTCGCGCCTGCTCGTGGCGCTGAGGCCGCGTTCGAGGAAGCCGACCGCCTGCAGCCGGTCGCAGAGCCTGCTCACCGACGACGGCGCGGCGTCGAGCGCCTCACCGAGCGCGCGCAGGTTCGTGCCCGCCGAGTGCTCCAGGACGAACATCACGCGCAGCTGGGACACCGAGATCGGGGCGGGCGAGACGTCCTTGCTCCGCTCCCACATGACCTCGATCTGTTCGACCACCTGGGTGAGAACCTGGAGCACGTCGTCGACGGCGGCGTGCGGCCGTATGCGGTTCACGTGCCCACTGTCGCATCATCGCCTCGTCCGTGTCATGTTCCACCTCCCACCCAGCGCGGCCGGCACCCGTCCGCAGAAAGCAGGAAGCCCGTGGCCGCCCCAGCCGAGAACAGATATCTGGCCGTCGAGCAGGCCCTCCGCACGGCGGAGCCGCACGAGCTGCTGACCGTCGCCCGCGCGCAGCTGCGGGAGCTCTTCCGGGCGGACGCGGTGGACCTGCTCCTGGCCGACTACGCGCTCACCATGCTGCAGCCCGTCGCCGAGCTGCCCTACACGACCGAACCGATCCCGGTGAACGGCAGCACGCCCGGCCAGGCGTTCGGCGCCCAGCAGCCGTTCGTCGAACGCCGCCCCGGCCCGTCCGCCACGGCCCACCTCCCGGTCACGGTCCGCGGCGACCGGCTCGGCGTGCTGGTGGTCGAGCTGCCGGACGTGCCGGAACCCGGCGAGCTGGCCGAGCTCGCCACGATCGCGATGACCCTGGGCCACGAGATCGTCATCGCCGAACGCGACACCGACCTGTACCTGCAGGCCCGGCGGGCCACCCGGCTCACGCTCGCGGCGGAGATGCAGTGGCAGCTCCTGCCGGGCAGGTCGTGCCGCGGCGCCGAGTACGACCTGGGCGCCCAGCTGGAGCCCGCGTACGCCATCTACGGCGACAACTTCGACTGGTCGACCTCCGCCGAGCACCTCACGCTGACGCTCACCAACGGCATGGGCGAGGGCCTCGACGCCGCGCTGCTGACCAACCTCGCGATCAGCGCCCTGCGCAACGCCCGCCGCGCCGGCGTCCCGCTCGCCGACCAGGCCGCGCTGGCCGACCAGGCCGTCTACGGCCAGTACGGCGGCCGCCTGCACGTGTCGGTCCTGCTCCTGCGGTTCGAGCTCGGGACCGGCAAGGTCGAGGTGATCGACGCGGGCTCACCGAAGATGTGGCGGCTGCGCGGCAACACCGTCGAGCAGATCGGCTTCCAGGACCAGCTCCCCCTCGGCATGTTCGAGGACACGCCCTACGCCGCCGAGCAGTTCCAGGTCCAGCCCGGCGACCGGCTGATCTTCGTGAGCGACGGCGTGTACGACGTGGCGTCCCCCGCCGGCGAGCGCTACGGCGCCCGGTCGCTGGCCCGCGCGATCAACCTGACCCGGCTGCTGCCCGCCGCCCAGGTGCCGAGGGAGGTGCTCCAGCAGCTCGCCGGGCACCGGACGACCGGCACGGCGGAGGACGACGCGATGGTGATGTGCCTCGACTGGCACGGCACGACCGGCGACTGACCCGTCTGACCGGCCCGATCCGGCTGGACGACCGGATCCGGCGGGCGCGTCGATCCGGTGGCGGGCGTCACGCGGGTTCGGTGGCGCGGACTCTCGCGGGAACCCCGAACCGCGCCTGCACCCCCGGCGAGTACAGGACGCTGAACGGCTCGCCGGTCACCTCGATCCCCGCCGACGCCACCAGGTTGTCGTCGCACCGGACGACCGTGGCGCGGTGCAGCACCCACGGCGCGTGGTGGTTGGGCAGGTAGGCAGTCCGGCCGAACCACGACGTGTGCAGCCCCCACCGCGCCGTCAGGAACTCGTCCAGCGGACTCGGCTCGATCCGCTCACCCGGCCGCACGGTGAGCGAGCTGGTCGCCCCGGGACGGCGCGGCCACCTCCGACGGCAGGTGTAGGTCAGCTCGTCGCCGTCCCGTCGCACGGCCATGTCCGACCACATGTACGGCAGTCCGACCGAAGCCCGTGTGCCCGCCACGAACGTCAGGTCGGCGGCGTCCATCGACAGGAACACGACGCCACGGCGTCCCGTCGTGTCGACGGTGTACAGGCGCACGTTGGTCTCGGGGAAGCTCCACCGGCCGGTCAGGGCGGGCCAGCCCAGCGGGGACAGGCGGAAGGCGACGAGCCCGACGAACGTGTCGCCGTCGACCACGTCCGGTCGCGTGCCGGCGGGCAGCAGGTGGTCCACCGCGCCGGGAGGGACGCGCCAGTGCAGGAACGTCACGTCGCCCCACCACTGCGTCAGCGCCGACCGGTCGATGCGACGGGGCGGGTCGAGGTCCATGGTCACGATTCAACCGCACCGCACCTGAGAGGAAACTTGCGAAGGTTGACGGTCTCGTCGGCACCACCCGCCGGCCGCCGCTGCGACAGTGACGTCATGTCACCCGCCGAACGTCCCCGCAAGATCGACCTGGCCGCCGAGGCGGCGACCCTCACCGAGTTCTGGTCGCAGCGGGAAGTGGCCCGTGCCAACGGAAACCTGTTCAAGGTCGCCAAGGGCATCGGGTCCACGAACTGGCACGCGCACGACGACCAGGACGAGACGTTCGTCGTCCTCTCGGGACGGATCACCATCCAGCTCAGGGACGGCGACGTCGAGCTGGGGCCGGGCGAGCTGTTCGTGATCCCCCGCGATACCGAGCACTGCCCGGTGGCCGAGGAGGAAGCGCGCTTCCTGCTCGTGGGCCCGGAGATCACGTCGACCGCGGCGGGCGGCAAGCCCGCGTGGAGCCACCGGGCCGAGTAGGTCAGACCAGGATCCGGTCGAGGCACAGGGTCAGCCCGGCCTCGAGGTGGTCGGCGGAGCCCGTGGAGAGCAGCACGGTCACCCCGCCCTGCACGGTGGCGAGCAGGGCCGCCGCGGTCCGGTCGGCGTCCAGGGCGGGATCCGCCTCCCCCGCCGCCTGGGTGGCCTCGATGCCGGCGCGCAGGCAGGCCTGCCACCGCCGCACCAGCTCCGCCGTGACGGCCCGTGCCGCCGGGCTGTGCCGGCCCACCTCGGAGATCAGCACGCCGAGCGGGCAGTACAGGCCCTGGTCGCGGTACTGGACGACGACCAGGTCGCGCCACGCCTCCCAGGCCGCGCGCGACACGAGCTCGTCCAGGTACGGCTGCTGGTCGTCGAACACCCGCTCGGCCTCGAGCTGGGCGACCGCGAGCAGCAGCTCCTCCCTGCCCTGCGGGAAGTAGTGGAACAGCTGGCTCTTGCCGGTGCCGCTGCGCCGCCCGACGTCGTCGAGCGTCGTGGCGTTCGTGCCGCGTTCCCGGATCTCCGCGGCGGCGGCCTCGACGATCCGCAACCGGGTCGCGGCGCCCTTCTTCGTGGTCACCACCCGGACTGTACCCGCGGGTACATTTCACCGCCCGGCCTCAGCCCCTGCGGTGGTGCACGACGATGCCGCCGCCGAACAGCAGGGCGAGCACGCCGAACGCGATGCCGACGACGGTGAGGCCCATGGCCTGCACGGTGGCGTTGGTGAGGATGCTCAGGACCAGGCCGGTCCAGAGGAGGGCGCGGGTGCGGGAGCCGGTGGCTGCGATCTCGTTGTTCGTCATGGGGAGAACGCTATTCATCCTGCGCGGCACCGACGATCCCCCGCACTGCCCGGTGCGGGGTGGAGCAGGCTCCACCGCAGGGTGGTCGCTGCCAGGTCGGCCCGGCGCGCTCGGCCCACCCGGTCCTGGTCGCACGGCCAGGGCCGTCCGGGTGGTTTCCGTCCACCTCACTAGGAGTTCATTTGGTTGCTCGTTGACAACCCGCGCGCGCACTCGACAGGCTGCACCTCCCTGCGACCGAAAGGTGCACCTGTCGTGAAACTCCGTTTCCTCCTACCGGCGCTCGCCCTGGTCACCGGCGTCGTCGTCACCCCGGCGGCGGCCCAGGCGGACCCCGTCTCCGCCGCCGACGCCTGCTACACCTGGGGACGCACCCTGTCCGAGGGCACGTCGGGCGAGGACGTGCGCCAGCTGCAGATCAGGGTGGCCGGCTACCCCGGTTACGGCGCCGTGCTCGGCATCGACGGGCAGTTCGGGCCCGCGACCAAGGCGGCGGTGACCCGGTTCCAGCAGGCCTACGGTCTCGGCGCGGACGGCATCGCCGGGTCGGCGACGTTCTCGAAGCTGTACGCGTTGCAGGACAACGACTGCACGCCGGTCAACTTCAGCTACGACGAGCTGAACAACTGCAACTCCGACTGGTCCGGCGGCAACGTCTCGGCGGCCACCGCGCGGGCCAACGCCCTGGTGTCCATGTGGAAGCTGCAGGCGATGCGGCACGCGATGGGCGACCGGCCGATCGTCGTCAACGGCGGGTTCCGCAGCGTGTCGTGCAACAACGCCGTCGGTGGCGCGTCGGGCAGTCGTCACCTGTACGGCGACGCGGTCGACCTGGGTGCGGGTGCGCAGGGCTTCTGCGCGCTGGCCAAGCAGGCGCGCAACCACGGCTTCAACGAGATCCTCGGCCCCGGCTACACCGGCCACGACGACCACGTGCACGTCGCGCACAAGTCGAGCCGCTTCTGGTCCGCGCCGAGCTGCGGCGTGTCCTAGCCGCACCACCGGATCGCGGTGATCGGCACCGGTCACCGCGATCCCCACTCTAAGATGTCGTCATCATCTGAATGCTGACGACATGGGAGCGTGCGATGGCGCCCAGGCACCTGTACGTGGTGCGGCACGGCGAGGCGAGCCCGTTCGGCGAGCTGACCGACGTCGGGCACCGGCAGGCGCATCTGCTGGGCGAGCGCCTCGCGCGGCTGCCGGTCGACACCGTGTGGCACTCCCCTCTACCGCGTGCGGTGAGCACCGCGCGAATCCTGGGCGAGCACCTGCCGGGGGCCGCCGTCGAGGAGGCGCCCGAGCTGATGGACCACGTGCCGCACGTGCCGGAGGACGTTCCACCGGCGTGGGCGGGGTTCTTCGACGGGCACGACGCCGAGGAGGCCGCCGCCGGGGCCCGGCTCGCGGCCTCGCTCACCGCGCGGTTCGCCCGGCCCGCCGAGACCGAGACGCACGAGGTGCTGGTCACCCACGCCTACCAGGTGGCCTGGCTGGTGCGCGACGCGCTCGGCGCCCCGCCGTCCCGCTGGCTCGCGATGAGCTGCGGCAACGCCGCCGTCACGGTGGTCCAGCACCGCGACGGCACCCCTCCCGCGCTCGTGCTCTACAACGACATGGGCCACCTGCCGCCGGACCTGCGCTGGACGGGGTTCGGACCCGCCGTGCGGCCGTGAGCCCGGCGCGGTTTCGCCTCGACGCGCCGAGGGTAGGCACCGGCCGTGAGCAACGCGGAAGAGTCGGAGCACCGGCGTCTCGCCAGGAACCTCAACGAGCTGCTCCAGGAGCTCCGGGTCGCCCAGGCCGGGGTGCAGATCCTGTTCGGCTTCCTGCTCTCCATCGCCTTCACGGACAAGTACTCGACGGCCTCGGCTCTCGTCCACGTCACGCACCTGGTGACCGTCCTGTGCGCCGCCGCGGCCGTCGCCCTGCTGACCGCCCCCGCCGCCTGGCACCGCGTGCTGTTCCGCCGCGGGCGCCGTGAGGACGTCGTGGCGGCCGGCAGCACCTTCATGCTGGCCGGGCTGGGCTTCCTCGCCACCGCGATGGCGGGCACGGTGCTGCTGCTCTGCGAGGTGGTCCTCTGCGGGTGGGTCGCCGTGCTGATCGGCGCCGTCACCCTCGTCGTCTACGCCGGGCTGTGGTTCGTCATGCCGCGGCTGGTCCGCGACACCAGCTCGAAGCTCGGCGACGACATCACCGACATCTGAGCTCTGCTTCCTGGCCGACGTCCGGGCCGCACCGGAAAGCGAATTCCCGCGGCCGCCAGTTGAGACGAAATCGCTTTGGAAATGCTGTTGACCCTCTCTCCACAATGGATCGCGCCGATCTCCGCGTGATACCCAGGAATCACCACGCCGGACTCGTGCAGGCTTTCGCCATCGGCGTGGTGAGAGGAGATCCGAGGTGAAGAGGACATTCGTCGTCGCGCTGCTGCTCGCGCTCTGCACGCCGGTGGTCGCGTCGGCCGCCACCGCCTGTTCGGAGTTCACCAGCCCCGGCGGCATGCACGCGGAGCTGTGCGACCCCGGCGCGGACGTCGCGGTGGTGATGGTTCCCGGCGCCACCTACAACTCGGCGTACTGGGACTTCCCGTACCAGCCCGAGGTGTACTCGTTCCGCCGCGAGCTCAACGCCCGCGGCTACGCGACGGCCACAGTGGACCGCATCGGCACCGGCAGGAGCGCCAAGCCGCCCAGCCTCACCGTGACCGCGCTGCGCCAGGCCGCCGCGGTGGACGAGGTCGTGCAGTCCGTGCGCGCCAGGGGTTTCGGCAAGGTCGTGCTGGCCGGGCACTCGCTCGGCTCGATGATCACGATCATGTCCGCCGCCACGTTCCACCACGTCGACGGCGTCGTGGTCACCGGCGCCACCCACGCCATCGACCCGCCGGCGCTGGCCACCCTGCTGGGCAGCCGGCTCGAACCGAGGTCGCTGCTCGACGCCGGCTACCTCACGACCAGGCAGGGCGAGCGCTACAACGCCTTCCACGCACCGGGGAACGTCGACCCGCAGGTGCTCGCGACCGACGAGGCGACCAAGGACGTGGCCTCGCTGGGCGAGATGCCGGACGGCCTGTCGCTCGGCATCGTGCTGCCGTACTCGGCGCTGATCGACGTCCCGGTGCTGCTCGCGGTCGGAGAGCGGGACACGCTGTTCTGCACGGCGTTGTCCCGCGACTGCTCTTCCGCCCAAACCCTGGTCGCGGGTGAGCGCGGTTACTACGCCGGCTCACCGGACGTGCGCGGGTTCGTGCTGCCCGGCGCGGGTCACGACGCGAACCTGCATCCGCGCGCCAAGGAACTGCAGACCGCGGTGGCCGATTGGATCCGCGACGTGGTGTGACCGCTGAACCGGATGGGTTCGTGGAATGAATTTCCGCACCGGCCGCGATTCATTCCACGAGCTCGTCGAAAGAAATCCTGGAGCGGCACTTCTCCGCATCGTCGTCCAGACGCCGTCGCCGGTCAGGAACGTCTTCGCGTGCCGGCCGAGGTGCCCCACCTCGTTGCGCACGTCGTACGCGAGGACGTCGTATCCGGCCTGGTGCAGGATCATGTAGTCGGGCAGGAGGTCGACGCCCTCGGTGTTCGCGCCCGGCCCCCGGACCGGCCGCCACGGCTCCCGGCAGCCACGGCTCCCGGCCGTGCGGTCAGCCCTCCCAGGCCTGCGCCAGCGCCTGCTCGAACAGCGCCACCGGCTGGGCACCCGAGACGGCGAACCGGCCGGAGAGGACGACGAACGGCACGCCCGACACACCGATCTCCCTGGCACGCCGCTCGTCGGCGCGCACCTCGGCGGCGTAGGCGTCCGGGTCCTCGAGCACGGCCTTGACGTCAGCGGCGTCGAGCCCGGCCTCGGTGACGATCCCGGTCAGCGACTCGGGCGTGAACAGCGACCGCGCCTGCCCGAAGTTGGCGTGCAGCAACGCGTCGAGGACCTGGTGCTGGACGCCCCGCTCTCGCGCCAGCCGCACCAGGCGGTGGGCGTCGAACGTGTTGCCGACCTCGCGGTCCAGCCGGTACTCGAGGCCCTCGTCGCGCGCGAGCCCGGCGACGGAGTCCTCCATCTCGGCCGCGCGCGGCCCGAACTTGGCGGCGAGCATCTCCTGCACGGACTCCACCCCGGTCCGGGTGGGGTCCAGCTCGAAGGCGCGGTGCACCACGGTGACCTCGTCGCGGTGCTCGAACGCGGCCAGCGCCTTGTCGAAGCGCGCCTTGCCGATGTAGCACCAGGGGCAGATGACGTCCGCCCAGAACTCGACCTGCATCGTTCGATCATGTCACGGACGGCGGGCCGGGAGCGCCGGCTGCAGCCGGGGTCACGTCGTCCCCCGGCTGCGGCTCCCGGAGCGACCGGGCTACTTCTCCCTGAGCAGGTAGACGTTGCCGTTGCCCTTGCCGTCCGCGTCGCTGTTGAAGATCAGGTCCGTGTCGTTGACGAAAGCGGCGTGCGGGTGCACCGACTCGGTTTCCGAGGAGCTGTTGTGCTTGAACATCTTCACCGTGTCGACCTTGTTGGTGCCCGGTTTGATGTAATAGAAGTAGATGTAGGGCGTGCTGCCCTTGTGCCCGTCGCCTTCGATGATCGTCCGCGCCGGGTTCATGGCGAAGTGGTTGCTGGACTCGCGGATGTCGTAGCTGAAGAACTTCTCGTCGCGGATGTCGTAGGTGACCACCTGTTTCGGCGTGTCGCCCTGTGCGTCCTGCGAGAACGCGGCAATCCTGCCGTTCACCCAGAACGGGTGCACGCCGTAGTCGTGGGAATCGGTCAGCATCGTCTTCTTCTTGCTCTCGACGTCGACGAGACCGATCTGGCCGATGTCCTCCCCGTAGACGTGGAAGAGCAGCGTGTCGCCGCGCACCGGGTTGATCAGCACGTGGTCGACCTTTCCGTCGATCTTCTTGATGGTCTCCAGCTCGCCGGACCTCACGTCGATCAGGACGAGCGAGGACCGGTCCTCCTCCTCGTCGTAGAGGGACGAGGCGATGGTCTTCCCGTCCGACGTCAGCGCGACGATCCCCTTGACGTCGTACCTGTCCGGCACCTTGCGGATCTTCCGCTCCCGGTACGGGGCGCGCAGGCTGACGCTGGTGAACGTCCGGTCCTCGACGTAGAACACCTCCTCCGTCGCGGGCGAGACGTTGGCGTGGTCCCCGTCGATGTCGTCGGAGTCCGTCAGCTGCACGAACCTGCCGTTCTGCAGCGACATGAGGTAGAGGTTCTCGTGCCCGCCGTCGCGCTCCGAGTTGAACACGACGGAGTCGAGCGAGGGGACGTACGGGTTCACGTCGAGGTACATCTTGTTGTCGAGCGATTTCGAGGTGGTCAGCTGCACCACCTCGTAATCCGGGTCCAGGGCCGGGAGCTTTTTCCACTCCGCCTCGAATCTGGCCCCTTTACCCGGTTCGACCGCGGATTCCTCCGCGAAAGCGGGAGAATAGGATCCCATCATGCCCACGACGATCAGGAGTGCAAGAGTCGATTTCACGCGAACAACCTTCCCGGGACGAATGCGAGAGGTGCGCCGTTGTCGACTATAGAAATCGCGGTTCATGGTCACAACGAAATCGTCCTCATCCTTTCGAGTGGAGCGAAATCGAATTCGCGTCACGCTCGACTCAGAACCCGGACTTCTCGTTCCCCCAGTCGAGCAGACGCCGCAGGCGGGGGTCAGCCCCACCCGTCACCACGCGGGCGCGCCCCAGTGCGACCTCCCCGCTCGTTCCGTCGATCGTGACCAGCGTGCCCTCGGCGAGCGTGCGGCCGCCCAGCGTGATCGAGTCCGCGGCGACGGCGAGGTCGGTGACGCCCACGACAGCGGGCTTGCCCATCGACCGGGCCACCACCGCGGCGTGGCTGGCCGGGCCGCCGAGTGCGGTGACGACGCCCGTGGCCGCGGCGAGGCCGCGGATGTCCTCCGGCGACGTCTCCTGGCGGACCAGGACCACCGGGCCGCCGGCGGCCATGCGCACCGCGTCGTCGGCGGTCAGCGCGATGCGGCCGATGGCCACGCCGGGGCAGACGCCCAGGCCGCGTGCCAGCACCTCGGCGTCGGCGGTCCTGGGGGTGCGGGCGTGCCGGAGGTCGTGCGGTGTCACTCTGCGGACCGCCTCGGCGCGCGTGATCGCGCCCTCGTCGGCCAGGTCGACGGCCAGGCGGACGGCGGCGGCGCCGGTGAAGTGGCCCGGCCGGACCTGCAGGAGCCACAGGGTGCCGGACTCGTAGGTGAACTCGACGTAGCAGGCGTCGCGGTAGTGCTGTTCGATCCGGCGCAGCGCGTCCAGCAGGTGCCGCCACACCACCGGTTCACGGGTGGCCAGGTCGGGCAACGGGCGGGTGCGGGAGCGGCCGGACACCACGGCGTCACCCTGCTGTCCGAAGAGGACCTCGCCGAACGGGGTGTTCTCGCCGGTGTCGGGGTGGCGGCTGAACGCCACGCCGGAGCCGCTGTGCGCGTCGCGGTCGCCGAACACCATGTCCTGCACAACCACGGCCGTACCCAGGTCGTGCGGGATGCCGTGCAGGGTGCGGTAGGTCCGTGCGCGGGGTGTGTTCCAGGACGAGAACACCGACTCCACCGCTGCCGCCAGCCGTTCCGGCGCGTCCGTGCGCAGGTCGAGGATCGTGTCCATCATGCCCGGCATCGACACGGCGGCACCGGACCGCACTGAGACGGCCGGGGACGAGATGGTTCCGAGCTCGTCCCGCAGGCCGTCCGGGAGGCGGCCGTCGCGGAGGTAGGCGCGGCAGGCCTCCGTGGTCACGACGAAGCCGGCCGGTACCGGCAGACCCAACCGGTGCAGCAGAACGAGTCCGTGCGCCTTGCCGCCGATCACCTCCGGCGGCAGGGCGAGACCGGCGTGCAGCCGTGTCATCCATGCCATCGCGAGATCCCCTGCGTGGCGAGGAGGTCCTCGTGCAGCTCGGCCCACACCGTGTGGAACGAGGCCATCTCGTCGGCCAGGTAGCCGAGCTCTCCCGCGTGAGCACGGGCCAGCGCCGCGGCGAGCCGGGACTCGTAGCGGGCGAAGCGGGGTGCCACGGCGGCCAGTGCGGCGATCACGGTGGTCGCTCGGGCGTGGAGGTCGGTGAACAGCCCCAGGACGCGGTGGTCGTAGGCGGTGTCGCTGTGGTCGTTGATGGTCGCGACGCCGTCGACGGTCCGGACCTGCCACGCCGTGCACAGGTCGAGCAGCTCCGGGTTCAGCACCAGGAACTCCTCGAACGCCACCGCCAGCGCGGCACGGCCACCGGCGGCCTCCAGTTCGGCGGCTGTCCGCTCGGCGTCGGCGGCCTTGCCCGCCTCCGTCAGCGCCCACCCGCCGAAGCCCCGGTGGTGCGTGACGAGACCGGCCACCGCGAGATCGATCAGCTCGGACTCCGCCTCGGGCTCCGGCAGGCCCGTGAACGCCGCCACGCGGGTCAGCCCGGTGGTCCCGACGCACCGCAGGGCGTGCAGCACCTGGCTCACGACGCCACCTTCCCCGCCGCGTGCCCGGCGCCGCGGCCGGCAGCGCGGGCGACGATCACGCCGTCCCGCACGCGCACGGCCGCCTCGGTCTCGTCGCCCGGATCCGCCACCCCGATGGCCGACGCCACCAGCCCGTCGTCGTCGAGCACCAGCCGGAGGCCCTCCCAGGTGCCGGGAGGGAACACCCTGCGCAGGCAGGCCATCAGGTCGGTCACCCGGAGGCGGACCAGGCGGCCGGTCTCGGCCGGGTCGTCCGTCACCGCGGCGATCATCACCCGCTCGCCGGGCCCCGCCGACCGGACGGCCTCCTCGGCGGCGCCCAGCCTGCTCGCGCCCAGCACCACGACCACGCCGTCGGCCGGGGTCACCTCGGTGCCGCTGATCTCGTCCACCAGGTCCTCCGGCGGGGTCCAGGCGTCCGCGCACGTCCGTGCCGCAGCCACGAAGGGCAGGTGCGGAGGGGACCACGTGTCGGCGAGGTCGATGCCGGCGAGGTGCCGGCACGCGTGCGCCACGTCGAAGGGGTCGCCTGCTCCCGGCGCGGTCGCGGCTCGGTGACCGGCCCCGTCGAGCAGCGTCAGCACCAGGTCGGCCAGGCGCACCTGCCGCGCCGGGTCCCGCCGTTCCAGCGCCGTGGCCAGCAGCAGGGCCTCCAGCCGGGCCACCTGCGCGGGCACCGGACCGTCGACCACGCCGTCCAGCGAGCGCAGCTGCAGGCGACCGCCCGCCGCCGAGTCGCCGACCAAGGGCAGGCGTTCCAGCCACGTCCTGGCGAACGCCGCCAGCGCGTCGGCCGTCGACGCCGGCGCCGGCTCGGCCGGCCGCCCCTGCTCGACCAGGTCGATCAGCACGGCCAGGTACAGGGCCCGCTTGCCGGGGAAGTTCGAGTAGACGGCACCCCTGGTCAGCTCGGCCCGCTCGGCGATGCGGTCGACCTTCGCCGCCGCGTACCCGTGGTCGGCGAACTCCTCCCTCGCCGCCGTCAACACGGACGCCCGTGTTCGCGCCTGTTGCTGCACCCTGGTCAACCGAACCATCGCCGCCCCACTTCAGATGTCGTCACCATCCAGATTACGCCATCGTCCGAACTGGTCGCGCGTTGCCTTTTTGCGACAACTTGTCGTAACGTTCGCGACAGGTTGTCGCAAAAAGAAGGAGTCACCCATGACCGACGATCGCGCCGAGCTCGTCGAGCTGCTCAGCCACTACGCCGACATCGCGGACCTGAAGGAGTTCACGACCCTGCCCGGCCGGGTCTTCACCGACACCGTCACGCTCGACTTCGCGTCCGTGACGGGCCTGCCCGAGATGACGGTCCCGCTCACCGGCTACGTCGAGGTGCTCCGCGCGAGCTTCGCGCCGTTCCGGGCCACGCACCACGCCATCACCGGGCACGTGGTGGTGGTCGACGGCGACACCGCGACGATCCACGCCCACGTCCGCGCCGAGCACTGGCTCCCGGACGCCGACCGCTGGCTGGTCGTCGGCTTCTACGACAACGAGGCGGTCCGCACCCCGCACGGCTGGCGGCTCACCCGTGTCAAGCTGACCGCCGTCCACCAGGAGAACCAGCCGGACCTCGCCACCGCCGCGAACTGAGGAGACCGACCCGATGCCGCGCATCCGTGCCGCCACGATCGAGGAGCACCACGAGGTCGTGTGGGCCGGCCTCACCGAGGCCGTGCGGCAGCTGCTGCTCGAACGCGACTACGACTCGATCACCCTCGGCCACATCGCGGCGCGGGCCGGGCTCGCGCGCAACACCCTCTACAACTACGCCGCCGACAAGAGGACGCTCGTCCTGGAGCTCGCACGCCGGGCGAGCCGTCCGCTGGCGGAGCGGGTCTCCGCGATCGCCGCACGGTCGGCGGTCCCGGCGGCGGACCGGCTGCGGGAGATCGTCGACGTCGTCCTGGCGGGATCGACGGACCCCGGCATGGCGCTGCTGTTCCTCCCGAACGTCGGCCCGCTCGTCGCGGAGCTGCCGGCGTGCCGGGACAACCCGTTCGGCGCGGTCGTCGTCGAGGTGGAGACCGTGGTGGCGGACGGGCTCGCGGCCGGTGAGTTCCACGGCGCCGAGGACGTCGGGCTCACCGTGGAGCTGCTGGCCGGCGCCATGCGCGCGGCCTGCGACCGGGTCAGCCGGGACCCGGCCGCCCTGCCCGCCGCGACCAGGACGGCTCAGCGGATCACGCTGGCGGCGCTCACTTCGCCAGCACCGTGAGCATCCTGGCCACCTCGTCGCGCACCGCGTCGCGGCCGGGCGCCAGGTAGCGGCGCGGGTCGGTCAGCGTCTCGCGTTCGTCCAGGACCGCGCGGACCGCCTCGGTGAGCACCTGGTTCAGCCGCGTCCCGATGTTGACCTTGACGATGCCGGCCGCGACCGCCCCGCGCAGGCCGTCGTCGGTCACCCCGGACGAACCGTGCAGCACCAGCGGAACCGGCACCGCCTGGGCCAGCGCGGCGATCAGCGACTCGTCGAGCACCGCGCTCCGGTCCGTCATGGCGTGCGACGACCCCACGGCCACCGCGAGCGAGTCGACGCCGGTCGCCTCGACGAACTCCGCCGCCTCGCGCGGGTCGGTGCGCACGCCGGGCGCGTGGGCGCCGTCCTTGCCGCCGACCTCGCCCAGCTCCGCCTCGACGAGACATCCGGTGGCGTGACAGCGTTCCACGATCGCGCGGGTCCTCGCGACGTTGTCGGCGTAGTCGAGCTTGGAGGCGTCGAACATGACCGACGTGATGCCGAGGCCGAGTCCTTCGTGGACGAGCTGCTCGTCCTCCACGTGATCGAGGTGCACGAGCACCGGCGTCGTCGCGTCGGCGGCCAGCTGCAGGCACGCGCGGGCGAACGGCGCCAGCGACCCGTGGTAGCGCACGGCGTTCTGCGAGATCTGCAGGATCACCGGTAACCCGCTCAGCTCCGCGCCGGCGACGATGGCCTCGGCGTGCTCGATCAGGATCGCGTTGAACGCGCCCACCGCGCGTCGTTCCGCCCGCATCTCGCCGAGCAGCGTCGTCCAGTCCGCGGTCATCGCGTCTCCTCCACGGTCGTCAGGGGGATCCAGCGGGCCCTGGCCCCGCGGTCGATCTCGCCGGCGACCGGCCGCAGCACGGCGGCCGCCGACGTCGCCACCAGGTCGGCCAGCGCGGCCGGCCAGTCGACGTCGCCGCCGGACCGGGCGAGGTGCAGGGCGAGCGCCGCGGCGGCCGCGTCCCCGGCACCGGTCGGGTTGCCCTCGACCACCTCGGCGGGGCGAGCCCGCCACGAACCCCGTGCGGTCACGGCGATCGCGCCGTCCGGACCGGCGGTGGCGACCACGGCGGCCGCTCCCCCGGCCACCAGGTCCTCGACCCGGCCGTCGTCCACGAGCTCGGCCAGCTCGTCGGAGTTGGGCATCAGCACCGCTCCGCTCGACGCGGCCGCGCGCAGTGCCGCTCCGGACACGTCGGCGATCACCGGCACGCCGTGCGCGGCGCACAGGCGGGCCAGCCGGGCGGGCACCTCCGGGTCCAGCGCGGCGGGAACGCTGCCGGAGATCACCACGGCGCCGGCGCCGGCCCGCAGCTCGTCGGTCAGCACCGCGGTGATCGCCGCCTCTGCCCGGTCCCCGGCCGGGGAACCGTTCTCCTGCAACATGGTCGTGGCACCGTCGTCGGCCACGACCGCGATGGTCCTGCGCACCGAGGCGAGCGCGGGCACCAGCCGGTGGGCCAGGCCCAGCTCGTCCAGGCCCGCGCGGAACTCGTCCGGCGTCGCGGTCGTGGTCAGCGCCAGCACGAGACTGTCCGCGCCGAGCTGCCTGACCACGGCCGCGACGTTCACGCCCTTGCCGCCCGCCCGCGTCCGGACCTCCGGGACGCGGACCGTCTCCCCCACGCGCAACGCCTTCACGCGGTAGGTGACGTCGAGGGCGGGGTTGAGCGTGACCGTGACGACCCTGCTCGTCACGTCGCCGCCCCGGTGGACGGTGCCCCGGTGGACGGTGCCTCGGTGGACGCGGCCCCGGCCGACGGTGCTTCGGCGGAGGGGACCGCCTCGCTGCTCTTCTCCGCGCGGTAGACCATCAACGTCGAGCCGACGAGCGCCAGCACGATGCCCGCGACCTGGAACGCGGTCGGCGTGGCACCGAACACCAGCAGCGAGAGCACGATGGTCAGCACGGGCGCCAGCGCGTTGGTGACCGGCGCGACGATCGAGGCCTTGCCGCGGCTCATGGCCATCACGAGGAACAGCGCGCCGACGGCGTTGAGCAGCTGGGTGCCGGCGGTGAGAGCCGGTGCCTGCCACGGGAAGCCGAGCGGCAGCCCGCCCATCATCAGCACCGCCACCGGGATCAGCACCAGGCCGCTGATGGTCATCCAGCCGAACGTCGTCGCGTCGTCGACCCCGGCGAGGGCCGCCTTGCGCATGTAGAACGCCTGCACGCCCCACGCCACGCAGACGAGGACCGAGAGCAGCAGGTACAGCCAGCCGCTGTCGGACGAGTCGCCGGTGGACACCGAGAAGAGAACGATCGCGACGAGCGCCAGCACCACGCCGATCCACGACAGGGCGCCGAGCCGTTCGCGCAGCAGGCCGAACGCCATCAGCACGGTGATCGCGGGCGACAGGGCGACGATCGGGAAGATCACGTACGCGGGCCCGATGGTGAGCGCCTTGAACAGCAGCAGCTGGCCGCCGGCACCGGTGAGGCCGATCAGCAGGCCGTAGCCCGCGGCCGTGCGGCCGCGGTCGAACTTCTTGCCGCGCAACGACACCCACGCGGGGATGAGCATCGTGAGCGACCACACGACGTAGACCATCGGGTCGGGGTAGGCGTAGAGCTTGGTGGGCAACGCGGAGAAAGCGCCCCACACGCCCCAGAACAGCACCAGCAGTCCCGCGTACGGGACCCAGCTGTTCGCGCGGAGGACGGAGGGGGACGCGGCGGATCCGGTCATGGGGAGCTCCTCAGAGGGAGAGCGCGGCGGGAGAGATGTCCTGTGCCCGCAACGGATGCCCGTGCAGGCGCGCCGCGTGGAGCGCGGCACCGATGTGCGGTTCCAGCAGGGGTGCGCGCAGGTCGAAGTCGTGCGTGAGCGACTCCCGGAACGACGTCAGCACGTGCGCCGAGCCGAACATGCCGCCGGAGTAGGACACCGGGACCTGGTGCGCGGCGGGGAACTCGAGGGCCGCCCGGCCGACGTTCACGAGCAGGGCGAGCTCCTCGCCCGCGCTGCGCAGGACGCCCGCGGCCGCCACGTCGCCGGCGTCGGCCGCCGCGACCACGACCTTGCTCAGGTTGGCGATCTTGCCGCGGTCGCCGTGCCACCGGTTCACCACGACGTCGATGGCGTCGAAGTCCGCCGCCAGGCCGAGGGCCGTGCGCATCGCGTCCACCAGCGGACCGGCGGGCAGGCGGCCGTCGACCATGCGGCTGAACGCGTTGAGCCCGTTGACCGCGACCCAGTACCCGGATCCCTCGTCGCCGAACAGCTCGCTCCAGCCGCCGCCGCGCCACTGCCTGCCGTCGTGCTCGCCGTACGCGATCGACCCGGTGCCGGCGACGACGTTGATGCCGTCGATCCCGCCGAGCGACCCGGCCCAGCCGCAGATCATGTCGTTGCCGCAGCGGTAGTGGCCGCCGCCGAGGATCTTGGCGGGCAGCGCGTCGAGCACCGGGACGTCCCCGCTGATCTCGCCGTACGCGGGCAGTCCGAAGAACGCGTACGAGATGCCCGCGACCGGGATGCCGGCCGCGGCGCAGACCTCGTCGATCCCTTGGCGCAGCAGGGGTTCGACGATCCCGATCCCGTCGCTGAGGTAATACACGCTGGCGGTGCGGGCCTCCGCGACCACGCGGCCGTCGAGGTCCACCAGGCAGAACGCGGTCTTCGTGCCACCGCCGTCGACACCGAGGAACATCTCAGCTCACTCCCTCTCCGAACTCGTGGATGACCACGCCCCGCACCACGCGGTTGACCTCGCCGCCGGGGAAGGGGTTGTCCGGCGTCAGGTCCAGCGCGAGCGAGCACGCGAGTGCCGTCGTCTGCGCGGTGATCACGGCGACCAGCGCCCACGCGGACGGCGAGCCGAACGCGCCGCGGACCGGCCAGACCTGCGCTCCCCCGCACTCGGCGGAGTCCGCCTCTCCCACCACCACGACACGATCGGCGCCCAGCGACTGCACGAGCTCGCGGGCGATGTCGACGTCGTACGAGCGCGCGTACGGGTCGGTGGAGAGGAAGACGAACGCGATCGTGCGGTCGTCCAGCACGGACTTCGGCCCGTGCCGGAAGGCCAGCGACGACTCGGCGATGCCGACCACCTCGCCGCGGGTCAGTTCGAGGCTCTTGAGCGCGGCCTCCCGCGCGAGTCCCCGCAGCGCGCCGGAACCCAGGTACACCAACCGTTCCGGCTTGGCTCCGGCGATCGCCGACGCGCGGTCCGCGGCCTCGGCGAGCACCGCGGTCGCCTCCCCGGCCAACGCCTCGACGTCCACGTCCAGCCCGAAGGCCAGCAGCGCCGCCAGCGCCATGCCGGTGAACGACGACGTCATCGCGAAGCCGCGGTCGTTCGTCTCCTCCGGCAACGCCACCACGACGGCGTTCTCCGCGCCCGCCCACCGCTGGGCCAGCTCACCGGACGCGTCGCAGGTGATCACCAGGTGCCGCAGATCGGGTGTGAGCCGGTGCAGGAGCTCTGCCGCCGCAAGGGACTCGGGGCTGTTGCCGCTCCTCGCGAACGACACCAGCAGCACCGGCTGGTCGCCGATGGCCGCGGTGCCCGGGTCGGCGACGATCTCGGTGGTGGGCAAGGTTTCCACGGGCCTGCCGAGGTGCCGTGCCAGCGCCGGGGCCACGACCTCGCCGATGAACGCCGACGTGCCCGCGCCGGTCAGCACGATCCGCGTCCGGGCGTCCACCGGCCCGACCAGCCCGTCGACCAGCGGGCGCGACCGCTCCACCGCCTCCGCCACCCGCGGCCAGGTGACCGGCTGGTGCCAGATCTCCTCCGCGGTCCAGCTGCTGCCGAGCCCACGCTCACCCATGGTGTCGCCTTCCGATTACCGGGACACTTCCCAGACGCATTCGGACGCTTTCCCCGAATGCCGTTGATCGCCCTGATCCCCCGGCTCCTCCGCCGGTTCGACGAGTGGTGCATTCGTACGTCCGGCGCTGCGCGAGTGGCAAGACTCGCCGCCGAAGTGAGCATTTCGAATGAGCGTTTCGCGGCGTCTCCCCTGCTCAGGCCTTACGCCGGTCGGTGCAGCGCGCGCACAATCGCTCACCGGCAGGAGTTGTCGTAGGCTCCGTTCCATGGCCGACTCGACGGATTCCGCCGCACCTGAAATCCGCCCGCGGAAAAGGCGCACGACCCGCGCGGAACGCATGTCCGAAATACTGCGAGTGCTCAGGGAAACGGGTTCGCTGCAGGTCGGCGACCTCTGCGCGCGGCTCGGCGTCTCCTCGGCCACACTGCGCCGCGACCTGGCGCAGCTGGAGGAGCAGCGCCTGCTGACGAGGACGCACGGCGGGGCGAAACCGCAGGGCGCGGGCAACGAGGTGCCGGTGCGCTACCGCGGCGGCCGGTCCCGCGACGCGAAGCGGGCCATCGTGCGCCAGGCGGTCCGCATGCTGCCGTCCGGCTCGCACGTCATCGCGCTGACCGGCGGGTCCACCACGAGCGAGCTGGCCAAGCAGCTGCCGAGCCGCGCGGACCTGACCGTCGTGACCAACGCGTTGAACATCGCGATGGAGATGGCGTTGCACCCCAGGCACAAGCTCGTCGTGGTCGGCGGCGTCGCCAGACCGCAGTCCTACGAGCTGGTCGGGCCGTGGGCGGAGCACGTGCTGGCGTCGATCAGCATCGGGACCGCGTTCATCGGGGTCGACGGGATCGATGCCGCGGCTGGGATCACCACGCACGACGAGAACGAGGCGCGGACCAATCGGGCGATGCTCAGCCGGGCGAAGCGGGTGATCGTGATGGCTGACGGGAGCAAGCTCGGGAAGGCCACGCTTGCGCGGATTGCGGACATTCATGACGTGCATGAGGTTGTTACGGATCTGTCGGCTGATCCTGGTGCTGTTGCGGCTATTCGGGCTGTGGGGGTTCGGGTTACGGTGGTGGAGGTTCCGGCCACATAGGACGGTTGGGGTTGGATGCGGGTTCCAGCGTGGTTGCTCTGGGCGGTCTGGTGCCTGTTCCAGCGTGGGCGTGCACCTCGGACGAAAGACTGGGGTACATCGCCGCTCCGCGACGATTGCGATTGGGGCTTGACTTCGGGGCCCTTGCGAGGCGCTGGTTCGGCCGGAAAAGGCCGGATGCTTCGCACCCGGCCGATCCACAAGCGGTAGCACCTCGCACCCAAAGTCAAGCCCCAATCGCAAAACCACGAGTGGGTGCACCGCTACCCATCAGCGCAAGGTCTTTCCGGCTCGCCTTCGGCATCGCGGTCGCGAGTGCGTGGGGGGTTGTTACTGCTCGCCTTCGGCATCGCTTGGGGCCTCGGCTTGCCGTTGGCGTCTGAGTCGTTTGTCGAACGACTAATCGTTGATGTTCGTCGAAAAATTGACGGCCGTCAGGGAAGTGAATAGCTTCGCGGTTCTGGGGAGCTTCGGAACCCTGACCGGAGGTCGTAGTGATTGCGCTCGGAAGAATCCTGATGGCAGTTGTATTGGCTCTGTCCGCCACCTGTCTCGCGTCGGCGCCGGCGTCTGCGGCGTCGCTTGTCGAGGTGACATCCTTCGGAGACAACCCCGGGCGGATGCGCATGCACGTCTACGTGCCTGACACACGGCCCGCCAAGCCCGCGATCGTGGTCGCCATGCACGGATGCGGAGGGTCCGGCCCGGGGTTCTACTCGAGCAGCGAGTTCGCCTCGCTCGCTGACAGGTACGGGTTCGTGGTGATTTATCCGAGCGCACAGCAGGAGGCCGGGTTCGGCAAGTGCTTCGACACTTGGTCGGATGCCGCCAAGCGGCGTGGTGGTGGTAGCGATCCGGTGTCGATCGTGTCGATGGTGAGCTACGTGCAGCAGCGCTACGGCGGTGATCCGGATCGTGTGTTCGCCACGGGGTCTTCGTCCGGCGGCATGATGACCAACGAGATGCTCGTGCTCTACCCGGACGTGTTCAAGGCGGGCGCGGCGTTCATGGGGGTGCCGTTCCACTGCTTCGCCAACGCCGCGGACTATCCGCCCGGCAGCAGCAGGTGCACCGGGGGTGGTGGGCTGAACCGCACGCCGCAGGAGTGGGGCGACCTCGCCCGGCAGGCCTATCCCGGGTACAGCGGGCCGCGGCCGAGGGTGCAGCTGTGGCACGGTACCGCGGACACGCTCGTGCCGTACTCCTTGTTGCAGGAGGAGGTCGAGCAGTGGACGAACGTGTTCGGGTTGAGTCAGACGCCTACGTCCACGGACACGCCGCGGGCCGGGTGGAACCGCAGCAAGTACTCGGACAAGGTCGAGGCGTACAGCATCCAGGGGGCGGGGCACAGTCTGCCGTCGTCGGGCATGGCCGCTGTCGCCCTCGAGTTCTTCGGGCTCACCGGTGGGGGTGGCGACCCTGATCCCGACCCGACGCCGGGAACCTGTTCGGTCAGGGCCACCGTCAACGCCTGGAACAACGGGCTGACCGCGAACCTGTCCATCACCAACACCGGCACGGCGGCGGTGAACGGCTGGTCCCTGGTCTTCACCCTGGGGTCAGGGCAGACCATCACCTCCGGGTGGAACGCGACCTACTCGCCGTCGTCGGGGCAGGTCACCGCGCGCAACGCGGGGCACAACGCCACGATCGCACCCGGCAGGTCCGTCGACATCGGGTTCCAGGCCGTCCACGGCGGGAACGCGGCCGCCCCGACGTCGTTCTCCCTCAACGGCACTGCCTGCGCCACCGGCTGAGACGTGCCACTTGCTCCACAAGGGACACTGGGCGCATGACCCTGCACGATCTCGGCGCGGAGGTGCGCCGGTTGCGCGAGACCACCGAGCCCGCCGCCGTCGGACTGCCGTCCGGTGGACGGCGGGCTCGCGGGGTGCGGCGGGAGGAGCTCGCCGAGCTGGCCGGGGTGTCCGCCGACTACGTGCGCAGGCTGGAACAGGGGCGCCGGCACCCGTCGGCCGCCGTGGTCAACGCGCTCGCCCGCGCCCTGCGGGTGGGACCGGCGGAGTACGAGCGGCTCTGCGCGCTGGCCGGGTACGCCGCCGCGCACGGCCCGGTGCCCAGGGAGGCGGGCCCGGTCGCGATGCGGCTGGTGGAGCGGTTCGCGGACACCCCGGTGTTCCTGTGCGACCTGGCGTGGAACGTGGTGGCCGTCAACGGTGCGTGGATGGCGCTCGGGCCGGGGGCGTCGAACCGGCAGCCCCGTGACTGGAACGTCGCCTGGCGCACGTTCTCCAAGGCGCACCAGCAGATCAGCCGCAGCGACGACGACGCGGCCGCGTTCCGGGCGACGCTCGTGCGGCGGCTGCACAGCGCGTCGCTGCGCCATCCCGGCGACGAGTCGCTCGCGGGGCTCGTCGACGAGCTGCGGACCACGAGCCGGCCGTTCGACGAGCTGTGGCGGGCGCCGGGGAAGGCGGCCGGCTCCTGGACCAGGGCCGTGTTCCGGCATCCCGGCGCCGGGGACATCGCTCTCGACGGCAACCTGCTCGACGTGCCGGGCGACAACCTCCTGGCGGTGGTGCTCACGGCGGCGCCGGGGTCGGCCGACGCGGACCGGCTGAGCGAGGTCGTCGCCTCCGCCACCGGCCCCGCGGTCATCCGGGTGGGCCAACCTGGCCCAGGCTGACCGGTGCGAGGGCGGCGATCCTGGACCGGTGTCGATCAACGCCTCGGTCCGGGACGCGGACCTGGTGGGCAGGGACGCCGAACGCGCGGTGCTCGACCGCGTGCTGACCGGCTCGTCGCTCGTGGCGTACCTGCACGGCCCCGGCGGCATCGGCAAGTCCGCGCTGCTGCGCCACACCGCCCGGCAGGCCAGGCTCGCCGGGCGCGAGGTGGTGCGGGTGGACGCGCGGTCGCTGCACGCCGACCCGCGCCGGCTGGAGGAGGCCGCCGCGCCCGCGTCCGTCGAGGAGGGCGCGGTGCTCCTGGTGGACGCGTTCGAGCACTGCGGCCGGGCCGAGCGGTGGCTGCGCGACACGTTCCTGCCCCGCCTCGCGGAGGGCGCGGCCGTGGTGATCGCGAGCAGGACCGCCCCCGATCCGGAGTGGACGCTGGATCCCGGCTGGGCGCGGATCTTCGCCCCGCTGGTCGTGCGGCCGCTCGACGCCACCGCGTCCGACGCCCTGCTCGCGGCGCGGGGTGTCGCACCCGAACGCCGCGGTGCCATCACGTCCTTCGCCGGCGGCAACCCGCTCGTCCTCTCCCTCGGCGCCTGCGCCGCATCCCCAGGTGACGTGCTCACGACGCTGGTCGACCGGCTGGTGGGCGAGGTGCCGGGGTTCGTCCACCGGCGCGGTCTCGACGTCCTCGCGCAGGCCCGCGTCACCCGCGAGTCGGTGCTGCGCGAGGTCCTGGGCGACGAGGACGCCGCGACGGTGTTCTGCTGGCTGCGCCGGCAGCCCTACGTCGAGGCCACCCCGGACGGGCTGGTCCCGCACGACGCGGTGCGGGCCGCGCTCGACGCCGACCTGCGCTGGCGCGATCCCGAACGCCACGAGGACGTGCGTGCCCGCGTCTCGGCGGAGCGGGTTCGCGCGACCCCACCCGATCCCCTGCCGCGCGAGGACTTCGAGGCGGCCGTGTTCGAGGCCCTGCGCACGTGGCGCGCTCCCCGCGAGTTCGCGACCAGCGTCCTGCTGCGCTCCCACCTGGTGCCGAGCGACTCCCCCGATCCCGTGACGGACCTGCGCGCCACCATCACGGCCGCCCTCGACGCGTTGCGGGTCGACCCCGCGGGCGTGAAGGCGCACGACGCCCTCACCGCCACCTACGTCTCCGCGTCCGGCACGCACAAGGCGACCGCGCGCCGGCTCGGCGTGCCCTACGGCACCTACCGGCGGCACCTCGCCCTGGCCAAGCACCGGCTCGTCGAGCACCTGCTGGCGCGCTGAGGTCAGCCCTTGCGGCGACGGGGCGCGGCGGACCGGGGCGGGGTCGACCGCATGTGGTCGCGCACCGGTGCGAGCAGCCCGGCGAGGGCGTGGACGTCGTCGCGCGACAACGGCTCGAAGAGCAGGCCGCTGACGATCTCGACGTGTCCGGGCAGGACGGTCGCGAGCAGCGTGCGCCCGGCGTCGGTGATGGTGACCGTGACGCTGCGCTCGTCCTCGGCGGACGGGGTGCGCTCGACCAGGCCCGCCTTCTCCAGCAGCCCCACCTGGTAGGTCAGGCCGCTGCGGCTGTAGACGACGCCGTCGGCCAGGTCGGTCATCCGGTGGCTGCCCGTCGGCGCGTCGCCGAGCCGCGCCAGCAGCTGGAACTGCACGTAGCTGAGGTCGCCCGCCTCCTTGAGCTGCTGCTCGACCGCGTGCCGCAGCAGGCTCGTCACCTCGACGAGGGCGAAGTAGGCGCCGAGCTGGACGGGGTCGAGCGACGGCGGCGAGTCGGGCATGCCGGCAGTCTACTGCTTCGAATTCGAAGAGCCGGGACGACCGGATCCGGGCAGCGCTGGGCACCGGTGGGCACCGCGGGCCCTGGCGACCGGGCAGCGGCACGGGTGAGGGTCGTCGCACACCCATCCCGGCCCACCCCGATGACGATCTCGAGCAGAGGACGACCTTGAGCATCCCCCACCTCGCCCAGCGGGAGGACCAGCAGCAGCTCGAGTGGATCGGCGGGAGCGTCTTCAGCGTCCTGCTCGACTCCGCCGCGACCGGCGGGCAGCTGACCGTCGGCCGCTTCGACGCGGGCCTCGGCGAGGCGCCGCCGTGGCACCTGCACACGAACGAGGACGAGGTGTTCCTCCTGCTGTCCGGCACCGCGCTGGTGTGGGCCGGCGAGGAGGAGCACGAACTGCGCGAGGGAGGAATCGTCTTCCTGCCGCGGCGCATCCCGCACAGCTACCGGATCACCTCGGAACGGGCCGACCTGCTGCTCATCTCGACGCCGGGCGGACTGGAGAGGATGTTCCGCCACGCCGGTCGCGACCTGCGGGAACCACGTCCGGAGGGGTACGAGATCCCGCTGTCGCTGCTCGCGGAGGCCGCCGAGATCTCCGGCAATGTCGTGCTCGGCCCTCCTCGCTGACGAGTGCCGCACGTCACTTTGCTTCGAATTCGAAGCAGGTCTACTGTCGGTCCCAGTTGCTTCGAGTTCGAAGCAAAAGACGAGGGAGAGCGGTCATGAAGGCAGTGCGTTTCCACGAGTTCGGCGGCCCCGAGGTCCTGGTCCACGAGGACGTCGAGCAGCCAGTCCCCGCCGCCGGCGAGGTCCTGGTCCGGGTCACCTCGACGTCGTTCAACCCGGTCGAGGGCAACATCCGGCTGGGCGTCATGCAGGGACCGATCCCGGTCGGCCTGCCGCACACCCCCGGTCTCGACGTCGCCGGCACGGTCGACGCGCTCGGCGAGGGCGTCACCGGTCTGGCCGTCGGGGACGAGGTCGTCGGCTTCCTGCCGATGACCAAGCCCGGCGCCGCGGCCGAGTACGTCCTGGCCCCGGCCGAAGTGCTGACGACGGCGCCCAAGGGCGTCCCGCTGGCCGACGCCGCCGCGTTCCCGCTGGTGGGCCTCACCGCCTACCAGGCGCTCTTCGACCACGGTCAGCTCCGGGCCGGGCAGCGCGTGCTGGTCAACGGCGCGGGCGGACCGGTCGGCGGCTACGCCGTCCAGCTGGCCAAGCAGGCCGGCGCGCACGTGATCGCCACGGCGAGCCCGCGCAGTGCCGAGGCCGTGCGGACCGCCGGTGCCGACGAGGTCGTCGACCACACCGCCGCCGACGTGCTCTCGGCGGTGACCGAGCAGGTCGACCTGGTGCTCAACCTCGCACCGGTCGCCCCCGAGGTCCTGGCCCAGCTGCCCTCGCTGGTCCGCCCCGGCGGAGCCGTCGTCAACACGACCATCTGGATGCCCGCGCCGGCCGACGAGGAGCGCGACGTGCGCGGCGTGAACCTCTACGTCCGCAGCGACGCCAAGCAGCTCGCGAAGCTGGTGGCTCTGGTCGACTCCGGTGAGCTCCGCGTCGACGTCGCCGAGCGCCTGCCGCTGACCGACGTCCAGGCCGTCCACGTCCGTGCCGCCGCCGGCGAGGTGCGCGGCAAGGTCGTCTTCGTCGTCTGACCCACCACCCCCGAACAGGAGAAGACCATGTCACTCGGGCTGGACCCCGAGATCGCCGCCGCGCTGGCCCCGATGGCCGGCGCGATGGCGGCAGCCACCCCTCCGGCCGTCGGCGACGTCGAGGCGCGCAGGGCGATGTGGGAGCCGATCATCGGCGCCGCCGGGACGGCCCAACCGATCCCCGCCGACGTGACCACCACCGACCACCAGGTCAGCACGGACGACGGCGCCGAGATCACGGTGCGCTGGTACGCCAAGGACGGCTCCGCACCGGGTTCCGCGGTGCTGTTCTTCCACGGCGGCGGCTACATCTTCGGCCACATCGACCTGTTCGACGGGCCGGTCTCCCGGTACGTGTCCGCGAGCGGGGTGCCGATGCTGTCCGTCGAGTACCGGCGCGCCCCCGAGCACCCGTTCCCCACCCCGCTCGAAGACGCGTACTCGGCGTTGCGGTGGCTGCACGAGCACGCCGCCGAGCTGGGCGTCGACCCCGTCCGGATCGGCGTGATGGGCGACAGCGCGGGCGGCGGGATGGCGGCGGCGCTGTCGATCCTCGCCCGTGACCGCGGTGAGCTCCCCGTCGCCCGGCAGATCCTGGTCATGCCGATGCTCGACGACCGCACCACCGAGGTCGACCCGCACGTCGCGCCGTACGCGTTGTGGTCCTACGACGACAACCTCACCGCGTGGCCCGCTCTGCTCGGCGACCGGGCCGGTGGGCCCGACGTCCCGGCCACCGCGGCTCCGGCCCGGCTGGCGGACGCGACCGGTCTGCCCGCCGCCTACGTCGAGGTCGGCCAGCTCGACGTGTTCCGCGACGAGGACCTGGCCTACGCGGTGAAGCTCAGCCGGGCCGGCGTGCCGGTGGAGTTCCACCTGCACCCCGGTGCGCCGCACGAGTTCGACTCCATCGCGTTCGACTCCGACGTGGCCAGGCGCGCCATCGCCGACCGCGTCCGGGTCCTCAGGTCGATCTGACCCCGCTCGGCAGGACGTCCGGCTCGGTCACGGCGGCGAGCAGGACGTCCGGGTCCGGGCGGCGGGGCTGAGGTCTCGTCAGCCGCGCACGCTCTCCAGCTCGGCGCCCAAGTGCTTGCGCACCAAGGTCTTGTGCTCCTCGTACCAGTCGCCGGAGTACTGCCGCGGCGTGCCCTCGACCAGCATGATCAGGTACAGGTAGGCGCGGTACATCGCCAGCCGTCGCCGGGCGCCGGCGGTGACCGCCGCGGCGCCGTACCCCGCCAGGAACTCGCGGTCCTCTTCGATGTCGCCGAACAACGCGAGCGACACCATCTCGGCGAGCGGATCGCCCCAGAACGCGCGTTCGCCGTCGACGAGCCCGGTGACCTTCCCGTCCTGGACGAGAACGTTGCCGTCCCACAGGTCGAAGTGCACGAGCACGGGCCGTTCGACCTCGTCGAGCAGGTCCGCGCGCGCTCGCACGGCGGCCGCGATCTCCCTGCCGGGCAAGGGGAGCTCGGTGCCGAAACGGGCAGCGTCGGCGAGCACCGCGTCCACCATGCCCAGGAAGCCCTCCCGCCACGTCGGCGCGAGGCCCAGCTGCGGGTAGCCGAAGCCCGTGCCGGTCACCTCGTGCAGGCCGGCGACGACCTGACCCAGCTCCCTCCGCATCGCCGCGCGGGCCTCGGCGGTGAGCGTGGTCGCGTTGTCGCCCGGGATCTCCGTCATGAGCAGGAAGTCCGACGGCACCAGGCTTCTGGCGAAGTCGGCGTGCACGACCTCCGGCACCACCGCGTGGCCGTGGGCGGCGCGGTAGAAGGTGGTCTCGGTCCGCATCAGGTCGCGTTCGTACGTCAGGCCGGGCGCGTCCGGGCGCGGCGCCACCTTGAGCACGAACCCGCCCTCGGAAGTCCTGATGCGGTAAGCGGTGTTGAACGTGCCCTCGGTCAGCTCGGTCCAGCCGGTGACCGTGGCCGGGTCGAGGCCCGCCGCGCTCAGCACGCGGCGCAGGGCGGGCTCGTCGAGCTGGAGGCGGTGCTCGTTGTTCACGGGGCTCCCGGGTTCGCGGGCGGACTCTCGAACGGGTCGCCGGTCAGGGGACGAGGAGGGCCACCGCGGTCGTCATGCGCGACAGGTACTCCTCCCGCGTGGCGACCTGGTGCTTCACCCCGATCGACACGCTGAGCAGAGTCTGGGCGACGTCGTCCGCCGCCGCGCCCCCCAGTGCCGCACCGCCCAGCGCCGCGACGACGAGCTCCTCGAACCGCTCCGGTGCCGTGTGGACGATCGGCCCGAGCAGGTCGGGGTTCTCCTCGATCACCGACGGCACGTCCCGGCTCATCGGTCCGACGTAGCGGCCCGCCCACCGGTCGAACGCCTCGACCAGCCTCTCTCGCACCGGCCGCGCGGTGTCGGCGAGGGCCGTCTCCGCGGCGGCGAGGTCCTGGTCGAGCGCTCGGGTGACCGCCGCGCGGAACAGGTCCTGTTTGGACGAGAACAGGAAGTACAGGCCGGGCCGGGAGATCCGGGCCGCGCGGGCCACCTCGTCCATGGAGGTCCTGCGGTACCCGTGCCGCGCGAACGTCAGCAGTGCCGACTCCAGCACCGCGTCCCGCCGGCCGGTGTCGGCGGTGTCCAGGGGTTCGGCCATGCCACGACCGTACGCGGTCGAGACTTACTATACAAATATCGTCTAGTGCGTATAGTTCGCCACATGACCACCGGCAAGCTG
This sequence comes from Lentzea sp. NPDC059081, assembly GCF_042738015.1. Lineage (NCBI taxonomy): Bacteria > Bacillati > Actinomycetota > Actinomycetes > Pseudonocardiales > Pseudonocardiaceae > Lentzea > Lentzea sp. NPDC059081. The sequence goes on from NZ_JBHYGW010000005.1 coordinate 129,639, forward strand.
ATCACCACCCCGTTCACCGCCGCCAGCACGGCGGACGACGTCCTGGCGGGCGTGGACCTCACCGGCGTCCGCGCCGTCGTCACCGGGGCGTCGTCCGGCCTCGGCCTGGAGACCGCCCGCGCACTGGCCGCCGCCGGCGCCGAGGTGACGCGCGCGGTGCGCGACCCCGCACCGCACCCGCGGGCCGTCCGGCTCGACCTCGCCGACCAGGCGTCCGTCCGCCGGTTCGCCGACGAGTGGGACGGGCCGCTGCACCTGCTGGTGAACAACGCGGGCGTCGTCACCGCAGGACTCGACCGCACGCGCGAAGGCTGGGAGCTGCAGTTCGCGACCAACCACCTCGGGCACTTCGCCCTGGCCACCGGACTGCACCGGGCGCTGGCCCTCGGCGCGGCCGAGCGGGGCGAGGCGCGGATCGTCTCGGTCAGCTCGACGGCGCACATGCGCGCCGGAATCGACTTCGCCGACCCGCACTTCGACCGCCGCCCGTACGACCCGCAGATCGCCTACGCGCAGTCGAAGACGGCCAACTCGCTGTTCTCGGTGGAGGCGACCCGGCGCTGGGCCGCCGACGGGATCCACGCGAACACGGTCAACCCCGGCGGCGTCGCGACCGGGTTGCAGCGGCACTTCTCCCCGACGCAGAAGGAGTCCCTGGCCGCCGCGGAGGCCGCGGGCGTCTTCACCTACAAGACGGTCGGACAGGGCGCGGCGACCACGGTCGTCGCGGCGGTCGCTCCCCAGTTCGCCCGCACCGGTGGCCACTACCTCGACGACTGCCGGGAGGCCTACACCGTCCCGGATGACGCGGCGCTCGCCGACCACCCGCACGGCGTGAAGGCATGGGCGCTCGACCCCGAGACCGCGCACCGGCTCTGGCAGGTCTCGGCCGGCCTGGTCCGGCGCTGACCGGTTCCCGGTGTCCTACAGGCGGAGGTTGCCGACGTACTGGACGGCCTTCGCGCCCAGCTTCTTGGCCACGGCACCGCGGACCTGGCTGTAGACCTCGTCGTCGAGCGTGCAGGCCTGGGTCGCGTGGGTGAGCGAGCCGCCGCAGTCGTCCCACGGGAAACGTGCGGTGTTTCCGTTGGTGCGCAAGGAGAAGCAGGACAGCTGGAGCACCAGGACGGCCCCGAACCCGGCGCAGCTGCCGACCTGGAACGCGGCGGTCGCCCGGTCGCGGCCGAGCGCGTCCCAGACCTGGTACCAGGGGTCGTCGGCCGGCAGAGCCGCCAACGCACGGAGGGCCGCGGAGCTCAGCGCCTGTTCGCCGGCGGGCAGCACCGCGCCGAGGAGCCGGTCGACCGTGGATCTCGTGGGCTCGTCGTCGATCTGCCTGCGGTGGAAGGCGAACTCCCGGACGTCCCAGCCGAGAGCGGCCAGGACGGCGGCGTAGTGGTGGTGCCAGCCGGTCCGCTGGTCCTCGTCGAAGCGGTCGAACAGCCGGTCGGAGCTCAGCTGGGCGAGCAGGGTCGAGTGGAGCGCGTCGGCGCGGTGCTGGGCGCCGACGTTCGTGGTGAACGACAGCAGGCTGCCCGCGGCGACAGCGGCCGCGGCTCCCCGTGGCGCGACCCCGTCGGCCGCGCGGGCGAGCGCGAGCTTCGGGTGGATCGTGCCGATGTCGAGCCTCTGGACGAAGGCGGTGCGGTCGAGCGTGGTGGTCACGGGAAGTCCTCCGGCGGCGGTGGCGTGCCGGGGTCCCGGCGCATCGGAAAGCTATGGAGCGCAAGGGGTAGGTCCGCTGGACGCGACCGGGCCGCCGGTACCGCGCACGGACCTGGGAACTGCCGCTGTTCGGTCGTCGCGGCCGACCGGCAGAACCGGCAGGATGATCATGGGGTGGTCACGGGGTGGACGGGTTCGGGCAGCGGTTGCGGGCGGCGCGGCGCCGGCTCGGGCTGACGCAGAACGACCTCGCGCGCCGGACCGGCGTGAGCGTCCGGGCGATCCGCGACCTGGAGAACGGGCGGGTGCGCACCCCGCACTCGCACACCGAGCAGGTGCTCACCGCCGCGACCGGGATGTCCGCCGAGGCACCACCGGGGTTCGCGGGACTGCGGGTCGACGTGCTGGGCCCGCTCACCGCGCACCGCTCCGGCGCGCCGGTCGACCTGGGGCCGCCGATGCACGCGCTCGCTCTCGGCGTCCTCGCGCTGCAGCCTGGTGAGCCCATCTCGCAGGACGAGCTCGTCGACGTCCTGTGGGGCGACCGGCCACCGCCCAGCTGCGTGAACCTGTTGCACACCTACGCTTCCCGGCTGCGGCGGGAGCTGGGTGCCGACGCGCTGGTCCGCGACCGCAGCGGGTACGTGCTGCTGCCGGACGCGTCCGACGTGCTCGAGTTCACCGGCCTGGTCCGGCGCGCGGCCGCCGCGACCGGGGACCGCGCGACCGTGCACGACCTGACGTCGTCCGCCCTGGGCCTGTGGCGGGGCGACCTGCTCGCGGGGTCGCACGAACGCCTGCGGTGGCATCCGGCCGCGGTCGCCGTGGCCCAGCGGCGTCTGTCCGCCGCCCTGCTCAACGCCGCGACGGCCGCCACCCCGCAGGAGCACGCCGCCGTGGCCGCCCGGCTGTTTCCGTTGTCCGCCGCGGAACCCCTGCACGAGGAGCTGCACGCCGCGCTGATCCGCGCGTTGTCGTCGTCAGGCCAGCGCGCGCTCGCGGCCACCCGCTACGCCGAGATCGGCGACCGGTTGCGCACAGAGCTCGGCGTGGCGCCGGGAGTCGTGCTGCGGGCCGCGCTGTACTCGGGTCCGGTGGCGCGCGACGAGCCGGGAACGCACCGCGTGCCCGCCCAGCTGCCGCCGCTCGCCGTCGGCTTCACGGGCCGCGAGACCGACCTGGCCGCGATGGACGAGATGCGCGCGGAGTTCGTCGCGAACGGCGTCACGCCCGTGCTGCTGGTCGTCGGGACGGCGGGGGTCGGCAAGACCGCGATGGCCGTGCAGTGGGCGCACCACCAGCAGGACCAGCACCCCGACGGCAGCCTCCACGTGGACCTGCGCGGGCATTCCGGTGGCGAGCCGGTGACCGCGCACGACGCGCTCGCGGGACTGCTGCGCGCGCTCGGCGCGACCGCCCAGGAGATCCCCGACGACCCGGAGCAGCGGGCCGGCCTGTACCGGACGCTGCTCGCCGAACGCCGGGTCGTGGTGGTGCTGGACAACGCCGCGACCGCCGACCAGGTCCGCCCGCTGCTGCCGGGAGCACCCGGCTGCACGGTCGTGGTCACGAGCCGCAACCGGCTCGGCGGGCTGCTCGCCAGGGACGGCGCCGGGGTGATCGTGCTGGACGTGCTCACCCCGGCGGCCGCGCGGGCGGTGCTGGCCCGGCAGCTCGGCACCGCGCGGGCCTCGGCCGAACCGGACGCCGTGGCGGACCTGGCCGAGCGCTGCGCGCGGCTCCCGCTGGCGTTGCGCATCTCGGCCGCGATCCTGCGCAGCCGCCCGCACCTGTCCGTAGCGGACTACGCGGTGACGCTGACCGGAATGGCCGGGCTCGACGCGCTTGCGATCGATGACGACGAAGATGCCGCCGTGCGCGCGTCGTTCACCCTCTCCTACCGCCGTCTGCGCGACCCGGCGCGGGCGGTGTTCCGGTTGCTGGGCACGTTGCCGGGCCCGGACTTCACGGCCGCGACCGTCGCCGCCGCGCAGGCCGACGACGTGCACCGGGTGGCGACCCAGCTGGACCTGCTGGAGTCCGCGCACCTCGTGACGCAGCACCGCGCCGGCCGGTACTCGCTGCACGACCTGCTGCGCCTGTACGCGTCCGCCCGTGCCGCGACCGAGGACCCCGCGGAGCACCGCCACGACGCCCGCCGGCGGTTGCTGGAGCACCTGCTGGCCCACGTGCACCAGGCCCGCGTCGCGCTCTACCGGCAGGTGCACGTGCTGCCCGGCGCGCACCTCGTGGCAGCGGCGGAGTTCGCGGGAGGCGACCAGGCGAAGGCGTGGCTCGACGCCGAACGCCCCGGCCTCGTCACGGCGATCACCGCCCTCGACGACGACCACCCCGAGCTCGTGTGGACCCTCGCCGACGCCCTGCGCGGCCACTTCATGATGGGCGCGCACCTCATCGACTGGGCCCGCACCGTGCCGGTGGCCCTGGCCGCGGCGCAACGCGCGGGAGACCTGCCGGCCCAGGCCGCCCTGCAGCTCAGCCTCGGCGACCTGAACCGGTTGCGCGGCAGGAACCAGCGGGCCCTCGTGCACCTGCACGCGGCGCTGGCACTGGTGCGCAGGACGTCCTGGACGCTGGGCGAGGCCGCGATCCTCAACAACACCGGCGTCGTGCACCTCAAGAACGGCGACCTGGAGCACGCCGCCGCACACCTGCAGGCAGCACTGCGCATCTTCGAGCACGACGACGAACCGTTGTGGCAGATGAGCCCTCTCGGCAACCTCGGGCTCGTCCTGCGCGACTCCGGCAGGCTGCGCGGTGCCGTGGAGATCTGCGAGAGGTCGAGCGAGCTGCAGCGGCGCCTGGGATCACCGTTCAGCCAGTGCATCGCGGCGTCGAACCTCGGCGAGGCGCTGGGCGACGTGGGAGAGCTGGACCGGGCTCGGGAGGTGCTGAGCGAGGGGCTGCGGCTGAGCGAGGCCTACGGCGACCTGGGCACGCAGGGCGAGTGCAATCGACGGCTCGCGGTCGTGCTGTGCCGGGCCGGTGACCTCCCCGAGGCGCTGCGCCTGGCGGAACGCGCGTTCGCGTTGGCGGACAAGGGCGGCGACGCCATCGACCAGGCCTTCGCGCTCAACACCCTGGGCACCGTGCTGCTCGCTCTCGGCCGCGGCGAGGACGCGACGTCCGACCACCGGCAGGCGCTCGCCGTCGCCGAGAACGCCGCGAACCCCTACGCCACCTGCGAAGCGCGGACCGGACTGGGGTGGTCCACCGGCGACCGCGAGTCGGCAGAGGCGTCGTTGCGCCTGGCCCGCAGGTCGGGTTTCCAGGACCTGGCGGGCGCGGCGCTCGGGGCACTGGCCCACGCGCACCTCGTGGCGGGGTCGCGCGAGGAGGCCGCGCGGTACGGGGCGGAGGCGGTGGAGGTGCACCGCGGCACCGGGAACCCGTACGCGGAGGGACGGGCGGCGGAGGTGGTGCGGCGCGCCGCAGGGTGACGAGCCGAACGCCCGCCACCGCCGCGCCGCCCGAGCCCGGCCGGCGCCCGCACCGGTCGAGCCCGGTCGCCGCACCCGCCGTACGAGCCAGGCCGCCGCATTCGCTGTCCGAGCCCGGTCGCCACACCCGCTGTCCCAGCCCGGCAACCAGGCCTGGTCACCGCACGCGCAACCCGAGCCAGCTCGACGCGGCCACCATCCCGGCCCGGCCACCGCACCCGCCACCCACACCCGCTGCCCAGCCCGGCCACCGCACCCGCCGCCCCAGCTCGGTCACCGCACGCGCCACCCGCCAGCCGAGCCCGGCCACCCACTACCCCAGCCCGGCCACCGCCTGTCGCGCCCCGAACGGCGCCAGCACCCCGGCGTACGGCTTCGGCGGCGGCGCGGCGAACTCCCCCGCCGCGCTCGTCCGCAACCCCATCCGCACCAGCGACTCCACCTGCAGCACCGCCGCCTGCACGCCGTCGACCACCGGCACGCCCACCCGGCGTTCGATCTCCGCGCGCTGCGACGTCATCCCGGCGCAGCCGAGCACGACCACGTCGGACCGGTCCGCCGCCACCGCCGAACGGCAAGCGGCGACCACCACGTCCACCGCGGCCTCCACCTCCAGCACGGGCACGTCGCAGGCCGACACGCCGCGGCAGAACCCCGCCATCCCGTACCGGTGGGCGAGGTCCCAGGCGCGGCCGCAGGTGCGTTCCAGGGTCGTGACGACGCTGAAACCCCTGCCCAGCAACGCCGCCGTGCGCATCGCCGCCTCCGCGATCCCGACCACCGGGCCGTCCGCGAGCTCGCGCGCGGCGTCGAGGCCGGGGTCGCCGAAGCAGGCGATCACGTAGCCGTCGGCGGGGGCGGAGGCGATCTCGGCCAGCAGTCCCGGGACGCTCAGCGCCTCGTCGTAGTGGCTCTCGATCGACTCCGGGCCCATCTCCGGGCAGGTCGTGCGCACCTCCACGCCAGGACCGGCGATGGCCGCCGCGGCGCGGCCGATCGCCTCGGTCATGGACCTGCTGGTGTTCGGGTTGACGACGCCGATCCTCACCGGTTCCCCCGCGACAGCCCCGCGAACAGGGCGAAGCCCAGCGCCATCCCGATGAACCAGCTGTACGGGGCGACATCGGCCAGCGCGGGCACCAGCACCGGCACCATCGCGACCGCGGAGGCGACGGCCGTGGAGACGATCGCCGACGGGTTGTAACCCTTGCGGTACCAGTACTTCCCGGTGGGCGACATGGTGAACAGGTCGTCGACCTCGACCTGCTGACGCCCCACGACGTAGTGGCCGGCGATCAGGACGCCGAACAGCGGGCCGATGAACGCTCCGAGCGTCTCCAGCGTGTAGTGGATGACGGCGGGGTTGTGGTAGAGGTTCCACGGCGTGATCAGCACCGAGCCGACCGCCGCGATCATGCCGCCCGCGCGCCAGCTGATGCGGCGCGGGTTGACGTTGGAGAAGTCGAACGCGGGCGAGATGAAGTTCGCGACGATGTTGATGCCGATGGTCGCGATGCTGAACGTCAACGCTCCCAGCACGATCGCGAACGTGCTGTCGATCCGCGCGACCGTGGCGACCGGGTCGGTGAGCAGCTCGCCGAACACCGGCACGGTCAGCGACGCCGTGACGACCACGAGGACTGCGAACACCAGGAAGTTGACCGGCAGGCCGAGCAGGTTGCCGCGCTTGACGGCCGCGAACGACTTGCCGTAGCGGGAGAAGTCGCCGAAGTTCAGCATCGGGCCGGAGAAGTACGAGACCACCAGGGCGATCGCGCCGAACATCACCGGCACCGACGCCCAGCCGGTGTGCTTGACGTCGCCGAGGGTGAAGTCGATCGCGCCCCAGCCCGCGCGGGCGATCAGGTAGCCGGCCAGCAGGAACATCACGACGTACACGGCGGGGCCGCAGAAGTCGATGAACCGCCGGATCGTCTCCATGCCCGTCCAGAACACCGCCGCCTGCAACAGCCACAGCGCGGTGAACGACGCCCAGCCCAGGGTGGACAGTCCCAGGAACCCGTGCTGCTGCACGTCCGCGTACGGCAGCAGCGACGGGAACAGCTTGAGCAGCACCACGTCCAGCGCGGCCGACGCGAGGTAGGTCTGGATGCCGTACCAGGCCACGGCGATCAGGCCGCGGATCACCGCCGGCACGTTCGCCCCGAGCACGCCGAAGACGCTGCGGCAGATCACCGGGTAGGGCACGCCGGTCTGCTGGCTGGGCTTCGCGACCAGGTTGCAGAAGAAGTAGACGATGCCGATCCCCGCGAGCAGCGCGACCAGCACCTGCCAGCCGCTCAGGCCGAGCAGGAACAGACTGCCCGCGGTCACGTACCCGCCGACGCTGTGCACGTCCGACATCCAGAACGCGAAGATGTTGTAGGAGCCCCAGGTCTGCTTCTCCAACGGCGCCAGGTCGGCGTTCGTCAGCCGGGGGTCGTAGGCCAGCTTGCGTTCCGCGTTCGTCGCTGTCGCTGTCATCGCGCGCTCCTGCCTGGTGGGTTGGCGCCACCGTAGGGAGCGGTTGTTTCCCGGCTGCTACGGGAAACGTATATCTTCCCCGTCCGCGAACAGCCCGGTGTGCGTCGGCACCGCCGCGAGCGACGAGCGCAGCCGGTCGTGGTGGGTGCGGGCGGCCTCGACCAGCGCCGCCGCGTCCCGTGCGACGAACGCCGCGAGCATGCCCTCGTGGTCCGCGTGCAGCGCCGTGCGTTCCTCGGCGGGCACGTGTGCCATGGGCTGCAACGGTTCGGTGAGGTTCCAGGCCGCCTCGAACATGCCCAGCAGCCGCTTCATCCCGCTGGGACGGACCAGCGCCAGGTGGAACCGGCGGCTCTCCCGGTGGTACGCCCGCACGTCACCGGCCGCCTGCGCCTCCTCCAGCGCCGCGTGCGCGGACCGGGCCAGTTCGTCGTCCGACGGCTGCGCGTGGGCGACCGCCGCACCGAGCGCCGCCGCTTCGAGCACGCCCCGCACCACGTAGAGCTCCTGCAGTTCCTCCGGGGTGAGCTTCGCGACGAAGTACCCGAAGTTCTGCCGGTGCTCGACCAGTCCCTCGCCGATCAGCGTCTTGAGCGCCTCGCGCACCGGGATCCTGCTCACCCCGAACACCGCCGCCACCTCGTCGAGCGGGATGGCGGCGCCCGGCGGCACGCCGTCGAGCAGGCACCGGCGCAGCTCGGCGAGGATCGCCACCTGCCCGGCGCCACCGCGGTCGGCCTCGAGCTTCGCCGCCACGATCGACCGTCTTCTGGGGGCGCGCATCGCGTCACGGTAGCGCGAACGGCCTCGGGTCAGTCCACGTCGCGGAGCCAGCCGCGCAGGACCTCCCCGGCCGCGGCGGTGAGCGCCGGGCCGTGCTCGGCGGCCGCCCGCCTGAGGTCGGCCGGGTCGATCCCCGCCGCGGACAACGCCTCGGCGTGCCCGATGAGCCAGCGCTCGACGTCCGTCGCCGGGGTCTCCAGGTGGAACTGCAACGCCAGCGCCGAGCCGTGGCTGAACGCCTGGTTGTCGCACGACGGGGTCGACGCCAGGTGGACGGCGCCGGCCGGGATCGCGAACCGGTCGTTGTGCCAGTGCAGCACCGGCACGCCCGCCAGTGGCGCGAGGACCGAGTCCGCGGTGAGGGTCAGCGGTCCGTAGCCGATCTCCGTGACACCGGACGGCGCGACGGTGGCACCCAGCGCGCGGGCGATGAGCTGCGCGCCCAGGCAGATGCCCAGGGTCGGCAGACCGGCGGCGAGCCGGGGCCTCAACGCCGCGATCTCCTGGTCCACCACGGGATAGCGGTCGCCGTCGTTGGCGCCGATCGGGCCGCCGAGCACGACCAGCAGGCCGGCGGACAGGAAGACGCCGGGGTCGATCTCGTCGACGCCGGCGTCGAGGTAGCGGACGGCGTACCCGTGGTCGCGCAGGACCGGGTCGATCAGGCCGAGGTCCTCGAAGGCGAGGTGCCGCACCGCGACGGCGGTCTTCTGTGGTGTGGTCATCGCAGGTACGAGGCTCCGTTGAGGTCAAGGACCGCACCGGACGACCAGGCGGCCTCCGGCGAGGCGAGGTGCACGACGGCGGCGGCGATCTCCTCCGGCGTCCCGACCCGGCCGAACGGGCTCTGGTCGCGCACGGCGTCCCCCTCGGCCCCGGCGAGCTTGGCGGCCTGGCGTTCGGTGGCGATGAACCCCGGCGCGACCGACGTGACCGAGATGCGGTGGGGAGCGAGCGCGACCGCGGCCGACTGCCCGAACGCGTGCAGCGCCGCCTTGCTCGCGCCGTAGGCGGGGTGGTCGGGTTCACCGCGGAACGCCCCGCGCGAGCCGACGTGGACGATGCTGCCCGGCGCGCCCCGGTCGATCAGGTGCTGCGCCACGGCCCACGTGACGTTGACCGCCCCGAGCAGGTTCACGTCCAGCATGGACCGCCACGCCGCCGTCCACGCGTCCCACGACGTGTCGCCGATGCGGTGGAGGTTGGCGGCACTCGGGGCCACCGCGGCGTTGTTGACCAGCACGTCGACCGCGCCGAGCCCGTCCACCGCCTCCGCGACCAGCCCACGGGCCGCCTCCGCGTCGGCGAGGTCACCGCCGATCAGCACGTGCCCGTCGCCCGCCAGCTGGGCGAGGGTGGCTTCGGCGTCGTCACGGCGGCTGCTGTAGTGCACCGCGACCCGGCAACCGCGTTCGGCGAACGCCACGGCCGTCGCGCGACCGATCCCCCGCGACGCCCCGGTGACGAGCACACCTCTTCGATCCGACATGGATCGAAGCGTATGACACAAGGTTTCCTATCGGCAACTGGGTGTCCGAGCGGGTAGAGTCCGGACGATGAGCACGCTGCGCATGCTGAGGCAGGAGCGGGGCTGGACGCTCGACGCGCTGGCCGAGCGGTCGGGCACGACGAAGTCGTACCTGTCGAAGGTCGAACGCGGGCACAGCACGCCGTCGATCGCCGTGGCCATCAAGCTCGCGGAGGCACTGGGCGTCGAGGTCACCGACGTCTTCGGTGAGACCGCGGACGCCGCCCACGTCGAGCTGACCCGCCACACCGGCACGCCCAGGACGCCGGACGACGGCTCGCCGTACGTCAGCCTCGCCACCCGGATCAGCGGCAAGCACATGCTGCCGTTCCTCATCACGCCGTCGACGTCGGCCGAGGGCTGCGTCTTCCGCGAGCACGCAGGGGACGAGTTCGTCGTCGTCCGGTCCGGCCGGGTCGAGCTCAGCTTCCCCGACCGGGCCGAACAGCTCGGGACGGGCGACACCGCCTACTTCCGCGGCGGCATCCCGCACCACTTCCGTTCCCTGGACGACGAACCGGCACAGGTCCTCGTCGTCATCGCGGCGACACCCCGTGACCGAACGGGAACAACGGATCCTCATACCCCGCAACGTCTTCGGAGTGCTGACGCACCTGCTCCATCGACCGCGGCAGGTCGAACGGCAGCCTCCCCTCCGGCGGGATGACGCCCGACAGCGCGTCGGCCAGCGCCTCGTCCGTGGTTCCGTAGCTGACCACCAGCGTCGACACGATCGGCAGCAACGGCGTCAGCACGGCAGGACGGTCCAGCGTCACGTCGACGACGAGCGGGCAGACCGCGGCGATCCGGGCCAGCCGGGACGCCAGACCGGGCTGGAACTCCAGCGAGCCCTGGTGGAACCACGACTCCAGGAACAGGTCGGCTCGCGGGTCGAACGGCGCCATCAGCCGTACCAGCGCCAGATCGGCCTCCTCCGGCGTGGAGACCACCGTGCCCAGCCGTGCGGCGACCTCGGGCGAGAAGTTCTCGACGTAGAGCTTCAGCCCGGGAGCCAGTGGCAGCGGAACGCCCTCCTGCAGCACCGTGACCGACCGGGCCTGCGCGGCGTGGCCCTCGTCGCGGAAGTCCTGCCGTCCCACCACCTCCGCCGCCACGTCCTCGTCCACGAACGGGTCGTCGAAGAGCCCCAGCCGGAACTTCACGGCGAGCAGCCGGCGTGCCGAGTCGTCGATCCGCTCCTCGGTCACCCTGCCCTGCGCGACCAGTTCGAGCAGCACCTCGACGCACTCCTCGCCGCCGAACTGGTCGGCGCCCGCGTGCAGGATCAGCTCCATCCGCCCGTGGGCGTCGAGGTGCTCGACGCCCCAGGCCCGCGCGGGCAGCACCTTGTCGCCGACGTGGTTGTCCATCACCAGCTCCCAGTCGGTGAGCACCACGCCGTCGAAGCCGAGGCCCTCGCGCAGCATCCCGGTCACGACCTGGCGGTTGTAGCCGAACCCGACCTCCTCGACCGGTTCACCGTCCACCTCCAGCCCGACCGGCATGCCGTAGTAGGGCATCACCGCCGCCGTGCCCGCCTCGACCACGGCGCGGAACGGCGCCACGTGGTCGTCGAACCGCCCGCCGGGGTAGACCTGCTCGCGGCCGTACGGGAAGTGCGCGTCCTCGCCGTCCTTCTGCGGGCCACCACCGGGGAAGTGCTTGCTGCAACAGGCGACGGACTCGCGGCCCAGCTCCGGCCCCTGGAACCCGCGCACGTACGCCACGGCCAGCTCGGCCGTCAGCGCGGAGGACTGCCCGAACGTCCCCGCCTGCCGGGCCCACCGCGGTTCGGTGGCGAGGTCGATCGCCGGGTGCAGGGCGCAGCGGATGCCGGCCGCGACGTACTCCTGGCGCGCGATGTCCGCGAACCGGTGCACCAGAGCGGGATCCCGCAACGCGGCGAGGCCCAGCGACTCCGGCCACTGCGAGAAGGCCTTGGCGCTGAACGAAACGCCCGCGTTCTCGATGAACGCGTGCCGCGGGTCGGTCGAGATGGTCACCGGGATGCCGTGCGGCGTGCTCTCGGCGATGAGCTGGAGGTTGTTGTACCAGCGGGCGGCCATGCGCGCGTCGTTCAACGCGTGCACGTTAAAGTGCGACAGGTGTTTCTGCCGCACCACGACGCTGGTGGGCGACTTGCTGATGTCACCGGGCGCCTCCTTCACCGTGCCGTCCGCTCCCGCCTCGATGACGGTGTGGAACAGCAGACCTGCCTTCTCCTCCAGCGACAGCCGCCCCAGCAGGTCCTCCACCCGCTCGGCCACGGGCAGGCGTGGATCCTCGTAGGGGTCCATCACGCCGTTGCCGTTGAGGTCGCGGTACTCGACGCCGTCCTCGGAAACCAGCCGCACAGGCCGCATGTCAGAAAGCCTCCCTCACACTCGGCTCGCGCCGAACTCCTCGACTCCGATCACCGGGCGCAGCGCGCGTTCGACGGCCGGAGTCGCGAACGCGCGGCGGATCACGTCCCGGCACAGGACGTTCCCGATCGCGCCCATCACCATCGCCTGGTCCAGGGCGAGGTAGCGGCGCGCGATAGCGCCCGACCGCACCGCCACGGCGTCGAAGAACCCGCCCCGGCCGTAGGCGCGCAGGTCCTCCTGGATGCGGACGAGGTTGGCGTAGGCCTCGTCGCGTTCGTGCATCATCGCCAGGAATGCCGCGTGCGGGGTGACCACGCCGTCGCCGAACGTGGGTGTGGGTGCCGTGGCAGGACGGCACGTGCCGAAGCCGACGTCGTAGTTCGTCATCTCCTGGTCGGAGAAGTAGCCGTTCGCGCCGTTGCCGGGTTCGTTGCCCGGCCCCATCCCGAGCGCGTCGACGCCGTACTCGCGGTAGCCGCCGGCGGGGTTGCTGGCCGGGCTGAAGCCCCAGAAGCCGTACTTCGCCTCCAGCAGCCCGTGTTCGCGTTGCGCGCGGACGTGCAACGGGTGGTTGCGTCCCCACGACCGCGGCGCCCATCGCGCCTCGGGCACGAACACGTCCGGCATCAGCTCCTCGAACATCGAACCACCCCAGCCGGGCACGATCCGCATGCCGCGATAGGTGTAGGCGCCCTCGAAGACCTCGATGCCGTAGTAGGTCCGGTTCTCCCCCACCGGCTGCATCTCGTGCCACGACCAGTCGCAGGAGGCCGGGAACGTCCGCCACATCGCGAAGTACTGCTTCGGCGGGATCTGACCGGTGAGGATGCCGAGGTAGCTGGTGATCCGCGTCTCGGAGACCGTCGTGTCGTAGTGGTGCGTGGTCAGCCAGACTGGGTCGCCGCCGATGTGCGTGCCCTGGTAGACCCCGCCGGGCCGGTCGTGGTCGAACGGGAAGAACCCGCCGTGGATCAGCCCGCCCGGCCTCACGGGGTGCGCGGGGTCGTCACCGGGGTTGTAGAACGAGTCCCAGCGCATCCGCGCGAAGATCCGCCGTGCCAACGCCGACGACGCCCGGTCGGCCTGTGCGGCCACGAGCAGCGCCGCACCGAGCCAGCCGTTGTCGACGCTGGAGCAGAACGGGAAGACCGGTGCTCCGGTACCGGGCCAGGACCGCAGCGCCTCGCCGGTCTCCTCGTCGTACCAGTTGAAGTACATGCCGCTCGGGCCGTGGTGTTCCATCCGGTCGAGGGTGGTGAGCGTGCGGGTCAGCCGCGCCGACGCCTCGGCGTCGGAGAGGAACCCGAGCTCGCGGGCCACGACCGTCGACCACAGGTAGCCGCCGATGTTGGTCGGCGAGGTGTAGCCGGAACGGTCGCCGGGGGCGAGCGACTCGGGGATGTTGTCCGCGGGCAGGCCGGTGCCCGACGGCGTCATCGCGACCAGGCTGCGCCACGTGTCGCGCGCCCAGCCGCGCACGCGCGCCGGGTCGTAACCGCGGGAGGCGGAGGCGATCCCCGGCACCAGCAGGGTTGCGGTCGTTCCCAGTAGGACGGTTCGGCGGGTGATCTTCGCGGTCATGCCAGACCTCTCACTTGATGCCGGTGGTCGCGATGCCTTCGATGAAGCGCCGCTGGAACACGAGGAACACGAGCAGGACCGGGACGACGACGATGGTGGCCCCGGCGAGCAGCAGGCCGTACTGGATGGAGTTCTGGCCGGTCGAGTAGAGGGCCAGCGCGACGGGGAGCGTGTACTCGCTCTCCTGCTGCGCCACCACCAACGGCCACAGGAAGTTGTTCCAGCTGCCCAGGAACGTGAGGATGCCGAGTGTGGCGAGCGCGGGCCCGCACAACGGCAGGACGATCCGCGCGAAGATGCGCACCTCTCCCGCGCCGTCGACCCGGCCGGCGTCGAGCAGCTCGCTCGGCAGCCCGGAGATGAACTGCCGCATCAGGAACACGCCGAACGGCGAGACGAGGAACGGCAGGATCAGCGCGGGCAACGAGTTCGCCAGACCGGCGTTGACGACGAGCACGTACAGCGGCACGAACGTCACCACACCGGGGATCATCAGGGTCGCCATGACGACCAGGAAGAGCACCCGCTTACCCCGGAACTCGAGCTTCGCGAGCGCGTAGCCGACCATCGAGCAGAAGACCAGGTTGCCCACCGTCACCAGCACGGCGACGATCGCCGAGTTGAGGAAGTACGTCCCGAACTGCAAGCGCGAGAACAGTTGCGTGTAGTTGTCGAGCGACGGGCTCGTGGGCAGCCACGTCGGCGGGTTGGCGCGGATCTCGCCCTCGCCCTTGAAGCTGCCCAGCACCATCCAGGCGAACGGCGAGACGACGGCGACGAGCGCGACCGCGAGCGGAACGTAGAGCCACCAACGGTTCCGGTTCATGGTCAGCTCCTCTCCCGCAGCAGGCGGAACTGCAGGGCGGTGACGACCGCGATCACGACGAAGATCAGGTAGCTCATCGCGGAGGCGTAGCCGTAGTTGCCGAACCCGAACTGGCGGTAGGTGTACATCGACGCGGAGATCGTCGAGTTGAGCGGTCCGCCGTTGGTCATGACGTAGGGCTCCTCGAAGAACTGCAGGTAGCCGATCGCCGTCGTCACCGACACGAACAGGATCGTCGGCCGCAGCAACGGCAGCGTGATGTGCCGGAACCGCTTGACCGCGCCCGCGCCGTCGATCGACGCCGCCTCGTGCAGCGACGCCGGCACCGCCTGCAGCCCGGCCAGGAAGATGATCATCGCGGTGCCGAAGTTGCGCCACGCCGCCATCAGGATCAGCGCGGGCATCGACCAGTCCGGGTCGCCGAGCCAGTTCGGGCCGTCGATCCCGACCCAGCCGAGCACGGTGTTGATCAGCCCGAACTCGTCCTGCAGCAGGAACCGCCACACCACGGCGACCGCGACGATCGAGGTGATCACCGGCGTGTAGAAGCCCAGCCGGAAGAACGCGCGGAACCGGCTGATCCCCTTGTCCAGCACGACGGCCGCCGCGAGCGCGATGGCGAGCGTCAGCGGCACGCCCACCAGCACGAAGTACGCGGTGTTGGCGGCCGCCGTGCGGAAGATCGGGTCGGTGAAGGCCTGGACGTAGTTGTCCAGCCCGGTGAACTCCACGGCGAACGGCGTGCGCAGGTCGCTGTTGCGGGTGTCCGTGACACTCATGAACAGCGACTGCACCACCGGCCACGCCGTGAAGACGAGGAACAGCAGGCAGAACGGGAGGATCAGCAACCACGCCGCCCGTTCGACCCCTCTTCTGCGCCGGCTCACCGCACCCGTCGTCGCGGAGGTCACTTGCCGGTACCGATGGAGTCGGCCGAGGACTGCGCCGCCTTCAACGCGCCGGCCGGGTCGGCGCCCGAGCGCGCCACCTTCTCCACCTCGGTGTCGAGCGCGGTGATCGCCTGCTCCCACGTCGTGAAGGTGGGCGGCGACTGCGCGGTGTCGAGCTGCTTGCCGAACGCCGCGAGCTTCGTGTCCGCCGCGAGGGCCGGGTCCTGCCAGGCGCTCTTCACCGACGGCAGGTCCGTCGACTGCTGGTACCACTTCACCTGCGTCTTCGGATCCCGCAGCCAGTTCACGAACTTCCAGGCGGAGTCGCGGTTCTTGGTCTCTTTGAACACGACGAAGTTCGACCCGCCGACGAAGCTGGACGACGTCTTCTTCACCGGCATGGGCACGACGCCGTACTGGTCGGAGAATCCAGGCCCGCCGAGCTTCTCGACCGCGGACATCATCCAGGGACCGGAGATGAACATCGGCACGCGCCCGCTCACGAAGTCCGGCTCGGTGGTGGGCTGCGCGGGCGCGCCCTTGTCCGCGATGCCCTCGGAGAAGTAGGAGCCGTAGTACTCCAGCGTCTCCTTCATCTCCTGGCTGTCGAAGTTGTAGGCGCCGCCGTTGTCCTTGGTCAGCTGCGCGCCGTTCGACCAGGCGAAGGGCAGCAGCGTCTGCCACGACCCGGTGCCGCCCGCCTGCAGGCCGATGCCGAACTTGGCGCCCGCCTTGGTCTGCATGGCCTTGGCCATCTCCTTGAGGCCCTGCCAGTCCGCCGGCGGCGTCTCGTAACCGGCGGTCTTCGCGAGGTCCTTGCGGTAGAAGAGAAGTCGCGTCTCGACGTACCACGGGATGCCGTACGAGGTGCCGTCCACCTCGGTCGTCTTCTGCGCGCCCTCGAAGAACGCGCTCTTGTCGATCGACGACGGCGTCGGGTCGAGCGCCTTCATGCCGGCGAACTCGCCCATCCACGTCGAGCCCACCATGGCCGCGTCCGGCGCCTGGCCGGCGGTGATCGCCGAGGTGAACTTGTTGTGCGCGGCGTCCCACGGGATCGCGGTCACCTGGACGTCGACGCCGGGGTTGGCGTCCTCGAACTCCTTCGCGAGCGCCGGGAGCTTCTCCCCCTCGGCGCCCATGGCCCACACGGTGATCGTGCCCGTGGCCGGTCCCTGTGAGATGTCGCCTCCTGCCTCGCCGCCGGCCTGGTCCTCGCCGCGCCCGCAGGCGGTGAGCACCAGTACCAGGGCGGACAGACCCGCGAGCGTCCTGGAAGTTCTGCGCGCCATTGCTCCTCGCTTCCTCTCGTCTCCGGTGGACCGTGGTCGTTCAAGCCGGTCGTTCAGGCAGGTTGGTTCAGGCCGGGGGGCAGCCGCAGGACGACCGCACCACCAGCTGCGTCGGCAGCAACCGCGCCTCGGTGCGCGGCGGCTCCCCGCTCACCAGCTCGTGCAGCCGGTCGGCGGCCAGCGCGCCGAGCTCGTGGACGGGCTGGCGGACGGTGGTGAGCCCCGGCCGCACGTACCGCGCCGTCATCACGTCGTCCCACCCGGCGACCGCGACGTCACCGGGCACGTCCCTGCCCGCGTCCTGCAGGGTGGTCATGATCGACAACGCCAGCTCGTCGTTCGCGCACAGCAGCGCGTCGGCCTCCAGCTCCTCGGCGAGCAGCCGTCGCGCGAACGCCGTCCCCTCGGCCTCGCACAACGCGACGCGGACGGGTTCGGCGGCGGCGAGACCGCGGTCCTCGTGGGCGGCCACGTACCCCGCGTACCGGTGGCGGATGTCGGGACCGCTGTCCGGGTCGCCGACGAACAACGCCCGGCGCCGCCCGTGGTCGAGCACGTGCCCCGCCAGCTCCCTGGCGCTCTCCCGGTTCTCCGCCGCGATCACCTCGACGCCCTCCTGGGGCTCCCCGGCGATGACGACGACCGGCTTCCTGTCCTTGAGCAGCCGCACCGCCTCGCGCGCCGACCCGAACACCGCGATGGCGTCGACCCTGGTGGCGAGCTGCTTGACCGCCGCGGCCAGGTCGGTGCGGCTGTCGGTGAGCACGAGCACGACGGACTGCGCCAGCTCGGCGGCCCGCGCCTCGAAGCCCATGAGCAGCTCGGCGTAGTAGGGACCGGACAGCTCCGGCAGCACCAGCCCGTGCGCCTCGTGATGGCGCACCGCCAGGCTGCGCGCCGCGCCGAGCGGCACGTACCCGAGCTCGTCGACGGCCGCGAGCACCTTCTGCCTGGTCCGCTCGGCCACGACGGTCGCGCCCTGCAACACCCGCGAGACGGTGGCGATGCTGACACCGGCGCGGTCGGCGACCGAGTAGATCGTCGCCCCCGCAGGCCTGGCCTCGGCAGAGGCTCGCCCGGCTTCGGGAGAGGCTTGCTTCTCCATCGCTGTCCGCTCCGTCGTCGCTGGCGGTGTATGTAAGCGCTTACATCTCACTCTTCGTGATGTAAGCGCTTACATTGGGGTGATTGGTCAAATATAGGCACGAGTGGACGATCGACACAAGGGCGGGGTGCGGCGGCCCGTGCGCGGCACGCCTCACAAAGCGCAGGTCAGAGACCTTTTTCCGCGACTTGAGTTCGTCGCGGCCACGTCGGTGGTTGAAGCCGATCATGGCGGGGTATAACGCCGGTCAGCACAGGTGTTCGAAACCTGTCCGTCCTCGATCGGAACGATTGACCATGATGACGCTCTCGGCGAACGACCTGTTCAGCCACGTCGAAACGCACCAGCCCCAGGCACCCGCGGCGTCGGCGCGCCCCGACCAGGCGTCGTGGACGAACCTGTTCCAGGAGCCGCCGCCCGCGCCCGAGGTGTCCGCGGAGTAGGCCACGGCGCGCAGGTCGGCGGCCTCGTGCCGCCGACACCTCAGGTGACGCCCGACCGACTCAGCCCCTCACCCCGGCGGCACGCGCCAGCCCGTCCACCATCAGCGCGAGCCCCGCCTCGAACGCCGCCTCCTCGTCGAACCCCGGCAGGCCGTCCGACTCCCCGTCGCCGTCCTGCGGCCCGTCACCACCGGAGGCCTGCTCCTCCAGCACGCAGCCGACCGTGTACCGACCGGCGGCCAGCATCGCCATCTGCGCGTCCCGCTCCGGCACCCCGGACGCGACCAGGAACTCCATCTTGTGGCGGATCCGCTCCAGGTCACCGGCCGGCGTGCTGCCCGCGTGCAGCCGCGCTCCGTCCCGCCTCAGCAGCAGGGTGCGCCGGAAGCTGCGCGTGTTGGCCAGGAACCACTCCCGCCAGTCGTCGCCCGGCAGGGGCAGCGGTTCGGCCGCGTGGGGTTCCATCGCCGCCTGCGCCATGGCCGCCAGCAGGTCCTTCTTCGTGCGGAAGTGCCAGTACAGCGACGGCTGCTCCACGTTCAGGCGCGCTGCCAGCCGCCTCGTGCTCACGGCGTCCAGGCCGGCCTCGTCGAGCAGGGCGAGCGCCTCGGCGACGACGGCCTCGCGGTTCATCTTGGTCACGTTGACAATCTATCGCTGATAGGCGACTCTCGAACACAACCTTTCACCGATAGATTTTGGAGTCGTCATGAACGGACCACTGCGCGTCCTCGTCGCGGGCGGCGGGATCGCGGGAGAAGCCGCCGCCTTCTGGCTCGCCCGGGCCGGCCACCGGGTGACGGTCGCCGAGCGCTTCCCGTCGCTGCGCGCCGCCGGGGCCCAGGTCGACCTGCGCGGCCAGGGCATCGAGGCGGTCCGGCGGATGGGGCTGCTCGACGCCGTGCGCGCCGTGCTCGTGGACGAGCCGGGGGTCGCGTTCGTCGACGCCCGCGGCAGGAGGAAGGCCACGATCATGGCCAACACCTCGGGACGGGGGCGGCAGACCCTGACGTCCGAGTACGAGATCATGCGCGGCGACCTGGTCCGCGTCCTGCACGACGCGGTGAAGGCCGACGCCGAGCACGTCCACGGCAAGGGCGTCGACGGCTTCGAGCAGGATGAACACCGCGTCGTCGCGCACTTCTCCGACGGCTCCACCGGCGAGTACGACCTGCTGATCGGTGCCGACGGGCAGGGCTCGCGCATCCGGCGGGCGCTGCTGCCGGAGGGGTTCGACCCGTACTGGCGCGTCGGCGTGCACATGGCCTACTGGTTCGTGCCGCGCATCGCGTCCGACAGCAACATCCGCGACACCTACATGGCGCCGCGCGGCCGTCAGATCATGCGCCGCAGCCACAACGCGACCGAGACCCAGGCGTACTTCGTGCTGCGGGAGCAGTCCGAGGAGGCGTCGGCGATCCACCGCGCGCCCGTGGAGCGGCAGCAGGAGTTCTGGGCGGGCAGGTTCCGCGACGCCGGGTGGCAGGCCGGGCGGTTCATCGAGGGCATGGGGTCGAGCCCGTTCTTCTACTCCCAGGAGGTCGTCCAGGTCCGCACCGACACCTGGTCACGGGGCCGCGTGGTGCTGCTCGGCGACGCCGCGCACTGCTCCTCCCCCTACAGCGGCATGGGCACGTCCGGCGCACTGGTCGGCGCGCACGTCCTGGCCGGCGAGATCACCCGGCACCCCGGCGACCTGCCCGCCGCGCTGGCGAGCTACGACCGCGTGCTGCGGCCCTTCGCCGACGAGATCCAGGCCGAGGTGAAGCCGCGGCTGCTGCGCGTGGCCCTGCCCGACTCCCGGTTCGCGATCGGCGCGATCCAGACCACCGCGGCGCTCGCCGGGCGCCTGCGCCTCGCGGACCTCGCGGCGCGGTTCGCGAAGGAGGACCGCGGCGGCAGCTGGCCGCTCCCCGCCGACCCGGTGCTCCTGCCCGGCGTCCACCGCCAGCGCGGCCAGCACGCACCGCTGGCGCGCGTGCCCGAGGTCGAGCGCGCCGCCGTCGGCGAGCACCGCGATTCCGCCCAGTAGAACGAGTTCCATCCGCCGGTTTCCCCGAGGTGAGGTGTCCTTGTCCCCGGTGATACCAGCTGCGCGCACGGATGTCCTTGGAACGCCACAGGTTCACGTGCGCAGTCCCGGCAGCGTCCCCGGAGCTGGCAGCGGTGGGCGGAGGAGGTGTTCCACCCGCCGCAGCCGTGGCGGGACCTGCTGAGCGCGGCGGTCCGCTCGGCCGTCTCCGCCCCCCGGCGTGGGCGACGACTACACCTGAGGCCGCCTGCCGGACGGTCGTCGGCCTCTTCGCGCGAGACCGCGGCTACGACGAGGACGATCCCGACCACGTCCCCCACCTCCCGCCCGAGTGGGCGCGTGTGGTCGCCGTCGGCTGATGTTTTCGAAACTTTTCGATATTTCTTGCGGCTTTTCGAAACATTCCGCAGGACGTGTTCAATTCGAATGGACCCTTGATCGGGCGCACCGTCCCGTTCAATACTGACTCCGCCTTGATTCGTTCGGCGAGTGGTCATGGCGCAGGCCACTCGCCCCGAAAGAAAGCGCCGAAAAATGACGCTGACAGTGAAGTCAGTAAGCCGCTTCGCCCTCATTTCCTCCCTGGTCGCCGCCACCGCGGGGGCCGCGCTCCTCTCGGCGGCACCGGCCAGCGGTGCCGCTTCCACGCTCGGTGCGGCCGCTGCTCAGAGCGGTCGTTACTTCGGCACCGCGGTCGCTGCGAACAAGCTCGGCGACTCGACCTACGTCGGAATCCTGAACAGGGAGTTCGACATGGTCACGGCCGAGAACGAGATGAAGATGGACGCCACGGAGCCGAACCAGAACCAGTTCAGCTTCAGCAACGGCGACCGGATCGTGAACCACGCCCGCAACCAGGGCAAACGAGTGCGCGGACACGCTTTGGCGTGGCACTCGCAGCAGCCCGGCTGGATGCAGAACATGTCCGGCAGCTCGTTGCGCAACGCGATGCTCAACCACATCACCCAGGTCGCTACGTACTACCGCGGCAAGATCTACGCCTGGGACGTCGTGAACGAGGCGTACGCCGACGGCAGCAGCGGCGGACGCCGCGACTCCAACCTGCAGCGCACCGGCAACGACTGGATCGAGGCCGCCTTCCGCGCGGCGCGGTCGGCCGACCCGAACGCCAAGCTCTGCTACAACGACTACAACACCGACAACTGGTCGGCCGCCAAGACCCAGGGCGTCTACCGGATGGTGCAGGACTTCAAGTCCCGCGGCGTCCCGATCGACTGCGTCGGCTTCCAGGCGCACTTCAACAGCGGCAACCCCGTGCCGTCCAACTACCACACCACCCTGCAGAACTTCGCCGCTCTCGGCGTGGACGTGCAGATCACCGAGCTCGACATCGAGGGTTCCGGCAGCTCGCAGGCGCAGCAGTTCCAGGGCGTCACGCAGGCCTGCCTCGCCGTCTCGCGCTGCACCGGCATCACCGTGTGGGGCATCCGCGACAGCGACTCGTGGCGTTCGTCGGGCACCCCGCTGCTGTTCGACGGCAGCGGCAACAAGAAGGCTGCCTACAACTCGGTGCTCAACGTCCTGAACAGCGGCACCGGCACCACCACTCCGACCTCCACGACCACCACCACGACGACGTCCAACCCCGGCGGCGGGGGTTGCACGGCGACGTACTCGGAGGGCGAGAAGTGGAGTGACCGCTTCAACGGCAACGTGACCGTGTCCGGCACCGACAACTGGGTCGTCACCGTCACGGTGAGCTATCCCCAGCGGATCATCGCCACCTGGAACACCGACGCGTCGTGGGGTTCGCAGAACGTGATGACCGCCCGGCCGAACGGCAACGGCAACACGTTCGGCTTCACCATCCAGCACGGCGGCAACTGGAGCTGGCCGACCATCTCCTGCCAGGCCGGCTGAGCTGACGGTGCGGGAGGGTTTTCCGGCCCTCCCGCACCTCCCGTGCTTCACCCGGGTCGATGGTTGTGAGGCACGCGGCATCCGCGACCGTCCACACCCGCCGGAGCGGCCGAATGATCCTTTCGGCCGCGCACCGCTGCGGCGGAAGATCCAATTTCCCGGCCGAGCCATCCTCAGCGCCGCGGCGCGCGTTTCCAGCTGACGAGGGGCCGCACCGATGCGGCCCCCGGAAACTGGGGTTCTCCTTTGCGCGCTTTGATGATCGGTGCCGCGGCCGTGCTGGCCGCCGCACTGGCACCGGGTACCGCCCACGCGGCACCACCGGCCAACGACGACTTCGCGGACGCCACCGTGGTCACCGCACTGCCCTTCTCGTCCACTGTGGACACACGCGAGGGCACCGCCGCGAACGACGACCCGACGAGCTGCGACTGGAGCACGAGCAGCGTCTGGTACCGCTACACCGCACCGGCCGACGGCTTCGTCAGGATGGCGACCGACCGCCCGGACGACCGGAAGCCCACCATCTCGGCGTACACCGGGGCCCGCGGCGCGCTGACCTGGACGCCGGGAGCGTGCAAGTACCCGCACGGCGGCGGTTCGGACACGTTCGCGGTCACCGCGGGCAGCACGTACCACTTCCTGGTGCAGGACAGGGAGTTCGCCGGTCCCGTCGGGTTCGAGCTGCGGCTCGTGCCCAGGGTCGCCAACGACGACCTGGCGGCGGCCGTGGACGTGCCGTTCGGCACCGACGTCGCGGGTGACACCGGTGCCGCCACGCTCGAGGCGGGCGAGGTGCAGCCGAGCTGCGAGAGCTCCACGACGCGATCGGTGTGGTACCGCCACACCGCCGACCACGCGGGGTTCCTCTCGGCGCGGGTCGCCCAGGACCTGAGCAACGCGACCGTCAGCGTCTTCCGCGGCAGCGCACTGGCCGAAGTGGACTGTCTGAACACCAGCCACCAGCCGGCGGTCTTCGCCTCCTCGGCCGGTGAGACCTACTACATCCGGGTCGCGAACGGCATCTACGGCACGGCGCCGCTGACGTTGCGGGTGGAGGACGCGCCGCAGATCAAGCCCTTCGCGAGGTACGTCCTCCCGGAACAGCCCGGTGTCTTCGACGAGGTCCGGTTCGGCATCGAGCCGGGCGACCCGGCCGGCCGCTGGCTGCGCGGCGGCGAGATCCACTTCGGCGACGGCACGTCCGCACCCCTGCGGGCCTCCGAAGGGGTGTCGCAGGTCCTGCACCGGTACGCCGCCGACGGCGAGTACGAGATCACGATCAGCGGGTACACGACGGACGGCCGTTCCGGCACCACCACCCAGAAGCTGAAGGTCGAGACGCACGACGTCACGGTGTCGAACCTCGTCGCGCCCGCGACCGCGAAGCTGCGCGAGACCACGACCGTCGAAGCGTCGCTCACCACAAACCGGTACGACGAGAACGTCGTCGTGGAGCTGTTGCGCCGCAAGGCCACCGGATACTGGGAGGTCGTCGGCACGGAGACCCTGCCGCTGGCGAAGGACGGCATGGCGGTCGTGCCTTTCACGTACACCATCACCCGCGAGGACGAACTGCTCGGCAAGGCGACGTTGAAGGCGCGGGTGCGCCTCGCCGGCCACGAGGACAACCACCCGGTCGACAACGAACGAGTGGTCGAGACGATCGTCGTCGTCGGGACCAGGTAGGCGGGTCCTCCTCCTGAACCGTCCGGGCAGCGCCGAGGAGGGCGCTGCCCGGACGGGCCTTTCCTGCGGGTCACGCGGAAGCCGGCCGTCCGGGTTGGACAGGCGTGACTGAGGCACTTTTCCTCCGCGCTCTCACTTCCGGGCACACCCGCTGGAACTTCCGTTAGCGTCGAACGCCATGAAGGCTGTCGCGGTGCACTCGTTCGGCGGTCCGGAGGGCATGGCTCTGGTCGACCTCCCGGTCCCGGTTCCACGCCCCGACCAGGTCCTGATCGCCGTCGAGGCGGCCGGGGTGGGCGGAGTGGACGTCATGATCCGGCGCGGTGATCTCGCCTCCTACGGATTCCGGGAAGGCCATGTGCTCGGCGGTGAGGTCGCGGGCGTCGTCACGTCGGTCGGCGAGGACGTGGACCCGTCGTGGAAGGGCCGCCGGGTGTGGGCGTCCACCGGGAGCGGCGGTTATGCCGAGCTGGCGGTGGCGCCGGCCGAGGAGGTCGTCGCGCTGCCCGCGGACCTGCCGGTCGCCGACGCGGTGGCGCTCGGCAGCGCCGGGGTGGTGGCGCACTTCGGCCTCGCGCACGCCCGGTTCACACCCGGCGAGTCCGTGCTGGTGCGGGGCGCGTCCGGCAGCCTCGGGATCATGACGGTCCAGCTCGCGGCACGCGAGGGCACGGTGTCGGTCACCACGTCGTCAGCCGAACGGGGCGAACGGTTGCGCGCACTCGGCGCGACCCACGTGCTGGACCGCTCCGGGTCGTCCGGCAGCTACGACGTCATCATCGACGTCGTGGCCGGCCGGGACCTGCCGTCGTTGTTCGACCGCCTCAACCCGAACGGGCGCCTGGTCGTGGTCGGTGCCGTCGCGGGTCAGCCGCCGGCGGACTTCGGCGCACGGATGATGGCGGCGTTCCAGAAGTCGTTGTCGTTCGCGACGTTCAGCGCGGCGACCGTGCCCGAGCCCGCGAAACGCGAGGTGCGCGCGGACCAGTTCGCCGCCGCCGTCCGCGGTGAGCTGCGCGCGGTGGTGCACGAGCGACTGCCGTTGGAGCAGGCCGCGCTCGCACACCGCAGGATGGACGCGGGAGAGGTCTTCGGCCGGATCGTGCTGACGGTCTGATCCCCCACCCGGGAGCCGGGCACGCCGACGCGCCGGGAACGACACCGCGGGCGCGGCGACCGGAGTGGTCACCACGCCCGCGGGCAGGGGGAAGAACTCAGTGACGGCCCCAGTTCGGGACGTCGTAGCCGTTCATCGTGACCTCGAACTGGTCGTACTTCGCCATCAGCGTCAGCAGCTCGTCCTCGGTGGGCTTGTTGCCGTCCGCGTACATCTCGGCGAGGCCGCGGAAGTACTCCTCGCGGTTGAGGGCGGGCGTGAAGATGATGAGCATCGTGGCCTGGTCCTTGTACGGGTTGTGGAACCCGTGCGACATCCCCATCGGCACGTTCACGTAGGTGCCGGGCGGCGCGGCGAACGACTTGCCGTCGAGGTGGAGCTCCACCATGCCGCTCAGCACGTAGAACGCTTCCAGCTGCTCGTTGTGGACGTGCGGCGAGGCGCCCGGCGCGTTGGGAGCCATCCGGTGCTCGTAGATGCCGAGCTTGCCGTCGGTCTCCTTGCCCTGCGCCTTGAAGGTGGTGTGCGTGGTGGTGCCGATCTGCACCGACTCGCCCTCGCCGGGAAGCAGGATGTTGGGCACTTGCGTCATGTCTGGTCACTCCTCGTTGGTGGCTGCGTGCGTCTCGCCGGTGTCGGTCGTCGTGTCTTCCTGGTTGAACCACGAGAGGTACCGCTCGCCCGTGTCCGGGAAGACGGTGACCAAGTTCTTGCCCGCGTACTCCGGTCGCGCGGAGAGCACGCGGCAGGCATGGGCGGCCGCGCCGGACGAGACGCCGACCAGCAGTCCCGCCGTCCTGGCGAGCTCGCGCGCGGTGGCGTAGGCGTCCTCGTTGGACACCGTCAGCACCTCGTCGATCAGCCCGACCTCGGTCGTCGGCGCCACGAACCCGCCGTTGAGACCGGGGATGCGGTGCAGGCCGCCCCAGCCCTGGCTGAGCACGGGCGAGCCCTCCGGCTCCACCGCGACCACGCGGATCGCGGGGTTGCGCTCCTTCAGGTACTTCGCCGTGCCGCTGAGCGTGCCGCCGGTGCCGACACCGCAGACGAAGACGTCGACCTCGCCGTCGGTGTCGTTCCAGATCTCCGGCCCGGTGGTGGAGTAGTGCGCCGCCACGTTGTCGGAGTTCTCGTGCTGGCAGGCGAACCACGACCCGGGCCGCTCGCGGTAGATCTCCTCGGCCTTGGCGATCGCGGCGACGTACCCCTCCTGGTAGGGCGTCATCACGATCTCCGCGCCGAACGCCTTCAGCAGCGCGATCCGCTCACTGGTGGCGCTGTCCGGCAGCACGATCACGCACTTGTAGCCGCGCGCCGCCGCGATGGCCGCCAGGGAGATGCCGGTGTTGCCCGACGTCGCCTCGACGATCGTGCCCGAGCCCCTGGTGAGCTGACCGCGTTCCTCCGCGCCGTCGACCATGTAGAGCGCGGCGCGGTCCTTCACGCTGGACAGCGGGTTCGCCATCTCCAGCTTGGCGTACAGGTGCGCTGTGGTGACACCGAGATCGAGCCTGACGGTGGGTGTCCCCCCGATCAGGTCCACGAGCGACTGGGCAGGCGGTCGGTGGATGAGGGGCTGACTGACTCGGGTCTCCACGAGCCCTCCGATCTGCTTCGCTGGTCACCAGCTGGGGAAGACGGCCGCGCCCTTGTGCTTCTGGCCCGCGACCACCACGGACTGGCGTGGCTTGGCCGCCTTCGCCACGCCGCGGGTCGACCTCAGGTTCGGGATGGAGAACGGCGCCAGGACGCGGGAGTCCGCCGGCACGTCGCGGATCACGAGTGCCTGGGCGCCCACCACGGAGTCGTGGCCGACGGAGATCGGGCCGAGCAGCGTGGCGTTGGCCCCGACGACCACCCGGTCGCCGAGCTTCGGGTGGCGCCGCGAGCCCTCCGGCCGCTGGTTGTCGTGCCACCACCCGACGGCGCCGAGCGTCACCTGGTGGAAGATCGTGACGTCCTCGCCGATCTCGACCGTCTCGCCGATCACCACGCCCGCGCCGTGGTCGATGAAGAACCCGCGGCCGATCGTCGCGCCGGGGTGGATCTCGATCCCGCCGGTGAGCAGGCGGGCGAGGACCATGACGAGCCGGGCGCTGCGCCGATGACCCCGCAGGTGCAGCCGGTGCGAGACGCGCCAGCCCCAGACCGCGATGACCGTCGGGTGCAGCAGTGCCTCGCTGCGCGACAGGATCGACGGGTCGCGGTCCATCACCATGTCCAGGTCGTCGGTGATCATCCGGAGCAGCGCCCGCGGGGTCACCGGACCGCTCCGGCGGTCGCCGGGTCGTTCTTCTTGCGCAGCTGCCCGAGCCGGTTCTCCGCGTAGGCCACGCCGACCAGCACGACCAGGCCACCGGCGATGAGGTTCCAGGTGATGTGCTCACCGAGGAACAGCACGCTGATGAGCACCGCGAACACCGGCACCACGTAGTTGACCGCCGAGGCCGTGGTCGCGCCGACGTCCCCGATGAGGCGGAAGTAGAGCACGTAGGCCAGGCCGGTGCTGAACAGGCCGAGGACGACGATGCTGAAGGTCACCGAGCCGGTCAGGTCCGGGACGCGCCAGTCGAGGAACGGCGTCACCACCGCCTGCAGCACCGCCGCCGCGACGAGCTGCGACGCGGCCAGCGCCAGCGGCTTCAGGCCGAGCGGGGACAGGTACTTGCGGACGTAGACGAAGCCGACCGCGTAGCTGATGGCCGCGCCGAAGCAGGCCAGGCGGCCGCTCAGCGAGCCGAGCGACTCGTGCCACGGTCCGACCAGCAGCACCACGCCGATGAACCCGAGCCCGAGCCCGACGGCCTTGCGCGGTGTGGCGCGCTCGGTCGGCAGCGCGGCGGTGGCCAGCGCCAGCGTCAGCAACGGCGACGCGCCGATGAGGACACCCGCGATGCCCGCGCCGGTCGTCTTCTCGCCGTAGGACAGCAGCAGGAACGGGATCACGTTGCCGAACAGGCCGGCGGCCCCGATGTGGCCCCAGACCTGGACGGAGCGCGGCAGGGCGATCTTGCTGATCGCCGCGATCGTGAGGAGGACGGCCGCGCCCAGGACGAGTCTGGTGAGCACGAGCTGTCCCGGTGTCAACCCTTCCAGGGACACCTTGATGAAGGTGAAGCTGCTTCCCCAGAGCAGCGCCAGCAGCAGGAAGCGCGCGACGGATGCCTTGTCCATTGCTTCTCGATTCGGGTCATCTGTCAGTGGTCCCGAAACTTCACCATGGGTAACTAGTGGCGCGGTCGAGTCGCGGACCCGGCGCAGGTGAGAAGCAGTGCAGCCGCGAACGAACGCGACCGAACGGACAGCGTCGTCCGTCGCTGTCCGTCAAATTCGCATCGGTCGCCGAGACATCCCGCCCCGGACGAAGATCAACCGCTCGGCTCTGCCCCCGGTCAGCCGATGACCGCGTTCAGGCCGCTCGCCTGCGTGCGCCAGTCGACCTGGTTCGAGCTGCCGCCGCCCCACCGCTGCCCGATCCGGTTCAGCGCGTCCCGGTCGCTCGCCCACACCGAGTCGGACTGCCGCGTCAGGTACTGCTGGTAGGCGCTGGAGCCGGTCGCCCTGGTCAGGTCCTTCAGGTAGCGCACGAAGATGCCCTTGAACTGCTTCTGGTTGTCGTCGCACGAGCTCGTGCCGGTGTCGCACGACTCGGTGAGCACGCCGTTGCGGGTGAGCACCGTGCTCGCGATCGCCGAGTCCGCGAGCTTGCGCGAGGCGTCGAGGTAGCGGGAGTCGCCGGTCAGGCGGTAGACCTCGACGAACCCGCCGATGCCCAGGCCCTGGTTGTAGGTCCACACGGTCTGGCCGTTGTTGCGGCAGTCGCTCGTGAGCCCGTCGTTGACCAGGCCCGCGGACCCGATCAGGCCGCTGTTCAGGTACCAGTCGGCGGCCGTGCGGGCGCGTTGCAGCCACGTGGTGTCGCCCGGCGTGCGGCGGCTGATCGACGCGGTGAGCCTCAGGTACTGGCCGTTCGTGACGGCGTTCTTGTAGGTGCGTTCGCGGTCCCACCAGACGCCGCCGTTGCACGTGCGGGTGTCCCAGTACTGGTGCACGTAGTTGGCGATCGTGGTGGCCATCGAGAGGTAGCGCTGGTCGCCGGTGAGGTCGTAGGCGGCGACCCAGGCGAGGCCCCACCACGCGCTGTCGTCGATCGAGCGGCTGATGAAGTTGCCCTCGACCGGATCCGTGCTGCGCTGTCCCGCGGCGAACGTGCCGCGGTTGACGTCGAACGTCCGCGAGACCACCCAGTCGTACTCGCGGATCCCGGAGTCCATCAGGGCGTTCAGCGTCGTCGCCGAGTTCCACCAGCTCGACGGCCACCAGGCCGTGGACGGGTCGTAGGAGTACATGAGGGCGTCCGCGGCGGCGCGCGGCCTGCTCGGTGCCGGGCGCGCCCACGCCGTGCAGCTGCCTTCGTTGTGCGCCGCTTCCCGGCCGCACGCGCGCACGGCTCCGCCGTAGTGGCGGCCGCGGGGGTCACGGGTGGCGAACAGGGTGGTGCGCGTGGAAGTCGAGCCCGAAGGCGTCGCCGTCCGGCCGAGCGAGGAGCCGCCGGGCCAGCTCGCACCGCTGTCCCACGACCGGTCGAGCCAGATCTCGTCGCCCGCGCCGCCCGCCTCGATGGTGCCCCACGCCATGCCGTTCAGGTCGGTGTGCAGGCGGATGGTGCGGCCGTACAACGTCGTCGGCGGCACCGGCTGCGCGTCACCGTTGGCCTGGCTCGCGTTCGTGCGGTCGCAGAGCACGTCGCACACCGTCGGGTAGATCCAGTCCGTGCAGGTCACGCCCGCCGCGTCGCCGCACGCGCGGATCAGGCCGCGCCTGTGGTGGACGGGGTCGGTGACGTTGTACATCAACGTCCTGGTGCCGGTCCACGTGCTCGGGATGCTCGCCCTGCCGAGCAGGCCCTCCCAGCTCGCGCCGCCGTCCCACGACCGGTCCAGCCACACCGAGTCGCCGGTGACACCGTTGTCGACGCTCCCCCACGCCATGCCGTCGCGGTCGGACACGTGCAGCACGATCCGCCGGCCGTTGAGCTGCCGCTCCGGCACCGGGAAGATCTCCTGCGCCGCGCGGGACGGGTCGAGGGTGTCGCACGCGAGCACGCAGACGACCTCGGCCGCCACGGACAGCGTGCCGGGGGCCGACGTGCCGGGAGTGGCCGTACCGCTCGGTGTCGCCGGACCGCCGGTCGGAGAGCTGACGGCTGTCGCCGGGCCACCGGACGGGCCACTGGGCGGCGCGGAGATCGGCGCCAACGCCACCAGGAAGGCAATGAGAAGGTTCAGCACGCCGACCACCCCCGCATCCGTGGGAACGCTCTCATGGTCGTGAACCCGGCACGACCAGGTCAACGGCGTGACCGGTTCATGTCCCGGACAAGATTTCGGCAAGGTTTCGCGCTTAGGGTCGCCGTCGAGCGCAACCGGGGGTGGCGGATGGAGTGCTGGTTCTGCGGCCGGACGGCCGGGCACCGGTGGCACGACCGCGCCGTCGGGTTGCACAAGGGCGTCGACACGAGCCTCACCCCGTGGATCGTGCTCATCCGCACGACGTGGCAGCGCGAGGTCGTGCTCGTGCCCCGCTGCGCCCGCTGCCACCGGGGCCACCTGGTCGAGCAACTGGCGATGGTCCTCGCTCTCGCCGCGCCGATCGCGTACGCCGCCAGTGGCGGCCTGGACGTGCTACTCGGCATCAACCCCGGCTCGAAGGCGGTCGCGGCGGTCTGGGCAGGAGCCGCCCTCGTCCCCGCTCTCGGGTGGGTCGCGATCCGGCAGGCCTGGCTGCCGCTCGACCTCCTGGCGCCGCGCCGCCTGCGGTACGCCCGGCGGCACCCCGCCGTCGTCCGGCTGCGCGAGGAGGACGACTGGCGGTTCCGGCCGGGACCGTTCCCGTACTGGGGCTTTCCGGAGGGGACGGTCCCGCCGCCACCGTCCACAGGGGCCCGCAGGACCGCCGGCCGGGTCCTCGCGCTGCTCGGGTTCACGTGCTTCGTCGCGACCGTCGTGGTCTACTTCCGCGGGAACAGCGAGCTGGCCGGTGGACTGATCGTCGCCACGGCCGGCCTGTTCTACCTGGCGTCGAAGGCGGACCCGAAGGCCTGAGAAAAAAGTCGCCGGAAAAGTTGTTATTGCCGCTCACCTGGGACATCTCCTGGTCAGAGGACCCTGGACCGGCAAGTGAGGTGGGCATGGCGGCAGTGCGGGAACCCGGCGTCGCGACGGTGGTGGCCGCGCGCGACGGCGACCAGCGCGCGCTCGACGACCTGGTGAGCGGCTACCTGCCCCTCGTCTACAACATCGTCGGGCACGCGCTCGGCGGGCACGCGGACACCGACGACGTGGTCCAGGAGACCATGTTGCGGGCGGTCCACGGGCTGTCCTCGCTGCGCGACCCCGCCGGGTTCCGGTCGTGGCTCGTCGTGATCGCGATGAACCAGGTCCGGATGCGGCACCGGGAACGCCAGCGCGTGCCGGTCACCGGCGAGATGCCGGACGACCTCGCCGACCCCGGCGCGGACTTCGTCGACCTCACGATCATGCGGCTGCAGCTGTCCGGGCAGCGCCGCGAGGTCGTGGCGGCCACCCGGTGGCTCAGCGCGGACGAGCGCGAGCTGCTGTCCCTGTGGTGGCTGGAGGCGGCCGGGCGGCTCACCCGCACGGAGGTCGCCAACGCGCTCGAGCTCACGCCGCAGCACACCGCCGTGCGCGTGCAGCGGGTCAAGGCCCAGCTCGACGCCGCCCGGATCGTCGTGCGGACGTTGGAGCGCTCACCGCGCTGCCCGGAGCTGGCCGACGTCGTCGCGGACTGGGACGGCGACCCGAGCGCGTTGTGGCGCAAGCGGATCGCCCGGCACAGCCGCGACTGCGCCCGCTGCGAGCGGGCCGGTCACGACCTGGCGTCCGTCGAGGGCCTGATCGCCCGGCTGCCGCTGGTGCCGCTGCCCGCCGCGCTGGGGTTCGACCCGACCGCGCTGGTCGGCACGCACGTGACGTTCTCCCACGCCGCCCCGGTCGACCCCGTCACGAGCGGCAAGCTCAGCCTGTTCCTCAAGGGCGCGCTGGTGAAGCCCGTCGCGGCCGCGGCCGCCGCGGTGGTGGCCGCCGGGGCGATCGTGGTCGCGGTGCTGCCCTCCCGCGAGGAACAGCCGGTCGCGGCGGCGGTCACGGCCACGACCGAGAGCACGCCGACGACCACGCCGCCCACCACCACGTCGGTGCCGCCCGTCTCGACGACACCCCTGCCGTCGTCGACGACAGCGGCGGCACCGCCCCCTCCGCCGGCGCCCGCGACCCGGATCGCGGCGTCGGCGAAGAAGGGGGTCAGCACCTGGAACTTCGACGGCGTCGGCAAGGCGCTGACCGACGTCCGGGCCGGCTGGTACTACAACTGGGCCGTGCACCCCGACGGCGTGCCGACCCCGGCGAACGTCGAGTTCGTGCCGATGATCTGGGGCGCGAAGTTCACCGACGACGCGACCATCGCCCGTGCGAAGGCCAACGGCAAGGTGCTGCTCGGGTTCAACGAGCCCGACTTCCCCGACCAGGCCAACATGTCGCCGCAGCAGGCGCTCGACCTGTGGCCCAAGCTCACGGCGACCGGGCTGCGGGTCGGCAGCCCCGCCGTCGCGCACAGCGGCGACAAGGCGGGTGGCTGGCTCGACCAGTTCATGACCGGTGCGGCGCAACGAGGCCTGCGCGTCGACTTCATCGCGGTGCACTGGTACGGCTCCGACTTCAGCGACGCCGCCGTCGGGCACCTGAAGAACTACCTCGAAGCGGTGCACAACCGCTACGGCAAGCCGGTGTGGCTCACCGAGTACTCGCTCATCGACTTCTCGGGCGGCTCGGCGCGCTACCCGTCGCAGGCGCAGCTCGCGGCGTTCGCCCGCGGGTCCAGCGCCATGATGGAGAGCCTCCCGTGGGTCGAGCGGTACGCGTGGTTCGCGCTGCCCGCCGACAAGCCGGGCACCGGTCTCTACGCCCCCGGCGGCACCCCGAACCAGGCCGGTCAGGCCTACCGCGACGCGGGCTGAGCCCTCCGTCGTCCCCGTTCCACCACCCCTGTGTCAGCTCACCCTGCTCGAAAGGACTTTCGATGACCCACGCCCCGGCTCCTTCACGGTTGCGGAGGCGCGTCCTGATCGCCGTCCTCGCCGTGGCCGGCGTCGCCGCGTCCGCGGTGACCGCGAACGCGATGTTCTTCACGCCGCCCAAGGCCCCGCCGGTCGCGTCCTCGACGACCACGACGACGAGCACCACCACGCAGGCGCAGACGAAGACGGCCGATCCCACGACGGCCGCTCCCGCCGGGACCGGCTCCTCCACCGCGGCCGCCCCGGCGACCACGAAGGCCGCCGTCGTCCTGCCGCCGCAGGAGCCGATCCCCGCGAACGCTGTGCGCGTCGCGGAGTTCGTCGCCGAGTGCCCGTTCACGCACCGCCTGCCCGACGACCCGATCGTGCTGCCGAACCTGCCCGGCGCCTCGCACTCGCACAGCTTCTTCGGCAACGAGTCGACGAACGCGCACACGACGATCGAGACGCTCGACAAGGCGAACAGCTCGTGCAACCCCAAGAAGGACCTCTCGTCGTACTGGGTGCCCACGCTGCTGGTCGACGGCCAGCCCGTCGAGCCGACCGGCACCACGTTCTACTACCTCGGTGAGGGCGTGCGCGACGACGTGACCGCGCGCATCCAGCCGTTGCCGCACGGCCTGCGCATCGTCGCGGGCAACGCCAAGGCCACCGCACCGGATGGCACCACCCAGTCGCGCTGGTCGTGCCTGCACGCCGGGCACGTGGGCGCCTCCAAGGACTTCGTGACCTGCCCCGCCGGCACGATGCTCGAGTCCTACCTGGACTTCCCGCAGTGCTGGAACGGCAAGGACCTCGACTCGGCCGACCACAAGAGCCACATGGCCTACCCGGTCGCGGGCGACTGCCCCGCCACGCACCCGGTGCCCGTGCCCAAGCTGCGCCAGGTGCTGCGCTACCCGGTGAGCGGCGACCCGGCGAAGATCAAGCTGTCGTCCGGGCCCGGCTTCACCATGCACGGCGACTTCTTCAACGCCTGGCCCGAGGCCGAGATGGCGCAGCGCGTCCGCGACTGCATCAACCGGATCGTCAAGTGCGGGCCGAACGGCCGCCCCTAGATGAGGGCACTTGTACTCGCGGTGGTCCTGGCGGTGGCGGGATGCAGCGCCCAGGCCGCACAGGAAACCTCCGGGACCGCCGCGACCCCACCCGACCTGTCCGCCACCGACCTGGCGTTCGTGGACCTCGTGATCCCGCAGAACGAGTCGGCGCTCGCCGCACTCGCCCTCGCGCGACCGGGTTCCGCGCTGCGCCCGGTGGCGGACCGGGTGGCCGCCACCTACCAGGCGGAGCTGGTCCGCCTGCGCGACGTGCTCGCGCGGGCGGGCCGGCCGGAGTCGGACCAGCACGAGGGCCACGACATGCCCGGCATGATCACGGCGGCCGAGCTGGCGTCGCTCGAGCACTCGCCCGACGCGGACGAGCAGCTCAGGACGTTGTTGCGCACCCAGTTCGAGGAGGCGCGCACCGTCGCGCGCGCCGAGCTCGCGTCCGGGCGGCACCAGCCGGTGCGCGACCTGGGCGCGAGCATCGACCGCACCCGAGCGGAGTTCCTCGCACTCCTGGGTGCCGCATGACGAGCTGAGCCGGGTCGTGGTCGAGAATCGCGGGGTGACCCACCTCGACCACACCCGGCTCCTCGCGTCCGGGAGCACCGGCAGCGCAGTCACCGAGCTGGTGGTCCCGGCACTGCTGCTCCGCGCACCGGAGGCGTCGTGGTCGCAGCTCGTGCACGTCTACGTCCCGAGCGGCCCGACGGTCGCCTTCAGCGGCCGAGACCTCCGCTCCCCCGGCATCGCCGCCGCCACGGCGGTGGCGCACGCGGCGGGCTTCGCGACGGTCGTCCGCTCACCGGGCGGACGGATGGTCGCCTACGACAGCGGCGCCGTCGTGATCGACCACCTCGACCGCACCACCGGCATCGAGCACGCGGGCAGCGCCACCTTCGCCGCCAACGCCGAAAGCCACGTGCGCGTGCTGCGCGACCTGGGCGACCTGGACGCGCGCGTCGGCGAGGTGAACGGCGAGTACTGCCCCGGCGAGTACAGCATCAACGTCGGCGGCGTCGCGAAGGTCGTGGGCTCGGCGCAACGCGTGACCGCCACCGGTTCCCTGTTCAGCACGGTGGTCCAGGTCTCCGTCTCCCCGCGCGTCCGCGCCGTCATCGAGGACGTGTCGGACGCGCTCGGCTACGACCTGCGCCGCAGTTCGATCGCGGGGGTGGCGGACCACTCGCCCGGGTTGACGGCGGACGTGGTGGCTGCGGCGTTCGTGGCGGATTATCGCGAGCGGCTCGGCATGGTGGACGGGAAGGTGCCGGCCGAGGTCGTCGCGCACGCATCAGTCGCGAATGGAGTATCGCCGTTCCACGTGGACGACTGGACGCGCGCCCATCCCGCACCGACCGTCTGAGGTTCGTGGAAAGGGCTTGCCCTAGCATGCCGGGGCATGAGCTCCCCGCTGCGCGAACGACTGACCGTCTTCCGCGAAAAGGCTGCCGCACAAGGATTGTCCACCGATGAAGTGCGGCGGTGGGCGGAGTTACCGAGGCCCTGCGCGAGACTCGTGCCGGGCGGCGCCGGACCGGTCGTGGGCGAGTTCGGCGGCCCTCTCCTGCTGCCGCCGGACTTCCCGAACCCCGCGCACCCCTACGTCGCCGCCATCGACCTCGCGGCACTGCCCGCCGGGATCACGGACCTGCCGCTGCCGACGGACGGCCGCCTGCTGCTGTTCGTCTTCCCGGAGGAGGAGGGCTGCTACGGCGACATCGGCAGCGCCGTGTACGTCCCGGCCGGAACTCCCGTGGCGGAGCGGGACAAGGACTACTCGTGGTACTCCACTGTGGAGGATTACCAGGAGCAGATCGACGGCTTCCCCGAGGGACCCCTGCACGCCACGGCCGACCTGTCGCTGCCGCACTTCTGCGAGGAGGGCTACCCCGCCGACCTCCGGTGGGAGCCGGGCTGGCCGCCGCACTCGGAGGAGGTGCTGGAGCTCCTGCGCGACGTCCGCGAGGCGCAGACCGACTGGGGGTCGCTGCAGCTCGGCGGGTTCGCCGCCGAGGAGGTGGTCGACCTCGACGCGCCGCTGGAGGGTGTCGTCCACGAGGCAGGAGCGGCCGCGGCCAAGGGCAAGGTCGACTTCGCGGTGTCGGAGGACACCGCGGACTGGGTGCTGCTCGCCGACTGGCAGGTCGACATCGACGGGTGGGAGGGCTGCAGCGTGCACTGGGCGATGCAGCGCCAGGACCTGGAGGACCAGCGGTTCGACCGCGTCTTCGTCACGAAGTACTGGAACCCGTGATGAGCGGCCACCTTCGCGAGCGGTTGCGCGTCTTCCGCGAGAAGGCTGCGGCACGGGGGTTCTCCACCGAGGAGATCGAGCGGTGGGCCGCCGTCGCCCGTCCCAGCGTCAGGCTGGAGCTCAGGGGCGACGGACCCGTCGTCGGCCGGTTCGGCGGCCCGCTCCTGCTCCCGCCCGACGTCCCCGACCAGAAGCACCCGTTCGTCGCCTCCCTCGACCTCGCGGCGCTGCCCGCCGCGGCGGCCGGCCTGCCCCTGCCCGACGACGGCCACCTGCTGCTGTTCGCGTTCCCCGAGGACGACAACTGCGACGCCCGCGCCGGCAGCGCGGTGTACGTCCCGGCCGGAACCCCCGTGGTGGAACGGGACAAGCACTTCTCCTGGTGGTCCACTGTGGACGAGTACCGGGAGCGGATCGAGCAGTACCCGCAGGGTGAGCTGCGGGCGACGCCGGACGTGACGCTGCCCGGCTACTGCGACGAGTCCTACCCGGCTGACTGGTGGGAGCCGGAGTGGCCCCCGCACTCCGCCGAGCTGCTGGAGCTCGTGCGGGAGCTGGTCGAGGACGAGCCGGACTGGGGCGCGATCCAGCTCGGCGGGTACGCGGACGAGGAGGGGATCGGCGGCGAGGACCCGCTCGAGTCCGTCATCGAGGCCGTCGTCCACTCCATCGAGCAGCACGGGGTGCCGGACGACGTGTCGCGGGACCCGGCGGACTGGGTGCTGCTCGCCGACTGGCACACCGACGTCGAGGGCTGGGAGGGCGCCACCGTCCACTGGGGAGTCCAGCGCGAGGACCTCGTGGCCCGCCGGTTCGACCGCGTCTTCGTGACGAGGTACTGGAACCCGTGACCGGCGCGGACGTTCCGCGGCCTCAGGTTCGTCGGCCGCGGAACGTCCGGCGCAGGTCGTCCACCCACGCCCCGGGGTTCTCCCAGGGGATGAAGTGACCGCCGTGCTCGTGGGCGTTCAGGTTGACGTGGTTGAAGTACCCGGCCATCGGCCCGGTCTCGAACGCCCGGACGCGTTCCTCGGCGGTGTGGATGCCGGGCGGGTTCTCGTAGCTCACGAAGGTCAGCCCGACCGGGGCCTCCACGACCGGCGTGCGCGAGTGCGACGGCGTCCACGGGTAGCGGTTGGCGTTGGCGTAGTAGCGCATCGACGTGGCGATCGAGTTGTTCACCCAGTAGATCGTCGCGTGCGTGAGCAGGTCGTCCCTGGTGAACACCGACTCGACGTCGCCGCCGTTGTCGCTCCAGGCGTTCCACCGCTCCAGCAGCCACGCGAGCAGGCCCGCCGGCGAGTCGCTCAGGCCGTGGGCCAGGGTGGCGCCGTCGATCAGGTGCACGGCCAGGTGGGACGCCCAGCGGCGGTCCTGCTCGATGATCCTGGCCCGGACGCCGGCCGGCTGGTCGTCGGTGAGCGGCCGGTTGCGGGCGAAGTCCCACGCGCGGGGGCCGGTGAAGAAGTCGAGCGGCAGCCCGGACCCGATGTGGACGCCGTACAGCGCGTCCGCGTACTTGTGGCCGAGCTGGCTGGAGACGAGCCCGCCGATGTCGCAGCCCGCGGCGGCGTAGCGCTCGTGCCCCAGCACCTCGGTCATCAGCACGTGCCAGAGGTCGGCGACCTTCCAGAAGTTGACGTCCGGGAACCCGGTGAGCGGGCCGGGGAAGCCGAAGCCGGGCAGTGACGGCACGACGACGTCGAACGCGTCGGCCGGGTCGCCGCCGTGCGCCGCCGGGTCGGCCAGCGGGCCGATCACCTTCGACCAGTGCCAGAACGTCCACGGCCAGCCGTGCGTGAGGATCAGCGGGATGGCGTCGCCGCGGCCCGGTTTGCGCAGGAAGTGCACCGGGACACCGGACACGTCGGCCACGTGGTGGTCGTAGGCGTTGATCGCCGCCTCCGCCCTGCGCCAGTCGTAGCCGTCGCGCCAGTGGTCGATCAGCTCACCGAGATAACCGGCCGGGACGCCGTACGACCAGTCGTCGTTGCCCTCGTCCAGCGGGGCACGGGTCTGCCGGAGGCGGGTGCGGAGGTCGGCGAGGACCTCGTCGGGCACGTGGATCGGCGTGGGCTCAAGGGCGTGCGAGTCGGGCAAGACGCGATTCCTCACTGTGCGGCAACACTTCGCGATGCTACCGACAGGAATACACGCTCACGCGGGAACCGTTTCACACCCTCGGTGTCAGTGCGACCGAAACCCTTCCCGCAACAGGTGGTTTACCTCGCAAGTACCTGTTTCCGACGAAATCCGGGTATCCGGCCGGTGCGCTCCCGCACAACACCACGAAGTCGAATCACGGGCTTGGAGGAAACAAATGCTTGAGCGGACAGGCAAGGCGCGGAGAATTCTTCTGGTCTCGGTGGCGTTCCTCGCGGTCGCGGTCACGGGCACGCCGCCCGCGACCGCGCAGGGCCCCGCCCCCGCGGGACGTTCCCAGTCGTTCTGGCTCCACCTCAACAGCACGCCGGTGTCGGACGCCACGATCGCGACCGAGGCGAAGCGTCGCGCCCACGTGGTGCTGAACGCCTGGGAGGGCGACCTCCTGCACAAGCTCAAGGCCGTGAACCCGGCCGTGCGGGTCTACGTGTACAAGGACCTCTCCTCCACCCGCTCGTACGCCTGCACGGACGGCGTGGACGACGCGCAGCTGCCCACCGGGCTCGGCTACTGCGACGTCCGCGCGAACAACCCCGGCTGGTTCCTGCGCGGCGCCGGCGGCGAGGAGCTGCAATACTCCGGTTACGACGGTCACTGGCAGATGGACGTCGGAGACCCCGGCTACCGGAAAGCGTGGGTCGACGCCACCGTCGCGAACGCCAAGTCGACGGGATTCGACGGGGTGTTCCTGGACAACGCCCTTTATACCTGCGACGCCTACCATCCGGGCGAATGCCCGGCGAAATATCCTGACAACACGTCATTCCAGCAGGCCTATCTGGGAATGCTCGCCGAGGTGAAAGCCGGGTTCTCCGCCGCGGGGCTGACCTCGGTCGCGAACCTCGCCAACGCCCGTCTGCAGCCGGGCGGCTGGGAGGCCTACAGCGCCTACGTCGACGGCGGGTTCGACGAGTGGTGGCTCGCGTTCTCGAGCGACCGGCTCCTGGAGGACTACGACCAGGGCTGGCGCTCGCAGGTCGCCCAGATCGCCGTCAACGAGGCGGGCGGCAAGATGACCTGGGTGCAGCCGCACTTCGACGCCGGTGACACGAAGGCCTTCCGGTACGCGCTCGCCAGCCTGTACATGACCACCTCCGGCCTGGCCTCCATCGCCGAGGTCGCGAAGACCGACGGCTACGGCGACCCGGCGCCGTGGCACCCCGAGTACGACTGGTACCTCGGCTACCCCGCCGGCCCGTACCGGCAGGTCGCCGACAAGGTGTACCGCCGGGACTTCACCTGCGGCGTGGCACTGGTGAACGCCAACCCCACGGGGAGTCCCGAGGTCGCCGTCCCGCTGCAGCGCACCTACACCGACCAGGACGGAGCGCCGGTCACGTCGATGAGCCTGCCCGGCACGACCGGCGCCGTGCTGCGAGCCGGTTGCTGATCACGTCGCCGTGGTGACCACGGCGAGCACCGCGGCGGTGCTGGACGCGGCGATGGCCGCCGCCGTCCGCATCACCGCGGTGCTCACCGCCTCCGCGCCCCAGTTGCCGCGCTCCAGCTCCTTCGCGCGCCGGGCCACCTCGCCCGACCAGGCGAGCTTCGGCCGCAGTGCCGGCAGGGCGCCGCTCGCGGACAGCAACGCGGTCAGCGCGGCGGTGCGGGGATCGGGGTCGGCGCCGTCGACCAGCACCGCGCGGATCCGCTGCCGCACCTCGTCCTCGCGCCGGGTGTCCGCGGCGGGCAGCGACGTCGTGCGGAACAGGCCCAGCACCCGCTTCTCCTCGCGGCGCACCATCCCGTGCTCCACGAGCCGCTCGACGACCTGCTTCCACACGTCGGCGCCGATCTTGAGCAGCGTCGTGTCGACGGACCGCGGTTTCTCGGCG
Source organism: Lentzea sp. NPDC059081 (assembly GCF_042738015.1). Lineage (NCBI taxonomy): Bacteria > Bacillati > Actinomycetota > Actinomycetes > Pseudonocardiales > Pseudonocardiaceae > Lentzea > Lentzea sp. NPDC059081. The sequence goes on from NZ_JBHYGW010000005.1 coordinate 170,178, forward strand.
ACCTTGTCCCACCCGGCGCGCAGCAGCGGGTCCTCCGGAGCCCGGTCGCCCGTCAGCACGACCTTGCGGTCCCGCACGTCGACCAGGCCGTCGAGGGCCAGTTCCACCAGCACCGCGCCGCCCATCGTGTAGTGCAGGGTGCCCGCGGCGGCCGGTGTGCCGGACTCGTCGTCCATCAGCAGCAGGGCGAGGTCTTCGGCGATCAGCATGGTTCTCCCTAGAGCCAGTCGTGTTCTCGTGCGAACCGGGCGGCTTCGTGCCTGGTCCTGGTCTGCGTCTTCTGCATGGCGTTGGACAGGTAGTTGCGGACGGTGCCCTCGGCGAGGTGCAGCCGGGCCGCGATGTCGGCGACCGAGTAGCCGTCCCCCGTCGCGCGCAGCACGTCGACCTCGCGGTCGGTGAGCGGGCAGTCGTCGGCCACCGCGAGCGCGGAGACGTCCGGGTCGACCCACCTCCTGCCGCTGTGCAGGGCGGCGATCACCGCCGTGATGTGGGCGGGGTCGGCGGACTTGCTCACGAACCCCTGCACCCCGAGCTTGAGCGCCCTGCGCAGCACGCCGGGGCGGGCGTGCCGGGTGAGCATGAGGATCACCTGGTCCGGCAGGACCCCGCGGATCCGCGCCACGGCGCCGAGTCCGTCCACGCCGGGCATCTCCAGGTCGACGACCAGCACGTCCGGCCGGTGCTCGAGCGTGGCGGCGACGGCCTGCTCGCCGTTCTCGGCCTCGGCGAGCACCGTGATGTCGCCCTCCATCGGCAACAACGCCGCCATCGCCTTGCGCAGCAACGCCTCGTCGTCGGCCAGCACCACGGTCGTCATCGCGCCACCCCTGACGGGAACACCGCGGCCGTGACGAACTCGCCGCCCGTCCGCGCCACCGTCAGCTCTCCCCCGGCGCCGGCCAGCCGGTCCCGCAGCGTGGCGAGGCCCCGCAGCTCCGGCCGGTCGTCGCCGGTCGCGCCGTCGTTGACGATCGTGATCCCCGCCTCCACCAGGGTGATCCGCACCAGGGCCGCCTCCGCGTGCCGGAGGACGTTCGTGGTCGTCTCGCGCAGCACCTGCGCGAGCAGCTCGCTCACCGGCCCGGTCACCGCCGCCTCCCGCACGACCCGCACCCGGATGCCGGCGGCCTCGAACAGGTTCTTCGCGTTCTCCAGCTCACCGGCCAGGTTGAGCCGCCGTTGGGCGTACGCGAGCTCCTTGGTCTGCTTGATCGTGTCGCCGACCAGCGCGGTGATCTCGCGCAGCTCCTCCTCCGCCCGGCCGGCGTCGCGGCGCACCAGCTTCCCGGCGAGCGCGGTCTTGAGCTTCACCACGTGCAGCGTGTGGCCCTGGATGTCGTGCAGCTCGCTGGCGAACCGGATCCGCTCCCGCGCCACGGCCAGCTCCGCCTCGTGCTCGCGCGCCTCGTCCAGCTCGTCCAGCAGCGCGTAGAAGGCCTGGTTGGCGAACATGAACCCGAGCGTGAACACCATGACGACGGCCGGGACCAGCACGTACTGGAAAGCGACCCAGCCCGCGTCGCCGTGCGTCACCAGCAGCCGCCCGGCCCCGACTGCCGCGACGAACGCGACCAGTGCCACCGCGGCCGGAACGCGGTGCCGCCGCAGTCCCGGCACGATGAGCGGGCCGACGACCAGGACGCTGTAGAACGCCGTGCTGCTGCCGCTGACCAGCACGCCGAAGACCCACACGGCCGCGCTGAGCGCCAGGCAGGGCACCGCGATCGCCCTGAGGTCGTCCCTCGCCCACCGCACGACCGCGATGATCGCCACGAGCAGTCCGGCGACCAGCACGACCGCCTCCCACCACCGGGTGGCGTCGAAGACGATCAGCACCGTCCCGACCGGGACGAGCACCGCGAGCTGCGTGGTGAGGTTCAGCCTGCTCATCCGGCCGCGCGCCGACGTGGTGTACCGCTGCGGGTGTCCACTGTGGCTCTCTGTCACCGCACCAGTATTTCGCCGGGTGCCGGACCTCACCAGTGACGCCACGTCATGCCTTCGTGGTGACGTGGCGCCACTGCCGGACGGCCGCCCCGACCGGTGGGATCGACGGCATGTCGACCACACCCGTCATCGAAGTGGACCGGTTGAACGTGCGGTACGGCGAGTTCCACGCCGTGCGGGACCTGTCCTTCCAGGTGCGCAGGAGCGAGCTGTACGCGCTGCTGGGCACCAACGGCGCCGGCAAGACCTCGACCCTGGAGACCGTCGAGGGCCACCGCGCCGCCACCTCGGGCACCGTGCGCGTCTTCGGCCGCAGTCCGGCCGACCGCGCCGCCGTGCGTCCCCGGATGGGGATCATGTTGCAGGACAGCGGCTTCACGCCCGACCTGACGGTGGCGGAGTCCGTCCGGCTCGTCGGCGCGCTCACCCGCCGCACGGACCGGGCCGGCCGCGTCCTGGACGTCGTCGGGCTCACCGGCAAGGCGGACACGAAGGTCTCCCAGCTCTCCGGCGGCGAGAAGCGCCGGCTCGACTTCGCCACCACCGTCTGGGGCTCGCCCGAGCTGATCTTCCTGGACGAACCCACCACGGGCCTGGACATCCAGTCCCGCGACGACCTGTGGTCCACAGTGGACAGGCTGCGCGAGGACGGCGCCACGGTCGTGCTCACCACGCACTACCTGGAAGAGGCCCAGCAGCACGCCGACCGGATCGGGCTCATGCACCGGGGCCGGTTCCACCGCGAGGGCACCGTCGCCGAGCTGACCGGCACCCTGCCGTCCGTCATCCGCTTCGGCCTGCCCACGCCCGCACCCGTCCTCCCCCTCAACGCGACGACCGAAGGCGACAGGTACGTGGTGGAGACCTTCGAGCTGCAGAAGGCGTTGGCGGTGCTGCTGCGCTGGGCCGGCGACCACGGCGTGGAGCTGCACCACCTGGAAGCGGGGCCGACCCGTCTCGACGACGTCTTCCGCGCCATCGGCGACTGACCACCCCGACCGTCCAGAAAGGACCCCTCCGTGCGCCCGATCTTCCTCAGCGAACTGGTCCAGCTCTTCCGGAACCGGTCGGTGCTGGTGACCAGCTTCGTCATGCCCATCGCGGTCAGCGCGTTCTTCCTGTACCAGCACGACCTCTTCACGCAGATCGGCAGCCTGGGCTACATCGCGGCGATCGTGATGTTCACGGTGACCGCGTTCGGCCTGTACGCGAGCTCCGTGACGACACTGGCCTCCCGCCGGCAGAACCTGTTCCTCAAGCGCCTGCGCTCCACGGCGGCGGGCGACGCGGGCATCCTGACCGCGCTGGTGCTGCCGGCCACCGCGATCGCGCTGGTCCAGGTCACGGTGGTCCTGGCCGTGCTGGCGGTGGTCACGACGGCACCGGACGACCCGGTGCTGCTCGCGGTGGCCGTCCTCACGACCGCGCTCATGATGGTCGGCCTGGCCCTGGCCACGGCGGGCCTGACGAACTCCCCCGAGCACGCCCAGGTCACCACGCTGCCGGTCTGCCTCGGGGTGGTCGCCGTCGCGAGCTGGGTCGGGATCAGCGGGACCGGCGAGCTCACGTTGCTCAAGCGCCTGCTGCCGGGAGGGTCGGCGACGGAGCTCGTGGTGAACGCGTGGAGCGGCGGGGTCGCCGTGTCGGACTCGCTGCTCCTGCTCGCGCCGACGCTCGCGTGGGTCGTCGTGGCCGCCGCGCTCGCCGCGCGCCTGTTCCGCTGGGAGCCTCGGCGGTGACTGACCTAGGCAACGGATCTAGGCAACTCGTACCGACGCGACCCCCCTGTGCCGAGACCAGGATCGTGCCGATCGTCTCCGCACAGGAAGCAGGACCAAGGCATGTCCACAGCAGTCGCGTCGCGGACCTCCGGCAGGCGCTGGTGGTGGTTCGGGTGGGGGCTCGTCGCCGTACCCGCGCTCGTCACCGCCGGCGTCTTCGTGCCGCCGTACCTGGTCGGGGGCACCACCGTGCCGGGCCTGGACCGCATCACGCCGGGGTACTACACGAGCCTCGTGATCCACGCCGTGCCGGCCGGGATCGCGCTCATCACCGGTCCGTGGCAGTTCGTGCCGAAGCTGCGCACGCGGTTCCCGGTGCTGCACCGGGTGACGGGCAGGGTCTACCTGGTCGCCGTCGTCGCGGCCTCGCTCGCCGCCGTCTACTCCGCGGCCGTCACGAAGAGCGGGTTCGCGTTGCAGGTCGCGTTCTTCGTGCTGATCGTCGCGTGGCTCTTCACCGCCGCGAAGGCCTACCGCACGATCCGGCGGGGCGAGGTGCAGCTTCACCGGATCTGGATGATCCGCAACTACGCGCTGACGTTCGCCGCGGTGACCCTGCGGCTGTACCAGCTGCCGCTCATCGCGTTGATGAACTCGGTGACGTGGCTGGAGTACCGCGAGGTCTACACGGTCAGCGCGTGGTTGTCGTTGCTGGGCAACGTTCTCGTGGCCGAGTACTTCATCGTCCAGCGCTTCCTCGCACCGCTCGCCCGGCGCAGGAAGGTGGCCGCGGGCGAAGCATGAGGCCCGGCGCGCCACAATGGACGGCATGACCAGTCCAGCCGCCGTGGCGATGATCGGCCGGCACGGCGAGTGCCGCCGGGTCGAGGAACTGGTCGCCGCGGCGCGGGCCGGCCGGGGCGGCGCGCTCGTCCTCGGTGGCGAGGCGGGCATCGGCAAGAGCACGGTGCTGGCGCACGCGGTGCGGGCCGCCGACGGGTTCCAGGTGCTGCGGGCGGACGGGTCCGAGTTCGAGCAGGAGCTGCCCTACTCGGCCCTGCACCAGCTGTGCGCACCGCTGCTCGACCACGTGGACGCGTTGCCGGTGCAACGGCGTGAGGCGCTGCGGATCGCGTTCGGCCTGGCAGCCGGCACGCCGACGCCGTTCCAGGTCGGGCTGGCGGTCCTGGAGCTCGTGACAGCCGCCGGCGGTGCGCGGCCGGTCCTGTGCGCCGTCGACGACGCGCAGTGGCTCGACGCGGCGTCGTCGCGGGTGCTGGCCTTCCTCGCCCGCCGGGTCGGCGCCGATCCCGTCGCCGTCGTGTTCGCGCTGCGCTCGCCGTCCGCGGCCGGGGAGATGACCGAGCTGCCGTGGCTCGACGTCGGCCGGTTGAGCGGCCATGACGCCAGGGCGCTGCTGGCCGCGCGGAGCCCGTTCCCGCTCGACGACCGCGTCCGGGACCGGCTCGTCGCCGAGGCGAACGGCAACCCGCTCGCCCTGCTGGAGCTGCCCCTGGCCGGCGGGTTCGCCCCACCGGCGGCGTCCTCGGTGCCGTCGCGGATCGAGGAGGGGTTCCGGGAGCGGCTCGCGGGCCTCTCCGACGACGCGCGCCTGCTGCTGACCGTCGCCGCAGCGGACCCCACCGGCGATCCCGGCCTGCTGTGGCCCGCCGCCGAGGCACTGGGCGTCGACGTGCCGGTGGCCGGCGCCGGCGCGGCCGCGACCGGGCTGGTCGAGTTCGCCGCGCGCATCCGCTTCTGCCACCCGCTGGCCCGGTCGGCGGTCTACCGGGCCGCGCCGGACGGCGTGCGGCGCACGGCCCACGGCGCGCTCGCCGACGCCACCGACTCGCTCACCGCACCGGACCGGCGGGCCTGGCACCGCGCCCAGGCGTGCGCGGGACCGGACGAGAAGGTCGCGATGGACCTGGAGCACTGCGCGTCACGGGCGAGGGCGCGGGGAGGCGTCGCCGCCGCGGCCGCGTTCCTCGAACGCGCGGTCGCCCTGTCGGCGCACCCCGGCAGCCGGGTCGAGCGGACGCTGGCCGCGGTGGAGGCCTGCGTCGAGGCGGGCGCCGCCGACCGCGCGGCCGACCTCCTCGCGACCGTCTCGACCGACGCGCTGGACGAGGTCCGCCGGGCCCGCGCCGAGCTGCTGCGCGGGCGGATCGCCTTCACCCACCCCGGCGACATCACCGGTCCGTCGTGGACGGTCAGCGCGGCCCGGCGGTTGTCCGCGCTGGACCCCGACCGGGCGCGGGACTGCTTCCTCGACGCCCTGGAGATGAGCCTGGTCGTCGGCAGGGCGGGCGGGGTCGTCGACGAGGTCCTCACCGCCGCGCGCGCGTTCGCTCCCGCACCGACCCGGCCGGACCTGCTCGAAGCGCTCCTGGTCCTGGCCGAGGACGGCTGCACGGCGGCGTTCCCGTTGTTGCGCACGGCGTTGCACGGCGAGGGCCGTCCGTTGTGGAGCCGGCGCCCCGCGCTGGCGTCGGTGATCAGCTCGGAGCTGTGGGACTTCGACACCCACGCCGCGATCGCCGACTGGCTCCTGCTGGCCGGCCGCGAGTCGGGTTCGCCGCTGCTGCTCAGGCTCGCCCACGCCCAGCAGGCCACCTGCGCGACCCTCACCGGTGACGTGGGCGAGGCGCTCGCCGCGACGGCCGAGGAGGAGGCGCTCGCCGACGCGATGGGCGAGCCGCCGGCGCTGCACCACCGCCTGCCGCTGGCCGCGCTGCGGGGCCGTCGTGAGGAGACGTTGGAGCTGCTCCACGCGAGTTCCGCACCAGGCGGGCACGTGGCGAGCATGCACTGGTCGGCCGCCTTGCTGCACAACGGTCTCGCCGACCACGCCGCCGCTTTGTCGGCCGCAAGGGCCGCGACCGGGCACGGCGACCTCTTCCTCACCGGCGCCGCTCTGCCCGAACTCGTCGAGGCCGCCGTGAAGTGCGGTGAGACCGCAGAGGCCGCTAGGGCTTTGGAGGCGCTGACCGAACGCACGCTGGCCGCGGGCACGCTGCTCGGCCGCGGCGTCACCGCGTACGCCAGGGGTCTCGTGACGGGCGTCGAGGACGACTTCCGCGAGGCCGTCGACTGCCTGCGGGACACTCCCCTGCGCCCGTACCAGGGCCGCGCGCACCTGCTCCACGGCGAGTGGTTGCGCCGGCAGGGCCGCGCGAAGGACAGCCTGCGGGAGCTGCGGACGGCGCACGCGCTGCTGTCGTCGTCGGGAGCGGAGGCGTTCGCCGCGAGGGCCGCCGGCGAGATCCGGGCCGCGGGGCACCGCGTCGAGCGCCGGACCGCGGCCGCCGCCCACGAGCAGCTGACGATGCAGCAGGTCGCCGTCGCCAGGCTGGTCGCGGCGGGGGCCACGTCGAACGAGGTCGCCACCGAGCTGTTCATCAGCAAGCGCACGGTCGACGCACACCTGCGGGAGATCTTCCGCAAGCTCGGCGTGACGTCGCGGCGGCAGCTGCGCGACCACCCCGGAGTGCTCGGCGACTCGCCTTCCTGACCGGCTCCCACCAGGCACGACGGGAATTGTCAGACCCCGTTGCTACGGTCGTCCCAGCTGATCAACACGAGGGGGAAGACCGTGGCTGCTGCCACCACGTACCTGGAGCTGTCGGAGACCGGCGGCAGTGCGCACAAGTTCTACGAGGTGGTCGTCGAGAACACGACGGTCACCATCACGTTCGGCCGCATCGGCGAGCGCGGCTCGACGCGCACGTCGACGTTCGCCGACACGGTCAAGGCCGTGCAGGCAGCCGAGAAGAAGATCGGCGAGAAGGTGCGCAAGGGCTACGCGCCCGCGGTGAAGGGCCAGCGGCAGCGGCGCGCCATCACCCGGCGCGAGATCACCAGCGTGCGGTCGAGCGCGCGGCAGGCCCCGGTGCTGTGGCGCTTCCACTCGGGCGCGCCCGCGTTCGGCATCTTCATCGGCGAGGACGAGGCGTGGGTCGGCAACCAGCGCGGTGACGTGTTCACCCTCGCGCACGACGGCCGGGTGACCGGCCGCTACGGCCTGCCCGACGGCGTGAAGTGCATCGTGGCGGACGACTTCTGGATCTACGCGGGCTGCGACGACGGCCGCGTGTACGACCTGGGCGGCAAGGTCCCGCGGGTCGCGTACGAGATCGCGAACGACGTCGACATCTACTGGCTCGACATCGACGACGGCGTGCTCGGCGTGTCCGACCGCCAGGGCGGCATCACGATCGTCGACCACGAGGACGAGTTCCAGTGGTCGCGCCGCAGCGGCGGAAACAGCGCGTGGATGGTCCGCTGCGCGCCGGAAGGCGTGTTCCACGGCCACTCGGACGGCGTCACGCACTACGCGGCCCGCACCGGTGATCCGGTGTGGCACGCCGAGACCACGGGTGCGGTGCTGTTCGGCTGGCAGGAGCCGGCCGAGGTGTTCGCGGGCACGAGCCGCGGCTGGGTGCACCGCCTGTCCCGCGCCGACGGCCGCGAGACGGCGCGTTATCGTTGCGACGCCGCGGTTTTCTCGTGCGCCACGTCGCCGGACGGCGGCTACGTCTTCGCGGGCGACAACCACTCGTCGGTCTACTGCTTCGCCGCGGACGGCACGCGTCTGTGGAAGCTGGGCACGGGCTGCGGTTCGGCGTACTCGATGCAGTACCGCGACGAACGCCTCTACATCGTCACGACCGACGGCTCGCTGGCGTGCATCGACGCGAGCCCGGCCGCCATCCACGCCGCCGAGCAGGGTGAGCTGCCGCAGCGCAACGACATCAAGGCCGACCACTGGCAGCGCGTGGAGGCCACCGCCGAGGTCGAGACCGTGGTGGCGAGCGCGGTGCCGACCGGCGGCGTCGTGGTGGAGTGCGTGCAGGAGAACGGCCGCCTGCGCGTGCACGTGGTCTCCGAGGGCTACGACCGCGCCCGAGCCGTGCAGTTCCCGAAGGACATCCGCGTCCCCGGCGCCCGCTACGTGGTCACGGAGATCCACACCTCCGCGAGCGGCGGCTTCTACCGGGCGAGGGGCGAGATCAAGCGCCTCCTCTGACACCTCGCGGAAAACCTGCTGTGACCAACGCGAAAAAGACGTGTCGGAACCGCCGCTCGAGGGCACCCACCCAGTGAGTCGCACCTGAGGTTCAGGTGTCGGGGAAGGACAACATGGGTGCCGATGACAAGCTCGAGGCCAAGGGCGACCAGCTCAAGGGCAAGGTCAAGGAAGGCGTCGGCAACGCGACCGACGACCCGGGCCTGCAGGCCGAGGGCGCAGCGGAGCAGGGCAAGGGCCACCTGAAGGAGGCGGCCGAGAAGGTCAAGGACGCCTTCAAGAAGGACTGATCCCGCGAGGGACTGCCCGAACAGCGAAAACGGGGCGCGCACCACTGGTGCACGCCCCGTTTCGGCATTTCTGGGACAGGTCCGGCGGTTCGGCGCTTCTGGGCGTCACCTACCTGTCTCACCCACCACGAGCGCGAGGCCCCGCACCTCGGTGCGGGGCCTCGCTTTCCGTTCACGAGTCCACTCAGGACGCGGCGGTCTCCTCAGCGGTCTCCGTGCGGTCCGCGTTGTCCACGTCCACCACGCTCAGCAGCGACTCGACCTGACCGCCCCGGAACGCACGGCGCTGCCGGTCCGCACCGCCGCCCTCGCGGTCCAGCAACCGCAGACCTCGTTGCACCGCGGGCAGGTCGCCGTTCGCCTCGAACACCGGGGTCAGCCGGCGCACCAGGTCGTCCAGCTGGTCGCGCACCGGACGCGGTTCGCCGGCCAGCACGTCCAGGATCTCGCCGCCCAAGCCTTCGTTGGCGGCGCTCCAGCACGCCTGCCGCAAGACCTCCTGCGGCACCGGCGAGGCTTCGACGCCGCGTTCGACGTCGACGACGGCCTGGGCCACCAGCGCCCGGACCAGTGCCGCCAGCAGCACCGCGTCGTCCACCGTCGCCGCCACGTCGGAGACCCGGACCTCCACGGTCGGCAGGTCCGTGGCGGGGCGGACGTCCCAGTACACCATCGCCCGGTCCAGGGCGGTGCCCGCCGTGATCATGGTGTCGCAGACTTCCTCGTAGTGCGCCCACGAGGTGAACACCGGCGGCGGGCCGGAGACCGGCCACCGCGACCACACCGTGGACCGCCAGCTCGCGAAGCCGGTGTCCTCGCCGCCGGAGAACGGCGAGTTCGCCGTCACCGCGGCCAGCACCGGCAGCCAGGGCCGGACGTGGTTGCACACCTGCACCGCGGTCTCGCGGTCCGGCACGGCGACGTGCACGTGGCAGCCGCAGATCAGCTGCTGCTCGGCCAGCGCGCCGAACTCGCGGGCGATCCGCCGGTACCGCAGGCTGTCCGTGACCTCACCGGTCGCGTCGCCCAACGGCGGCGCGCCCACCGCCACGGCCCGGCAGCCCGCCAGTCGCGCGGCCTCCGCCACCGACCGGCGCGTCTCCAGCAGCTCGCGCCGGGCCTGTTCCACGTCCTGGCACACCGACGTGTTGATCTCCACCTGCGCGCCGGTCAGCTCGTGCTCCAGCTCGAGCCCCAGCTGGTCGCGCGCGATGGAGACGACCTCGTCCGCCAGGTTCACCGGCGCACCGGTGACCGGGTCCACCAGGAGGAACTCCTCCTCGACACCGAGCGTCGGCCCCCACACGTCCTTCGGAGGGGTCATCTCCACGTCTCACCATCCTGCTCATGGCGCCCTAGCGCGCCGCGGGGGAATCGGGACCGGCGAATACCCCTGCACGCCACGGGGAAAACGCCGCCCGTCAGCCGCCCCTGTTGTCCACGGCGGCGGTGAGCTTCGCGGCCTCGGTCTCGAGCTCCTCGTCGGTGACCGGCCAGCCGCCCACGCGGTCCAGCAGCTCGTCCCTGGTGACCACGGGCACCGCGCCGCGCATGGCCCTGGTCGCGAGCTCGTCCCTGCCCGCCACGACGTAGCTGCCCACGACGTGCACGAGCGTCGCCTCGGGACGGGGCGACTGGAGCAGTTGTTTGAGGTCCTCCACCGGAATCGCCATGTCCTCGGCATACCCCGCGCGCCGCACCCCCGAACCGGGAACGGCGAGCACCGCGGGCAAACGTGACGGTGCTCGCTGTTTGCCTGTGCACGCCGTGGTTATTACAGCGGAACACGGAGGAATGGAGCGACGATGACGACAAGTGCTGCCGGAGGACTGCGGGCACTCGCACGGGAGCACGTCGCCGTCGCGGCGTTCACGATCCCCCGCCTGCTGCGCCACCGCGTCTGGCGCGACGCGGACCCGCAGGAGGGCGCGGGCCTTGGCGTGGTGCTGGTGCCCGGCTTCGGGGCCAACGACTTCAGCCTCACCTTCGCCACGACGTGGTTGCGCGACAGGGGGTACATGCCCACGAGTGCCGGTATCGGCTTCAACGTGGGCTGCACCTCCGAGCTGGTCGACCGGGTCGAACGCCGAGTCGTCGAGCACGCGGAGGCCACCGGCGGCCCGGTGGTCCTGCTCGGCCAGAGCCGGGGTGGTGGACTCGCCCGCCTCGCCGCCGCACGCCGCCCGGACCTGGTGTCGGGCCTGGTGATGCTCGGCAGCCCGCTGCTCGACCCGGCGGGCGCCCACCCGCACGTGATGCTCGCGGCCAAGGCGCTGGCCCGGCTCGCCTCGGTCGGCTTCCGCGGCCTGATGAACGCCGACTGCCTGCACGGCACCTGCTACGAGGACAACGTCCGGTCGATCACGGCACCGCTGCCCGCGGGCATGCCGGCCGTGTCGGTGTACTCGAAGTCCGACGGCATCGTGCCGTGGGAGCTGTGCCTCGACCCGTCGGCCGACTGCGTCGAGGTGCACAGCACGCACACCGGCATGGGCCTCGACCCCGACGTGTACCTGGCGCTGCGGCCGCGCCTGGCGGAGTGGGCGGAACGCCGTTACGACCTGCGCCCCACCGGCTGACCGACTGCGGCGGAGGACCCGAAAGCGGCGAAATCCCGGTTGTCCACGGTGACCTCCGAACTCGACCGGCCCGCAGGCCTCCGCGGCTGAACGACGCCGTCAGCGCCCCGGCGGGATAACCCCCGCCGGCTGCGCGCAAACGTGCCCCTGGCGACCTGGTCCGCCGCGGTGACAGCCTGTCGCCGGGTACCGTTCGACCCGTGACGACTCCCCCGCGTCTCCTCGGTCGCGACGACGAGATCCGGTGCCTCGACGGTCTTCTCGCCGCCACCCGCGACGGACGCGGTGGCGCACTGGTCCTGCGCGGCGAGGCGGGCATCGGCAAGAGCGCGCTGCTCGGCCACGTGCGGCAGGCCGCGGGGTTCGAGGTGCTGGAGGCGTCCGGAACGGAGTTCGAGAGCGAGTTCCCGTTCGCCGCGCTGCACCAGCTGTGCGTGCCGCTGCTCGGCGGGTTGCCCGAACTGCCGGACGAACGGCGCGGGGCGCTGGAGGTCGCGTTCGGACTGGCGCTCGGCACGCCGGACGTGCTGCGGATCGGGCTGGCCGTCCTGGACCTGCTCGCCGCCGCGGCCGCCCGCACGCCGGTGCTCTGCCTGGTCGACGACGCGCACTGGGCGGACGAGGCGTCTCACCAGGTGTTCGGGTTCCTCGGGCGGCGGCTGTCGGCCGATCCCGTCGCGATCGTGTTCACGGTGCGGGCACCCGGCGCGGGCGTGCTGACCACGTTGCCCTGCCTGGAGGTCCGTGGCCTGTCCGACGCCGCGGCGCGGGAGCTGGTGGCGGACGGGCCGGTCGACGGCAAGGTGCGGGAACGGCTGCTCGCGGAGGCGCGCGGCAACCCGCTGGCGCTGCTGGAGCTGCCGAAGGCGGGCGGGTTCGCGCTGCCGGAGGTGACGTCGGTGCCCGGTGCCGTCGAGGCCAGCTTCCGCAGCCGGGTCGCCGCGCTGCCGGCCGAGGCGCGGCTGCTGCTGACCGTCGCCGGAGCCGATCCCACGGGCGAGCCGGGGCTGATGTGGGCCGCGGCCGCCCAGCTGGGCGTGTCGGCCGCCGGCGCGGTGGCCGAGGCGTCCGGGCTGGTCAGCCTGTCGACGCGGGTGCGGTTCTGCCACCCGCTGGCCCGGTCCGCCGCCTACCTCGCCGCCGAGCCCGCCGAACGGCAGGCCGCGCACCTCGCGCTCGCCGCCGCCACGGACGCCGGGACCGACCCCGACCGGCGGGCGTGGCACCGCGCGCAGGCCGCGACCGGGCCGGACGACGACGTGGCTGCCGAGCTGGAGCGGTCGGCGTCCCGCGCGCGCTCCCGTGGCGGTGTCGCGGCCGCGGCGGCGTTCCTGGAGCGGGCGGCGGCGTTGTCGCTGGACCCGCTGCTGCGGGCGGAGCGCACCCTCGCGGCCGGCCGGGCGAAGTTCGAGGCCGGTGCCGTCGACGTGGCCGCCGGACTGCTCGGCACGGTCGACGTGACCGTGCTCGACGCCGCCCAGCTCGCGCGCGCCGACGTGCTGCGCGGGCAGGTGGCGCTCGCCCGCGACGTCGAGAACGACGGGCCGGGGTTCGTGCTCGGTGCGGCACGGCGCCTGACCGGCGTGGCCGCCAGGGAGCGCGTGCTCGACGCGTTCGAGATGAGCCTGCTGGTGGGACGGGCGAGCGGGGTCATGGACGCGGTCGTGCGCGAGGCCAGGACGCTGCCACCGGCGCCGGACGTGGTGAACGCGCTCGTCGTACTCGCGACCGACGGGAGGCGGGCCGCCGCTCCCCTGCTGCGCCGGGTGTTCGACGGTCTGCTGTGGACCAAGCACCCCGCGCTGGCCACGATGCTCGCGGGTGAGCTGTGGGACGCCGACGTGCACGCGAGCGTCACCGAGTGGCTGATGCGGTCCGGCCGGGAGGGCGGGTCACCGTTCCTGCTGCGGCTGGGACTGGCGCAGACGGCCGTCATGGCCGTGCACACGGGCGACTTCGGCGCGGCGACGTCCGCCATCGTCGAGGAGGAGGCCGTCGCCGACGCGCTGGGCCTCCCGTCGCTCACCTACGCGCAGCTGCACCTCAGCGCGATGCGGGGACGCCGGGCCGAGCTGGTCGGGCACGGCACGGGTGCCGGTCTGGAGGGCCGGCTCGTGGCGAACGACCACTGGGCGGCCGCCCTGGTGCACAACGCGATCGGCGACTACCCGGCGGCGTTGGAGGCGGCCAGGCGGGCCGTGGAACCGGGTGACCTCTACCTCGCCGGCATCGCGCTGCCCGAACTGGTCGAGGCGGCGGTCCGGTGCGGCGAGGACAAGGCCGCCGTCGTGGCGCTGGAGGACCTCACCGAACGGACGTCGGCGGCGGGCACCGCCTGGGGACTCGGCGTCGCGGCCTGCGCACGGGCGCTGGTGTCCCACGACGAGGACGACTACCGCGAGGCCGTGGACCTCCTCTCGGCCACCAGCGCCCAGCCGTACCTGGCACGGGCCCACCTGCTCTACGGCGAGTGGCTGCGCCGCGGCGGCCGGCGGATCGACGCCCGCGACCAGCTGCGGACGGCCCACGACCTGTTGTCCTCCATCGGGATGGAGGCCTTCGCGGCCAGGGCGGCGCGGGAGCTGCAGGCCACCGGTGAGGTCGCCCGCAGCCGGTCCGCGCCGGCCACCGACGACCTCACCGCGCAGGAGCAGCACATCGCGCGGCTGGTGGCGACCGGGGCGACGTCCAAGGAGGTCGCCGCCCGGTTGTTCCTCAGCCCCCGCACGGTCGACGCCCACCTGCGCAACATCTACCGCAAGCTGGGCATCCACTCGCGCCGGCAGCTCAGGGACGGGCTCGGCGAAGCGTGACTGCGATCTCACCGAAGGCGACGGCGAAGCCGAGCGCTTGTGGCTTGAAACGGGAGGTTCCGGTGGGGTGGGTCCCGTCACGAGCCGTGCCCAGCTCTCGCTGCAACCAGGTCGGGG